>NZ_JBALPP010000042.1:122422-150713 GCF_036965425.1 Neobacillus drentensis | reverse complement strand
TCCAATCAACAGTGTTATTAAATCAACAATCGCCTTTAACAAAGCCTAAAAAAAAGCCAGTCAAAAGACTGGCTAAGTTAGTTTTACTATTAATTTGAATTCGCCGACATCCCGCCATCAATCCGATGCTGGCTGCCGCTAATAAAGGAACTATCATCGGAAGCAAGGAATAATACCAGGTTCGCAACATCAATCGGCTCCGCGTACCGGCCGAATGGAATCAGGCCAGCAAACATTTCCCTTGCCTTTTCTGATTCACCTGGATTCATCGCCTCTTCAATCGACCGCATCATTCTCGTATTCACACTTGTCGGGTGAATCGAATTGACCCTTACATTGGCATGTGCCGCTTCATTGGCCGCCGTTTTTGTCAGCCCGACGACAGCATGCTTGGCCGCTACATACGGCCCTAAGTCCGTATACCCCATCCAGCTGGCATCTGACGCCGTATTAATAATGCTGCCGCTTCGTTGTTCCATCATGATCGGCAATACATGCTTCAAGCCTAAAAACACACCACGGACATTGACATTCATCACCTTGTTAAAATCCTCTACCGATACATCTACTAGCTTACAAATCGGCCCCTCAATACCGGCATTGTTAAAGAAAATATCGATTTTTCCAAAATGGTCCATAGTCGTTTTGACATAATTCACAGTGTCCGCTTCCTCAGAAACATCCGCCTGTACAACAAGCACTTCACCGAAAATCTCAAGTTTTTCTTTGGCCTTGAACAGTTTTTCTTCGGTTTGCCCAATTAAAACGACCTTCGCCCCTTCTTTTAAAAATAACCCGGCCGTTTCAATTCCGATGCCGCCTGCTCCACCCGTAATAATCGCTACTTTTCCATCTAATTTCCCCATTATGTATTCCCCTCTCTCCATCAGCCAAAAAGGCAGCAAATTAAGCTGCTGCCTTTTTGAAGAATTTTTTGAAGTTAAGTTCGTCTGGATTTGCGACTGTAATAATCGAACCTACAATAATCATGACACTGCAAATGAGCAGTTTTGCAGTAACCGGGCTTCCAAAGAAGATAAACCCGAAGAAAATCGTCCAAGACACATAAGTAATATTGATGGCCATCGCTCTCGTCGGCCCAATTTCGTTAATCGCTTTGTAGTAGCCTAAGTAAGAAACCGCGCCACATAAACCGACTAATGCAATATAGATCATTTCTTTTGACATGATAATGTCACCGACTACCGCATATCCGCCAAAGATTGGAATGATAATCAATCCGAATACCAAGGCAGACGTGACTTGTCGAATCTGCAGGGCATGCTCTGGTGTTACTTCTTCATCCTTCATGCCATAAGCGCAGATGACACATTCCATCCCCCAGCCAAAAACGGATCCTAAAGCAAAGATGAACCCTAATGTAGCGTTAGGACCAAGCCCGCCGCTTGAGTAACCTAAAATAAAGATAAAGAGGATACTCACAAAAAGGCCAATCCAGTTTCTGATTGAAAGTTTATCCTTTAACCATAAGAAGGCAAAGAAGGCGCCAACAGCCGGATAGACGGCAGAAATCGAAGCCGTGTACGAAGCCCCGATATATTTTACTGCTAACACGTAACAAGTCATACCGATCGGCCCGCCCATTAACGCTGCCAGCATGACATATCGGCCGCTGCGAGTCTTCATTTTCGCGAACGCGTTCTTTAGTTCGCCTTTAAATGCCATATAAATCATTACCCAAACGGCTGAAAAGGCATCATGGAAATAGGTACTGATCAGCGGTGCTAAAAAGATGATTTGGTCCGTTGACACAAATAAAGTATGTGCTAGGATTACTCCAATAAAAACCGTATCTAACGCCCAGGTCATGGCCGAAATGACGGCTGCTAAAGTTCCTTTAGTTTTTGTATTCAAGCACTTTCCCCTCCCCTAGAACCTTCTTAATATTTTCTTTCGCACGATCGAACCGATGAATTCCGTATGAACCGAAATCATCACCTGCTGCTTCCTTTATGACCGTCCAGGTGCTCCATAAGAAATCCTGGAAGATCTTGTTCATTAAGATTCTTGTTTGGATCTCATCCGTAACTTCTTCTCCCTTAAAGTAATGGGATAAGAACAATTCCTCGTCTTCCGGAGAAAACACACTTTCCATCGAATGTGCCGCGATGTCCCACATTGGATCACTCAAGCCGCTGTATTCCCAGTCAATTAGATATAGTCTTTCGCCGCTTTTCACCATGTTTTCGGCAACAGGGTCAACATGGCAAGGAACAAACTGAATATTCATCGCTTTATAAATCTTCTCGATTTCCTTCACCTGATTGCGTACTTCCTCATAGCCTTCATAAAATTGGCCTTCTGCTTCGATGACTAATTTTTCATATTTATCCATTTCCTTAAATACATCCCACGTATTTTCTATAGGGATGTTCGACTGATGCAGCGTGCGAAGTCGGTCCGTCGTCAGCTCCATGATGTCTTCTCGCTTACACATTTTCCCGTTTAACGTTTCGGCATTTGGAATAATCTCCGATATCTTCACACCCGTTTCGGCATTAAAATAAATTAATGGCGAGTCGAGCCCGATTTCACTGACAAGATTGGAATTGATTTTTTCTGCGAATCTATTAATCATGGCTTCCGTTCCAACACCTGGAATCCGCAATACATAGTCCTTTTGATTCGTTAAGGTAATCTTGAAGTTTTTATTTGTCATTCCGCCAAAAGGAACAATGCTCTCAATCTCAGCTTCGCTTACATTTAACGCTTTTGTGACCAGTTCATGAATTTGCTCTTTTTTAAATTGAGCTTCCCTGCGTTTTAATTTTGGCAGCACAACATTTCTGGCATTGATATAATCTTCATTTGTATCGATATCTGTCCAGATTAAGTCATTCATTTTAACAAAACCGACATTATACTCTCTTGCAACATCCAAAAGTAAGTATTCATAGTTTAAATAAGGGTTTTTATTCTCTTTATATTCCTCTGTCATTTTGGAAAAAACCTCAAAGGAAAGCTTGCTGATGCCGACCATTTCGCCATCAATTTTATTAAATTGCGCGATATCCTTTGAAATTTTATATAAATAGCCCTTCTTTAACTCCACAAAAGCCTCTGCCCCGGATCCGCTTTCATTTGCAAGCAAAATGCAGGACCTTTGGCTATTTTGGAGTAATTGATCAAAAGTCTCTTCCTCTGTGTAGATATCATGCTCTACCAACAGGAAATCGCCTGTTATGTATTCTGCTGCACAGGCAAGCGATGCCATCGAACCCGTCCACTTGTACTTGTCATTTTCAGCTACATAAACCCCTTCAACATTCTTCAAGAAATCAAATGCTTCCTTCTTATAGCCAGTTACGATGACAATTTTTTCAATTCCTTTTTGCTTTAATAGATTAAGGTGTCTAGTTAATAAATTACTATTATCCAGTTCAAGCAGGCTAACCGGCTCTTCAAAATCCACACTTTTTCCTGCCGCTAAAATAACCGCTTCACGTACTTTAAATTGATTTTCCATGTGGTGCCTCCCAAATGTTCACATTATGAATTAATTCAATTTTTGAACTCATTATTATCTTAGCAGTAAAACTGGGCTTTTGTAAATTAAATTTTTTCAAAAAATGTCGACATTTGGTGAGGCTTGTCCACAAAAAAATCCAATAAATGCAAAAAACCCCTCCAAAAACTGGAGAGGTCCTTTATATTCAAATTATTTCTTATCCGATACGGCGAGGCGATTGACGGCACGTTGCAGGGCAAGCTCAGCACGTTTGAAATCGATATGATCCTGGCGATGTTCTTGAAGACGCTGCTCGGCACGTTCTTTGGCTTTTAGCGCACGTGCAACATCAATTTCTGAACCTTTTTCAGCAGATTGGGCTAAAATCGTCACTTGTTCAGGACGGACTTCTAAAAATCCACCGCTAACCGCAACCAAATCTTCTTTCCCATCCTTCAAAAGGCGAACCGCGCTAATCTCAAGCGGAGCAACCAAAGGAATGTGGTCAGGCAAAATACCTAATTCACCAGCAATACCCTTTGCAATCACCATTTCCACTTCTGAGTCATACACCGGGCCATCGGGAGTAACAACATTGACTTTAATCGTCTTCATTTTTTACCCTCCTGGCGCACTTTAGACTTCTACACCCATGCGTTTTGCGGCCTCAACCACTTCTTCAATACGGCCGACTAAGCGGAACGCATCTTCTGGAAGGTGGTCATACTTACCATCAAGGATATCTTTGAATCCTTTAACCGTTTCCTTAACAGGTACATAAGATCCAGGCTGGCCAGTGAACTGTTCAGCAACGTGGAAGTTTTGTGATAGGAAGAACTGCAAGCGGCGCGCACGAAGTACGACTAACTTATCATCATCAGAAAGTTCGTCCATACCAAGGATCGCGATGATATCCTGTAATTCACGGTAACGTTGTAATGTTTGCTGCAATTTACGAGCTACAGTGTAGTGCTCTTCGCCAACGATTTCAGGTGACAATGCACGAGAAGTCGATGCAAGAGGATCTACCGCTGGGTAAATACCCATCTCAGAAAGCTTACGTTCAAGGTTAGTAGTTGCATCTAAGTGAGCGAAAGTAGTAGCCGGAGCCGGGTCAGTATAGTCATCGGCTGGTACGTAGATCGCTTGGATCGATGTAACAGAACCTACGTTAGTAGATGTGATACGCTCTTGTAATTTACCCATTTCAGTAGCAAGAGTCGGCTGGTAACCTACCGCAGATGGCATACGGCCAAGTAACGCGGATACCTCAGAACCTGCTTGCGTGAAACGGAAGATGTTATCCATGAAGAAAAGAACGTCCTGTCCTTGCTCATCACGGAAATATTCAGCCATAGTCAAACCAGTCAAGGCAACACGCATACGTGCTCCTGGCGGCTCGTTCATTTGTCCGAATACCATCGCAGTTTTCTTGATAACACCTGAATCCGTCATTTCGTGGTAAAGGTCATTACCTTCACGTGTACGCTCACCAACGCCGGCGAATACGGAAATACCGCCGTGCTCTTGTGCGATGTTGTTGATTAATTCCTGGATTAATACGGTTTTACCTACACCGGCACCACCGAATAGACCGATCTTACCACCCTTAATATATGGTGCAAGCAAGTCTACTACCTTAATACCAGTTTCAAGGATTTCTACTTCAGTAGAAAGGTTTTCAAATGTTGGCGCTTCGCGGTGAATCGAATCACGGCGCTCACTTGCAGGAATCTCTTCCTTCAAGTCAATAACATCACCTAATACGTTAAATACACGGCCAAGAGTTGGATCCCCAACCGGTACAGAAATCGGTGCACCACTATCCTGTACTTCCAAACCACGAGTTAAACCGTCAGTAGAAGCCATCGCAATCGTACGAACTGTATCATCACCTAAATGAAGGGCTACTTCAAGGGTTAAGTTGATATCAACTTCTGATTCATTACGCGCTTTGGAATTAATTCTTAAAGCGTTATAGATCTCAGGTAGTTTGCCGTTTTCAAATTTAACGTCAACAACCGGACCCATAATCTGAACAACGCGTCCAATGTTCATCGTTTTCCCTCCTATCTTACTCTTTGAACAAATCCGTGAGGGATTCTGGCAATCAATCCCTCACGAAAAATTTATTTATACTGCAAGGCTGGCCTCACGCCAACCCACATTAAGAAGACTATTCTAATGCAGCCGCACCGCCAACGATTTCGGCAATTTCCTGCGTGATCGCTGCCTGACGGGCACGGTTGTAAATAAGTGAGTAGTTCTTGATCATTTCTTTCGCATTATCAGTTGCGTTCTTCATCGCTGTCATCCGGGCAGCATGCTCACTTGCTTTACTGTCTAAAAGAGCACCGTAAATTAAGCTTTCTGCATATTGCGGCAGGAGAACTTCCAGAATTTCTTCTGGAGACGGTTCAAATTCATAAGAAGCAAGCTCTTTTGAAGAAGTGATATCAGAAAGCGGAAGAAGCTTCTTCTCTGTTACTTCTTGAGATATCGCACTGATATAATGGCTGTAGTACATATATAGTTCATCAAACGTGCCGTCTGCGAACATGCCAACCGTACTGGAAGCAATTTCTTTAATGTCGTTGAAGTTCGGCTGATCGGAAACCCCGGTAATCTCGAGAGCCACATTAATACCGCGCTTCAAGAAAAAGTCACGTGCCACACGTCCGACTGCAATAATCGCAAACTCATCATTCGATTTATGACGTTCTTGAATGGTTTGATAGACACGACGGATGACGTTGCTGTTAAACGCACCAGCAAGACCACGGTCGGATGTCATAACAATATAACCCGTTTTCTTTACTTCACGGGTTTCAAGCATTGGGTGAGCCACACCTTGTGCACCCGAAGCAATTGCCGCCGTTACTTCCTGGATTTTTTCCATGTACGGTACGAATGACTTTGCATTCATAACGCCGCGGTTCCATTTCGCAGCTGACGTCATCTCCATCGCTTTGGTGATCTGACTCATCTTTTTCGTAGAATTAATACTGTTTTTTATATCGCGTAATGATGCCATAGGTTCTCACCACCCTCATTCAAAGAATGTTTAGCATCAGCACCTCTTGAATAAGGTGCTGGTGCCGAAACTTATGTCAGACCCTATACTTATTCGGAAACTGCAAACGTCTTTTTGAAGTCGTTGATCGCAGAAGCCATATCGTCATCAGAAGGAAGATCCTTCGTCTTTGTAATATGGTCTAACACCTCTTTGCGGTTGTGGTCTAACCAGTTTAATAATTCAGATTCAAAGCGACGAATATCTACTAAAGGAATATCATCTAAGAATCCGCGTGTTAATGCATATAGAATCGCTACTTGCTTTTCAACAGAAAGCGGCTTGTTAAGGTCTTGTTTCAATACTTCAACCGTACGGGCACCACGAGCAAGTTTTGCTTGTGTTGCTTTATCAAGGTCAGAACCGAACTGAGCGAACGCTTCAAGTTCACGGTATGATGCAAGGTCAAGACGCAGTGTACCTGCAACCTTTTTCATCGCCTTGATTTGTGCGGATCCACCTACACGGGATACAGAAAGACCGGCATTGATCGCTGGACGTACACCAGAGAAGAATAAGTCAGACTGCAAGAAGATTTGCCCATCTGTGATGGAGATAACGTTTGTTGGAATATAAGCAGAAACGTCACCTGCTTGTGTTTCAATGAACGGTAATGCTGTGATTGAACCGGCACCTAGTGTGTCGTTCAATTTCGCAGCACGCTCTAGTAAGCGGGAGTGCAAGTAGAAAACATCCCCTGGATATGCTTCACGACCTGGAGGACGGCGAAGTAATAGGGAAAGCTCACGGTATGCAGCCGCTTGCTTAGATAAATCATCATATACGATTAAAACGTGCTTTCCGTTGTACATGAACTCTTCTGCCATTGATACACCCGTATATGGAGCTAAGAATAGCATTGGAGCTGGTTGTGATGCAGAAGCTGAAACAACGATTGTGTAATCTAATGCGCCATTCTTACGAAGAGTTTCAACTGCGTTACGTACAGTTGATTCTTTTTGTCCGATAGCAACATAGATACAAATCATGTTTTCGCTTTTTTGGTTCAAGATTGTATCGATCGCAACAGATGTTTTACCTGTTTGACGGTCTCCGATAATTAACTCACGCTGACCGCGGCCGATAGGTACAAGCGCGTCAATCGCTTTAATACCAGTTTGCAACGGCTCATGAACGGATTTACGAGCCATAACGCCTGAAGCAACTTGCTCAATTGGGCGTGTTTTTGTTGTATTGATTGGACCCATCCCATCGATTGGTTGTCCAAGAGAGTTTACCACGCGTCCGATTAGTTCCTCACCAACTGGAACCTCCATGATGCGTCCTGTACGGCGAACCTCGTCACCCTCACGGATTTCAGTGAAAGGTCCAAGGATAATGATACCGACGTTATTTTCTTCAAGGTTTTGTGCCATACCCATAACGCCGTTTGCAAATTCAACAAGTTCACCAGCCATGACATTGTCGAGGCCATGAACACGAGCGATACCGTCACCTACGGAGATAACTGTACCGACATCAGTAACTTGAATTTCTGCCTGATAGTTTTCAATCTGCTTCTTTATCAGGGCACTGATTTCTTCAGCTTTGATGCTCATGAGTTTCACCCCTATCTACGAATCTTAGCTTAACAATTTACGTTCTAAACGGTTCAACTTGCCGCGCAAGCTGCCGTCATATATACGATTTCCGATGCGGAGCTTGATGCCGCCGAGCAAATCGGAATCTACGATATTTTCAATTCTTAATGATTTCTTGCCAATTTTAGCCGCAAAGGTTGTGGAAACAGCTTCTCTTTCAACATCTGTCAGCGGACGAATGCTGTAGACTTTTGCTTCTGCAATGCCCATTTCCTCATTTGCAAGCTCGATAAATTGGTTTACTACTTCAATGATTTCATCTTCGCGGTGGCGATCGATTAAAATCATTAACGTATTTAAAACATAAGCATTTACAGTTGAAAACGCATTGCGGATGATTTCCTTTTTGTTTTCATTTGTAAGCTTTGAAGATTTTAGAACAGCCTTTAAATCAGCATTGTAATCCAAGACTTCCCGTACTACGCGAAGTTCTTCTTCTACGTTACTTAAAATCTGCTGTTCTTTTGCAATTTGAAAAAGAGCTGACGCGTAGCGTTTTGCTACCATAGAGTTGCTCATCGCCCTTCTCCTGCCTCTTTAAGATATTCGTTAATCAGCTGGTCTTGATCTTGTGCCGTCAATTCTTTTTCAATTACTTTAGAAGCAATTAAAACAGATAGAGAAGCAACCTGCTCGCGGATAGCGGCAACAGCTTTCTCTTTTTGCTGGTCGATTTCAAGCTTGGCAGCTTCTTTAATGCGTTCTGCTTCAGAGCGGGCCGCAACAACGATTTCTTCACGTTGAAGGTCGCCTTGCTTGCGCGCATTTTCCATTAAGGTTTGTGCTTCTACACGAGCTTCTTTTAAAAGACTTCTTTGCTCTTCTAAAAGCTTTTTCGCTTCCGCACGGCTTGATTCAGCCGCAGAGATTTCGCTAACAACATGCTCTTCACGCTGCTTCATAATGCCCATTAAAGGACCCCAAGCAAACTTTTTAAGCAATGCTAACAAAACGATAAACATAATAAGCTGGAAAAGTATATCTCCGTAATTTACATGGTGGCCAGCTTCCGCTGCAGCCCCCAATACTAGACTGTTCGTTAACACCCCGGGTTCACTCCTTTCAAGAGTCGCTAAAGCGATAGTAAAACAACCATTTTAAAATAACAGACATAAATGAATGGCGAAGTTTTTACTAGCTTCGCCATCTGGAGTTTTTGTCATTTTATCGGTTCAATACCATGAACGCAATTACAACACCGATGATCGGAAGGGCTTCAACTAACGCTACCCCGATGAACATAGTTGTTTGTAATAAACCACGAGCGTGTGGCTGACGAGCGATACCTTCTACTGTACGTCCTACGATTAGACCGTTACCGATACCTGCACCTACTGCTGCTAAACCGATTGCAATTGCTGCTGCTATAAGATTCATTATTTTGTTCCTCCTTAAAATTGTATGAATAAGTTTTTATTATTTAATATATTAATGGTCATGACTGACTTTATGGGACAGATAAACCATTGTTAACATAGTGAAGATGTAAGCTTGGATACTGCCAACGAAAACAGAGAAACCTTGCCATACAAGTGTCAGCGGTATTGCTGCTATCATACCGGCGATACCTTGATGGGCTAATCCTGCTGCCAAAAGTGAAAGTAGTAATTCACCTGCGTAAATGTTCCCGTAAAGACGCAGTCCAAGTGTTAAGGTATTCGCAAATTCCTCAATGATTTTCAACGGGAATAAGAATTTCATCGGCTGGAAGAAGCCTTCTCCATATCCCTTTGCGCCTTTTAACTTGACGCCGTAGAAATGGGATAACCCCACCACCAAACAGGCTAAAGTCAAGGTTATGACTGGATCTGCAGTTGGTGATTTCCACCATAATTTCTCGTCAATGACGATTGAAAATGGCAAACCTAACATGTTGGAAACAAAAATATACATGATAATTGTCAGCCCTAGGACGTGGAATCTGCCGCCTTCCTTCCAATCCATTGTGCTGTTGATGATGCCCTTGACAAAGTCAAGCACCCATTCTAAAAAGTTCTGCATTCCTGTTGGTTTCATTGCAAGCCTGCGGGTAGAAAGCACGGCAATTAGAAAAACAACCAAACTTGCAATCGTAATCATCAGGATATTGGCACCATTAAACCAAAGACCCATAAATTCAAACTCAGGAGCTCCATGATGCATATAAACTCACCTCGCTTCCCATTATTTATGTACATGCAACGCATGGTAAAAATAATCTATCATAATGACAATATAGGATGTCATTAGTCCTACCACTACAAAAGCGATGTGGAAATACTCAGGGTATCGAAGAGCAATTACGCCCGCGATTCCGGCTGTCGCCATCCTTTGCAGCGACCCCAGGGAGCGCACCTTCTTCCCTTCTGAAACAGCTTTATCAAACTTTTCAGTCTTCCGCACCAATAACCAAAGATTCAGGAAACTGAACACAGTCCCTAGAATCAGTCCAAGAAACACTGTTTTGTATTCGGTGAAACCCCAGCCAAGAACATAAATGGACAACAAGTAGAAAATCCATTTCTTTTGCCTGTTGTACATCTTTCGAAAATCTGGCATCGTTATTTTTCTCCTGAATAAAAATGGCGGATTGAAATCAGCATGGAATACGTTCCTGCTGCTAGTCCTAGAAGCAATCCGACTATTAAGAAAATGGGCTCGGTACCCCAATGTCTATCCAGCCATCTTCCTGCAAATATACCTATGAGAATGGAACCAACTAACTGGGAGACAATTGCGGACATCAAAGCCATAGCTTGAAATGGGTTGCGGTTATTTTGACGCATACTATCGATCCTCACTCCAAGAGAATGTCAAGAGGGTAAGAGGTAAATTAATACATCTAAAATGTATCAATTATGTGAAAACCCTATCATTTTACACCCTTTGTTAGCATACAATAGCGACTTGTCAATGTCAATGACTTTACGTGAAATATACCACAAACAATTTCCCATGATTTTTGCCTTTTTTGGATTTTCGTTTCCACTATCATTGTATTGTAAATATTGAAGAATTTTTGACCTTTTTGTGTCTATTTTGTGAACAATGTTTTCAGAAATTTCGGGAAATATTTCTAGTTTGGGATCGTGATCATCGCCTCCATGAAATCCTCCCTGCCTGCCTTTTTGGCAAATACTTTGGCCAAGTAAGTTCCCTTCGGCGGCAGCTGTTCTTCCTTGAGTACTTTTTCAATTTGTCCTTTTTTTAGATTGGTACCCGTATCGAGAAAACCAATGAACCGGTAATCCTCCGGGTTAAACAGGGCAATCCCGAATTCCTCTGCACCGCCAGGCAAATATACTTCATATTTGTACTGCCCCGGATGATCTCCTTCCCCAAAATCAAAGCCCATCACCCGCGGGTAATTGGGTTCCTCGAGTACATAGAGATAGGGAATTTGAACCTTGGCCGCCCCCGCCTGCAGACTCAAGTATCCATCCTGAACTTTTCCTTTGAAAAGAGCCGGGTCCACCGTCAACTCCACCGTAACATCCTTGGATTGCTTCGGCTCTAAGGTGAACCCCAGCGGCAGGCGCCATCTAAGCCCGTCGATATGGTGCGGAATATCAAACGTATAACGGAGGGTGCGTCTGCTTGTGTTCTCTATCTTAAGGATGGACTTATGAACATCCTCTTCGTGAAATTTGCCAAAGTGAAGCGAGCTTGGCGTGACGAGGGATTCCGCCTTAACCGCCTCAGCCACCTGAATCCGTCCAGCCCCCTGTTCGTAGGTGCGATAAAAGGCGGCCGCTTTCATTAATGGCTTAGCTGTATTCATCAAAGCTGCCTTAATTTGCTCCGGCGTCCAGTCCGGATGCGCCTGCTTAATTAGCGCACAGGCCCCGGCCACATGCGGCGCCGCCATACTCGTCCCCTGCAGGCTCAAGTATCCGCCCGGAATCGTCGAATTGATCGCGACCCCCGGTGCGAGCAGGTCCGGCTTAATCTCCCACGTTCCCGTCACCGGCCCCCGCGAGCTGAAATCCGCCAGCCGGTCCACTTCCTCCGTAACCTCAAGCCTAGCTAGCACACTTCGTTTACTTAATTCTTTTTTCAAAAAGACTCCGTCACCCTTCGCGAGTGCTCCGACTGGGAGGGTCAGCTGAGTTTCCAGGTTCCCCATGAAGCTCCCGCTCATATTATTGTAGATTAACACAGCTCTTGCCCCGGCCTTAAGGGCATTTTCCGCCTTTTCGGTGAACGTTATTGTGCCTCTCTTGATCAGCGCAATTTTGCCTTGAACGTTTTGAAGATCCTGCGGCCGGCCGATGCCGCCATCGACTAATTCTACGGAACGATCCAGATTCCATTCAGCCGAGCCCTCGAGCGGCTGAATCCGAAATTTATCCCGGTTTCCTTCTATTAATAACTTCGGGATTTTCATCGTCGGTGTCGAGGCCCCGACTGAGATGGCTTTTGAGGCGGTCCCTGGTGAACCGACCGTCCACACATTCGGCCCGGAATTGCCGGAGGCCGCCACGGCAACGATTCCTTTATCAACAGCCCGGTTAAGTGCAAGACTGATCGGAAGGTCGGGGCCGTTGATATCGTTCCCGAGTGAAAGGTTCACGATATCGACCTTGTCCTTGATCGCCTGTTCAATCGCCGCAAGCACCTGCTCCGTTGTCCCACCGCCGCCCGGGCCGAGTGCGCGGTAAGCGACGATCTTTGCCTCGGGGGCAACACCTTTAATTTTTCCATTGGCCGCAATAATTCCGGCAACATGGGTTCCGTGAATTGTCGCTCTGCCAATGGCCTTCGTTTCCATTGGGTCGCGGTCATTGTCGACGAGGTCGTGGCCGCCGGCATAATTTCGCTGGAGGTCGGGGTGCGTATAATCGACGCCTGTATCGATGACGCCAACCTTAATCCCTTTTCCCGTTAATCGCTCGTTTTGTTCATCAAAATACTTTCGTACTTCTTGGCCGCCAATAATTTTGACACTTTCCTCGGTTTCAGCCTGGTATTGGACAACTGGCGAGACGTTCATGATCCGTTTTTGTTGGGAGAGCTGCTCTATGCTTTCGGGGCTGCCTTCGATGGAAAATCCGTTGAGTGCCTCACGAAAAATACGGCGCAGCTTTACATTTTTGTAGGGCTTGATTAGTTGTTTGATTTCCTGCTCAGATTGCGGCTGATCAAGAACCACAATGGAAACCGATGTTGTTTTGGGAATGGGTGGATGAATCAGGATTTTTGAAGGTTGAAAGGCTTGTGCATGCTGTGGTTTGTAAGATGCCGGAATTTGCAGAGCCAAGAGCAGGCATAATAGAAGTTTCATGTGTAAATTTCCCCTTTTTCATATCGTTTTCCTTGAGCGGGGAAAGTATGCAGCCGGGCGGGAGATAATATTGAGTTGTTCGTTTGCTGCCGGTGGAGGGGAGGTTGAGGGCACGCAGCTGATGTTTTGCTACTAACGGAGACCTTAAAAGCAAAAATTCACCAAACTGCTTTCTCGTCATTGTTGGACTAATAATAAGAAAATAATCATCAACCGCTTGAAGATGTGCAGTTTTAGATTTATGATGACAATTTAAACAATTCCAGTTCGCCGAATAGTATTCCATAGGGTACTTTTTACACATTGGGCACTGTACACCAGGATACAAATTAGATTGGGAAAGATTATAGGTTTGAAGAATGTCAATCATGAGGGGCTGATGTGCTTGTAAGAGGGATTCGGTTAGATGAATCAGCTTCTTTTTGCTTAAATGTGTATTTGGATACTTCATTTCTAATTCCTTGATTTTATTAATAAGTGATTCTGCATAAATTACATACTTAAAAATTTGGGTGTTATCAGGGGTCGTTTCTATTAAGGTGGACGTTTTGCTGAACGTAACCAGATGTTCGATGGGATAACCTTTTATTTGGTTCTTACTAAGCCAATTATGGAATTGCATTTTATGCCTCTTCACCTGTTCGATGGGGTTTGATATACCTTCCTCATTATTTTCATATACCCTCATTACTGAATTTGAGCCTTTTTTAAAGCAAATTGTTCCTGAAATATTTTTGATTTCAACGATCAATCCAAAGTTCATGGTAAGGATGAGTAAATCCATTTGGAAATACTTTTTATCCTTTATTCGTAGGCCATGAAAAATGTAATACGGCTCCTCAGGCAGTAATGACAGATAATACGCCACTTGTTTTTCACCATAATACCCCTTCATCCAGGACCTTAAATCTTTTTCAACAATTGGTCTTACTGGATGATTTCTTGGCATCCTTCGCAATAGCGCCATACATTGTAAAGCTTGATTAGGTACCCTTAATTCCAGGCAATTCATTCACATTTCACCTCATTTATAGAATTCAGTGGTAAATTCTCTTAAAATGTTCTATTTCCTGCCTAATTTTTAAGGACAAATTATGAATTTTTGTTCTTTATATATCAACTGTTTGTTCTCTTAAAAGTTTTGAACATTTTTTGGGGCACTTTGGATATTTTTTTCGGTGTATTGGACATTTTTTTGGCCTCTTTGGACATTTTTCAAAGTGTTTTGGACAATTTTATATGCCGTTTGGACATTTAACCAATTTTTGTAAAAATAAAACCAAAAAAGCAACCCAAACTGACCAAAAAGCGACAACACCACCCCAAAAAAACAAGCAGCCCCGGTCCCCCGGAACTGCCCATACACATATATTACTTAATCCAAGCCCCATCTTTACCAAGCTTATAGCCGTCAACAGTTGTGCTGTAGGCCATTTTACCGGATTTCAGATTGAAGTAGTACCATTTGCCATTGATATACTTCCAGCCCGTTTCCATCGCACCGCTGCCACTTAGGTGGTACCATTCGCCACCTACCTTCAGCCAGCCTTTTTGCATTGCGCCATGGCTATCCAAGTAGTACCATTTACCGCCATCAAGCACCCAGCCCGTTTTCATCGCGCCGCTGCCATCTAGGTAGTACCATTTGCCCCCGTCTAACAGCCAGCCCGTTTTCTTCACATCATCCACAAAGTAGAACCATTTGCCGTTATCCTGTACCCAGCCGTTTTTCACCACTGGCTTCGGATCAACCGGAACTGGATCTGGATCCTTCACTTCGGCACGGTAAATGCTGATTTCCTTTGTAGTAACGTTTCCAGCGAAGTCAACAAGACGAAGGTTTACTTTGTTATCACCATGCTTAACTGGAACTGTGAACTCGTAATTCGTGCTCGCAGGTGTCATGACATCAACCGGGCTCTTATATGGCTGCACAAATACTTGGTTGTCGCCCACATATAAAGAGAGGTAATTGTAGTTATCTTTTAAGGTTAACTGTACCTTTGCCTCATCGACATCGTAGCCGACCTTGTCAGGAGAATTCACGACGATTTCACCTGGAGTCGTATCGATAAAGACTTCACGGCTGATGGAGAATTCCTTGCCGGCAACGTCTGTTACCACAACAGGAATCTTGTACTTGCCGTCTTTATCAAACTTCACGGTTGTTGAGAAAGCGTACTGGTTTTTCGCAGCATCGTAAGTAAGTGTTACATCTTTACCATTTACTTGTGCTTTATCAACCCCAAGATCATCTGTGAAGTAACCGGAAACTGGAACTTCAAGAGACTTGTAGATTCCAAATGCAGCAGGCGCCGATAGATAGATTAACGGAAGCGCTGTGTCACCTGCCGCTGTTTTCGAACTGCCAACGTTTAGGGCATTATCTATAGCAAGAACTTCAACAGATGTTTTCACAGCTAAAGGTGTCGTAAATTGATAGCTTGAAGCACTGCCAGCCACAGTAGCTGTTAATTTTCCATCCACATAAATGCCGTATAATTTCACGCCTGTCCCGTTTTCTTCTGCCGTCCAGTTTACAGTCGATGTGGCATTATCAAAAGTGGCCTTCACTTTTGGTGCAGTCGTATCGACATAGACTGGGATTTTCTTAGATTGGTAGGCTGCACCATCAAAATCGATGACCGATTTGATTTCATAGTAGTACAGACCGTCTTCTACCTTCTTCCCGCCAACTGTACCATCCCATGCACGGCTTGCTTTGAAGGAATAGGTAACACCAGTGCCGCCATTGACGTAGCCTTTACGAACATCTTTTTCAAGCGCAACCGTACGAAGGAACTTGCCGTCTTTATCAAGAACGTTGAATTGCGCTTCCGCTGCGTTACGAACAAAGGATGGAAGCGGATAAATGGTATCCAAATTTCCGTCTGCATTCGGTGATACCGGATAATATTGTTTTCCGGCAACTGGAGCAACGAAGGTTCCTGAAGCACCGGAAAGCATTTCATTCCAGCCGGCAGCTAAGCCGAAGAAACGGTTTTCGCCAAGCTCTTTAAAGCCATCAACGATATCAGGACGATCCCATTCCCCATAGAAGCCAACATATGGAATGTTCAATGTAGGCTCAAGCTTGTTGTTTGCATCTGTAAGAGTAACAAAGCCTTCTACAAAAATATCTTCTTTTAGATCAAGGGCAATTTTTTGGCCTGCCGTATCTAGTCCAGGAATTTTGGCATTTGAAAGATCTACGTTAACAGTGAAATCAACTGATTTACCTGCTGGAACAGTCACTGTTTTAGGAGCATCGACCACAGCACCAGCCATATTGCCGGCAATTAATGCATTTGTATCCTGTTTACCTGCAGCCGCCTTCTGAATCGTATCGGTTAATACGTCTGTATTGACTGAATATGTCACCGATTTGTCGGAAACGTTTTTCGCAGTAAAGGTCATGCTAAACTGTTTAGACGTGAAATCCTTTAATTCTACTTTGCCTTCGTTATTCGCTTTGTTAACCACATAAACTGGTGTGGAAACAGCGCCAAAGGTTTGCATCATCCCTGCACCTTGACGGCGAGGTGAGAATGGCTGACCGTTTAAATCAACAATTTTGTTCGAAGTGTTCATCAAAAGGACCTTCGCTAAGTGAGTACGTTCGCCAGCTGATAAGCCTTTGAAACGATCGTCACCTTTTAAGTATTGCTGTACAAGAGCAGATCCGCCGGCAACGTGTGGAGAGGCCATCGAAGTACCGCTCATGTATTCGTACTTATCATTATTTACCGTAGAATAAATATGTCCGCCAGGTGCCGTAATTTCAGGTTTAAGCTCAAGGCTCGGTGTTACTCCCCATGAAGTGAAGTCGGTCATGCGGCCGATTTCAGGGTCATCTGTTTTCTTTGTCTGAGCGACATGAAGCGTTGTATGGCCAGCGGCAATCGCTGCTTCAAGCGCAAGACCTTCATCCCTCTTCACCATCATGAATGGAACATGGAATTGTCCTTGGTTTTCAAGGAAGGTTGGCGCAGTACTGTTATAAACAATGATTCCAGCTGCCCCTGCTGCTGCAGCATTTTTTGCTTTGTCCACAAATGTTAATTCTCCGCGCTGAACCACAACAATTTTGCCTTTTACATCCTTGCCAGCATAATCTTCCGGTTTGCCAAGCTTACCGCCCAGGCTGACTAACTCCAATTTGCCGCCATTTTCAAGCGGCAGCCAGTCATCAAGACCATAACCGACAGCAGAGAAGCCGTCTGCACCTTCAAGTGTAATCGTGTGCTGATATAGGTAGTTAAGGTTACCAGAAGCTGCAACCTGTAAGGAATCCGTATTCAAACCTGGCGCGCCGACTACCCCGATATCCGGGTTTTTCGACCAAGGGTTGGAATTGTAGCCGTAAGCGATGTTTCCAGAGTTACCCGCAGATACCGCGCAGACAATACCGTTATTCACCGCACGAGTGATCGCCAAATCTTCAGCACTTCGTTCATCATAGAAGGAAGCAACAGAACCAAGGCTCATGTTTAATACATCTGCTCCTAACTTGATCGCATCATCAATCGCCGCAAGATAGATATCCGATTGTGTGGAAGCATAGTTCGGATCGTTACTGAACACTTTCATCCCAAGGACTTGCGCTTCTGGTGCCACCCCTTTGATGCCGCCGCTTGCTTCGTCACCGTTGGCTGCAACCGTACCGGCAACATGCATGCCGTGCATCGAAGCCGCAGGACCTAAATCAAGGATGGTGCTGTTTTCATCAAAATAGTTATAGCCATAAGGCACTTTATCTGTGTAAAATTTACCTTTTAATCCGGCTTCACTTACCACTTGGGCTACTTTATCTTTACTTAACGCCTCCTTGGATGGATCCGTTACTTTGAAGTCGCGGTGGGATGGGTCTACCCCTGTATCAATGACAGCGACAACCATGCCCTCACCTTTGAGCTTGGCATCCGCCCATGTTTGATTTGTTTGGATGAAGCCCTTACTTGTTTTCATATCAGGTGTTTCTTCCGGACGATTGTACTCGTTCGCGATATAGACATTCTTTACACCTGGGATCGATTCGATTTTGGAGATTTCCCCAAATTGAACATCACCGCTGAATCCGTTAAAGGCTGTCGTGAAGCTCTTTTTATATTTTACGGCCACGCCTTTAGCAGAAATTCTATCTTTTACGCTTTTTTGCTGTTTTACTAGATTAGTAGTAAAAGAAGCTTTTTTACTTTGCGATAATTCTTTATACAGCTTTCCTTGCTCGGTTGCATATTCAACAGGTGTTTGTCCATCCAATTCCACGATGACGCGGACCTTGTCCGACGCCTTAAGGTCAGCAGTGCCCTTAATATCGCTGGTATTGATGTTTTTAAAATCCTTGCTTGCCAAATCCTGCAATTGTTTTACTTTTGCCGCAAAATCATT
Source organism: Neobacillus drentensis (assembly GCF_036965425.1). Lineage (GTDB taxonomy): Bacteria > Bacillota > Bacilli > Bacillales > Cytobacillaceae > Neobacillus > Neobacillus drentensis_F. The sequence continues at coordinate 131,916 of NZ_JBALPP010000042.1, read as the reverse complement.
TTGCGGTGTGGTGGTTACAGCTGATGCGTGGACGGTGAACCCTAGATTGGAAAGCGCCAGGGCCGACGCGAGTGCAACGGAAGCCACCTTTTTCGGTCTTTTTCTCTTCAAAATACTTCCCCCTTATGTATCTTCCAAATTCCAATTTTTTAGAAAAATCAGAATAGGTAAACTCTATATTAATTGGAAATATTTATTTGGTCAATATAATTTTGAATATTCATACAGAGATTTTTCGACATTATGCATTGCGGGTTATGGCGGGATTTTTACGATAGGAAAGACGAAGTTCGACATTGTGAATAATTATACAAATTTCACTGAAATATTTTCCTCAAACAAAAAAAGCCGAGCGATGGTCCACTCGACTTTTTCAATAAAACTTATTTTGTTCCAAACAAGCGGTCTCCGGCATCTCCGAGGCCTGGTACGATGTAGCCGTGGTCGTTCAATTTCTCGTCCAAAGCGGCGATGTAAATATCGACGTCCGGATGCTCGGTTTTTACTGCCTCAACGCCCTCTGGTGCAGCAATTAAACACATAAATTTGATGTTTTTAGCGCCGCGCTTTTTCAAGGCATGGATCGCATCAATCGCTGAACCGCCGGTAGCCAGCATCGGGTCAACGACGATGAAGTCGCGCTCTTCTACATCACTTGGAAGCTTTACATAGTATTCAACCGGCTTTAAGGTTTCCGGATCGCGGTATAAGCCGACGTGGCCAACCTTTGCAGCTGGAATACATTTTAACATCCCATCAACCATTCCGATTCCAGCGCGTAAAATTGGAACTAGCCCTAATTTTTTCCCGGAAAGGACCTTTGAATTTGTCTTGCAAACCGGTGTTTCAATTTCGATATCTTCAAGCGGCATATCCCTTGTGATTTCAAACGCCATCAATGTAGCCACTTCATCAACGAGCTCGCGGAACTCCTTTGTTCCTGTATTTATGTCGCGTATGTACGTAAGTTTATGCTGGATAAGCGGATGGTCGAAAACGTATACCTTTGCCACAAAAATCGCCCCTTTTCGTAAAATTAAAATTAACTTCGTCTCATTTTACAGAAAAATAATGCAATGAGCAACTCGGATACCGGGTCCGGAAACAAGTTAGATTTTTCAAAAAAAATCGGCCTAAACATAAAAGTAATTAGGCCGATTCTCTGCTGCTTAATATTCTGGGTATAGTGTAAATTTGCTTGTTAAGGCTTCAACGCGTCCGCGTGCTTCCTCAAGCTTCGCTTCGTCTTCATGATTCTTCAAAGTGAACGCAATAATGGAAGCAATTTCGTCCATTTCGTCTAAACCGAAGCCGCGTGATGTTACCGCTGCTGTTCCGATGCGGACACCGCTTGTGACAAACGGGCTGTTTTGATCGAATGGAATCGTGTTCTTATTAACGGTGATGCCGATTTCATCGAGTACCTTTTCAGCAATTTTTCCTGTTAAGCCAAGGCTTGTTACATCCACTAATAATAAGTGGTTGTCCGTCCCGCCGGAAACTAATGTTAAGCCTTCTTTTACCAGGCTTTCAGCTAAACGCTGGGCATTGGCGATGATATTGCCGGCATATTCTTTAAAGCTGTCCTGCAGTGCTTCGCCAAAAGCAACCGCTTTGGCTGCGATCACGTGCATCAATGGACCGCCCTGAATTCCTGGGAAGATTGATTTATCGATCTTCTTGCCGAATTCCTCTTTGCAAAGGATCATCCCGCCGCGAGGACCGCGTAAGGTTTTATGAGTAGTAGTTGTAACAAAATCTGCATACGGCACTGGATTTTGGTGCAGGCCTGCTGCCACAAGGCCAGCGATGTGCGCCATATCCACCATGAGGTAAGCGCCGACTTCATCAGCGATTTCACGGAACTTGGCAAAATCAATTGCACGTGGATAAGCACTGGCACCGGCAACGATTAGCTTCGGCTTGTGCTCAAGAGCTTTCGCACGAACGTCATCATAGTTGATGCGGTGAGTGGTTTCATCCACACCGTATTCAACGAAATTATATTGGATACCACTGAAATTGACTGGGCTGCCGTGTGTTAAGTGGCCGCCGTGGGATAAATTCATGCCAAGCACTGTGTCGCCTTGCTCTAAGATCGTGAAGTAAACGGCCATATTGGCTTGTGCACCGGAATGCGGCTGAACGTTGACATATTCCGCACCAAAAATCTGCTTCGCACGGTCGCGGGCAAGGTCTTCCACGATATCAACATATTCACAACCGCCATAGTAACGGCGTCCTGGATATCCCTCTGCGTATTTGTTCGTTAAAACTGACCCCTGTGCCTCCATAACGGCTTCACTGACAAAGTTTTCTGAGGCAATTAATTCGATTTTAGTACGCTGACGGCCAAGTTCCTTTTGAATCGCTTGAAAGACCTGCTCGTCCTGTTGAGACAAATGCTTCATGATTATCCCCCTTGTATGTAAAAGACTGTGGACTATTTCGAAAATTCCTTTTTATTTTAACACGAACTACTATGAAATAAAAGAGAAACATTTTTCGTTTTTTCAACTAATTTCCGATTATTTTCATGTACTACCCATCCATTTAACAGTAAATCACGAACATTAGCATTAAGAACAGCTTAAATTTTCGTCTTTTCGTTCATACACCGCTCTGGCGCCGCCGATCAGCTTCGGCCGCGTTTTGGCAAGTGTCACATGGGCATGGCCGACACTTTTCTGCTTGACTCGGAGTGGCACGGCAACATGCTTCAAGTGCATGCCGATGAACGTATGGCCGATATCGATTCCCGCCTCCGCCTTCACGAATTCCACGACAACGGCATTGTCCATGTTTTCAAAGGCATAGGTCGCCATTGCCCCGCCGGCAGTACGTGCCGGAACAACCGAAACCTCATCCAAATGCCGCTCGATGGCTGTTTTACGCTCAACCACCAAGGCCCTGTTTAAGTGCTCGCAGCATTGGAATGCGAGTTGGACGCCGGTGTCTGCCTGCAGTTTTTGCAAGCTTTGAAAAATCATTTCGGCTACTTCGAACGTGCCAGCAGTCCCAATTCGCTCGCCGATCACTTCGCTGGTGCTGCAGCCGACCACCAGCAGCTGTCCCGGTTTAAACCCGGCCTGCTCTTTGAATTCTGCTAGAATCGCTTCCAGTTCCTTTTCCCATTCTTGGATCATCGTGAACCTCGACCTTTCTGAAAAGAAAATTATAAATGATTTTTCTCGTATTCCGTGATTTTGCCGACACGACCTGCATGGCGGCCGCCTTCAAATTCCTCTGTCAGCCAGATTTCCACAATATCGCGGGCAAGCCCTGGGCCAATGACGCGTTCACCCATAGCAAGCATATTGGTATCATTATGTGCGCGTGTTGCTTTCGCACTGAAGGTATCGTGCACAAGAGCGCAGCGGATTCCCTTTACTTTGTTTGCAGCAATACTCATGCCAATTCCTGTTCCGCAAATCAGGATTCCCCTGTCAAACTCGCCGCTCGCGACCTTTTCAGCCACCGGCAGTGCATAGTCCGGATAATCGACGGACGTTTCACAATCGCAGCCAAAATCCATATATTCTATTTTCAATTCCTCTAGCAGATGGGCGATTTCCTTGCGAATATTGACCCCGCCATGATCAGATGCTAATGCTACTTTCACGTTAAGACCCCCTGGTTTTCAACTCAATCTTCTTTTAATTTTGACATACCGCCTGAAAAATATAAAGAAAAAAAAGCCCTCATCGAAGAGAGCTTGTTTTACGAGTTTATTTTTCCAATCGCTTTTTCAATTAATTTGTCCAGTTGATTAAAGGTTTCTTTATATTGCGCTAAACTGCCTCCGTAGGGATCGATGACATCATGGTCAAACGGTTCCCCCGTATATTCCTTCAGCGTAAATACCTTCGCGGTCGAATGAGGGTATTGCTGTTGGATGGCAAATTTATGGGAGGAGGTCATCGTTAAAATCAAATCTGCCCAGTCCACCTCTTGATTCGTTAACAGCGTGGAACGGTGATTATGGACTACTTTGTTGTCATCGAGCACCTGTTTGGCATGGGCCGATGCCTCGCTGCCATGTGCGGCATAAATTCCCGCGGACCTGACTTCCATCCCAACGATTTTCTTATGTCTTAAAATCGCCTCAGCCATTGGACTCCGACACGTATTTCCCGTACAAACAAATAAAATCCGCTGCACTATAAATGCCCCCTTTCCCCCTATTATAAAACAAAATTCCCACCATTCAAAAAAGCCTGCACCACTTAGCGATAAGAGATGGCTTGTTTCCCCATTTGCTCCCAGCCGCGTTTGAAGGCGCTGATCGAGACTTTCCGATTTTTAGTAACGCTTAGCGGGTCATTGAAATAAATATATTGGCTGTCATAGCCTGTGATCAGGACGCTGTGCTCTTTATAGGTAATCGAAATTTTTCCTGTCGGCGTATTCCATGTCTGCCAGTATTGCGATGGAACCGTGTCGAACAATACATTGTTGATGACCCACACCGGTTTGCCACTGTTCAGATGCTTATAAATTTCCTCAAAGCTGCTGCCAGTGAAATCGATCACCCGGTTTGGCAGGTAGCGTTCCGCCAAATCGGCAATTGGCCCGTGGTAAACCCCAAGCCCCGGCTTATTAAACGTATACATATCGCCGACAAAACCCGAATACGGATTTCCGAAGTACACTTGGCCATTCGTTTTCGAATATGGCGTCGGATCTTTCCGCACTTGGGAAGCAAGCGTCATTTTTGAAACATTTTTTCCAGCATCCAAGAGCAACATGTCGAGTGACGTCACTTCACAGCCGCGCGGCAGCTCCGGCATTTGTGCAACTAGCGGAACATCCAGCTGAACAGATGAAACGTACCCCTTGCTGCTTAGGTAAAAACGGTCCTTTCCGCTTTGGATCCAGCTGCCGCTCCTCATCGAGCCGTCACTATTGAGATAGTACCACTTGCCGCCATCGAGCAGCCAGCCTGTTTTCATAGCCCCATTTGATGCAAGATAGTACCATTTACCGCCAGTGAAAACCCAGCCCGTCTGCATCGCACCTTTGCTGTTCATATAGTACCAACGGCTTCCGTCCTTCACCCAGCCGGTTAGCATCTGCCCGGAACCGCTTAAATAATACCACTTGCCGCCATTCAGCAGCCAGCCGGTCTGCATGACACCCTTAGTGTCGAGAAAATACCATTTGCCACCTGTTTGAATCCAGCCCGTTGCCATAGCGCCGTTATTTTTGAAAAAATACCACTTGCCATTCTCTAATAACCAGCCCGTTTTCATCACACCAGATTGGTCAAGATAATAAGCTTCGCTGTTATAGGTGATCCAGCCGGTTAGCTTTTCTCCATTTGTTCCATAAAAATACCAATGGCCGCCTTCTTGAACCCAGCCGGTTGCGGCAACACTAACTAACAATCCGTATGTATGATAAGCCCCATCGTCTGCGGAAATCGTCAGTATCGTACCTGCTGGCTGCTTCGGAATGTCCACTTCAAATTGTCCTGCCGAATCGGCTGCAGCGGACCCTTGGAGTCCCTGATTGTTTTCCACTGATACTTTTGCGTTTTCAATCGTTTTCCCTTTAATCGACGTCGTCTGATCGGTCACTTTTTCAAATAATTGGATTTCCGAGTTTGTTTCCGCTGTTGCCAGTCCCGGAACAAGAGAAAAAGAGATTACGATCAGAGCAAAACAAATTTTTACCCAAATGTTTGGCTGCACACGCTGCCCCTCCCCAATTAATAGAATGATATATTCTACAATTCTATCATATTTTGAGGATAATTCTGTTTATTTTTATAAAAATTGCCAAAAGGGTGCCAGCAGTTTTAAGCCAAAGGCCAATAAAATTGCTCCGCCGAGTGCCTCGCTATAGCTACCCATCCAGCCGCTGACCTTTCTTCCGAGCAGTAACCCCGCCCATGTTTGCACAGTTGCCGCGATTCCAAAGCATAATATGACCAAAAGCGTTTTGGCACCATATATACCTAAGGAAAGTCCGACGGAAAAACTGTCGAGGCTGACGCTGAGTGCAAATATGATCAAGCCAATCCCGGCAGGTGTGATGGCTTTTTCCTCCCCTTTTTTGAGGCTTGCCCAAATCATCTGCACTCCTAAAACGATTAACAGTAAGCCGCCGATAAAGGTGGCGAAGGCTCCAAATTTTTCTGATAAAAATTTGCCCGCGACGAGGCCCAAAAGAGGCATCCAAACATGGAACAGTCCGATGGTGATGCCGATTTCAAAGATTTTTTTAAGCCGCAGTTTGTGCATTCCCATGCCGAGCGCGACCGAAAAGGCATCCATCCCTAGTGCAAATGCCATTAATAGTAGTGTCATGACTTCTCCGAACATCTCCGACATTCTGTCTTCGCCCCCTTGGACTAACTATTTCAGCATATGCACGTCCCATTTGTTTTAGAAGTCGAGCGGGCTTTCTTCTATTTTAGCGCTTCTGGAATGGGAATTTGGGAGGTATGGGGGCGGGGCTACGTTACCCAAATCGTTCTTACACTGAGTTTTCGGGCACGTAGGCGGGTTCTACATTACCCAAATTGCTCCTGTACTGAGTTTTCGGGCACGTAGACTGGGGTTCCTTTAAAAAAAGCTTGCATACATACAAAAAAAACACCAAGCCCCGCATTCAGCAGGACCTGGTGCTTACTCGCCAATAATTTTATTCCCAGCAGCCTTCAAAAGTCGGTTCATGATTGCATGCCCCACACCTTCATTCGGAAACATCTCACTAAAAATAATATCCACCTTCAATTGATTAAAACGGCGAAGCGTATCATATAGCGCTGCTGCAACCGTCTCCAGCTCAGCCCGATGCCCGCAGGCGAGCACCACATCCGCCGTAAACTGATTCACATACTCTTCAGTCGTCAGCACTCCGACCGAAAGCCCTTCCCTCTCCTTTTCTTCCACTAAACGCTGAAGAAAATCTCTGGTGCCTGACACTAAATAAAGCGGAGCATTCGGGGCATAATGCTTGTATTTCATACCCGGGGATTTTGGCTTCGAAGCCTCATCCGTCAAAGCAGGGTCGACCCGAACCTCGCCAATCACAGCCTCAAGCTGCTCCTTCGTCACGCCGCCCGGACGCAAAATAACCGGTACTGCTTCTGTGCAGTCCACCACCGTTGACTCCACGCCAACTCCCGTCGGTCCGCCATCCAAGACCCCGGCAATTTTCCCATTTAAATCATCAAGCACATGCTCCGCACTTGTCGGACTCGGCTTGCCCGAGCTGTTCGCACTTGGCGCCGCAATTGGCAGCCCGCATGACTTCAACAAAGCAAGAGCCACCGGATGATCGGGCATCCTTACTGCCACGGTCGAAAGTCCAGCCGTCGCTTTTTCCGACAGAACGCCTTCCTTCTTATTAAAAACAATCGTCAGCGGCCCCGGCCAAAACGCATCCATTAACACTTCTGCTGTCCGAGGAACCTCACTCACAAATCTACTAAGCTGCTCTTTGTCGGCAATGTGAATAATTAACGGATTATCCCCAGGCCTGCCCTTGGCAGCAAAAATCTCCGCTACCGCCTCGTCACTTTCAGCGTTCCCACCGAGGCCATAAACGGTCTCTGTTGGAAGGGCCACCACTTCATTTTCCCGTAAAAAATTCGCTGCATCCACAATTTGTGGATTACTTTCTAAATTATCCACATTTTTATCCACTATCCAGACCTTTGTGTTCATAGTTATCCACCTTTATCAGAAACGAGTCTTTTATCGAATTTTGACGAAAAACGGCGATTTGACTCATATTTTACAAATAGTACGTTTGAAAGTATAAAAGAAGGCGGGGATAAATACAAGTTTTATCCACAAATTGTGCATAAGTTTCTGGAAATAGTGGATAACTTTGTGGATATATCCACAGTTATAAAGAAAATTTTAAAAATAACGAGTTATCCACATTCAAAACGTGTCGAATATGTTTTGATCCATAAAACTGCTGCGGCAAATCGCCCCGCCCAATTTTCTGAAAGCCCATTAATTCAAAAAACGGAAGGGCCGTTCCTTTATTTGTTGCCAAAAATAAACTTTGCATTCCTTTTTCTTTCGCCAATTGCACCATTTGATCGAAAAGAACAAAAATCTCCTTTTCAGCTTGTCCAGGCGTAACGACAAGCGAGCGCAGCAGCCCAAAATCCGTGTAAGCCTCCATTCCAAGCGTACCCTTAAGCGTACCTTCCTCATCTTCTAGCAGCAAAAAGCAGCCAATCGAGTCCTCATTTACTCCATCCGTCCCAAGATTGGCCCGCTCCAAAAACTCTCTTAAATTTCCGAGATCCTCTTTACCAGCCTTACGAATTAATAATTCCATCTTATCCACCTCTTCTTATTTCATTTCTACTCTATGATTATTAAAAAGATAGATAAAATAGAACCGGCAAATCTATTAAAAAAACCAGCTCCGCTGAAAGGAACTGGTTTAATTAAATAGCTTTTCCCACATCTCAACCACGAAAAACTTCACTTTCACCGGCTGTTCATCCTCTGCCGTATAAACCGGTTTTTTCTCTTGCTTAACCGTTTCTTTTTCCCGAACAGGCTCTTCTTCTAATAGCTGCTCTTGCTTCGCTAACGTATAATTTTCCACTACAGCTGGCGACTTTTCAACTGTCTCTTTCTTAACGGGTGCTTTCGGCTGCTTTACCACTGCTTTAACTGATACTTGCGGCTGTCTTTCAATCGGTTTAGCCTTTACTGACGGTTCGACCGTTGCCTTTACTGGCTCTTCCTGGACCGTTTGCGCTTCAACATGTTCCTTTTCATCAAAGCCTTTGCTTACGGCAATCCCATTTGAAAAATCCAGAAAGCATAACGGCGGGTACAGCACACACCACCAATTGGCCCCCTCGCCTTTACCCAATGTAATCAAAATCGCCTGGTATTCTCCGGCTGGATATAAAAACTGGCCATAAAGCTTTGTCGGAAACTGCACCTTGCCAAACTCTACTTTCACTGACTGATCGGAATTTTGCTCGCGCACCACTTGTTCCGCAATCGCTTGAATCTCCGGCAGCTTCGCATTGATCACCGCTCTTGCTTTTTCCATCGACGTTAAATCCTGCACCCATAAAGTAATCTGGGCATTAACCGCGTCGCGCACCTTCCGCTTGATCGCCTGGTCCTTTTCAAAATCACTATTCGCCAAGATTCGGAGGCGGATCGCTTCTCCTGGAATCACAATCGACTCCTTCTGTGCCGCTTCCGTTTTTGGCATATATAAACTCAACATTGTTCCCAATGATAATACCACTAAGTAAGTCCAAACCACTACTTTGCTTCTCACTCTCAGCACCGTCCCTTCGATATCCTCATTGTGGACAGAAACCAAGAATCTTAAACTAGTAAATTTTAATATTTTTACCCGAACATTTCATATTACTCCGCCCTAATCGACCACTTCCGCCTTTATTCCGGTCCGGCGGGCTTTATGAACCTCTCTTATCGACCCTCAAGACTCTTTTTCCAACCTCTCTAGCTTTATGAACCTCTCTTATCGAC
>NZ_JBALPP010000042.1:64255-122307 GCF_036965425.1 Neobacillus drentensis | reverse complement strand
GTCAAGACTCTTTTTCCAAGCTCTCGGGCATTATGAACCTCTCTTATCGACTGTCAAGACTCTTTTTCCAACCTCTCGGGCTTTATGAAACCCACACTATAAAAATAGCCCCGGGAGATCACTTCCCGAAGCCAATTTCCGCAAACACCATCCGGTCCTTGCCGTTTATATCATTCACGATTTCAACCTTAACTTCCTTAAATGCCTTTTGAAAAAGCTCCGCTACCGCCTCGCCTTGACCGGCCCCAATTTCGAAACATACCAGCGCACGCGAAGCTAGCACTTCAGGCAGCTCGTGCATAAAGCGGCGGTAAAAATCAAGTCCGTCCTCGCCCGCAAACAAAGCCCGATGCGGTTCATGCTCAGTAACCACTTCCGACATCGTCACCATATCCCCCGTCGGAATATACGGCGGATTAGAAATAACAACATCAAACTCGCCGCCCATAAACGGCTTTAACAAATCTCCTTGGATAAATTCTACGTCGGCCTCAAGCCGGCTGGCATTTTCCCGCGCCACGATTAAGGATTCCTCCGCAATATCAGAAGCGAAAACCTTTAAAGCTGGCTGCTCCAGCTTCAGGCTGATGGCAATCGCACCGCTACCCGTACCGATATCCACTACCTTTTTTAAACCCAGCTTATTTATTCTCTTGAGCGTTTCGTAAACAAGTTCCTCTGTTTCCGGCCTTGGAATGAGAACCTCTTCATTGACAAGGAACGACCGGCCATAAAACTCCTCAGAGCCGATCATATACTGAACCGGTACACCGCGGACATGCTCGTGAACAGCTTCCTCAAAACGTAACAGCACAGCCGGATCTACCTCATCGCGCATATTGGCAAACAGCTTCGACCGCGACATTCCGGTAAAATACCGAAGCAATAACTCGCCCGCATTCTCATCCCGATTTGCTTTTTTTAAAAAAGAAGAAGCCCAATTAAGAGCTTCGAATACTTTTTTACTCATTTGCAGCCTCTTCCAGTCTTTTCGCTTGATCTTCCATAATCAAGGCATCGATGACTTCATCCAGCTTGCCTTCTAATATTTGGTCCAGCTTTTGGATTGTTAAACCAATGCGATGGTCCGTCACACGATTTTGTGGGAAGTTATAAGTACGAATCCGCTCGGAACGGTCGCCGGTACCAACCGCCGATTTACGCACTTGATCGTATTCTGCTTGTGCTTCCTGCTGGAATTTATCATAGACGCGCGCACGCAATACTTTCATCGCTTTGTCTTTGTTTTTATGCTGTGATTTTTCGTCCTGACAGGATACCACAATTCCTGTTGGAAGGTGAGTTAAACGAACCGCTGACATCGTTGTATTAACGGACTGTCCGCCGGCACCACTGGAAGCAAACGCATCAAAACGAATATCTTTATCGTGGATTTCAATCTCCACTTCTTCTGCTTCCGGCAAACAAACAACCGTTGCTGTTGAAGTATGAATGCGTCCGCCCGATTCTGTTTCTGGAACACGCTGAACACGATGCGCGCCATTTTCAAATTTCAATTTGGAGTAAGCACCCGTACCATTAATCATAAAGCTGATTTCTTTGTAGCCTCCAAGGCCAGTCGGACTGGCATCAATCAAATCAGTCTTCCAGCCCTGCGCTTCTGCATAACGGCTATACATCCGGTAAAGCGAACCAGCAAACAGCGCCGCCTCATCCCCGCCGGCTGCACCGCGGATTTCGAAGATAACGTTTTTGTCATCATTCGGGTCCTTCGGAATCAGAAGAATCTTCATTTTTGCTTCTAATTCTTCAATTTGGGCTTCAAGCTCACTAACTTCTTCCTTCACCATTTCACGCATATCGGCATCGAGCTTATCCTCAAGCATCGCCTTTGCGTCAGCAAGCTGTTCGCGAGCCTCTTTATATTGGCGGTATGTTTGCACAGTTTCTTGTATGTCAGATTGTTCTTTTGAAAATTCACGTAGTTTTTTTGAATCATTAATGATTTCCGGATCGCTTAAAAGTTCATTTAATCTTTCGTAGCGATCTTCAACGGATTGAAGACGATCAAACAAGTTATTCACCTCGAGTTTTAGTCCATAACATTCTAATTATAGTATAGGCGTTAAACTCCGTCAAAACCAATTTCTGCAGGGAATTTTTTTACAACAACTTTTTAAATTCCGTTAAAGTGACTGCATACTTCTTTTTACACAACTATCGCTGGCACTGACTGTACTTCAAAGTGACCGCCGACCTCTTTTTTCTCCTTCCACGGGCACTGTCAGCCTTTTACAGTGACCGTCAGACACTTTTTTCTCCCCTCGCAGGCACTGCCAGCCTTTCACAGTGACCGTCAGACACTTTTTTCTCCCTTCACGGGCATTGTCAGCCTTTCACAGTGACCGTCAGACACTTTTTTCTCTCTTCACGGGCACTGTCAGCCCTTCACTGTGACCGTCAGACACTTTTTTCTCCCTTCACGGGCATTGACACCGCCGACTACTTTTTTCATCGCTCCTAAGGACTAATTTAGAAAAACAAAAACAAAAAAACATGCCCTGGTAAACAGAGCATGTTATCTTCGGTCTTCCTTCACTCGAACTTCAATATTGTAACGGGGCAGGGCCCGCATTAGTTTGCGGTGGAGGCGTGCTTCGGCATCCATTCTTTCCCTGTCGGAGAGCATGCCTTTTTTATAAACAGAAACCCACATCCGGTCGCCATTCATCCAAACGGAGTCGGTGACAAACTCGTCTGTTGCCGCAATAACCTTTTTCGCCTTGTCGACATCGCTGCCCTGATTTTCACCATCATATTCTCCGCGATCTCCCGACCTATTCAGATTAAGGAAGTTAGGATTTTGATCGGCAATATCATTTTCCGCCACGTCCCGTTCGCCCCCATTATTGCGGTTGGACATAAAATTAGGTGACGTTCGGTCTTTCCGCAAATCATATGCGGTATCTTTTTCGTCTGCCGCACGATTGCCTTGACATCCAGTTACCAATAACAACATGATTAACGAGAGAAACATCCACGTTTTCCGCATAAAACACCTCCCATTACTATCATGCCCGGCAGCTTGCAGAACAGAACGAGAGAAATCTTTCCAAGTACACAAAAAACTGCCCAGGAATTACGTCCTAGACAGTTATGTATCAAACATTAAACTTCCTGCTCAACCGCCCCGCGGTATGATGCTGTTTTTGGCACTTCATGGTGATGACGGCAGCGAGGCTCGTACGCTTCGGACGCGCCAACCATAATGACCGGGTCATGATACGAAGCAGGGCGTCCATCAATCAGACGCTGCGTCCGGCTCGATGGTGAACCGCATACCGTACAAACAGCCTGCAGCTTCGTTACCGTTTCAGCAATCGCCATCAACGCCGGCATTTGCCCAAACGGCTCGCCGCGGAAATCCATATCAAGACCGGCACATACGACGCGATGGCCGCTGTCAGCCAGCTGCTGCACAACCCTTAAAATACCTTCATCAAAAAACTGAACCTCATCAATCGCGATTATATCCATATCCGCTTCAACATGATGCAGAATCTCAATCGAATGGGAAATTGGCTTCGCATGAAAAGAAGAGCCATTATGGGAAACGACAGACTGTTCACTGTAGCGATTATCAATCTTCGGCTTAAACACAGCTATTTTTTGTTTGGCAAATTGAGCCCGCCGAACACGGCGAATCAATTCCTCCGACTTTCCAGAAAACATACTGCCACAGATAACCTCAACCCATCCGCTTTGCTTCATTAAATACATAAACGGCGTCTCCTTCCTCTAAACGAACCCTGATAAACGATCAAATTTATGTTAAAAATATCATTAAAAGTCAAATAAAAAAACAGGCAAGTAAGTTTTCCCACTCGCCTGTTGTCTTTGCAATAATTATTGTTGTTGCTGCTTAAGGCCGTATTTTTTGTTGAAACGGTCAACACGTCCGCCAGCTTCAGCGAATTTTTGGCGACCAGTATAGAATGGATGACATTCTGAACAAGTTTCAACGCGAATTTCTTTCTTAACAGAACCAGTTTCAAATGTATTACCACATGCACATGTCACCGTTACTGTTTTATAATTTGGATGAATTCCTGCTTTCATTCTTTTCATCTCCTTCCGCCCTGAATCTTTCGAAACAGAGTTATATAAATGCCTGTCTTAAAAACAAGCATGAAATACTAAAAACACACTGAACCCATTATAACAAGGGTAACCTACTTTTGCAAGTTGGGATTTTTTTGAAAAGGACTTCTTTATTTTTTTGAAAAAGGAACTCAAGCCTGTGACTAAACCAGGCCGGCCCTTCTATTCTATTTAGGAACGACGTGACTTTAGTTCCTCATTAAGCTGTGCAAAGAACTCTTCGTTTGACTTCGTCTGTCTTAATTTTTTCAAGAAGCGTTCTGCAAAATCCGGTGAATCGGACATTGACTTACGAATCGCCCATAATTTATCAAGATGATCTTTTGGAATAAGCAATTCTTCCTTACGCGTTCCGGAACGGCGGATATCAAGCGCAGGGAAAATACGGCGCTCCGCAAGACTGCGGTCAAGATGCAGCTCCATATTGCCTGTCCCTTTAAATTCCTCATAAATAACATCATCCATACGTGACCCGGTATCCACAAGTGCCGTAGCCAAAATAGTCAAGCTGCCGCCCTCTTCAATATTACGGGCAGCCCCGAAGAAACGCTTCGGACGGTGGAACGCAGCTGGGTCAATACCTCCGGAAAGTGTACGCCCGCTTGGGGGAATGACAAGGTTATAGGCACGCGCTAAACGCGTGATACTGTCCATCAAAATGACAACATCGCGTTTATGCTCGACCAAACGCATTGCACGGTCCAGCACAAGCTCAGCGACTTTAATATGATTTTCCGGCACTTCATCAAACGTTGAGCTGACGACATCACCAGCTACAGAACGCTCAATATCGGTAACCTCTTCCGGACGCTCGTCGATTAAAAGTACGATTAATTCAACATCCGGATGGTTTGTCGTAATGCTGTTGGCGATTTCCTTTAACAGCATCGTTTTACCGGCTTTAGGAGGAGCGACAATCAGACCGCGCTGTCCAAAACCAACCGGAGCGACTAAATCCATGATTCTGGTGGAAAGATGCTTTGGCGTTGTTTCCAGTTTCATTTGACGGTTCGGATACAACGGCGTCAAGGCCGGGAAGTAGACGCGTTCTTTTGCTGATTCAGGATCTTCACCATTTACCGCTTCTACGTGAAGCAAACCGTAATAACGTTCATTTTCCTTAGGAGGACGAACTTTACCGGACACTTTGTCCCCGTTGCGCAGATCGAAACGGCGGATTTGCGAGGCGGAAATATAAATATCTTCTGAACTTGGCGAATAGTTAATCGGACGCAGGAAGCCAAAGCCTTCTGACTGAATGATTTCCAAGACGCCTTCCATAAAGAAATAGCCCTGCTGCTCGGCACGGGATTTTAAAATCGCAAAAATTAATTCTTTTTTTGTTAATTTGCTGTAATAGGTCACTTTATATTCGCGCGCAAGCTCATAAAGCTCCTTCAGCTTCATGTTTTCTAAACTTGAAATAGTTAAGTCCATTAGTACACCACACTTTTAAATTTTCCCTTCGAATCCGCTCTTTCTTTTTGTAAAAGATGGTCAATAGGTAATTAAGAGATTAGAGGAATTGAAATAGAAGTAGAATTGAAATGAATAGATTTGCAGAAAAATATGCAAGACAAAAAACAATATCTATTTTACCCCCTGAGCAAAAAAATAATCAACTAGATTTTCTTTTATCTGATGTTGGAAATTTTTTCTGAAAGGAATCCCTCTTGGAGATATTGGAGTTTGGGAGACCAACCGCTGGCTGGTCTCCCCTTTTTCTATCTAATGTCCAGCTACAGCGCCTAGGGGCTCGGGGTCATAAGCCAATCCGACAAGAAGGTTAAAAAACAACCTTCTCGCCGGCTCGTCTAGACTCACGCCCCTAGTCAAGGCGCTTCCGCTTTTCTAATTATTTGATTACTAAATTCGGTTTTTTATTCAAGCTGTGACGGCCTTCGATGAAGCGGACCGTGCCGGATTTAGCACGCATGACAATCGAGTGTGTCGAGGCATGTGATCCTTTGAATTGAACGCCGCGCAATAATTCACCGTCAGTTACACCAGTTGCGGTAAAAATAGCGTCATCGCCCTTTACAAGATCCTCCATACGAAGTACGCGGTTTACATCTAAGCCCATTTTGATGCAACGCTCAAGCTCGGCATCATTTTGCGGCAGAAGTTTTCCCATGATTTCGCCGCCGAGACATTTCAGCGCAACCGCCGAAATAACTCCCTCTGGCGCACCGCCAGAGCCAAACAGAATATCGACACCGGTATCGTCGAATGCCGTATTGATGGCACCAGCGACGTCACCATCGTTGATCAGCTTAATCCGGGCGCCTGCTTCACGAAGCTGGGCGATAATATGCTCGTGGCGCGGACGGTTCAATACGGTTGCCACGACATCTTGGATATCTTTGTTTTTCGCTCTGGCCACGGCCTTCAGGTTGTCCAAAACAGACGCATTGATATCAATTTGGCCAACGGCTTCAGGACCGACGGCGATTTTTTCCATGTACATATCTGGAGCATGAAGAAGGTTCCCATGATCGGCTACTGCTAAAACGGCCAAAGCATTCCAGCCGCCAGACGCTAAAATATTGGTGCCTTCAAGCGGGTCAACGGCAACATCTACACGCGGTCCATAGCCGGTGCCAAGCTTTTCGCCGATATAAAGCATAGGTGCTTCATCCATTTCCCCTTCACCAATTACAACGGTACCTTTCATTGGAACGGTATCGAATACATCGCGCATCGCCGATGTAGCAGCACCGTCAGCTTCATCCTTTTTTCCGCGGCCCATCCAGCGTGCAGAGGCCAGCGCCGCTCCTTCTGTGACGCGGACAAGTTCCATCGTTAAGCTTCTTTCCATGAATTCCATCCCCCGTTTTCTTCTGTCTTTAGATTAAGTGTTTTTCAACTGCTCGACTTCTTCTTTCGTTAAAGCTTCACGCCACACCGTCGCACCGAGGCCATTTAATTTTTCAACTAGATTGCTGTAGCCGCGGTCGATGTGTTCAAGGCCAGTTACTTCGGTAATCCCTTCTGCCATGAGGCCCGCGATAAAGAGAGCCGCTCCGGCACGAAGATCGCTCGCCTTCACTTTTGCCCCTTGAAGCTGGACAGGACCATTAATGATTGCCGAACGGCCCTCCACTTTGATATTGGCGTTCATTCTTCTAAGTTCATCAATATGTTTAAAGCGGGCACCATAAATCGTATCGGTGACGACGCTTGAACCGGTTGCTTTTGTTAAAAGAGTTGTAAATGGCTGCTGCAGGTCGGTTGGAAAGCCGGGATAAACAAGCGTTTTGATATCTACAGCCTTCAATTTCGCCGCTCCGCCGTCGACAAACACCTGGTCGTCGCCTGATTCAATATAGACGCCCATTTCACGCAGCTTAGCAATTAATGATTCCAAATGCTGCGGGATGACATTGTCGATGAGGACTCCTTCCCCAACGGCAGCTCCCAAAATCATATAGGTCCCTGCTTCAATCCGGTCAGGAATTATCGTATGACGGCAGCCGTGCAGCGTGTCCACGCCATCAATCCGAATCACGTCTGTTCCGGCCCCTTTAATCTTCGCGCCCATGTTCGTTAAAAGTGTAGCGACATCAATAATTTCCGGCTCTTTCGCCGCATTTTCAATGATTGTCCGTCCTTTTGCCCGAACGGCAGCAAGCATGATATTGATGGTCGCACCCACACTGACGACATCGAGATAAATCCGTGCACCTCGAAGCTCGTCCGCACGCAAATAAATCGCCCCTTGTTCGTTGGTGATTTGCGCGCCAAGTGCTTCGAAGCCTTTAATATGCTGATCAATCGGTCTTGGCCCTAAATGGCAGCCGCCTGGTAAACCAATGACGGCTTTTTTAAAGCGGCCGAGCATCGCCCCCATTAAATAATAGGACGCGCGCAGTTTTTTTACTTTTCCGTTTGGCAGCGGCATAGAAATCATCGTCGATGGGTCAACCGTCATTTCATCGTTCGTTATTTCAACTTTGCCGCCTATTTCTTCGAGCAAATCCTTTAAGATTTCCACGTCCGAAATCTCCGGCAATCCTTCGATTGTCACTGGTGATTCTGCTAAAATGGTGGCAGGAATTAAGGCAACGGCACTATTTTTAGCTCCGCTGATGCGAACCGTTCCCTTCAGCGGATATCCGCCTGCAATTTTAAGTTTTTCCATTTTCGACTCCCTTCTAAGCCATGCCTTATTCCGAATGCGCTTACAGCCGTTTGTAAAAAAACGCCTTGATGTTGACGCAAGGCTCTAGGTATATTTTTCCAACATAAAAAGTCAAATTCCGACAGTTTGTCTATCTTATAGTTTACACTAAAATTTTATTTTCATGTATCCATATTAAAAAAATTTGTACGAAAATGGAAAAACTGCAGATTGGTTAGGCGTTGTTGCGGGCATTCCAGTCTTTTAGGAAGCCTTCAATCCCTTTATCTGTTAACGGATGATGGAACAAGCTGATTAGAACTTTATAAGGAATTGTCGCAATATCTGCGCCTCTTAATGCTGCTTCTGTTACATGGATTGGGTTACGGATAGAGGCAGCAATGATTTGAGTTTCAAGGCCATGAACAGCAAAAATATCAGCAACCTGTGAAATGAGCTCTAAACCATTTTGGCCGATATCATCCAATCTGCCAAGGAACGGAGAAACATAAGTAGCACCTGCTCTTGCAGCAAGCAATGCTTGGTTCGCATTAAAAATCAAGGTTACGTTAACGGTGACTCCCTTTTTTGAAAAATGATTACATGCTTTTAATCCATCTGGAGTCATTGGAACTTTAATCGTAATATTTGGGGCAATGGCAGCTAGTTCTTCTCCTTCTCTAATCATGCCTTCAGCATCAAGAGAGATAACTTCCGCACTGACTGAACCAGGAACAAGCGCCGCAATTTCTTTAATACGGTCATGGAAAGAAACGTCTTTTTCTCTTGCAACTAGTGATGGATTCGTTGTTACACCTGATAATAACCCTAATTCATGCACTTCACGGATTTCTTCTAAATTCGCTGTATCGATAAAAAACTTCATGATTTTCCCTCCAAATTTCGACTAAATTTTCAGTTTACGTTTAACACACTGAAACCGCCCTTTAGATAAGGGCGGTTTTCATTTTATCACAATTGCGGCAAACTACAAAAACGTCCATAGAAGGCGTCTTGTATTACGCTCTGCCTGAAGAACCGAATTCGCGCATTTTGCCAGAAACCGTTTCTTTAATGGCATCGCGAGCTGGTCCTAAATATTTACGTGGATCATATTCATTTGGTTTAGCTGCCAATACTTCGCGAACAACTTTCGCAGATGCGATTTGGTTTTCAGTATTAACATTGATTTTCGCTGTTCCTAAAGAAATGGACTTTTGGATATCAGCTGTTGGGATTCCTGTTCCACCATGAAGAACAAGCGGAAGACCAGTAGCTTGACCGATTTCTTCCATTTCCTTGTAACCAAGCTTAGGTTCGCCTTTGTAAGGGCCGTGTACGGAACCTAGTGCTGGTGCAAGGCAGTCGATGCCTGTACGAGTTACTAGCTCTTTACACTCTGCAGGATCTGCATAGATAACGCCGTCAGCAACCACATCGTCCTCTTGCCCGCCAACTGTTCCTAATTCTGCTTCAACTGAAACACCTTTTGAATGAGCGTATTCTACTACTTTTGAAGTCGTAGCGACATTCTCTTCAAATGGGTGGTGTGAAGCATCGATCATAACAGATGTGAAGCCTGCATCGATCGCTTCTTTACATTTTTCAAAGCTTGAACCGTGGTCAAGGTGAATCGCAACTGGAACGGTAACGTTTAAATCTTCCATTAAGCCCTCTACCATTTTTACAACGGTTTTGAAGCCGGACATATAACGGGCTGCCCCTTCAGACACACCAAGAATAACCGGTGATTTTTCTGCTTCAGCAGCTTGAAGAATCGCTTGGGTAAACTCTAAGTTATTAAGGTTAAATTGCCCCACCGCGTAGCCTTCCGCCTTCGCTTTGTTAAGCATTTCTGTCATGGAAACTAAAGGCATTTCTATTCCTCCTTAAATTGGGTCGATATCTTTTCATATAAATGTTTTCCCTAATTGAAGTGAATATGTATCCATCTGAAAAGATAGCAACCGGTCAAAAGTTCATATGTATCATATCAGAATAAAAGTAGAAATGCCATTAATCTAACAGTGTTTTTAAAAGTGTCATAATGAAAGCGTGGTCATTTTCCTATTTCCACCTTTTGTATGAAAAAAAGGCATTTTCTCTGCCTTTTTGTCTTTTTGATTCTCGTTATTTTTTTAAAAAAATGACTTTAGTTTGCCTTTTGTGGAATGTGCTTTCGTACTGCAGCACGGATATCGTCAATATCAAATGGTTTAGCAAAATGAGTGATGGCCCCAAGGTCTTTTGCTTCTTGAATCATATCCAATTCTCCGTAGGCGGTCATGATGATCACACGGATGTCTGGGTCGATGACTTTCATTCGCTTCAAGATTTCGATTCCGTCCATGCCCGGGATTTTCATATCCAAAAGGACAAGATCAGGGTCGTGTTTTGTTACAATATCAAGTGCCTGAACGCCGTTAGCCGCCTGGAATGTTTGATACCCTTCTTTTTGGAACACCTCATTTAGCAAAATCCGAATACCAAATTGATCGTCAACGATTAAAATTTTCTCTTTCATACTTCCACCTCTTCCCGATTTGATAGATTCTCAATTTTTAGTTAGTAAATTCCACCTAAACACTCACTTGTTATAGTTCTACATTTTAAGGCAAAATTCCTGCAAAAATTTTGCCTAGAATAATGTTATTTTGTGGAATTTTTAAAAAAAGTCTATAATAAGGGTGCGATAAGGAGGATTATCATGTTAAAAATGTTTGCTACTCAATTAACTGGGTTATTTAAAAGACTTGAGGAAAAAGAAGAATTTGCGTTTGAGGATGGCGCCCGCTTGCTTGCTCAGGGGCAGTCCATTTTTATTTTTGGCACGAAAGAAATGAAAGCTGTGGAGTTTGAGGCATTAGAAGGAGCGGAGCCGCTTAAGGGGGCACAAGGCTTAACCAATGTAGAGAAAGTTAGTGAAGCCGACCGGGTGCTGATTTTCACGAGGCAGTCCGATGATGAAGCCGCAATGGAGCTCGCTCGCCAGCTACAAGAAAAAGGCATCCCTTTTGTTGCGGTATCGACGGTCGTTGTTGGGGGCGGTTTGGCTGAATTGGCCGATGTCCATATTGATTTGCGGCTGACAAAAGGCCTACTTCCTGATGATTTAGGAAATCGGTACGGATATCCTTCGGCGATTGCCGCTTTGTTCGTGTATCATGGCTTAAAGTTCACGATTGATGAGATTTTGGCGGAATATGAGGAATAAAACGGCCTTGATTGTGGCCGTTTTTTTGTTTTGTCTATTTTTTGGGTGGGTTTGTCTATGTTTTTCGGTCGTTTGTCTATTTTTTCGCAGGGTTTGTCTATTTAGACATTTTTTACCAAAAACAAGACCAGTCCTCCATAACGAGAACTGGCCCTTTCAAAAAACCTACTTCTGAATTGTTGCTTTAATAAAGTCACGGAACAACGGCTGTGGACGGGTTGGTCTTGAGACGAACTCCGGATGGAACTGGGATGCCACGAACCATGGGTGGTCAGTCAGCTCGATGATTTCCACCAAACGGCCGTCTGGGCTTGTCCCAGAGAACACTAAGCCTGCTGCTTCCATTTCTTGACGGTAGTGATTGTTGAATTCATAACGGTGGCGGTGGCGCTCATAAATTACCTTTTCATCATAAGCAGCTAACGCCTTCGTGCCTTCTACCAAGCGTGCAGGATATAGACCCAAGCGCAAGGTACCGCCTAAATCCTCCACATCCTTCTGCTCTGGAAGCAGGTCGATGATTGGGTGAGCTGTTTCCGGAACAAATTCCGCGGAATGAGCATCACTAAGCCCAAGAACGTTGCGGGCAAATTCAATCGTTGCCAGCTGCATACCTAAGCAAATACCCAAGAATGGCTTCTTCTGCTCACGCGCATAGCGAGTCGCTTCGATTTTTCCTTCAATACCGCGATCACCGAAACCGCCAGGTACAAGGACACCATCGACATCACCCAAAAGCTCGGCAACATTCTCGCGGGTAACCTCTTCAGAGTTAATCCATTTAATTTCAACATCGGTATCAAAAGCATAGCCTGCGTGCTTCATCGCTTCAACTACGGAAATGTAAGCATCCTGCAGCTCAACATATTTTCCGACAAGTCCGATGCGCGTTTTACCGGATAGATTCAGAACTCGGTCCACTAGTGCCTTCCACTCGGTCATTTCCGCTTCTGGAGTTGCCAATTTCAAGTGGTCACAGACAATTTGGTCCATATTTTGCTCTTGAAGAGCCAGTGGAATCGAATAAAGCGTGTCTGCGTCACGGCATTCAATCACTGCTTTTGCATCGATATCACAGAACAAGGCAAGTTTATCCTTCATGTCCTGGGAAACTGGCAGTTCCGTACGAACGACGATAATATTTGGCTGAATTCCAAGGCTGCGAAGCTCTTTGACGCTGTGCTGGGTTGGTTTTGTTTTCATTTCACCAGCTGCCTTGATAAACGGAATCAATGTACAGTGGATGTACATTACGTTTTCTGAGCCAATATCACTCTTGATTTGGCGAATCGCTTCTAAAAATGGCAGTGATTCAATATCGCCCACTGTTCCGCCGATTTCCGTGATGACCACATCTGCATTCGTTTCGTTGCCGGCACGGAAGCAGCGCTCCTTGATTTCATTCGTAATATGAGGAATAACCTGTACGGTTGCTCCCAAATACTCACCGCGGCGCTCTTTGCGTAAAACCGATGAATAGATTTTACCAGTCGTTACGTTAGAATACTTGTTTAAATTAATGTCAATAAAGCGCTCATAGTGGCCTAAGTCCAAATCAGTTTCGGCACCGTCATCGGTAACGAACACTTCACCATGTTGATAAGGACTCATCGTTCCTGGGTCGACGTTAATGTATGGGTCAAATTTTTGAATCGTTACATTTAACCCTCGATTTTTCAGCAAGCGCCCTAAGGATGCTGCGGTAATTCCCTTTCCAAGTGATGAAACGACACCACCCGTTACAAAAATATATTTTGTCATTAAATATTCCCCCTCGTATACAGTTTGTACATTATTCGGTTTGTTAATGGGAGTTTTGCAAAAAATTTTCAAACGAAAAAACTCCGTTCAAGTGGAGTTTTTGCGCAGAAAAGCGGAAGCGCCTTGATTAGGGGCGACAAGCATAAGACGAGCCGGCGGGAAGGTTGCTTTTTAACCTTCTCGACGGATTGGCTGTAGACCATCGAGCCCCTAGGCGCTGCAGCTGGACAAAAATAAAAAGCGCTCCGCTTACGCAATGGTAAGGGAGCGCATTGTAGGTAAATAATGTATCGTCCTTTTTTAAGGAGCCCAAAAAAGATAATACAAGGGCATGGATGAAAAGTCAAGCTGAATAACCGGGTAAAAATTACAAGTCTTCGTCTTCTTCGTCTATGTCTGCCTCTTCATCTTCATCATCATCAAGGTCGTCATCGAGATCATCTTCTTCGTCAAGATCGAACTCTTCGTCGTCCTCAATCACTTCTTCATCATCATCGTCAAACTCGTCGACTTCATCAAGTTCATCGAAGGCATCGTCATCATCATCAAGGAGATCATCTTCGTCGTCAAAATCATCAACGTCATCGTAATCTTCATCCTCAATTTCATCGAAATCGTCAAGATCCTCTTCATCGACGACTTTCTTGGCCTTTTTCTTCTTCGGCTTCACTGTGTTCACAACTTCTTCTTCCGCTGTATCTACCGGATACCAAACGCGAAGTCCCCAGCGATTGTCGCCTAATGCAAGGAAACGGCCATCTATATTCATGTCAGTATAAAATTGTGCCAGCCGCGCGCGAACTTCTGCTTCAGAAAGCTCGGCAGCCTGTGTAATTTCATTGACCAATTCATTGAAGGAGATTGGTTGCTTGCTATTTTTTAAAAATTCGTAAGCCATTTCTATGAGGGATAACTCTTGTAATTCCTCTTTTGAGTATTGTGCTAAACTCAATATTGGCACTTCCTTTCTCTATTTAACACTCTAAAAAGAGTGATAAGGGCATTTCTCCCAGTTTGCATATTCTTCATTATAAACAAATTCTTACCGTTTATGCTAGTTCTAGCTGACCAATCCCTTGATTTTTTCCTGCTAGTCGTCCTTTTTGTTGAATTTTTTTAATTCTTTAATCGAAATAACAAGAAAGAAGATCGCTAAAAGCAGGAATGAGACGGCACCTAACTGGCGCTCATACAGATAATATAATGGCCAGGCAAAAATGATTAAAACAATGATCATCGTACGTAGCTTCATATCTTCACACCTGCCATGATCCTCGAAGTTTGTCCACTAGTTTGATTATATAAGATAATTCTTTTTTGTAAAACAACGGTGTCAGGCACCATGTGAAAATTTCACATGGTGCCTGACACTCAACATTCCTTACATATTTCTTCGGTACTGCCCGCCGACTTCGTAAAGGGCGCGGGTAATTTGGCCGAGACTTGCTACTTTGACGGTTTCCATCAGTTCGGCAAAAATGTTGCCATTATTGACTGCCGCTTCCTTCAGGCGTTTTAGTGCCGCTGCTGCTTCGCTTTTGTGGCTTTCCTGGAACGTGCGCAAATTATGAATCTGCAGCTCTTTTTCCTCAGTTGTAGCACGGGCCAATTCCATATTGTTAACGTCTTCCTCGGACGGAGGATTCGGATTTAAATACGTATTGACGCCAATAATTGGCAGTTCACCGGTATGCTTTTTCATTTCATAATACATCGATTCATCTTGAATCTTGCCGCGCTGGTACTGGGTCTCCATCGAACCAAGCACACCGCCGCGATCATTCAGACGTTCAAACTCTTGTAAAACGGCTTCTTCGACAAGTTCCGTAAGCTCTTCCACAATGAACGCACCCTGAAGCGGATTTTCATTTTTCGTTAAGCCGTGCTCGTTTGTAATGATCATTTGAATCGCCATCGCCCGGCGAACTGATTCCTCGGTTGGCGTTGTAATCGCCTCATCATAAGCATTGGTATGAAGCGAATTACAGTTATCATGTAAGGCCATTAATGCCTGCAAAGTGGTGCGGATATCATTAAAATCGATTTCCTGAGCATGCAGCGAGCGGCCGGATGTCTGAACATGGTACTTCAGCTTTTGGCTCCGTTCGTTTGCACCATACTTATCTCGCATCACCGTTGCCCAAATACGGCGGGCCACACGGCCAATAACGGTATATTCCGGATCTAATCCATTACTGAAAAAGAATGATAAGTTCGGCGCAAAGTCATCAATCTTCATGCCGCGGCTTAAATAGTACTCGACATAAGTGAAGCCATTTGACAGCGTGAATGCCAATTGTGAAATCGGATTCGCTCCCGCTTCAGCAATGTGATAGCCGGAAATGGAAACAGAATAGTAGTTGCGGACCTGATGGTCAATGAAATATTGCTGGATATCCCCCATCATTCTTAGGGCAAACTCTGTTGAAAAAATACAAGTGTTCTGTCCTTGGTCTTCTTTTAAAATATCAGCCTGCACCGTACCACGGACAGTCCGTAATGTATAGGCACGGACTTCGGCGAATTCTTCCACCGTCAGCACGCGGCCCAACTCCGCTTCTTTCTGCTTTACCTGCTGATCTATTGCTGTATTCATGAACATCGCTAAAATAATCGGCGCCGGTCCATTGATTGTCATCGAGACCGAAGTCGATGGGTGGCAAAGATCAAAGCCGTCATAAAGCTTTTTCATGTCGTCTAGCGTACAAACGCTGACGCCGCTTTCGCCGACTTTCCCGTATATATCAGGACGGTAGTCTGGGTCTTCGCCATACAAAGTAACTGAATCAAATGCCGTACTTAAGCGTTTCGCTTCGTCGTCCTTCGATAAATAGTGGAAACGGCGGTTCGTTCTTTCCGGTGTACCTTCGCCAGCAAACTGGCGTTTTGGATCTTCCCCTTCACGCTTGAATGGGAAAACACCTGCTGTATATGGGAAGGAACCCGGTACATTTTCCTGGTAAACCCAGCGGAGAATTTCGCCGTAATCCTTGAATTTAGGCAGCGCCACTTTTGGAATATCAAGCCCTGATAAGCTCTTTGTTTTTAAAATCGTAATGATCTCTTTATCGCGGATTCTAGTGACAAATTTATCTCCGGAATACGCTTTTTTCGTATCTTCCCAGCTGTCTAAGATTTTCTTCGATTCCGGGGTTAATTTCGCTTCTGTTTCTGCTTTGACTGCCTCGAGTGCCGCAATTACGCTTGGCTCATGAACCGCTTCAATCGCACCCTCAAGCTGGAATAATTTACGGGCAATATTGGCCTGCTCTTCGGCCTTCTTATGATAGCCGCGCACTGTTTCTGAAATTTCACGTAAATAGTAGCGGCGGTCCGTTGGAATAATCACGTTTTGCTTTTCCACAACGGCATTTTTATTAAAAGAAGTCACCCAATCAGTGTCCATTTTTTCGTTAATTTTTTCAATTAACGCTGCAAACAAAGCATTTGTACCATGGTCATTGAACTGACTGGCAATCGTTCCGTATACCGGCATTTCCGACGGGTCTTTTTCAAACAGCATATGGCTGCGCTGGTATTGCTTTTGCACTTGGCGCTTTGCGTCCTCTGAACCCTTACGCTCGAATTTATTGATGACGATCAGGTCGGCGAAGTCGATCATATCGATTTTTTCCAGCTGAGACGGTGCCCCGAATTCTGAAGTCATGATATAAAGCGATACATCACAGATTTCGGTGATTTCGGCATCCCCCTGTCCGATCCCGCTTGTTTCCACGATGACAAGGTCAAAGCCCGCCGCCTTTGTTACGGCAACAGCATCTTTAATCGCGAGTGACAGCTCGTTTTTCGAATGTCT
The DNA here is from genome assembly GCF_036965425.1 of Neobacillus drentensis. Taxonomy (GTDB): domain Bacteria; phylum Bacillota; class Bacilli; order Bacillales; family Cytobacillaceae; genus Neobacillus; species Neobacillus drentensis_F. The sequence goes on along the minus strand of NZ_JBALPP010000042.1, from coordinate 105,273 downwards.
TGTCGCAAGGCTGCGCATATATACATTTGGTGAAAAAATCGCATTCATGCGGATGCGGTCACCAAGAAGCGCACCGCCTGTTTTTTGCTTTGTTGGGTCAACCGAAAGGATCGCGACTTTTTTATCAGGCAGCTCGTTGATAAAACGGCGGATCAATTCGTCGGTTAACGAACTTTTTCCAGCACCGCCCGTCCCAGTGATCCCAACCACTGGAATTCCCTTCTCAAGGGACTTTACCTGCTCGAGCACTTTTTCAGCTGTTGCTGCTGCTTCGTTCCTTTTATCAACATGAAGCTCTGCCACAGTTATTAGCTTGGCAATTGCATTAACATCCCCTGAAGGAAGTTTTTCGATTTGCTCGCTGATATCGTCTGTAACCGTTGAAAAATCACAATCCTCAATCATCCGGTCAATCATACCCTGAAGGCCGAGGGTGCGGCCGTCTTCCGGTGAGAATATCCAGGCAATTCCGTACTCATGGAGCTCATTTATTTCCCGAGGGATAATCACGCCGCCTCCGCCGCCGTAAATCCGGATATGCGGTGCGCCTTTTTCTTTTAATAAGTCATACATGTATTTAAAATATTCGACATGTCCGCCTTGATAGGATGAAATCGCGATTCCTTGGGCGTCCTCTTGAATCGCAGCGTTCACAACCTCCTCGACGGAGCGGTTATGGCCAAGGTGGATGACCTCGGCCCCGCTTGACTGAAGGATTCGACGCATAATATTGATGGAAGCATCGTGGCCGTCAAACAGACTGGACGCTGTGACAAAGCGGATATGATGCTTCGGCTGGTATTTACTCGTAGTTTTCACGCTTGGGTTCCCCCTTTTTTTAAAATTATCCCTTTTTTTGCGGCAGGAATTGGCGCAGTCCTGACAGTAATTGCTCGGTTTGCAGTTCGATATATTCGTCTAAAGTAAATAATTTTCGTAATGCCCAGCGGCGGAAGCCCCACATTTGTCCTTGAACAAAAATATTATGGGCAATGATTTTTACCTGCTGTTCAGTTAACTCAAGCTCCCCGTTCTCGATACAGCGGGAAAGCAAGTTTTCAAACATGGCCACCATGGCTTCTTCTTTTTTCAACACATATGGAAGCGCGTCTTTTGACAGCGATTTGACTTCCTGATACATGACGAGCACTTCGGACTGCATTTCATCCATTACATGGAAAAAGTTCGCAATGCCGAGCTTTAAGCTCTCCAATGTCCCTTTTTTGACAGACAAGTCCTGCTCGAGGCGCTCGCTGACATGGTCATAGATGCTGTCGCAGACGAGATAAAGCACGTCTTCCTTTGTGCGGATATATTCATAAAGCGTCCCAATGCTAAAGCCGGCCGCTTTGGCAATTTCCCTTGTCGTTGTCCGGTGAAACCCCTTTTGTTTAAAAAGTGCAACGGCCCCTTTGATCATTTGGTCACGCCTCTTTTGAACGAGGCGCTCATCCTTGACCGAGGCCTGAACCTCCCGCTTTTTCATCACTTTTTACCACCTTGTCTAGCTCCAGCGCCTAGGGGCTCGGGGTCATAAGCCAATCCGTCAAGAAGGTTAAAGAGCAACCTTCTCGCCGGCTCGTCTTATGCCTGTCGCCCCTTGTCAAGGCGCTTCCGCTTTTCTGTTTACTTAGTGATCATTCTAGAAATAACGAGGCGCTGAATTTCCTGTGTGCCTTCGTAGATTTGTGTGATTTTTGCATCGCGCATAAATCTTTCAACAGGATAATCCTTTGTATAACCGTAGCCGCCAAATACTTGGACTGCTTCCGTCGTTACCTTCATCGCCGTGTCGCCGGCAAGTAGCTTCGACATCGCCGACTCTTTTCCGTACGGAAGTCCATTAGACTCCAGCCATGCTGCTTGATAGGTTAATAGTCTTGATGCTTCGATGCCTGTTGCCATATCAGCAAGCTTGAAGCTGATACCTTGGTTGGCCGCGATTGGCTTGCCGAACTGGTGGCGTTCTTTGGCATAGTCGACAGCAGCGTCTAGAGCGCCTTGGGCAATTCCCACTGCTTGCGCTGCGATGCCGTTACGTCCGCCATCAAGCGTCATCATCGCAATTTTGAAGCCTTCGCCCTCTTCGCCAAGACGGTTGGCAACTGGAACACGGCAATCTTCAAAAATAATTTCCGTTGTCGGTGATGAACGGATGCCTAGTTTCTTTTCTTTTTTCCCTACTGAGAAGCCTGGGAAATCTTTTTCCACGATAAATGCAGTTGTACCTTTTTGTCTGCTCGATGGATCGGTTAAAGCAAAAACAACATAGATATCCGCAATGCCGCCGTTAGTGATGAAAATTTTGGAGCCGTTTAGGACATAATGATCGCCTTCAAGACGTGCCGTCGTTCTCATGCCGCCTGCATCGGAACCGCTGCCTGGCTCTGTTAAGCCGTAAGCGCCGATCTTGCTTCCCTCTGCCATTGGACGCAGATAGGTTTGCTTTTGTTCTTCGTTGCCGAATTTGTAAATCGGCCAGCCTGCAAGTGAAGTGTGAGCAGAAAGAGTTACACCTATTGAGGCATCAACGCGGGAAAGCTCTTCTACTGCGATGCAGTATGCTAAGTAATCGCTGCCGATTCCGCCGTACTCTTCCGGCCACGGAATGCCTGTTAAGCCAAGCTCTGCCATTTTGTCAAAAATCTCACGATCAAAGCGTTCGTCCTCATCACGTTCTGCAGCGGTAGGCGCCACCTCGTTGCGCGCGAAATCACGAACCATTTTACGAATCATTTCATGTTCTTCGGATAGTTTGAAGTTCATTTTTGGAATCCTCCTTTAAACTTTCTACAAATTTTAGTGGGTATTCTACAAAAATCAGTTTGGAATCTACAATTTTTGGTGTGCATTCTACAAAATTCAGTTTGGAATCTACAATTTTGAGACCACATTCTACATTCCGAGAAAATTACTACCTATTTTTCGGAACTTATGACCTATTTTCAGCAGCTTACTACCTATTTTTTGGAATTTACAACCTCTTTTCAGCTACTTACTACTTTTTTTCAGAAGTTATCGACATTTGCTGGTTACTTTTGTAAGCCCTACAGATTCTTACTAATCACAATCCGCTGGATCTCACTCGTACCCTCATAAATCTCCGTAATTTTCGCATCACGGAAATACCGTTCAACTGGATAATCCTCAGTGTAACCGTAGCCGCCGAAAACCTGGATGGCTTCGGTTGCAACCTCTACCGCAGTCCGAGATGCATAAAGCTTCGCCATCGAAGCTTCCAAACCGCACTTCACACCGCGCGCACGCAAATCGGTCGCACGATAGACTAATAGTTTCGCAGCCTCCACACTAGTGGCCATATCGGCTAGCTTAAAACCAATCCCCTGCTGGGCAGCAATCGGTTTGCCGAACTGCTGGCGGTCCTTCGCATAGACGGTTGCGGCTGACAGTGCGGCCTCAGCGATTCCAAGTGCCTGAGCGGCAATCCCAATGCGGCCGACGTCGAGGTTGGCCATCGCGATTTTAAAGCCGTCGCCTTCCGTACCAAGAATGTTCTCTACCGGAACCCTCATATCCTCGAACGTCAGCTGGACTGTTCTGGAGCCGTGCAAGCCCATTTTCTTTTCATCCTTGCCGATCACGAGACCAGGCGTCCCCTTTTCCACAATAAACGCTGAGATTCCTCTGCTGCCTAGCTCCGGATTTGTTTTGGCAAACACAATATAGACATCGGCTTCGCCGCCATTTGTGATAAACACCTTCGAGCCGTTAATCACATAATGATCGCCGCTACGAACCGCGCGCGATTTCAAGCTGGCAGCATCCGATCCAGAGCTCGGTTCCGTTAAGCAAAATGCCCCAAGATACTCGCCGGACGCCATCTTTGGCAAATACTTCTGTTTCTGTTCCTCGGTTCCGAAATAAAGGATCGGGTTAGTACCGACGGAGGTATGAACGGAAAGGATGACGCCGATGGTGGCGCTTACCTTGGATAGCTCATTAATGGCGATGATATAGGAAGTAAAATCCATCTCAGCGCCGCCGTATTTTTCCGGAACCGGAATTCCCATCAGGCCCAGTTCCCCCATCTTGCGAAGAACTTCGCGCGGAAACTCGCCCTTTTCCATTTTTTCAATAAACGGAGCAATTTCGTTTTCGGCAAAATCGCGGACCATTTTTCGCATCATTTCTTGTTCTTCTGTGAATGTTAGATTCATGCTGATTTCTCCTTTTGGAGAATCTAAAGTAGCAGTATTCATCATCAAGCATCCCCTTTTTCGAAAAATAGAATGGAACTGGGCTTAAATTATTTTTTATATGTTATTCGTTCGTGTAAAAACTGCGGTACGATTCCCCTACTCTATTCGTATGTGTAAAACCCTCGGCCGGTTTTCTTGCCGAGCCAGCCTGCTTTTACATATTTGCGAAGAAGTGGACATGGACGGTATTTGTCGTCGCCAAGGCCCTCTTGAAGCGTTTCCATAATGTATAGGCATGTATCTAAGCCAATAAAATCAGCCAACGTTAGAGGTCCCATCGGGTGATTCATGCCGAGCTTCATTACTTCGTCGATCGCTTCCTTCGTTGCAACGCCCTCGTACAAGGCATAAATTGCTTCATTGATCATTGGCAAAAGGATGCGGTTGGAGATAAAACCTGGGAAGTCATTCACTTCCACCGGCACCTTGCCGAGTGTTTTCGTCATATCTTCAATCACTTGGTATACTTCATCTGCTGTCGCTAAGCCGCGAATTATTTCAACCAGCTTCATCACCGGCACCGGATTCATGAAATGCATGCCGATAATCTTTTCGGGACGATTGGTTGCCGCGGCAATTTCCGTAATCGGCAGCGATGAAGTGTTGCTCGCTAAAATCACATGTGCCGGAGCAATTTCATCCAGCTGCGCGAAAATCTTCGTCTTAATGTCCATGTTTTCAACCGCTGCTTCAATAACAAGATCCACTTCGGCTGCATCATGAAGGTCAGTTGAGGCTGTGAGCCTTGCCAGCACTTCTTGCTTTTGCTCGTCTGTCATCCGTCCTTTGTCTACGTTGCGAGATAGATTTTTGTTGATGACTCCTAAGCCGCGTTCAACAAATTCAGATTTAAGGTCATTTAATACGACATTGTAGCCTGCCTGGGCGCATACTTGAGCGATCCCAGAGCCCATTTGTCCTGCTCCGATTACCATTACTTTAGAAACCTTCATGTTTTCCCCTCCAAATGGGGGCCGCAGCCCCTTATTTTTATATCCAAATATGGTTTTGTCTATTTTTTTCGGTGTTTTGTCTATTTTTTAATAGGTTTTGTCTATTTATAAAGCCTCATTGTCCATTTAGACAATTTTTGGAAAAATCTACCCTATAAATTTAGCTCTTAGGAACCTCAATCATCACCGCATCGCCCTGGCCGCCGCCGGAGCAAATTGCTGCAATCCCGATTCCGCCGCCGCGGCGCTTCAATTCATGCATCAACGTGATGATAATGCGCGCTCCACTTGCCCCAATTGGATGTCCAAGGGCGACCGCACCGCCGTTAACATTGACCTTTTCCGGATCAAGGCCGGCAATTTGGCTGCTCGCTAATGCGACCGCCGCAAAGGCTTCATTGATTTCAAACAAGTCAATTTCTTCTAGGCTCCGGCCTGTTTTTCGTAAAATTTCATTGATGACAAGACCAGGTGTCTGCGGGAAGTCCTTTGCTTCCACAGCAATCGCCGCATGCCCCAAAATAACTGCTTCCGCTGTACGGCCTTCGCGTGCAGCGCGCTCTTCACTCATCAGCACGAGGGCAGCCGCACCGTCATTGACGCCAGGCGCATTTCCCGCTGTAATCGTACCCGTTGAATTAAACGCTGGAGCAAGCTTGGAAAGGCGGACAAGAGATGTATCTTTACGTGGCGCTTCATCATGCTCAACCAAAACCTGAGCCCCTTTTCGCTGCGGCACTTCCACCTTAACGATTTCTTCAGCAAATTTTCCGCTTTCAATCGCGGCAACTGCCCGTGCATGGCTTCTCAATGCCCATTCATCCTGTGCCTCTCGGGAGATCTCCATCTCTGCTGCTGTCGAATTTCCGTATGTGCCCATGTGAACACCAGTAAAGCTGCAGCTCAAACCATCATGAATCATTAAATCATTTACGGCAGCGTCGCCCATGCGCAGTCCCCATCTTGCTTTTGGTAGAATGTACGGCGCATTGCTCATCGATTCCATGCCGCCTGCAACAATGACTTCCTCATCGCCAGCGCGGATGATTTGGTCTGCCAAAGTCACGCTCCGCATTCCGGAAGCGCAAACCTTATTAATCGTTTCTGTTTTCACTTCCCACGGCAATCCGGCATGTCTTGCCGCCTGACGAGATGGAATTTGCCCCTGTCCTCCTTGTAAAACCGTTCCAAGGATGACTTCCTGAACCTCTTCAGCTTTCACATCGGCCCGCACTAAAGCTTCCTTTACCGCGATTCCTCCCAGCTCTGATGCCGTGAAGCCGCTCAAGGATCCTGCGAATTTGCCAAAAGGCGTTCTAACTCCGCTTAAAATAACCGTTTTCCCCATTCAAAACACTCTCCCTTTTATGTTTATTAAATACCCCTTCAACAAAGTGACTGAACGCTCGCTCGATAACAAACTAAAAAATTAACGCATCAATGCGTTTATTAAAAAAAGGAAATGTAAGCGTTTTACTCTATATTCTATTTTACATAAAAAAGAGTAGAAGTTGAAATATTTTTACGCAAAATTCCTAAAATTTTATGAATTCACGAAAATACTCAACCTCTACTATTCTTGATTAAGATGCTACTGCCTTTAAATCACCGCAGACTGCTTTTTCTAATAGCTCGGCAACATCATATGTGGACACCTTTTCTTCCACTTCCTTCGCCTTTGTTCCGTCGGTAATCATTGTTAAGCAGTATGGACAGCCCGAACTGATAACCGATGGATTTACAGCAAGCGCCTGCTCTGTTCTTGCTACGTTAATACGGTTTCCTGTTTCTTCCTCCATCCACATCAAACCGCCGCCGGCACCACAGCACATGCCTTTTTCACGGTTCCGTTCCATTTCGACAAGCTTGACGCCAGGAATAGATTTCAGAATCTCACGCGGTGCGTCGTACACGTCATTGTAACGTCCTAAGTAACAAGAATCATGGAACGTAATTGTTTCGTTAACCGCATGCTTCGGTACAAGGCGTCCATCCCTCACTAGCTCAAACAGTACCTCTGTATGGTGGTAAACCTCTGCCTCTAAACCAAAGTCAGGGTATTCATTTTTGAATATATTGTAGGCATGCGGATCAATCGTTACGATCTTCTTAACCTCAGCCTTTTCAAATTCCTCGATATTTTTTGCAGCCAAGTCCTGGAATAAAAACTCGTTACCTAAACGGCGCGGTGTATCACCGGAGTTTTTCTCTTTGTTACCTAAAATCGCAAACTTCACGCCTGCTTCGTTCAACAGTTTCGCAAACGACAGCGCAATCTTTTGGCTGCGGTTGTCGTAAGAGCCCATGGAGCCAACCCAGAATAAGTATTCGAATTCTTCGCCAGCCTTGTTCATTTCCTTCACAGTCGGAATATGAACATCCTCGCGGACTTCGCGCCAGTTTTCGCGCTCTTTACGGTTTAAGCCCCAAGGGTTGCCCTGGCGCTCGATATTCGTCATCGCTCGCTGTGCATCGGCATCCAATTTTCCTTCTGTTAAAACTAAATAACGGCGAAGGTCAATAATTTTATCCACATGCTCGTTCATTACCGGACATTGGTCTTCACAGTTACGGCAGGTTGTACACGCCCAGATTTCTTCTTCAGTAATGACATCGCCAATCAAGCTTGGGCTGTAAGCAAGGGCAGCAGCCGATTCTTGTGCACCTTGTCCGCTCGCAGTCAAAGCAATTTGATTCCCTTTTGTACCACTAAAAGCAAAGGTCGGCACCCATGGTTGCTTTTGCGTTACCGCGGCACCATGAAACGTTAAATGGTCACGCATTTTTACAATCAAATCCATTGGCGACAGCATTTTGCCAGTGCCGGTAGCCGGACACATGTTGGTACAGCGGCCGCACTCTACGCAGGCATAAAAGTCGATCATTTGGTGCTGCGTGAAGTCTTCAATTTTCCCAACTCCGAAGGATTCTTGGGATTCATCTTCGAAATCCACTTTTTTCAGCTTGCCTGGTTTTTCTAAACGGTTAAAATACACGTTCGCCGGTCCCGCGATTAAGTGCGCGTGCTTGGACTGCGGTACGTAGACTAAGAAGGTTAACAAGAACAATAAATGCGCCCACCAGGCAATGTAGAAGATCACAATGGAGGCGGTTTCACCAATGCCTGAAAAAATAACCGAGATTACCGAAGCGACTGGCTCTGTCCAAGACGTTTCTTCGCCGTGCCAGATGATACCCATACCATTACCAATTAAAACAGAAACCATCAAGCCGCCGATAAATAACAATACAAGGCCTGATTTGAAATTGCGCTTAAGACGGACTAATTTTTCAACATAGCGGCGGTGGAAAGCCCAAATGACCGCTACTAAAATCATCAACGTAACGATTTCTTGGAAAAACGTAAACCCTGCATAAAGCGGACCTAACGGCAGGTGTGAGCCTGGGGCCAGTCCCTTCCAAATGAAATCAATCGCTCCGAATTGAACGAGAATGAAGCCGTAAAAGAACATAACGTGGATGGCACCACTCTTTTTATCCTTTAAAAGCTTTTTCTGTCCAAAAACGTTGACCCAGATTTTTTGCAGACGTTCTTTGACATTGTTATCAAACTCAACTTTTTTGCCAAGCTTGATAAATTCAATCCGCGTTTTGACAACGTAAACGAACAGGCTAATCGCGTAAGCGGTTACAGCCAAGAATGCAATCAGGTTAACCCATAATAAACCATTCACATAAAACGCCCCTTTCGTTGTATGTTTTGTAAGTTGTAAAAATAAACAATTTTCTGAATCCTCTTTAACTCTATTATATTATGAATGAGCATTCAGTCAACCAGTTTTTTGAAAGAATCGTTCGACTTATAGAAATCATGGCCTTCGGAAAAACTAACAAAACGGATTGGAGGAATGATTCCACATGCAATTTGCACTTATTTTGATTGGGCTGATCATTCTTTGGATGGTTTTAGATTTTAAATTAGGCCGAAAGAAGCATCTTTCAATAGCACGCAATACCGAAACGGCCATCCTTCATGGGAATTTTGAGATTTTTACTCACGGCAAGGAACTGTTCCTCGATTATTTCTCCGAAATCCGCCAGGCAAGAAAGCATGTTCATGTTCTGTTTTATATTGTGAAGGACGATACATTTGGCCAGGAATTCCTCTCGTTGTTAAAAGAAAAAGCTCGCCAAGGGGTGGAAGTCCGGCTGCTCGTCGACAGGCTCGGCAGCTGGAAAATCAAGAAGAAAACCATTCAGGATTTGCAAGCAGCAGGCATTCGGTTTGCCTTTAGCAACCGGATTAAGCTTCCTTTTCTGTTTTATTCCTCGCAGGTTCGGAATCACCGAAAGATTTCAATAATTGATGGGGAAATTGGGTATCTTGGCGGATTTAATATTGGCCAGGAGTATATTGACGGTGATCCCAAGCTGAGCCCATGGCGGGATTATCATTTAAAAATAACCGGCGAGAGCGTCGATTTTTTACAGAGCGAGTTTTTAATGGACTGGAAGGAGTATGCTGGGGAGAATTTACAGCGCTCACAGCAGTACTTTCCTGAACTGCTGAAGGGTGAAATCCGCCACCAGTTTGTGCCGACGGAAGCAGGTCAGCTGGAGGATTGGTTTATTCGAGTGATCCGTAAATCTGCCAGTTCCATTATTATTGGTACGCCCTATTTTATTCCAAGCAGGAAAGTTTTTTCCGAGCTGCTGGAGGCGGCAAACCGCGGTGTGAGCATTACGGTTGTGGTTCCCTATACGGCTGACCATATCCTAGTCCAGGAAGCTTCATACCGTTATTTACGCAGGCTTCTTCGTGAAGGTGCGGAGGTTTTTCAATATAAAAATGGTTTTTATCATGCCAAAACAATTGTTATCGATGACAAAATCTGTGACATCGGCACCGCCAACTTCGACAAACGCAGCTTCTTTTTAAACAAAGAAATTAATTGCTATCTATATGATCCTGCCTTTATTGAACGCTTGCGGTCGGTTCTAAAAAAAGACATCGCCGATTCCAAGCCGCTGTCGTTAACAAACCTCAATCATGGAACTTTTTTTAGGAAAGTAAAAGAAGGCATTGCTTTCGCGATTGCTTATTTTTTATAAAAGAATGGAGTTTTCGCAGATGAAAATTCGTTTCGGTTATGTGTCCCATGCGATTAGTTTGTGGGATGCCTCCCCTGCCAAGACGCTCACCTTTACGAGGTATGAGCAAATGGGGGTTCAGGAGCGGGAGGAAAAATTATTCGAGGTGACAAAGCAAAACTTAAACCATACCCTCCGCATGCTGTACTACAATATTGCCCATGAACTGGAGCTGTACCGTTTTTCAAGCTCGATTGTTCCGCTCGCCACCCATCCGGAGGTGCGCTGGGACTTTATTACGCCATTTGAAAGTGAGTGGCAGGAGATTGGTTCGATTGTCCAGAAGAAACGGCTCCGGGTCAGCTTCCATCCGAATCAATTTACGCTTTTTACCTCGCCGAAAGCGAAGATTACCGAAAATGCTGTTGTAGACATGACATACCATTATCAAATGTTTGAGGCAATGGGGCTTGAGGACGTGGGTCTGATTAATATCCATATTGGCGGAGCGTATGGGGATAAGCAACAGGCACTGGCCCGGTTTCATGAGAATTTAACGACGCTGCCCGCTCCTATTAAACAAGTGATGACGTTAGAAAATGACGATAAAACCTATACGGCTGAGGAGACGCTTTCGGTTTGTGAAAAAGAAGGTATTCCCTTGGTGTTTGATTATCATCATCATATGGCCAATCTATGTGAAGCACCGCTTGTGGACTTGCTCCCGCGCATTTTTCAAACCTGGTCCCATAAACCGTTTTTGCCCAAAATTCATATTTCCTCACCGAAGTCTGAGAAGGAATTCCGCTCCCATGCCGATTTCGTCGACCCTGAGTTTGTGATGCCATTTTTGAAGATTTTAAAAGAGTTTGGCCAGGATGTTGATTTTATGATTGAGGCGAAAGCGAAGGATCAAGCCGCCCTGAGGTTGGTGGAGGACTTAAGTAAACTACGGGGTTTTAAGCGTGTTAGCGGCGGGGCGATTGAGGTGAAATAAGGCGTGGGCCTACCAGGTCCCAATAAAAAAAGTCTCCGGGTCGCAGCGGAGACTTTTACTCTTCAATAAGATTTAAAACAGGAACTTCCCGTTCATTCTCCGGATCCTTTCGTGAATAAATCCGTGCCATTTTTGTCGCTTCATCCACATGCTGGATGATAACCGGTGTCCCCTCATAGGTCACAGTAATCACATCTGCCGATTCGGCAATTTCCTTCGCTCTTCCAATATTCATGTGTTCGGTTCACTCCTCACTTGCTTAAATACTCTATTAATATTTGTTTTTTTAAGGAGGATATTCACTTTTTCTGGAAAAATTACAGGTGCCCTCAACCTAATTTGTTGTTCTTTCCCTATTTATCGGTCACTTAACGGAATTTATATGTCACTTCAAAAAAAGACACCCTCAAACCAATGAGAGTGTCACCAACAGTTACATCTTTTCCGGAGCCGAAACCCCGATCAACGCCAATGCATTTTTTAACGTAATCTTTACGGCCTTCACAAGCGCGAGGCGCGCCTTACTGCGTTCTGGCTGCTCGAGATCCAGTACCTTATCAGCATTGTAAAAGCTGTGAAAGGCGGACGCTAATTCAAAAATATAGTTCGTGATGCGGTGCGGCACACGCTTCAAGGCGGCCTCCCCGACAGCAGCAGGGAACTCGCCCAGCTTTTTCAACAGATCGATCTCCTTTTCAGACCCCACCAATGAAAAATCTGCACCAGTATCTACTTTAATGCCCTGCTCTTCACCGGCACGCAGAATGCTGCAAATCCGCGCGTGAGCATACTGCGCATAATAAACCGGATTTTCATTCGACTGCGATACCGCTAAATCCAAATCAAAATCCAAATGCGTATCTGAGCTGCGCATCGCAAAGAAGTAACGCGTCGCATCGAGGCCGACCTCATCAACCAAATCACGCATTGTGACGGCTTTTCCTGTCCGTTTGCTCATCTTCATCTTCTCACCATTTTTATACAAGTGAACGAGCTGGATGATCTCAACCTCTAACGCCTCGCGGTCATACCCGAGTGCCTGAATTGCCGCCTTCATCCGAGGAATATAGCCATGGTGGTCCGCACCCCAAATGTTAATTAATTTTTCAAAGCCGCGCTCCAGCTTGTCCTTGTGATAAGCAATATCCGGCGTCAAGTACGTGTAAGAACCATCCTGCTTAATCAACACGCGGTCTTTATCATCGCCTAAGTCAGTCGAACGCAGCCAGGTTGCACCGTCCTGCTCATAGATATAGCCGCTCGCCCGCAATGCCTCGAGCCCCTGGTCGATTTTTCCATTTTTATAAAGGGACGTTTCAGAGTACCACACATCAAAACCAACGCGGAAGTCCTCTAAATCGCGCTTCAATTTTGCCATTTCGTACTTCAGGCCATACTCGCGGAAAAACTCAAAACGCTCCTCATCAGGAACGGCTACATATTTATCGCCGAATTCCTCGGCCAAACGCTTGCCAATGCCGATAATGTCGGCCCCATGATAGCCGTCTTCCGGCATTTCTTTATCCATTCCAAGCGCCTGGAAATAACGCGCCTCCACGGATAATGCCAGATTATTGATCTGGTTGCCGGCATCATTAATATAATATTCGCGGGAAACGTCATATCCGGCCATGTCCAAAATGTTGCATAGCGAATCGCCGACCGCTGCACCGCGGGCATGTCCCAGGTGCAGGTCACCAGTCGGATTTGCAGAAACAAACTCGACCTGGATTTTTTGGCTGCCGCCCACTTTGGTTTGGCCGTACTTGTCACCAGCCTCGAGGACCGTCGGAATCAAGTCTGTTAAATAAGCATTATTCATATAAAAATTAATAAAGCCCGGGCCCGCCAGTTCAATTTTTTCAATCGAAGCCTTTGAGCGGTCGAAATTTTCAATTAAGCTTTCCGCAATCATTCGCGGTGCCTTCTTTGCAACCCTTGCAAGCTGCATCGCCATATTTGTCGAGTAATCCCCGTGAGCCTTCTCTTTTGGAGTTTCCAGAATCACATCGGGGATCTGGTCCTCGGCTGCAAGCCCTGCCTTCAGCACCGCCGCGCGAATCTCTTCCTTAAGCTTACTTTGTACCTGTTCTACTATATTCATTTCCGCTCCTCCTGAAATGTTATTTCTAAATGATATGTACCGGCATGCTCGCCTTGCATTGCAAAATCGTAAAGGATGTCTATCCGCCCCTCAGTGTGCTCAATCCGTTTCGCCAGCGTCAATGTTTCAAACGTACCAAACGGCATTTCATAGCTGCCCCTTAGTGTTCGATTTAATTCAAATGGCAGCCGCATCTTCACCGCACCGCCGCGCAATATCAGCGCCTCATTGCCAGCCACCTTGACAATTGTCCTTACCGTGCCTTCTTCCTGCACTTCCTCATACTTTAAAAAGGTTGCTTCTCCTTTTTTAAAGTATTGGCCAAAAACTTGGAGCTCAAAGCTCTCCTTCCGGTCAATCGTCGTTTTCACCTTAATCTTCATAGGAATTTCTGCGTTATCCAACCAATTACACTCCCTATTATAAAAGGAACTTTGTAAAGCTCTTTTTCATTATTCTAGTCTACATCATTGACCGCGCACTTTTATCGCATACTAACCTATTATAAACATTGAAACTATACAAATCAAAAGATGCCCGCCCCTATGGGACAGGCACAACTGTACTACATTAGAATGATTATAGATAGGTGTCAGGCACCAGATTAGAATCATTTTAGTTTGGTGTCAGGCACCAATTTATAATGATTATTATTTCACCCAGCCTAGAATCATTTCGCGAATCAGTTTGCTCGCGGTGTTAGCGGTTTGCTCAGATGGGTCGTAAATTGGTGCAACCTCTACAAGGTCACCGCCTACAACCTTTACTTCTGAACGAGCAATCTCATGAATGGAGGCAAGCAGTTCTTTTGAAGTGATGCCTCCGCAATCGACCGTACCTGTTCCAGGTGCATGTGCTGGATCTAGGACATCGATATCAATCGTCACATAAACCGGACGTCCGGCAAGGGTCGGAAGGATTTCTTTAAGCGGCTCCAACACTTCAAATTTGGAAATATGCATGCCATTTTGTTTCGCCCACTCGAACTCTTCCTTCATTCCGGAGCGAATTCCGAATGAATAAACATTTTGCGGCCCGATATGTTCCGCAATCTTGCGAATCGGCGTCGAATGTGACAACGGCTCGCCTTCATAGTGCTCACGCAAATCAGTATGCGCATCAAAATGAATAATTGCTAAATCTGGGTATTTCTTATAAACAGCCTTCATAACAGGCCAAGATACTAAATGTTCTCCGCCCATGCCAAGCGGGAACTTACCCGCAGCCAAAAGCTGATCCACATATTCTTCAATCATATCAATGCTTCGCTGTGGATTTCCAAATGGAAGCGGAATATCACCGGCATCAAAATATTTTACCTCTTCAAGCTCGCGGTCAAGATAGGCACTGTACTCCTCTAAACCAATTGACACCTCGCGGATACGCGCCGGGCCAAAACGTGAACCCGGACGGTAGCTCACTGTCCAATCCATCGGCATCCCGTACAATACAACCTGGCTCTCCTCATAACTTGGATGGCTTTTAATAAACACATTGCCTGAATAAGCCTCGTCAAAACGCATTTATTCATTCCTCACTTTTTATATAATTTACTTCACTAAATCCCCAACAAACTTAGGCAGCACGAACGCTGCTTTGTGAAGTTCTTTTGTGTAGTATTTCGTTTCGATTTCGTGGAAACGGTCCTCGCTCACTTCTAATGGATCATATTTTTTCGAACCAATTGTAAATGCCCACAAACCGCTTGGGTATGTTGGGATATTGGCAACATACAAACGTGTGATTGGGAAGATTTCGCGAACGTCGCGCTGCACGTTGCGGATTAAATCGGCTTTGAACCATGGATTGTCCGACTGCGCCACGAAAATACCGTCCTCTTTTAATGCTTTAGAAATTCCAGCGTAGAAGCCTTTTGTAAATAGGTTAACCGCTGGCCCTACCGGCTCTGTTGAGTCAACCATAATGACGTCATACTCGTTTTCGCTTTTAGCGATATGCATAAAGCCATCGTCCACACGCACGTCCACTCGCGGATCCTCTAACATGCCTGCAATTTCCGGAAGAAACTTCTTAGAATACTCAATCACTTTTCCATCAATATCTACAAGCGTCGCTTTCTTCACGCTTGGGTGCTTCAAGACCTCACGGATTACGCCGCCGTCACCGCCGCCGACAACTAAAACGTTCTCAGGGTTTGGATGCGTGAACAGAGGAATATGGGCCACCATTTCATGATAAACGAATTCATCCTTCACAGACGTCATTACCATGTCATCTAGCAAAAGCATGTTGCCCCATTCTTCTGTTTCAATCATATCTAACTTTTGGAATTCTGTTTGCTCTGTATGTAAGGTTTTATTAACTTTCATGGTGATTCCGAAGTTTTCAGTTTGCTTCTCTGTGAACCAAATGGCCATCTTCATCTTCCTCCATTCATTTTCATAAAATTGCCTTTAATTTTTATACTACCCAACCTATTGAAATACAACCAGAAAAAAAAGTCTAGCAATTTTAAAGAAAATATTTCAATTTTCGGTGGGAAATGTTTAAAATGACTCTCTTTTTTCAATACTATTACTATCTCATTTAAAAAAAAATGGAAAAACAGGGGGGGAACATCATGGAAATCATGACTAATCACGGGTTTCGAAAGACGATTAAATATTTGCGTGCTCTTATCTTCATCAGTTTGATCGGCATGATTTGTATGCTCATTCTCTTCCTCGGCATCCTCGGCTATGCCAAAATTTTGGGTGCTCCACCGCTGGCAGTTCCGCAGTCGACGTTATTTTTCGCCGATGATGGTACGCTAATCGGCGAGAGTAACAGCGGTCAAAAGCGCTACTGGGTTGGCATGAAGAACATTTCTCCAGACCTCGTAAATGCGACTGTATCGATTGAGGATAAAAATTTTTACGAGCATCATGGGTTTGATATTAAACGGATTGCTGGTGCCGTCATTGCCGATGTTCAGGCGTTTGCCAAGGTGCAGGGTGCAAGCACGATCACCCAGCAATATGCCCGCAACCTTTTTCTTGAGCACGACAAAACGTGGAAGCGGAAAATGCTTGAGGCATTCTATACGATCCGCCTTGAAATGAACTATTCAAAAAAGGATATTCTCGAAGGCTATTTAAATACGATTTATTATGGCAACGGGGCTTATGGCGTCGAAGCGGCCAGCCAATATTATTTTGGCAAAAAGGCAGCCGATTTAACCCTTGCAGAAGGCAGCATGCTTGCTGGCATTCCAAAGGGTCCAGGCTATTATTCACCGCTCGCTTCCATGAAAAATGCGAAAAACCGCCAAGCGATCATTTTAGACAGCATGGTAAAGAATCATTACATCACGAAAAAAGCAGCACAGGAAGCCGCTGCGATGCCGCTGGCCTTAGTAGGCGTGCACAAAACGCAAAAAGTGAAGGTGGCACCTTATTTTCAGGATGCTGTCAAAAATGCATTAAAAAACCAGCTTCATTTAAATGAACGGACGATTGCCCTTGGCGGCTTAAAGGTCTTTACGACGCTAAATCTAAAGGATCAGAAAGCAGCCGAAAGCCAGGTCAATAATTATGTAGCCAACACCTCGGAAATTCAGGTCGGACTTGTGGCGATGGATCCAAAAAACGGCTACGTCAAAGCGATGGTCGGCGGCAGAGATTATGAAAAGAGTCCCTTCAATCGTGCTGTTCAAGCAATTAGACAGCCCGGCTCAACGATTAAGCCGCTGCTCTATTACGCTGCCCTTGAAAATGGCTTTACGCCGTCCTCAACGATGAGAAGTGAGTTTACGACCTTCCATTTTGATGATGGGACGCCTGATTATACGCCGCATAATTTTAACAACAAATACGCGGACGGCGAAATCACGCTGGCGCAGGCGCTGGCTGTTTCCGATAATATTTTTGCCGTTAAGACGCATTTATTTTTAGGAGAAGGAACGTTAATTGAAACCGCCCGGAAATTTGGCCTTTCCACGAAGATGAACCAGGTTCCATCGCTGGCCTTAGGAACTTCTGGTGTGCGCGTGATTGAAATGGCCAATGCCTATAGCATGTTTGCAAATGGCGGCAAAAAGGTTCAGCCGATCTTAATTACAAGAGTAGAAGATTATAATGGAAATGTTATTTTTGAAAGAGAAAGTCATACCGAAAAGGTATTAGACCCAGCGAAGGCGTTCGTTATGACTCAAATGATGACAGGCATCTTTGATTCGAAGCTTAATGGCTATGCCAAGGTAACCGGCAGCACCGTTATAAAAGACCTTACCCGTCCTTATGCAGGAAAATCGGGATCAACAGAGACCGACAGCTGGATGATTGGTTTCTCACCGCAGCTTGTTACAGCCGTTTGGGCGGGCTATGATGTCGGCAAGCCGCTCGAGCTTACCGCTGAGAAAACGTACGCGAAAAATATATGGGCAAATTTTATGGAGGAAGCCTTATCAGGCAAGCCTGTAAAAGCCTTTAAGCCGCCGAAGGACGGCGTTATCGGTGTATATGTCGACCCAGAGAATGGCAAGCTGGCAACAGATGATTGTCCTGTCCGCCGCTTCACCTACTTTGTCGAAGGAACAGAGCCGAAGGAATATTGCACAGAGCATTTAAAACATGGCGATGAAAGCCCGGCAGCCAAGAAGAAAACGAAGAAAACACCGTGGTACAAGAAGATTATGCCGTGGGATAATTAAATTTTACTAGGATAATGAGAAAAGCTCCGGATCACTCCGGAGCTTTTCCTGTCCTAGTTTTACAGTGCTTACACACTGTTTATAATACTACCCATTTTTCTAAAAAACTACAAGTAAAAATTATCCTATTCTGCCGAAAGACCTTTTTTTAGTTCTTCAGATGAATTATTCCACAATACCTCATTATGGGCGAGGAGGAAGTCCGCTAATATCTTTTTCGATTTCGGATCCATATCGTCTACAATTATATGGCGTTTCAAGGACTTATCCATACGGTTCACATGCTCAGGCAGAGACTTGTAGCCGCGGCGGATTTCCCTGTCCACTGTCATATAACAAGCGGTCACGCCGGCATAATAGGGCCCTGCTTCATGGCGGTCAATCGTGACCCAGACGAGCCAATACGGCTTGCCGTTTTGCACTTCCTCTTTATTTGGCAAAAATTTAATTCCTTTTTCAACGGCACTTCGGGCATGCATCGCACCGACATCAATCTCGGCCTCGCCAGCCTCGACATCAATAATGACCGGGGAAACATTATCAAGGGTTAACGCGCCCTTACCAAAGCCTTTATGCCCGTCTAATGGGTCTTTTTTAATAATATTAAAGCCAAGTTTTTTCTTATTCTCTTCCATTGAAGCGATTTCCTCCTCTAAAAAAACAATGTATAAAAGAAATGGCTTAATCCCTCCGTTACCCAGGGGATCAGGTTATTCATAATAGGCTGAATCGTATATCGGCCAAGCGGGGTAATCACAAGTATTAGAAAAATCAGTGAACCGTACTGTTCATATTGGGTCATTTTTGCCCGGACATCATTAGGCGCCAAGTCCTCAATGATTCGATAGCCGTCAAGCGGCGGGAACGGAAGCAGGTTAAAGACAAACAAGACAATATTCAGGTTGATAAAAATATTGATGAAATTATCAATAACTTCCGATGTTGCGATGCCAAAGCGGCTTAACCCGTAGCCGACGATAAAGCCAATCACGGCCAAAATCAAATTGCTAAGCGGGCCGGCAGCTGAGACGAGTATGCTTGCCAGGCGCGGCTTTTTAAAGAAAAAACGATTCACCGGTACAGGACGGGCCCAGCCGAAGCCGGCAATAAAAATGAGAAGGGTTCCGATTGGATCCAGATGCTTGAGCGGATTCAACGTGAGGCGCCCTTGTTTTTTCGCCGTTTGATCCCCGAATTTATAGGCCACAAATGCATGAGCAAATTCATGGACCGTAAAGGCCACCGCCAGGGTAATCACTACATAGGGAATCAGACTTAGCGGATATCTAAGAAATCCTTCTAATCCTTCCATCCTGCCTCTCCTCCTTTTGATGCCGTTCTTTCTGTCTATTTCCTTTAAGTATACATGAAACCGCTTGGAAAAAGAAAACCAAAGTGACCACTGTTATTGCACTTTTTTAATATTTGTGGAACACTACAATAAGTTATGATGAAAAGGAGGTACTATCCATGCCATACGTTACAGTAAAAATGCTCGAAGGCCGTACTGAAGACCAAAAGCGGGCGCTTGTCGAAAAGGTAACCGTCGCTGTCAGCGAAACAACCGGCGCACCAAAAGAAAACATCACCGTCTTCATCGAAGAAATGAGCAAAAACCACTACGCAACCGGCGGCGTCCGCTTCAGCGACAAATAAATTGTTGTTGTTGTTGTCAACTTTGGTGTCAGGCACCAACCATGGACATTCGTCCACCTACAGTGGACGCTGATACCCAAAAGAAAACGCTTGGACGTCGAGTTGGTCCAAGCGTTTTCTTTTATTGTATTTTCCCTTTCAACGACTCAATATATTGATATGCGTCATCGATTTCTGCTTCGGTGTAGCGCTGGCTGCTTTTTAAGGTGAACACCTTGTTTGCGACTTCTTCCTTTGGAAGATTATCAAAATATAAAACCGTCGAAACCAGCTCAAGGAATCTAGCATTCTGGTCATTCATATCGATAAGGCAGTCTTGCAAAAACGGCATGTCCACTTCATTTAGGCTCAAAAACTCTTTCCCCGCATCGGTCAACGTATAGCGATATTGAAAATAGCCGCCTTTTTTCTCCCGTAATTCATTCAGAAAACCCATATTACAAAGCTCCTCCACACGGGTGGTCAATTCCTCCGAATATGGTCCATAAAAATGAAACTGGAACCGCTCCTGAAAAGGGAAATCAACTTTTTTCGCAATATATATCATCTTCTGCAGCTTCTTTCTTCCGACAATTTCACCGGAAACGAGGATCGCCTGCATCAGCTTAGCATGATCTTTTAACAACGTTCGTCAACTCCTACTCCATTTAGGTGTCAGGCACCAAAACAGTCTTATATTTCTAAAAGGGCACGAATTTGCTTTTTGATATCCACATCACCTGAGTCATCCTTTAAGAAATCGGCCGGGTAGTAGAGCTTATGGTCCGTTCTTCTCTTCCCGGAAATCGCATCCACGATCTCTGACTCCCTGGATAGCTCCTTTAACTCCCCATTCGGCATCAGCAAATGAATCGGAAGCCGCTCTTCCTCTTCACCCGGACGATAAAAATCGTAAGGCAAATCTGAAGACGAATCGACAACTAAATAATAATCAGGGTCAATCCCTGCTTTTTCAAAAAGGCGCGTCAATTCAGCGAGCTTTTTATATTCTTTCGCAGGGTCAAACTCCGCAAACTTGAACAGATTGCGGTTAACAAACCGACGGCAAAGGTCGCTTAATATCGGATCAGCTTCCTCCTGCCAAATTTGAAAATAATATAAAATAACAGATTCATCTAATTTTAAATAGTCTTCTAATGTCACTTGCTCATGAAAAATGGAGGTGAAGTGAATCGGCTCATATTTAAACGAATAATTTTCCTTAAACAATTGCTTGGCTCGATGGAGGATTTTCGTTAAGAGTACCTCTGCGCTTCGGGACACTGGATGAAAATAAACCTGCCAGTACATCTGATAGCGGCTCATAATATAGTCCTCAACAGCATGCATACCGCTCTTTTTAATGACGACCTGGTCTTCGCGCGGCCTCATCACGCGCAAAATCCGCTCCATATCAAATTGGCCATAGCTGACCCCGGTAAAATAAGCATCACGCTGTAAATAATCCATTCTGTCAGCATCAATCTGGCTCGAAATCAGGCTGACGACCAGCTTTTTATCAGACGTCTTGGCGATGACTTCGGCAACTTTTTCCGGAAAATCCTGTCCTACCTTAACAAGAACCTTGTTTACTTCGGTATCCCCTAGAATAATCGCGCGGGTAAAATCCTCGTGGTCAAAATCGAACACTTTTTCAAAGGAATGGGAAAACGGACCATGTCCGAGGTCATGAAGAAGTGCAGCACAAAGCGTCAAGAGACGTTCGTCATCATTCCATTCCGGTCTGCCGGCAAACACATCGTCGATGATACGGCGGACAATTTCATAGACACCAAGAGAATGATTGAAACGGCTGTGCTCCGCACCATGAAACGTTAAAAAAGTCGTTCCCAGCTGTTTAATCCGTCGCAGCCGCTGAAACTCCTTTGTTCCAATCAGATCCCAAATCGCCTTGTCGCGGACGTGGACATAGCGATGGACCGGATCTTTAAATACTTTTTCTTCCGTAAGTTTTTCCGTGGAATATGACATCGATTTCCCCCTTCCTTTTCAAAAAACCACTTTTTTCTATTATATCCCAAAAAACAACAATTTTCCCCAGTATTTTTCGACAGAATGCGAAAAGAAAAATCACCTTCAAGCGCACTGGTCAAAGGTGATTATTTGATCTTTTTATTAACTTTCTCCATTAATTCCTCTTCCGTTAATGCGGCAACCGGGCGGTTATTAACGAAGGCAAAGGTCTTTTTCCGGCCGGGTCCGCAATAGGACTGGCAGCCGATTTTGATTTCGGCATTCGGATCGATGTCTTTCAAACGAGGGATCAATGTCTTTAAATTCACGGCCTGGCAATCGTCGCAAACACGAAATTCATTGGACATTTGGTACAACCCTTTCTCGGTCAATCTGCTTCTATCTATTATTTTATCCTTATTAGTTAGGTAATTAAACTCCTTAGGTATTTTACATTTTCTTGGCAGTCATTGCAAGGCACAATTCTTTGCAATCAATTAATTAAACTTTTAAAAAAATCTATTATCCTTTTAACCATTTTGGTATAAAGGCTAGAAAACTTGTCCATCCTAAGACTAGAACTTTTTAAAAAAACGAGAAAACCTATAAGGAGTTGAAACATATGAAAGTTCGTCAAGATGCATGGACAGATGAGAATGATTTGCTTTTAGCCGAGACTGTCCTCAGGCATGTAAGAGAGGGAAGCACCCAGCTGAACGCTTTTGAAGAGGTAGGCGACAAGCTGAACCGGACTTCGGCAGCCTGCGGCTTCAGATGGAATGCCGTCGTACGCCATACGTATGAAAAAGCCTTGCAATTAGCCAAAAAACAGCGCAAACAAAGATCAAGAGTTTTAGGAAAAGACCAGGGCGGCAAGAAAAAACTGCTTTACAGCCCGCCAGTTACTACGACGAATGAAGAGTTTGAGGCAATGCCGATGTCCGTTGAAATGCCAGTCGAAACTTCGAGGGAACTGCCGGATATGACGGCTGAAGTGGCAGCTGAAACTTATGTAAAACCAGCGGCAGCACAAACCTACAGACCGCAATCAACAGGGCTCAGCCTGGATTCTGTTATTGATTACTTGCAAAACTTCAATCATTCCAATCTGCAAAATGAAGCATTAAAAAGTGAGAATGAAAGATTGAAGCGAGAATTGTCTGAGCTGCGGAAGCAAAATGAGGAAATGCGTGCAAAAATCGAGGATCTCGAGCAAAATACCGAAACGATTCAAGAAGATTACGAGACCTTAATGAAGATCATGAACCGCGCCAGAAAGCTTGTTTTATTTGAGGAAGAAGAAAGACCCGCTACTAAATTCAAGATGGACCGAAATGGCAATTTAGAAAAAGTAGCCGAATAACTAGAAAAGCGGAAGCGCCTTGACCAGGGAAAAAAGCAGTTCATTTTTTCCTAGGGGTGACAGGCATAAGACGAGCCGGCGAAAAGGCTGCCCTTTAGCCTTCTTGACGGAATGGCTGTAGACCTGCGAGCCCCTAGGCGCTGCATCTAGACAGCTAGCTTGGGGAGAAGAGGTTGGATGACAGCATCCAATTAGAAAAAGCCGTAAATCAACGTTTACGGCTTTTTTACTTGTTCATTTCGCTCTACGACTCTTTGATAGTACCCGGGCAAGAGCTCGAGTTCAAATTCATTGAGCTGGCCGGCATAGAGTAAATCGCTGTTTTTCTTTAACTGGTTTAATAGCCGAACCATAACATCCGCGATGGAAAAATTAGTTTGATAAAGCTCCGATAATGATGCCATGACTTCAGGGATAATCTCCGGATAGGTGAACTTGGTCGGTTCCGCTTGTTTGGCAATCGCGTAAAACTCCCGGATCAGTTCCGCGCGCTTGCTGCCGCTGCCATTTACACAAAGGTAAATCTGAACGGCTACTCCTTTTTTCAGGCGGCGCTGGGAAATGCCGGCGAATTTTTTTCCGCCTATACTGAGGTCATAACTTCCCGGGCAATAAGATCCGACTATTTCCCTTGCCTCAATCGCTTGGGGGAAATCGGCAAACATTTGTTGAATCAGCTTCCACATTGCCTCATAGCCGCGATTGATATCAATCCCTTTCTCGGCCTCGGGGAAAATCAGCGAGATATTGAGGACGCCCTCATCGAGAACGACGGCAAGTCCGCCGGAATTCCTTACAATAGACTGATAGCCCTGATTATGAAGATATTGAATTCCTTCTTGTAAAAATGGCAGTTTTGTATCTTGAATGCCGAGGACGATGGTATTGTGATGAACCCATGTCCTTGCAGTAGCCGGCGCTTTACCTGCTCCGACTGAAGCACAAAGTGTATCATCGGTTCCAAATGACTGTAACGCGTGAAAATGACTGCCTATGAAAGACTGGTCAATAACCCGCCACTGTGGCTGCCGCAGTAAACCTTCCATTTTAATAGCTCCTTGAATGTTTGATTGATAGGGTAATTTTATCAAATAGCGAGCTTCTTGTCCTGTTTCCTTCCAATAAGTGTCTAAATAGACAATACACTTTAAAAAATAGACAAAGTGGCTTTAAAAATAGACAAAGCCCCCTTGAAAATAGACAAAACCCTCAAAAAGATAGACAAAACTACCCAAAAAATAGACAAACCTCAAAAAAGAGCCAGCCCACCTCCGGACCAGCTCTTCCAAAATCCATTTATAACCCCTGCGCCGCCGTAATTAACGCCAACTTATAGACATCTTCTTCATTACAGCCGCGGGACAGGTCATTAACCGGCTTATTCAAGCCTTGTAAAATCGGGCCTACCGCTTCAAACCCGCCTAAACGCTGGGCAATTTTGTACCCGATATTTCCAGCTTCAAGGCTTGGGAAAATAAACACGTTCGCATCTCCTTGCAGCACAGAACCAGGCGCTTTGCTTTTAGCAACAGATGGAACAAACGCGGCATCAAATTGAAACTCTCCGTCGAGCACAAGCGAGGCATCGCGGCGTTTCGCCTCAGCGACAGCTTCGACAACCTTTTCCGTTTCAGGAGATTTCGCCGAACCCTTCGTTGAAAATGAAAGCATCGCAATCCGCGGCTCAAGATCAAACATCTCAGCCGTCTTTGCGCTTTCGATCGCGATTTCCGCTAAATCCAGGCTGTCAGGTGCAATGTTAATAGCGCAATCGGCAAACACATACTTCTCATCTCCACGCACCATGATGAACACACCGGAAGTTTTCCGTACGCCATCTTTTGTTTTAATGATTTGCAGCGCCGGGCGGACCGTATCGGCCGTGGAGTGGGCCGCACCGCTAACCAAGCCGTGTGCTTTATTTAAATACACCAGCATCGTGCCAAAATAGTTTTCATCGAGCAAGATTTTACGCGCATCCTCTTCGGTTGCTTTCCCTTTGCGGCGCTCAACAAATGCCGCAACAAGCTCATCCATTCCCGCATAGTTGGCAGGGTCATAGATTTCCGCTGCCTCCAAGGAAACACCAAGCTCGCTTGCCTTTGCCTGCACCTGCTCAATGCTGCCAATCAGAATCGGGGTCAGCAGTTTTTCCTCTGCCAAACGGCTGGCCGCACGAACCACCCGCTCGTCCAAGCCTTCTGGAAATACAATTTTTACATCACGTCCGGAAATTTTTTGCTTTAATCCTTCAAATAAATCACTCACAAAACAAACCTCCCTAAAAAAACTACCTACCAAGCATACTTTACCTGGCTAAAATTTCAATGATTTTACTCACAGAGAACGGTTTCACTCAAAATGTTTTTGTTTTCAAAAAATTGCACGCTATCCTTTACTATTTACTATTTTTTATAAAAATATCCTTCAAGGTTTTATTAAAGCTTCTGTTGGTCAAACTATGTTATAGTTATTTAGAATGATTATTTAGGAGTGATTGTAATGAGTGAAGCAGCACAAACGCTTGATGGCTGGTATTGCCTGCATGATTTTCGTACAGTTGACTGGACAACTTGGAAGATGCTTTCAAGCGATGAGCGCCAGTCCGCTATCCACGAGTTTTTAAGTCTAGTTGACAAATGGAATACTACCCAGGAACGCAAAGAAGGCAGCCATGCCCTATATACAATCGTTGGCCAAAAGGCTGATTTTATGATGATGATCCTTCGTCCAACAATGGAAGAATTAAATGAAATTGAAACCGAATTCAATAAAACAAAATTAGCGGAATTCACAATCCCTGCTCATTCCTATGTATCGGTAGTGGAGCTGAGCAACTATTTGCCTGCCGGTGAAGACCCATATCAAAATCCGCAAATCCTTGCACGTCTGTATCCGACGCTTCCGCAAACAAAGCATGTTTGTTTCTATCCAATGGATAAGCGCCGCCAGGGCAATGATAACTGGTACATGCTGCCGATGGAGGAGCGCCGCAATATGATGCGCAGCCATGGCATGATCGGCCGTACATATGCTGGTAAAGTGAAGCAAATCATCACTGGCTCTGTTGGTTTTGACGATTACGAATGGGGCGTAACCCTGTTTGCTGAAGATGTACTTCAGTTTAAAAAACTTGTTTATGAAATGCGTTTTGATGAAGTCAGCGCGCGCTACGGCGAATTCGGAGCTTTCTTTGTCGGCAATCTGTTAGAGGAAGAACGCGTACCAAAATTCCTTCATGTTTAATCCAAAAAAGCTCCGGCCTCTGCTAGGAGCTTTTTTGTTTTTCCGCCTAATCCTTAAGTCATATCTTAGGACTTTCCCTCATACTAATAAAACAGCGAGTCTTGGTAAAAGTCTGCAGGAACCATTTTGGGCTTATGGGAGTATGAATAGAATGTTGAGCCTACATTTTTAGGAGGGAAAAAGATGAGTCAATATTACAATCCACAAGGATTTCAGCCTTATACTCCGGGAGGGCAGCCAGGAGTGGCGGGGCAGCCATTTTATCCTGGCACACAACAAGGATTTCCGCCTGCCGGCGCGGGCGCTACGCCAACACCGCAACAAGCGGCCGCTGCAGCATCTTTACAGGCAGGCATGCTGCCAATTGAACAATCCTACATCGAAAATATTCTACGTTTAAACAAAGGCAAACTTGTAAGTGTTTTTGCTACCTTTGAAGGCAGCACCTCATGGAATTCCAAGGAATTTAGAGGAATCATTGAAGCTGCTGGAAGAGATCATGTTATTTTAAGTGATCCACAAAAAGGTACACGTTTCCTCATCCCAATGGTGGCCGTGGACTATATTACTTTCTCCGAAGAAATCGAGTACGAATATCCATATGGCGGCGGGCAACAATTAGGTACGTTCCCTCCAAGGTAAATAAAAAAAGGCATTCGGACCTCGAGTCCAATGCCTTTTTTCGTTTATAAATGTTTTACCGTCCCGACGATTATCAAAATCCACGCTGCTAAAAAACAAACACCGCCAATGGGGGTAATCGCTCCTAAAACGCCTACCTTCGTCAAGCTTAACAGGTACAAGCTGCCGCTAAATAAAATGATTCCTGCCAGCATCAACCATCCGGACCAGCTAAACAAAGAGCTGACTGGAACCTTGCCGAGAAGGAGACCAATGATTAACAGGCCTGTGGCATGAAACATTTGATAGGTTACACCCGTTTTCCAAATATCTAAATAATGGGCGTCCAGTCTATCCTTTAATCCATGTGCCCCAAAGGCGCCCAGTGCAACGGCCAAAAAGGCATTGATGGCACCAATTATAATAAAAGTTTTCATCTTCTATATTTCCTCCCCTTCATGTCTAGCTTCAGCGCCTAGGGGCTCGGGGTCATAAGCCCCTGTACAAGGCGCTTCCGCTTTTCGGTTAAAAATCAAATAACGAATCACCATTAGCTTCGTCACCTAATTCTAATTTTTTAGGTTGCTGCAGTGATACTGGCTGATTCTGAAATGCCGGCTGTGTGATAACAGGATGAACCTGAGCCTTAGCGGCTGGAGTCCATGATGCGTCCCTTATACTAGGCTTTTCTTCCAGTATCAATTCGCATAATATTTTAATAGAGTAAATCTTTTCCCGCAAGCTTTCTTCCTTCTGAGCTGTTTGCGCCTGCTTTAATTCTGTTTCCATTTTGTCTAATAGTTTTTGGATGGATATATTCACGTTTGACACCTCAAAATTAAGACTCGCTTCTATTCTACCTGAGTATTGACTTTTTTACGAAAAATTAGACCGTTGGCTGCGACAATATTTTCATGTTCCACGTGAAACATGTCATTTTATGTCATTTAAAATACCCGCACCAATGAAGGCACGGGCTTAAAATTATCCTAGTATTCTCTGGTAAATAGACTTCGCATGCGTCAAATCTTTTGTTCCGTGGATGAGGGCACGGCCATCTTGAAAAATAACCATCCGCTCCGGACCCATTTCCACTGAAACTAGATAGGGATTGCCTTTAACCGTATATCCAAGTGAACTAAGTTGACCGGAAAGCCGTTCCAGTGAAAGCTCTCCTGCCGAGGAAGGGCGGATTTGCACCGTATCGCGGCCGCACAGCACTGTCGTTTTTGTCATATTTTCCTGATCAAGATAAGGGTAAGTCCGCTCCTCGCCGCAGGATAAGCAGCCGGCAAACTTCGCCTTCGACATTTTCAAACTCGTATATTGGTTTCGCCATAAATCAAAGCTGACAAACGATGTGCGTACTGCCTCCCAATCCTCCGCCAACATTTTTAATGCTTCGGCCGTCTGATGGGCGATGACCATTTGCACCGCAGGAGAAATAATTCCGCCGGTATCGCAGGTCATCCCCTGGAGCGGGATGCTGCGCAGCAGGCAGTTCAAGCACGGCGTTTTCCCCGGAATAATCGAAAAACTCATTCCAAAGCTGCCGACACAAGCGCCGTAAATCCATGGAACCTTATATTTTTGCGATACATCGTTCATCGCCATCCGTGTTTCAAAATTGTCCGTCGCATCAATCATCACATCCACACCGGAGACGAGCTCTTCCAGCAATTCAGGGTTTGCGTCACCGATGATCGCCCGGATTTCCACATCGGAATTAATGGCGTGCAGCCGCTTTTCCGCTGCAGCAGCCTTCGGAAGCTTCTCAGCAACATCCTCTTCCGTGTAGAGCTGCTGGCGCTGGAGGTTGCTTGCTTCGACGTAATCACGATCGATGATGGTAATCCGCCCGACTCCGGCTCGGGTCAATACCTCAGCATTACCTGAACCAAGAGCCCCGGCCCCGATAATAAGGACATGTTTTTCGCTAATTTTTGCTTGTCCGCCTTTGCCGATGCCCGGAAAGAGGACCTGCCGTGAATACCGTTCGTTCAAATTTTTCACCTCGCTAATAGAAAACTCGCCGTTTGGCGAGCTTAATGCACTAATTCATGTTTTTTTGCCTATTAAAAGGTATTATCCGAGATTTTAATTGCAAATTTTCCATGTTTATTTGCGAATCAACCGCTTTTATTTGCGAATCTAAAAATCAACCGCCGCTCACTGGCGGAATAAAAGCAATCTCATCACCGTCACGGATGACCTCGTCATTGGAAGCAAACTCTTCATTAATCGCGGTCATGACGGTATCCATTCGCGGAAGGTCGTACTGAGCCGCCAAATCCGCTTTCAATTCAGCGACCGTTTTCCCGCCCGCCTCCAACGTCAAAAACTCTTCGCCGACGGCATCTCGTAAATGCGCAAAAAACAACACCTTATTCATTTAAGTCACTCTCCTCAGGCTTGCCGCTCGGGTAGGCAACCGTTTCGAGCTGATTACCCATCCAAGCCTCACCGTCCTCCCAATGCTCTTTTTTCCAAATTGGGACAATTTCTTTGATGCGCTCAATGGCATAGCGGTTCGCTTCATAAGCATCTGCGCGGTGCGGCGTCGATACGGCGATCACAACCGCAACATCGGTAATATCTAAGCGCCCTACCCGGTGGGTAATTGCGACGCGGGATCCATCCCAGCGCTCTTCTATTTCTGAACCGATCTGCTCGAGCTTCTTAACTGCCATCGCTTCATATGCTTCATAGATTAAAAATAAGGTTTTCTTTCCATGCGTTAATTCGCGGACGGTGCCAATGAAGGTGGTAATCGCGCCAGCTTCACGCTGCACCACTTTATCAATCACCGTTTGTATATTAATCGGTTCCTTCGAAATTTCGTACATATTCATTCTGTCACCTCTTCAGCTAAAAGCTTCGGTTCTGCATTTTCAACCACTTGATAGCCCCCAATTTTTTCAACCTGCTCTTTAAATCTGGCGGACTGAATCATCGAAATCAGCAGACGGCCGCTTTCGCTTTCATAAAAACTTCTAGTCATCAGTAAGTCATACTCTTCATCAGCGACTGGGACAAACTCCAAGTCCATTGCCATCGCTGCCGGGTAAATTCCTAATCCTGCGCCATGAGTGTCGCCTTTAACCTCAGCCGCAACCGCTAAATGGGAAAACATTTCACGATCATAGCCGTTGATATCCTCTTCTGAAAGGCCCGCTTCCTCGAGCAGCAAATCAAACAGGATGCGCGTGCCCGCTCCTTTTTGGCGGTTGACAAAGTTAGCGTTCGTCCGGACTAAATCCGCAGCCGCTTCAATTTCAAGCGGATTGCCCTTCGGTAAAATCCAGCCTTGCTTTCTTTTTAAAAATGGATAAAGAACAATGTCGAGACCGGCTACTATCTTTCGTACATATGAAATATTATATTGCTTTGTACTCGGGTCAAGCAAATGAATGCCCGCTACATGGGCCTCACCTTTTCGAATCGCCATGATTCCCGCCATGCTGCCGACATGCGAGGAGACAATTTTCAGGTCATTGCGCACTCGTTTCAGTTCTGACGATAACAGATCAATCGTCATATCATGGCTGCCGCTAAATACAATGGCCTTCTCAATTTCTTCAAGCGGGCGCAGAAGTTCGACCTCTGCCGTATCCCCCTGCTCATAGCCAATCATATTCGGCGGAACGATTAACAGGCCGTCTGCCCGGACATAGGACATTGTGACGCCGGCCGCTCTGGTCAGCGGGTTGGCGACAAATTGTCCATTCACATAGCCGATATTCATTCGCACAAAGTCTTCAGCACCCATGGAAGAGACGATGCGGCGGCCCAGTTTGACCGTCACCTTTTGTCTCTCAGGCACTGGAATCCCTAAATACTTGCACACTAGCGGCCTTACAAACCACTCCAAGGCCAGGTAAGCTGAAACTGGATATCCCGGGACACCGACAACCATTTTTTCGTTAATTTTTCCTAAAATAACCGGCTTACCAGGCCGTGCGGCGACCCCATGGGTAAAAACCTCGCCGATTTCGGCGATGATGTGGACCGTGTAGTCTTTCGAGCCGGCCGAGGAACCGGCATTAATGACAATAATATCGGACGTTTCAGCCGCTTCCAGTAAAGCCTCTTTAATTCGATCAGGCTCGTCCTTAACGATTGCGCGCAGCTTTGGCTCACCACCCCATTCTTTCACAAAACCAGCAAACACCGTGCCGTTGAATTCAATAATGTTTCCGGAAGCAAGCTCTGAAGCAGCATCCACCAGCTCGTTTCCTGTTGGAATAATCGTCACAACCGGCTTTTTCACAACGGGGATTACCGTCTGCTGCGCTGCCAGCAGCACACCGAGATCGGCTGGCCTTAACACATGCCCCTGAGGAAACAGCATTTCCTCTTGAACGATATCCTCACCAATTGGGCGAATATGCTGCCACGGGGTAGCCGGTTCGATGATTTCAATCGTATCTTCATCGATCACCTGGACATGCTCAATCATTATGACCGCATTGAAGGGGGATGGAATCGCATTTCCAGTATCCACATAGCAAAATTGCCCCCCGCGCTTAAGATGAAGTGGATGTTGCTCATGAGCGTTATATGTCGTTTCAGCATAAACAGCAATGCCGTCCATCGCGGAGGCATGGTAGTGCGGCATTGACACCCGTGCAAAAATCGGTTCAGCGGTGACGCGGCCTAAAGCGTCTGCAGCAAAGAGGTATTCTTTTTCAGGGTTCAGCCTAGAAGCTGCCAAGATTTCGTCGCGCGCTTCCAAACGGGGTTTGTCTTCTAAATAAATTTTTCGTTTGTACATTTATATTTCCCCCTATCGTGATGCTATCACAGGCACAGATTCACCCTGTGAAATACCTTCTTTTTCTGAACTGATCTCGACAATGCCGTCACTTTTTACAAGCGTTGTAATCAGGCCGGATTTGCCGATAATCGGCTCGGCCCACCATTCTCCAACATGCTCAAACAAGCGGACACGGATATAATCTGACCGTCCCATGGAAGATGGAATATTTTTTGTGATTTTTGCAAAAATACGCTCAGGCTTCCGCTCCAGCTTCTCTCCTGAAAGCCTGCGAAGAATTTGTTCGCCAAACAAGCGAAAAATAATCATGGCCGAGGCCGGATGACCCGGCAGTCCAATAACCGGCTTTCCGTCCGACATTGCTAGAATCGTAGGTTTACCCGGTTTGATTGAAATACCATGAACAAACACACCCGGTTCCCCTAAAGATTGAATCACATCAGTCGTATAGTCCTTCGCCCCGACCGAGCTGCCGCCCGAGAGAATTAAGCAATCCGTTTGCTCATAAAGCTCACGTGCCCGGGCCTGAAATTCCGCGAAATCGTCTTTGACAATCCCGCCGTATACGACATCGACATTCCATTCGCTTGCTAAACCGGCAATCGTTAAATAGTTAATGTCGCGGATTTGCCCAACTAGCAGTTTCTCAGTATGATAGGAAACAATTTCATCCCCTGACGAGAGGTAGCCGACCGTCAATTTCCGGAAAACGGTGACATGAGTAATGCCTAAAGACGCAAGCGCCCCTAATTCCTGCGGGCGAAGCTTCACGCCTTTACCAAGCAGGACTTCGCCTTCGCGGATATCTTCGCCGGCACGGATGATATTTTCTCCAGGTGCTACCTGTTTGTATGTATTTAAAAGACCTTCTAAGTCTTCACAATGTTCAATCATGATGACGGAATCGCTGCCGGCAGGAAGCATGCCGCCTGTTGGCACGTAAACGGCTTTACCGGAGCTGACTTCATCCGTCGGGACCTCGCCCATTTTCACTTCTCCCGCCAATGTGAGAAAGCCAGGCATAGATTCGGAGGAACCATACGTATCTTTCGCGCGGACGGCATATCCGTCCACAGTTGAACGGTCAAATCCCGGAACATTTTCCTTTGCTGTGACCGGTTCCGCTAAAATATAATGGAGGGCGCGGTCAAGCTCCCTAACCTCTGTTGCTTCGATTGCTGCTATTTTTTCCTCGATTAAGGCAAATGTCTCTTCAACTGTTTTTACTTTGAAAAATTGCATGGTTCCCTTAGTCCCCCTTAATGTTCTGTTTCAGCCCACTTTTTAGCGTCTTCGTATTCCTCAGGATGATTCATATTAAAAAAAACGCGCTCAATATCGATTTCACTAAAGCTCTTAAGTTCTTTTTCTGTTACATATAGAACATTTAATTGCTCTAGGAGGTCTTTCATGCGGAGATTTCCTGCTTCAATCGATTGTGCGGCTTTCTCGGCAGCTATTTTTTTAAAAACAGCAAATAACGGATGCTGCTTACCGTTGATGACAGGAATAACCGCATCAAATTCACCGCACAGACTGACGAGCCCCGCTGCAAGCCCTGCCGAAACAAACGGCATATCGCAGGCGACAATAAGGTTCACATCATTTTCGCTTTTGATGAGTCCTGCATGCAGGCCGGCGAGCGGCCCCATGCCTGGAAAGCGATCCGCCGTCATTTTTATATTCAAAAATTCATATTGTTCTGAATCATTCGTTACTAGAATTATATCATCAAACGAGGCATTAAGCGTATCACGGATTCTCTCAATATTAGTTTTCTCGTTAATTTTTAATAGGGCTTTATTTGTGCCCATCCTGCTCGATTTCCCGCCTGATAAAATAATGGCCGCTGCTTTCATGAAGCACCCTCTTTTTTCAGTTCCCCAACTGCGTGATACCCGTTTTCCTGGGCTATAAAATCTAAATGAATAGAATTCAAATCCAGCATGGCTGCAGAGGGCTTTTCGATGTATTGTCTTGTATCAATAATTTTAATATAGCCGTTGCACTGTTCGCAAACTTGGATTTGCGATACGGCGTCCCCTTCAATTTGAATGAATTGAATCCTTTTATGGTCTTCATTGCCGCAATGAGAGCATTCCAGTCGTTTCGCGTTCCATCGTGCCTGGCAGCGCGAACAATGAATGATTTTTTTTCCCTCTTCTTCAAGTGCGGCTAACCTTACGGGCTCACCGCAGACAGGACAGCCTGCACCTGGTACAGCAAGGTCAACCGCAGGCTGGACTTTTTCCGCTATTAACTGCAGGTAAGGACGAAGCGCCGTTTCGGCTAGAAAATGGGGAACCCATTCGTCCAAGCCGTTTTCTACAGCAAATCTAGCAAAATAATCATGATTGCAGGCGAAGGCCTCTTCAATCCAGCGAATCGCAATTTCCTTATCTAACAGGCTGCTAATACTAGCAAGCTTTTTTTCTAGTTCAGGATTGCTTTTTACAAGGGTGGCACTTATTTCCTCTATCCACTGTAAAAATAGGGAAATTTCAAAATTAATAGCCGTTAATGCTGCAGCAGGCACTCCAGCTGACATTGCTGCTTTATCCAGATTTAGTTTGACTGTTTCCGGGTTAATCATTTGCTTCCACTTTTCCTGAAGGGCAGTGATTTCCTTTTGCAGACTCTGGTATTCTTTTGAAACAACCGATTTAATCATTGTTGTCGCACCTCTATTTCAAGTTTTTTTCAATTCGCCGATAAGAGGCTTGGATTCGCCGATAAAATGAAAGATTCGTCGATAAATTGCCTTGTTCCGCCGATATAGATATCTTTTTAAAGGAAATGGCTGCCTTTACCTCGACAGCCATCCCCTGAAACCACCTTTATGCGCCTTTTTTTCGTTTTGGATCGTCCAAGTTAGGAAAATTGCCTATTTTCTCTTCTTCTTCATACCATTCTGTGTAGTGCTCCTTCGCCCACCAGGCCGGCACCTTTCCAGTTACCACACCGGTATAGCCAGGACGAGAGTTTTTGTGAATCACGCTCAAATAGATATGGCCGACAATAACAGCAATCGCCAGGCCGAAGCCGACATTATGGAAAAAGTAACCCCATTGAACCACTGCTCTCGGAAAATACTCAGGGAACCACATTGGAAAGCCTGAACCAATAATCATCACAGCACAAAGAATTTGCAGAATCGAGTTAATTTTTTCACCAGCATTAAAGAACGTTTGTTTCACATGCTTAAACTTAAAGCCGAACAGTTCTTTCACAAATTCAGAGAAAAATTCCAGATCCCGCTTTTTCCAAGTGACAAGTTCTTTCATCCAGTGGAAAAAACCTTTATGGTCAAAAATTAAATAAATAACCGTTGGTGAAATGAACGTTACGGCAAAGATGCGATGAAGCAGACGTGCATTCGCCGGACCGCCAAGGATTGGATAGAGCCAGTCAAAAAACTCAGTATACATTGGCAGTGCTGTAATGTAGAGCGCGCAGAATGAAAGAGCATTGATGGCATGCGCCCAGACAAACGCCTTAGAAAAACGCTTTACTTGCACATCAGGCTTAACCTGCTGTTTACTCATGGCTTCCACCTCCATCATGACCTTCGCCCCTGCCTTCTTTATTAAACAGCCTATTTGTGACAAACGCTCCAACAAGCGCCATCGTTGTCGCCCCCAGCATCATCTTGCCAATTGGCTGAGCATAATCCTTCCAGGCAACGGCAGACGCCGGCACCTTCGGATTTTCCGGCAGCCCATAAACGGACGGCTTTTCTGCCAACACGTAAACTGTATGTGTGCCGCCGACTCCTTGCGGATTATAAATATTCGCATTAGGGAAACGGCCTTTGATTTCACTTAAGCGCTTCTCCGCTTTTTGAAGCATCGCTTCCTCGCTGCCAAACCCCATCGAGCCTGTGTGGCAGGTAGTGACACAGGCAGGCTGCAGCCCTTCCTCCAAGCGGTCCGTACACATTGTGCATTTATGAGACTTTCTGTACTCTTTACCATTTTTATCTTTATAGGTCTTTAACGAAATCACTTCAAACAGACAGTTTTGCACACAATAGCCGCAGCCGACGCACTTGTCATGATCAATCACAACAGAGCCATATTTCGTATAGCTGATGGCATTTTCCGGGCATACCTTTTCACAGGCCGCATCAGTGCAATGGAAGCAGGAGGAATGACGGAAAAGATATTCCAAATCGCCTTTTCCATTCTCATGCTCGATATATTGCAGGACATTCCATGTATCGGCTGTTGTTTTCGGATGTGATTGGACACTCCCCAGGAAATCTGTCGGTTCCGCAGGCAGGTCGTTCCAGTTTTTGCAGGCCACCATACAGGCGCGGCAGCCATCACACTTTGTTACATCGACATATTTCACATATTTCGTCATTAGTCAGCCCTCCTGACGTCGCACAAGAATGCCTTAAATTCAGGTATCATCGTGTTGGCATCTCCAATATGAGGAGTCAGGCGGTTCGCGGTATCTCCCGTAGCAAATCCTTTATAGCCAAAATGCCATGGCATTCCGATTTCATGTATCTTTTTGCCATTCACACCGATTGGCTTAAAGCGTTTGGTCACCATCGCATAGGCCAAGATGCGCCCGCGTGCGGAACTGACAATGATTTGATCTTTATTTTTGATGCCTTTTTCTTTGGCAAGCTCTTCGCTCATTTCAACAAACATATGGCCGGCAAGCTCTGAGAGCCATTCCTGGTTGCGCGTCATCGAGCCGGATTGCCAGTGTTCACTTACCCGATAAGTTGTGGCGACAATCGGATATTTCTTCTTATCGCCTTTTTTATTAAAATCGCCTTCAATAATGACAGCCGCTGGATTTAATTGTTGACTATTGAATGCATTCGGAACCGGGCTTTCAAACGGTTCGTAGTGCTCTGGGAATGGACCGTCGTTCAAGGTTGGTGCAAACAATAAGGCAACACCATCCTTGTTCATCATAAAGGCACCTGTTCCGCCGGGTTCTGTTGGTGCTGTCACCGCTTTAAAATCTGGAACGTCTTTGCCAACCCATTTCTTCTGTCCGGCATCCCACCAAATAACGGCTTTTTCCTTGCTCCACGGCTGACCGCCTGGATCGGCAGAAGCACGGTTATAAAGAATCCGGCGGTTCATCGGCCATGCATAGGACCAATTCAAATAATGTTCGCCGCCTAAATCCTTGTTGTCACGATTCTTTGACTTGTTTTTTCCTTCTTCAGGATAGAAGCCGGAATATATCCAGTTGCCGCTAGAAGTGGTACCATCATCCAACAGCGCTCCAAAACCGGCGATTAATTTTCCTGTTTTCAAGTCATAGCCATTGATTTCTTTACAAACAAGGTCGATATTTGGTTCTTCACCGTCGCCGTAATTCCAATCCATTGCTAAGAAAGGCTTGTCAGCTGATTTTGGACTGTTCGCATACATTTTTTTCAGTTTTAAAGCAAGTTCATGAATGACATCTAGGTCTGGCCTTGCTTCTCCACGTGATTCAATCGCCTTCCAGCGGTACTGCATCCAGCGTGAGCTGTTGGAAACACTGCCCTCTTTTTCAAAAGATACCGATGCTGGCAATAGGAATACTTCTGTATTAATATTTGCTGGATTGCTGCCGGCTTCTTTTTGCCAGAATGCAGACGTTTCCGTTTCCCAAAGGTCAATCGCAACGAGCCATTTTAATTTGCCAAGTGCCTCTTTTTCCTTGCCGGCATTCGGTCCGCCGACAACCGGGTTTGTTCCAAATAGGAAGGCACCGTCAAGCTCGCCGTTGTACATCGCTTTAAAGAGATTGATATGGGAGTAGTTTTTGTTGCCTTTAGGTAAAAATTGATAGCCGAATTCGTTCGCGGCGGTGGCATTTGCCCCGTACCACGCTTTCAGTAAGCTGACTACAAATTTAGGCTTGTTGCTCCAATAGCCTGTTTTTGGTGTTTCTTTTTCCAAATAGCCTTTCAAGGTCGCATGCTCAGGCACCGTTGCTTTTGGCGCGCCAAGATAGCCTGTCAGGTTATCGAATAATAAGCCAAAGTCCGTTGATCCTTGTACATTGGATTCGCCGCGCATTGCATTGATGCCGCCGCCTGGTAAGCCGATGTTTCCTAATAGGAGCTGAAGGATCGCATAGATGCGGACGTTCTGTGAGCCGACCGTATGCTGGGTAGTTCCCATTGCATACATGATTGTGCCGGCCTTTCCAACCTTCGCCGTTTCACAGAAGGTTTTGCAAACTTTTAGGTAATCGTCTTTTGGTGTACCTGTAACTGTTGTTACACTATCCATATCATAACGTGAATAGTGCTTCTTCATTAATTGGAAGACGGAACGCGGATGGGTTAAGGTTGGATCCGTTACCGGTTTTCCGTCTGGTGTTGATTCAATTGCCCATTTTGTTTTATCATACACTCGTTTTGCTTCGTCATAGCCAGAGAACAGACCGTCATTAAAATCATAGCCTTCTTTGACAATGAAGGAGGCATTTGTATAGTTAACAACATACTCCTTGTGGATGAGATTGTTTTCAAGCGCATAGTTAATCATTCCGCCGATAAACGGAATATCCGTACCAGAGCGAAGGGCAGCGTAAACGTCAGCTTGTGCCGAAGTTCTTGTATAGCGCGGATCAACGGAGATAATTTTTCCGCCGTTTTCCTTGGCCTTCGTCAGCCATCTAAAGCTTATTGGGTGATTTTCTGCAGGGTTTGCGCCAATAATCAACGCACAATCCGTATGCTGCAGATCATTCCAATGGTTAGTCATTGCTCCTCGACCAAATGTAGGTGCCAGACCGGCAACCGTTGAACTATGTCATATTCGTGCCTGGTGCTCTAAATAGACGACACCAAGGCCCCTCATAAGTTTCGAGAGCAAGTACGTTTCTTCATTATCAAGTGCCGCGCCGCCAAGGCTGGCAATTTTTTCAGTTTTATTAACGGTCATACCGTTTTCCATTTCAACAAATGAACTGTCACGCGTTTCTTTTGTGCGTTTGGCAATGGCGTCAAGCATCCAATCCCAATCTTTTTCTTCCCACTTATTACTTCCTGGTGCGCGATATAGCGGCTTGGTTAAGCGTTTTTCAGAGGTATATAGCTGTCTTAATGTGGTCCCCTTGCTGCATAGCTTTCCTTCGTTAATCGGGTTATCCGGATCCCCTTCCGTATAAACCACGGTATTATTTTTGGTGTGGACGAGGATTCCGCATCCAACACCGCAATAGCAGCAAATGGTTGGTGTTACAGTAGCTTTGGCAATTTTGAATTCTTTTGTTTTCGCATACGCTTTTTTCTCATTAAAGCCCAGTTCCACGATGGCAAGGGTCGCTGCTGTGGCGCCTGAAAGCTTTAAAAATTGCCGGCGATTTAGGTTCATTTCAACCATTTCGAATCTCCTTCCCAAGATTTGATTTGAACAGAACATCCCATTTTTTTCTCTCTAATTGCTAGTCCCTTAATTCCCCCCTTCAAAGGCTCTTTCGAAAGCAGGATCTGGTGTGACATCGTTTTCGACTCTGCTGGCACGGGTATAAATCATCGCCATCTTTCCCCTTAAGTAGCCGATGACCTCAATATTTAAATATTTTGCCAGCTGTACAGCCTGTTTAGTGGCGGCTGTACGCGAAGCGATGACAGGAAAGCCGAATTTCGCTGCCTTTGAGAGCATTTCGTATGAAACCCTTCCGGTCGTTAATAAAATTAACCTTTCAGGCTGCAGGCGATTACGAAGACACAAGCCAATAATTTTATCAACAGCATTATGCCGTCCAATATCTTCGCGGATTTCCATGGTTCCGTCTTCCTTAACAATGCAAGCCCCATGCATTCCGCCCGTTTCCAGATAGAGCGACGAATTTTGGGCAAATTCACTTTGTTTTTTTAAGAGATAGCTAAGCGGATAGGTTTGATCAGCGGTTATTTTTTCAAAATTTTTCACATCGGTCATCGAGAAAAAGGTAACACCTCTGCCACAGCCGGCCGTGTAATGCTTCTTTTTTGAAAAAACCTGCTCTTCGTCAAAATCGGAGTGGAGCGATACACTGATACTGCCAACTTCTTCATTGACAACGATTGACTCAATATCACTGGCATCCTGGATAAATCCCTCAGAAAACAAATAGCCATATGTCCAGTCTTCGAGGTTATATTTTGTCAGTTGGAAAACAGCGATTTCACAGTCGTTAATCAGCAAGGTAATGGGATATTCATCAGGGCAGCCTTTCCGGTTCATTATTTTCCCTCCCCTAAAGGATACTTTTAAATTAGTCTTTGGATTAAACCGCTTTCAACGATTTTTATCACAGGAAAATCTGGCTAAACGCCTTTTTACTTAAATGGTACTTTTCTATTTATTGTTTGAAAGTAATTTTTATCACGCTAAGCACTTGGAAATAGTACAAATAGTTTATTTGTCATTTTTCTGTCAACTATTGCGGATTTCTGTTAAATTTAAAAAGATGAATTATAATAAAGAAGAGGTTTTTTAGAATGAGGAGGTCGATTACATAATGACAATTAATAAGGTATTAACCATTGCCGGTTCAGATTCAAGCGGCGGAGCAGGGATTCAAGCTGACCTAAAAACATTTCAAGAGCTTGGCGTATACGGAATGACAGCCCTTACCTGCATCGTTACCATGGACCCGAAAAACCATTGGCATCATGAGGTTTTCCCCATTGATGTGAATATCCTTGAAAAGCAGCTGGAAACGATTCTCTCTGTAGGCATCGACGCCATGAAAACGGGGATGCTTGGAACAGTAGAAATCATCGAATTAGCGGCAAGAAAAATGGATGAACACAAACTCAGCCGCGTCGTGATTGACCCTGTTATGGTGTGTAAAGGCGAAGATGAGGTGTTAAATCCGGAGACAGCGGATGCGATGCGCGAGCTGTTATTGCCAAGAGCGTTTGTTGTGACACCAAATTTGTTTGAAGCAGGACAGCTTGCCCGGACAGGTACACCGCGTACGCTTAATGACATGAAAAACGCTGCCGTGAAAATTCATGATTTAGGTGCGAAGCATGTCCTTATTAAAGGCGGCAGCAAGCTTCAGTCAGAAGAAAAGTCCATCGATCTTTTATATGATGGAAGGGAATTCAAAATTTACGAGTCTCCTAAAATTGAGACCACCTTCACTCATGGGGCAGGCTGTACGAATTCTTCGGCTGTCACAGCTGGATTGGCAAAAGGTCTGTCCGTTTATGAAGCAGTCGATGTGGCCAAGCAATTTGTTTCAGCAGGCATCCAGCAGGGCTTCCGCTTAAATGAATACGTTGGTCCGACCTGGCACGGGGCGTACCGCAGTTCCGGAGCCGTTACGGAGTATTGCGAAGATTGTTAAGAGTTAATAGTGTGGAGAGCCGGCGCAAGTCGTTTGGCTCTTTTTTTATTGGCTGTGTTAAAGAATATTTTTGAATTTAAGACTCTGTTGATTAGAGCGGAAGGCGCGAAGAC
>NZ_JBALPP010000042.1:22523-64167 GCF_036965425.1 Neobacillus drentensis | reverse complement strand
CCTGGAGCGGAAATCAACAACCGTGTCTAACAGCGCTTTCTTATTAAGCACAGATTTCGCATTTTTTAACAGATTTTAGTATGATGGATACATTATTAATGAAAAATAGTCATTAGGTACGAAAGGGAAAGGAGACATTAGCCTTGGAGTTAGTTGATATTAAAAAGGTTCAAGAAGCCATTAATCATTTTGCGAATAAAGATGTCTACATTCACCTTGAAACAACGAACGGAGCCTATGCATCCCATAAAGATCAATCTTTCTTTAATGCGGGAGCCTACATCCGGAACGCCCTTGTCCGTTATGAATTAGGGAAAATCACCGGCAAAGGACCATACCGGGTCGGTTTAAAAATTAACCTCGGCTGGATTTATGCTGAAGGGATCACACATTTTGAAATAGATGAAGAAAATCACCTTTTAATGGCCGGCCACGACAATGAAGGAAGGCTCGCCGTTGCACTAGAAATCAGTACTACACCATTTGCTTAAGCAAAGTGGAAAGGAGAATGAAGATGGAAAAAGAACGTCAAGTCCTGGTCGTTTTCCCTCACCCTGATGATGAGGCATTTGGAGTATCCGGAACGATTGCCACACATGTGCAAAATGGAACCCCGGTGACGTATGCTTGTTTAACGCTGGGGGAAATGGGGCGAAACATGGGGAATCCTCCGTTTACAAATCGGGAAAACCTTCCTAAAATCAGAAAAAAAGAACTGCAGGAGGCTGCCAGGGTTCTCGGCATTCAGGATCTTAGGATGCTCGGCTTCCGTGATAAAACAATTGAATTTGAGGATGAAGAAAAGCTGACAAATACCATGTCTGCTTTGATTGAGGAATTGAATCCTTCGTTAATCATTACTTTTTATCCTGGCTATTCCGTTCACCCGGACCATGACGCCACCGGTGCGGCTGTCGTGAGAGCTGTTGAAAAGCTGCCTGCCGCAGCAAGGCCAACGTTACACTGTGTCGCTTTTTCAAATAATTGCGTCGAGGAGCTTGGTGAGGCCGACATTATCAACAACATCACCCCTGTCGCTAAACAAAAGCTCGCTGCTATTCAGGCGCACCGCTCCCAGACTGAGCAGATGTTTAAAGATGTGGAGGCAAAGTTGAAAAACCAAGATCCGCAAATCATGGTATGGATCAACAACGAGCGGTTTTGGACTTATAGGTTTGCCAAATAAAAGAAGAAATCCCTTCGCTTTTGCGAAGGGATTTTTGATGGTTATTTTTCTATACCCTATAGAAAACCAATTTATAAAAGTAACTACTATATTATCGTTTCTTATATTAAAAATTAAATTGCTTTCTTATCTGTAAAATCCTCTGCTTGAAGATCTGCAGGTACACGTTTGTTGATTCCGAAAGCATAATAGCTGATGGCCACGATAGCCAGGAAGACAATACCCGCAATCAACGAAACACGCGTATCTTCATTGAACCACATACCGATAAGGACCGCTACGAGATAGGCGATAGTTACATAGTTAGT
Source organism: Neobacillus drentensis (assembly GCF_036965425.1). Lineage (GTDB taxonomy): Bacteria > Bacillota > Bacilli > Bacillales > Cytobacillaceae > Neobacillus > Neobacillus drentensis_F. The sequence goes on along the minus strand of NZ_JBALPP010000042.1, from coordinate 62,673 downwards.
AACCGGCGCAAATGGCATTTTAAATGGATGGCTGGCCATTTTGTCTGCATGGACCTTTCTAAACTTGGTGTGGCTGATCAGGATGACAAACCAAGGAACCATCCCAGGAAGAACACTTGCCGCATAGACGTACACAAACAGTTTTTCTGGTGCAAGATAGCTTAACACTACGCCAACACCAAGGCCAATCAGTACGCCGATTGTACCGACTAATGGCACCCCGTTGCTTGAAACCTTCGCAAACGATTTTGGAGCTTGTCCATTGACTCCAAGAGTATAAAGCATGCGCCCTGCGCTGTAGATACCGCTGTTACAGCCTGACATCGCAGCAGTAATTACAACAAAGTTAATGATTCCAGCTGCAGCTGTAATACCGATTTTTGCAAAAGTTGCTACAAAAGGGCTTCCAAGTGTAGTCAACTTATCCCAAGGATAAACAGTAACAATAACAAAAATAGCACCGATATAGAATACAAGAATACGCCAAATTGTACTCTGAATCGCATTTCTTAATGTTTTCCGAGGATCTTTGGCTTCACCTGCTGTAATACCGATAAGCTCTACCCCTTGATAAGCACCAACAACAAGTGATAGTGCAAAAAGGAAACCTTTTAAGCCTCCAGTAAAGAAGCCGCCATTTTTCCAGAGATTTGATAGGCCAATCGCTTCTCCACCGTTGCCAAAGCCAAAGAAAATCAAGCCAAAACCTGCCACAATCATCAATACAATCGTAACTACTTTAATTAGCGCAAACCAAAATTCGAATTCACCAAATGATTTAACAGAAATAAAGTTTGCTGTTCCGAGAATAACCATTGCAATAAGTCCCGGAATCCATGCAGGAAGATCTGGATACCAGTACTGCATATATGCGCCTATTGCGATAACTTCAGACATACCGACAACTACCCATTGGAACCAGTTGCTCCAAGCAGTCATATATCCTGCGATTGGATGGATATACTTATATCCAAATGTTGCGAATGAACCTGTACTTGGTTCTAAATAGAGCATCTCACCCATGGCGCGCATAATCAAATATAGAAAAATTCCTGTAATTCCATAGGCGAGCATGACAGATGGACCAGTCCAGCCTATTGTGCTAGAAGATCCCATAAATAGACCTACCCCAATCGTCCCGCCTAAAGCAATCATTTGAATATGGCGTGAACTTAAACCCCTGCTCAATTCCTTGTTTGCCATTTCTTTACCTCCCCTTTATTCCTTATTGTTGCTTTCAAGAAAAGATGCATGTAAACCCTTTGTTCATAGTTTCATAGTGTGAGGCAAAAGTTGGAAGCGGTTACAACCAAACTAGAAAAAGTTCAACTAAACTTTATTAGAAGTATATCGTTTCATATATTACAGTGTCATTCTATAATCGTATTAGAATAATGTCAATATTATTTAAAAAACACAAAAAATTTAGACTATTAATAAAACCCTTGCATAAATAAGGACTTTTAGTAATGAATTTTCACTCGAAATGTCTTACTAGCAAAATATGAATTATCCAATTAATAATAATAAATGTGTAACAAAATAATTTTTCCAGACTTCAATATAACTTTTTTCCGCCTCAAAAAATTCCCGTCACTCGTTTTGCCATTATGTCCATCCCAACGTCACAAACCCCTGTATTCTTAAGATTCACAAATCGTTCAATATTTTAAAATCGCGTTATCTCTAGGGTTTGCAAACCTTTTCACAGAACGTTCAAAAACATCCGAAAAGGTGTGAGGTGCATCACAATTTAACGGACCTTCCTTGAGTAGGATAAAGTTGTTCATTAGACAAAAAGGAGGGTCAAATCAAAATGAATAAAGCCATTATGAATTTTGTCATTTGCGCGCTGCTTGGCTTTGGTTTAGGCTACCTTGTTTTTGGGGTCATCATGGGAGACTCCGCAAAACAGCCGCAAACTGCTCAAGCTGATTCAAAGCAAACAACGACTACAACCACAGAAGCTAAAGAGGAACCCGCAAAAACTTCATCGGCAAATGAGGATAACATCCTAAATAAAAAAGGATGCCTTGGCTGTCACAGCGTGGAAGCTCTTAATCTAAAAGGCGGTGCCGTCGGACCGGATCTTTCCCAAGCCTTTGTAAATGTGGAAGGCAAGCACGGCAAGCCAATTGAAGAATTCCTTAAGGCACCTACTTCAGCCGTTATGTCTGGCGTCATCGGCAAAAACCCATTAACAGACGACGAGCGCAAGCAAGTCCTTGATCTTCTTAAGCAAGCATCTGAAGCAAAATAATCCAAAAGGTGGTGTAAGAAAATGAAAAAATGGATTCCAATCGCATCGGGATTACTTGCCGGCTTTGTAGCTGCGACAATCTCGTTTGCTGATTTTTCCGCAAAGACCAATACGGAAGCTGCATCCACAAGCAACAAAAGTGATGCTGAAAAAGTTTATGTTCCATTTGGCAAAAAAGATGAGTATTATCTATTCGCCTCCGGCGGACACTCTGGACAAATGTTTATTTACGGTGTTCCATCGATGCGCCAAATTCGTACCGTTCCTGTTTTCTCACCAGATTCGGCAACAGGATATGGCTTTGATGAGCACTCCAAGAAATTAATGGGTGACTATACATGGGGAGACCTTCACCACCCTGCCTTCTCGGAAACAAACGGTGACTATGACGGTAAATTTATGTTTGCAACCGACGTTGGTAACAGCCGTGCGGCGGCCATGGATTTAAAAACCTTCACAGTCAAAGACATTATTCAGGTTCCTAACACAAGCGGCCCGCACTGTGCGGCCTTCGTTACCGAAAATACCGAGTACATGTTCCTGCCAACTCGTTTCGCTGTACCGCTTGGTCAAAAGTACGAATCACTGGATGACTACAGCACGAAATACCGGGGTGTAATGTCTGCCGTAACGTTCGACCAGAACAAAGAAAAACTTAATATTGCTTACCAAGTGGCTCTTCCACCATGGTCCTACGACCTTTCTGATGCTGGTAAAAAAATCTCCAAGGATTGGGCAGTATTAACGACTTATAATACCGAAGAATCAACGACAAACCTTGAAATTAACGCGTCACAAGCAGACCGCGACTATATTGTTCTTTTTAACTGGAAAGAGCTTGAGAAAATGGTCAAAGACGGCAAGTATGAGGATGTTAACGGCCAAAAAATGATTTTCCCTGAAAAACAAAAAGGCGGCATCTATTTAATTCCGGTTGCGAAGTCACCGCACGGCGTTGACGTAACGCCAGACGGCACACGCTTCATTGCTTCCGGTAAACTGGCACCTACGATGACTGTATTCTCATTTGAAAAAGCATTTAAGGCGATTGAAAACAAAGACTTTGCCGGCGACCGCAACGGTATTCCGATTCTTAACTACAAATCTGTTATGGAAAGAGAAGTTAACCCAGAAAACGCTCTTGGACCGCTTCATACTCAATTCGATGACAAAGGCATGGCGTATACAACGATGTTCATCTCTTCTGAAGTTGTAAAATGGGATCCAAACACTGGTAAAACTTTAGACCGTGTACCTGTACAATACTCTCCAGGTCACTCTGTAGCAGCTGAAGGCGACACCGTATCACCGGATGGTAAATACCTAGTTGCCCTTAACAAGATTGCGAAAGACAGCTACTTATCTGTTGGTCCTTCACACCCTGAGTCCATGCAGTTAATCGACATCAGCGGCAAAATGAAGGTCATCCAATCTGCTCCGGTTAACCCAGAGCCGCACTACGCACAAATGATTAAAGCCGATAAGATCAAGACGATTAACGTGTACCCTAAAGATGAAAAGAACAAAGACGCGGTTTATAAAAAGTCTGACGCCCGCATTGTCCGAAATGGCAATCAAGTTGATGTATACGGAATTGCCATGCGCTCGAAGTTTATCTTTGATGCGAAGGCAAAACGTCCAGATGTCATTGAAGTTAGTGAAGGCGACCATGTCACCATCCATTTAACAAACATCGATTTCGATGAAGACATTACCCACGGATTTGCGATCAACAGCTATAACTTGAACATGGAAGTACAGCCTGGCCAAACGAATACAATGGAGTTTGTGGCGAAAAAGGCTGGAACTTATCCGCTTTATTGTTCAAACTTCTGTTCCGCACTGCACCAGGAAATGACCGGTTACTTCCTAGTAAAACCAAAGAATTAGTCATTGGTGATGGGTATCAATTCGATCAATTGGTACCCTCGCCTTTTCCTTAATTAACACTATATTAGGAGTGGTTAACTTGATTGGCACCAGTAAAAAGTTATCAGTGGTTTCTTCCTTAATTTTAACGGTTTCAGCCATTTTGATTGCAGGCTCTCTCTTTTTCCCGTGGTGGAAAATGGTGTTCATTGCCCCGCAATATCCGGAAGGGCTTAATATCATTGTTTTTCCGAATAAGCTTGAGGGTCAAATTGATATCGTGAACGGACTGAATCACTATATTGGAATGGCCAACTTTAGTGAAGCAAACTTCCCTGAGCTTCAGTATCTGCCTTATTTAATTGGAGGCTTGGCAGCTATTACTCTATTAACAGCGCTGCTTCGGAAAAAGCCGGTTCTTTATGGATTGATTGGCATTTTTGCCATTGGCGGCCTGCTGGGCGTTCTTGATCTCCACTCCGCCTTGAAAAAATTTGGAACGAATTTAAGCCCAGAAGCACCGATTAAAATTGATCCCTTTATCCCGCCGATTTTGGGTCACAATACGATCGCCAACTTTCATACAACCAGCCTGTTTGGAACTGGAATGTATCTCGTCATTGTGGCGTTTCTATTATTACTAATTCCGTTATGGAAGGATCGAAAGTAAAATGAAAAAACTCACGCTCATCTCTTTAGTTTTTTCTCTCTTTTTATTTATGAAACCTGAGAAAAATATGGCAGCCGAAAACCTTCAGGCAATTATCGACTCCATGAAAGAGGGGGCGGTATTGAGACTGGAAGATAAAACGTATGAAGGCAATATCGTCATCAACAAAAGTATGACGATATTGGGTTCTAGTAATACCGTGATTAAGGGAGACGGAACGGGAAATGTCATTTCCATTAAAGCTCCAAAGGTGAAGCTTAGCCACCTAATCGTGACCAACAGCAGTATGGACCGCAATTCGGCTGAAGAATATGCAGGCATCAAGATCTATACAAACAATAATGTGGTGGAGAATCTCAAGATCCGCTATTCCTTTCACGGCATTTATTTAAGTCAGGCACACCATAATATCATCCGTAATAATAACATCAAAGGCATGGGCAAAGGCGAAATTGCCGCCCAGGGGAATGGACTTCACATTTATTATGCCAATGATAATCTGCTCGAGCACAATACGATCGACGGCGCCCGCGACGGGATGTTCTTCGATTATGCTAACAACAATAAAAGCTATGAAAACAATATAAGCAATACCCGGTATGGCTTGCACTATATGTATTCTGATGAAAATATTTTTAAGAAAAATACCTTTACCATGAACACCGGCGGAGCCGCCATCATGAACTCGAACCATCTTAAATTAGAAGATAATCAATTTATCGTTAACTATGGAAATCAATCATTTGGCTTAATGCTTCTGCAGGCCAACGATAATTATATAGCGGGTAACACATTTTATATGAACCAACGGGGCCTTTACATTGATCAGGCAACGCGAAACACCATTAAGAACAACCATATCGTCCAGAACCAAATTGGCATTGAGCTGTGGGCCAGCTCCAATGACCAGACGTTCACGTTAAATCACATCTCTGAAAATACGATTCCTGCTGTAACCCTTGGCGGTACAGGCGAGCATAATTCCTGGAGCAAGCATGGGAAAGGCAATGATTGGGGACGCACGTTTCCGCTCACCGATTTAAACCAGGACGGCATCGGTGATTTCCCGGTCACCTATCGTTCCTCGTTATATCAATTAATCGAGGATCAAGAACTAACGTATTTATTTTTAAAAAGTCCAGCAATTTCGATCTATGAAAAAATCAATGCCACGCTGAAGGATGAGGATACGATGTTTAAGGATCCTCGCCCGCTAGCTGCCGCAAAAGGCAAGCCGCATACGATTCTATTTTTCGCGTTAGGAGTGCTTGTGGTATTGATTTTACTAAAGGGGAGACAAAGGCTATGCATTACATTTGGAAGGAATGGAAGGAAAATATAAGAGGTAAAGGCTTGTGGCTCAGTTTAAGCATTATCGTGCTCTTAAGCATTAGTATTTTGTTCCGCTCGACCAACCTTTCATTTGATAAAGGCTTTTATATTCTATTAATCAATTTGTTCGATACGCTGATTTACTTTATCCCAATCCTGTGTTTGTTTATCGGCGCCTTTTCAATTTTTCAGGAAAAGGAACAAAAAACGCTGATTATGCTGCTGACAAAGAAGGAGAATTACTCCAGCTTTTTGGCTCGAAAAAGCCTGGGGCTTTATACCGTTGTACTTGTTCCGATCCTTACTTGGTTTTTTATCTATCTATTATTATTAAAATTTAGCTTTCAACTCGATATTAAAAGCTATTTGATTTTTATGATCGCTGTTATTTGCATGGCACTGGTGTTTTTGCAAATGGGCACTGCGATTGGCAGTATTAGCCGCTCAAGGATGCAAATTTTAGGGATTACGATTTTTGTCTGGTTCTACTATTTCTTCTTGCATGATTTTATTCTGCTATCCTTTTTACCGGATGTTCAGTATGAAAATGTTAAATTCTTCTCAGCGGTTTATTTCTTAAATCCGCTGCAGTCAGTCAGGATGTTTTTAGAAACCGGCATGGGCGTCTACTCCTTCGGCCATATGTCAAGGCTTTTACAATCGTTTATGTGGACGAAGCCCGTGTTCTTTTTACTCGGAAATTTGATTTTCTGGCTTGCTGTTTCTTTTAGTACTGCGATTGTTTTTAACCGCAAGGAGGGCTACGAATGATTAAAGTGGCAAATTTAAACCAATCCTTCGGGAAAAAGACGGTATTGAATTCGAATTCAATCGAGATTGAAAAAAATGAAATTTGTGCCCTTGTCGGCCGAAACGGGGCCGGTAAATCGACATTTATTAACAGCCTGCTCGGACTGCTCCCGGGTAAGCAGGGGACCATTTCGATTAACGGAATCGAAGTCACGAAAAAAAGTCAGGTATGGAAAAAGGCCATTGCTTATCTTCCAGAAAAATTTATGCTGTATCCGATGCTGACCGGGCTAGAAAATATGACGTTTTTTGCGGAAGCTGTTTTTAAAAAGGCTGACCTTGGCCGGATGGAACAGATTTTGAAATCGGTAAGTCTTTGGGATGACCGGGATGTCCAGGTTAAGTCCTACTCAAAAGGAATGTTGCAGCGCCTCGGCTTAGCCATCACCCTCTATCAGGATGCGAGCGTTCTGATTCTTGATGAACCGACAAGCGGTATCGATCCGATGGGAAGAAAGGAAATTTTGGAGGTCCTACGGAATCTTCACGATAAGACCATCCTGCTCTCCTCGCACCATCTCGATGAAATCAAGCAGGTCTGCACACACGTTGCTTATCTAGATCATGGAAAAATGAAAAAATATACAGTTGAAGAATTTTTACAAACTCATCAATTAGGAGGGAATGAGTCATGATGAAACGCCTACTATTCCCCATGCTGCTTTTGATTGCCATGTTGGCCGGCTGCAGCAAAGGGCCTGAATATGAAATCGAAGTGACAAAAGATCTTTATTTCCAAAAGGACACAGCTCTGCCGTTTGAAATTAAAGTAACCGAGAATAAAAAAGCGGTGAAAGGGCTGGATGTGTCAGCTCAGATATCGATGACAAATATGGACCATGGCACCTATGATGTGAAGTTAGAAGAAGGGAAAAATGGCACTTACTCAGGCAATGTGAAGCTGCCAATGGGCGGTAAATATGAAGCGACGTTTACGCTCAAAAATGATGGAGATAAAACGGAGGAAGTCATCAACCTTAATGTCACAAAGCCTAAAGGTGTGGCCAAAATTAATGGTGGATGGATCACAAATGATGACATTGCTTTTTATCAGTTTATTAATAAGCTACAACTGGAAATTAACCGCGAGGCGGCCAAGAAAAAATATACCAGCAAGCAGTTAGAGGAGGAACTGGCCTATCTTGATTCACAGGAAAAAATCAATGATGATAAAAACCAATTATTAACGCAAATTATCCGCTTGCGCGCAATGGCGATGCTGGCCAGTGAAAAAGGACATAAGGCAGCAGGTGCTGAAGTTGAACAGGCCGTTGCTAAAGCCCGCGATCAATATAATCAATTCGAGTCCTCCAAGAGCTTAATCCAAGAGTACGGCGAAGACAAGTTTTGGGCAACCGAAAAGCAACAGTACCAATTAATCGTTCTTTCTCAAAAGGTACAAAAGGACGTCATTGAAAAGGTTAAAAAGGACAATCCAAATGTCGGTGAACAAGAAGTCTACTATCTCGCTCAAAAGGCTTACGAGGAGCTATTAGTTTCCCAGGTAAACTCGTTAAAAATTGAAGTTCTCTAAAATGGCACGAGTCTCAGGTCACTTTTACAACCAAAAGTGACCTTTTTATGACTTTATTGAAGATCTAGCAAATTCAATTAGCGGATAACGTCACCCAATTAGCGGATAAGCTGCTTTAATTGGCGGATAACACTCGCCCCCCTGGGCAAGACGATTCCGCTTATCTTCTACAAAACTTCTAATATCGCCTTTGCCACTCCGCTTTCTTCATTGGTGTCTGTTACATGGTCACAAAGTGACTTTATGTAGTAGCTGGCATTGCCCATTGCGACCGCTCTTCCTACCCGTTCGAACATCGAAACATCATTCAAATTATCACCCATCGCCATTGTCTCAGATAAATCAATCCCGTTTGTTTTCACAAAGGACTCCAGCGCAATTCCCTTTTGGGCATTTTTATGGGTAATTTCAATATTTTCATGGCCTGATGAGGAAATCTCCAATTCTTCAATTGCTGCAAGTGCTTTGTTAGCCGCTTCAAGTCTGTCTGCGTCAAAAGAAAACGCCAGTAATTTATAAATTTGGTGATTTTCATCTGCAAAAATCATCTCGTAATCCTCAACTTCATGAACTAGACCATTTCGTACCCGTGCCCCTGCCTTATAAACAATCTCCTCCCGATTCAATTCCGGATTCGCGCTCATCACAATGTCAACAAGAATCGAAACCGCTTTTTCCGAATCAAGCGAGAACGTACCTTGGTTTGTGTAGACTTCAAAATAAATATCATGCTCCGTTAGCGTGGCAGCGGCTTCCCTTGCCAATTCCTTGCTAATTGGGTTTGCCGAAATAATCTCGCCATCTTTCGAGCGTACCTCGGCCCCGTTCACACAAATAATCGGGCATTTTAGGTCCGACTCAGCCAACACGAAGGTTGCCTCCTGATACGACCTTCCTGTCGCGACGACAAACTCGACACCCTGCTCCTGCGCTTTTAAAATGGCCGCTTTATTTTCCGGTGTGATTTGTTGAATACTGTTTAATAAGGTTCCATCCATATCTGATGCAATACACTTAATCATGATGTCCAGCTCCTATTTTTTGATAAAGACATTCTAACATGTTTGGCTGGCAATTTTCCTCCAGAAGGCTTAGCCTACATACTTGCTGCCTTCTCGTACACTTAAGGGTGCTAACCGGTGACCTTCGATAAACGCCTTTACCGATGCGGGATTTGACTTGGAATATTCCCGTAACGCCCAGCCGACTGCCTTTTGGATAAAAAATTCTTTGCTTTCAGCATTGAGCTCAATGTACCGATAAAGCAGTTCTTCATTCGTTTTCTCTTTATATTTTAATTGAAAAAGGATTGCCGCCCGGCGAAGCCACATATAATCGTGTTCTGCCCAGTCATTTAGCGTTTCCTCAACGACTTCAGGGTATTCCTGAGCGATTTTCCCGACCGCTTTTGGGGAGATTGCATCCACGGTATCCCACCATGATTTCGTCATAATCAGCCGTTTCATAAATTCCAAATCCTGTTTTTCCAGCTTATTAAGTGATTTTTCTATATAAGTAAGGGCTGTATATTGATATTCCCTTTCAGGCTTGTCCCAAAGCTCGCTGACAAAATCTCTATTAAATGTTTCTTTTAGAATCCCGCTCTCTTTGAAAAATTGCTTTTCAAGCTCTTTACGCAAGGGAGACTTAATTCCTAAGAAGGGAAAATGCCCCTTCATATAGCTTTCCATCGGCCCGGCATTTATTTCATTGCGGTTTTTTTCGAAAAGATTGGTTAACAAATCTATTTGCAAAAAATTCACTCCTCTCCATTATGAATTATTCTCTTTTTAACTTTTTTTCCCTTTCTATTTATTTCAATTCCTTCCGCATAAACGAATTTACCAATGCCAAACTAAAAGTGGATAAAGAAAGGGGGGCAAAAGCATTGACAAAAAAGTTTAATAAAGGCAGCGGCAACCAAAATTCACCGCAGGCAGGACACGCGGAAGCAGAATTTGCCAATGAATTTGTAAGCGGCGATAACAGTAAAGGGAACAAGCGCAATAAAGGCCAGCAAAGCAAGACAAATCCACATGCTTAAATCTAGCAAAAAAATCGGCTTTCTCCATTGAAAGCCGATTTTTTTGAAATTAATGGCAGGTAAAGGATCGAATTCGGTCTAAATCCATTCCATAATATTGCCAGTGGTAGCCGCGCCAGCGATAACCGGCGATGGACGTTCTGCCCACATAGGTTGGGTAGTACCAGAAGTTTTTCCCATTCCTTAACCAAATATAGGTGTAACGGTAGAGGCACGGTCGGATGCCGCCTGGGTCGACCGCATATAATCCCGCTTGTTCATGTGGTATAAAAGCCGGCGGCGGGGCAGTCGGAGGTCCTCCATGCTGTCCTCCTCCATGCGGTGGTGGTGGCGGGAATCCCCCGTGTGGTGGTTGATGCTGACCACCTCCGTGCGGCGGTGGTGGCGGAAATCCCCCGTGTGGTGGTTGATGTTGGCCACCCCCGTGCGGCGGCATGTGTTGAACCCCGCTCTGCGGCGGCGGTCCTGACGGTTGATGCTGGCCTCCTCCTTGAAACTGTGTCTGACGCAAATAATCTTCATGAGAAATACCATGTATTAGGCCGTAGCCATAAGGATAATTCAAATAATCCAAGGCACAAAACCCCCTTCTATTTGTATTCCCTCTAATGTATGCAACTGGCCTAATTTGGTGAAATCTCAGTCCTATTCAACCGTGGCAGCAGCTAAATTTCTTATTTCTTCGGCAATTTCATTCTGAATTCCCTCAACAACGGAAAAATCCATGGCTGCAATATAAATTTCTTCTAATTCATCATGCAGCTCTTTTGCCTTCGCCAAATAGGAGGTTGCCTCCTGCATTTTGCTTTTATAGTTAGCCGCAATTTTACTGAGGATATCTTCAAAAATTTCATCTGTACCGTGAGCAATTAACAATTCATACATATCAATGATTTCATCGCCGTCGCGGCTCGGGAAATACTCATGCGGTGCAGTGCTGTCAAAAATAGCGATCCCCAGTTCTCTAAAAATAACCATATCTAAACTATGAGGGTCAAAACCGCAATGGTAAATTTCAGTGTCAACGCCTCTCGTTTCAGCAGCTGCCGCCAGTTTTTTCAGCATGGTGGACTTTCCTGAACCTGGACGTCCCTTAATAAAATAGCGCTTCGGAATCTCTTCTGTTAGATTTGGTACAAAATCAACGGCGCCTTTTGGTGTTGCCGCCCCTAAAAAGCGATGACGGATATCGGATTGTTTACTGAGCTTCATTTTCCCAAAGAACGTATCAATTAATTTGTTCGTTAATTGATCAGCTTTTTTGAAATCCATGCTGTTGATATAAATTTTTTCCCAATCGTCATGGATATCCAAGGCTTCCTTGAACGTATCATAGGCCTTATGGAAGGACTGATTGATTTGCTTTGTTAGTTTTAATATCGTGCTTTTATGAATAGCTAGTGCCTTGGCATTCCAAGCCTCACCAAGGTTAATATATTCTTCGACTGCACCAGGTGCCTTCGGTTCAATGACGTGCGGTGCGGTTCCATCGACAATTCCCACCTTCAACGCTGGAATAATCACACCATCAATAGAATTATTATCTGATGAGCAATGGAGAAACTCGATATCGAAGCCTTTTCCAACCCACTCATTGCCAATTTTTTTCATCAGCGAGGATTTACCTGTTCCAGGCCCGCCTTTTAAGATAAATAACCGGTCAAGTCCTTGGAGATTTGAATCGTACAGATTGTGGAACCCCCTAGCTGTATTACCGCCGGCAAAATAATTCTTAATTTTACCTGCCACTCTTCAACACTCCCTTTTTATGACGAAAGCTTAAGTTTATTTCACCCTATCTTATGCTTTTGCCATTTATAGGTGAATGCCTATGGAAATTATTTAACAACATCGGTAATGTCGGCATTTGTTACTTCCTTTAAAGTTGCAGTGGCGAGGACGATTTGCATCCCAATTTTTCCGGCACTCACAACAATTGTCTGGATCTCGCGGCAGCCTTCATCGATAAAGGTCTTATATTCCTTTTTCATGCCGATGGGGGAGCAGCCGCCGCGGATATAACCCGTCCATTTTTGAATATCCTTCACCGGAAGCATTTCAACTTTTTTCTCTCCAGCCGCCTTCGCCGCTTTTTTTAAGTCTAGTTCTTCTGCAACCGGAATAACGTAAACATAAATATTTTTGCTTGCTCCCTGTGCCACAAGCGTTTTATAGACCTCTTTCGAATCCTTGCCAATTTTTTCAGCCACGGAAACTCCGTCAATTTTTCCATCTTTGTTGTCGTATGTAAGCATGTCATACTGGATTTTTTTTGCATCCAATATCCGCATTGCATTTGTTTTTGCAAGTGCCAATTTGATCATCCTTCTTTTTTGAATACTATTTTATCAAAAAAAAGAGAAGAGCTCACAGTTAAGCTCTCCTCCAAAAACGATTATTGCAGCCACGCTTGAAAGTAACGCATTACGGCAACCGCATAGCCGCCTCTTGTCACTTTTTTCGCTGGATCAAAGCTGGCCTCGACAGTTGGCACCAAATCGTAAGGTCCTTGTTTTACAGCAAAAGTGGCATTTAAAATATTGAGGTCAAGCGCTGTTTGGACATAACCTTTAAGCGTTGCCGGAATAGACGCATTATCCTTCAAAGGAATCCGCTCATCCTTATAAAGAACTGTTACCGTATCACCGCTGAAATCCTTGGCCTGTTTTTCTAAACCAAGCGCTTGTACAAGCGAGTAGGCGAGCTCCAAGCGGCTGACCTCACCGTTTGAATTAAAATTACCGGCCGAATCCATCAGCATTACGCCGCCCTGCGTCTGTAAACCATCACGAATGGCAGCCCCATTGGCCGTAACAGCCTTAACAAACGGAACGTCAGCTGACTGAACATCCTTCAAGGCAGGAGCCTGGCTTTGACGAATTCCAGCTCCCATTACCAAAAACCGGGCTAAATCCTTCCGTAGCAGATTTTGCTGCGGCTTAAATGATCCATCCGCATACCCATCTACTAAACGTTCACTTACCGCCATTTGAATCGCGGAGGCTGCAGGGCTGCCGGCAATATCATTCAAACCTGAAAAGCCACTGACCTTCGCTACAGATATCGTCCCTTGAATCGTTTCAGGCAAGCCGACACCAACCGGATTGGCCGTATTATAGTGCAGACCGTCAATCTTTACCTGCCATGTACCAGCCATTGGTGAATTGACGGTCGCCGTACGGTCAGGATAAAGCGTAAACAATAGGCTGATCCCTGAGCTGTACTTTGTGCCATCCGGCGCAGTTAATATAAGGTTGACCGGGTTCCCGGTTTGACCAAGTAATCCATAGGCATCAATTCGTGCTGTCAATTGGGAGACACCTGCCGGAACATCAAACGAGTAGGTGTTTGACGTTGACAGCAATGGGTTATAGTCAACTTGAAAAGGTGACCTTTCAACAGAAGCAACTGCATTGCTATTAAATGTTTGATTCGCATTCACGGTCTTTCCGTAGGTGCTCCCAAAAAGAACTGCATCGAGTGCCGCATAAGCGTTAACATATCCACTTCCGACCTCCCACGATTCATATCCAGGCATATTCGTCGCGGTATCCTGCAACACCTTTTTGATTTCATCCGGCGTTAACGTTGGCTTTGCTTCAAGGAGAAGGGCGACAATCCCGGCAACATGCGGCGTTGCCATGGAAGTACCACTCATCACCGTATAGTATGGGAGATAGGCCGGTTCAATCACCGCGGCGTCATCCGTTGCCGCTAAGGAAGATACCGGGGCCACTGCCCGGGTCGAGATAATGTCCACCCCAGGGGCGGTAACACTTGGCTCATCCTTCCAAGTCCATGTGCGGCCATCCAGTTCAAATGTGCCGCCCACACCATTAGTTCCCCGCGAAGAAAAGTCTGCTAGTGAGCCATCCTTTTCACCGGCGGCTACGGAAATGACCCATGGTGCCTTGGCATATGGATTATGAGTATTTTCGCCAGGGCCTTCATTTCCTGCCGCAAACAAAACGGTAATGCCGCGGTCATAGGCCGCTTTACTTGCTAGATTAATAGGGTCATTCGGATCAAAATCGCCGGAAGAGCCCCAAGAGTTTGTAATCACACGAATATTGTATTGAGACTGATGAGTAATGGCATAATCGAAACCTCCAATTCCATCAAGTACCAGTAGGGCAACACCCGAACCATAGCCGATTAAGTTTGCCCCCGGGGCAACCCCTTCATATTTTCCGTTAGAGGCTGCGCCGGTTCCACCGACAATCCCGGCAACATGGGTTCCATGGCCAGAATTCGTGTCAGTGTTTGGAACATTTTCAACATACGTAATGGGAAGTAAGCTCGGTTCCAGGCTGCTTAAATTTAAGCTTGCCATCACGTTTTGAACAACATGGCTGCCAAATTGCAGGTCTTTATGAGTTGCATCGACACCGCTGTCATTGATCACAACTCCGACACCCTTGCCTGTGATTGGCAGACCGCCATTTGCCTTTTGCATTGCAGCGTCTGTGCGGGCCTTATCCACTCCTGTAATATTGGTAGCATCAGCATTGTAATATTCAAGTTTTCGATTTAAATAGATAGACTTAACTCCAGGTGAAGCAGCCAGCTTATTAATTTGATCCTTTGTGGCTACAATTCCAGCCATCGGTAATGCCTTCATCGTTATTCCTTTGGCAATTCCAAGGCCTTTCAATACATCCAAATTGCCCTTTGTCGGAGCACCCTGTCCGTCAAAGGTTACGATGACCTGTAAGGGGTCTGTTGCTGTTTCAAGTGCTTTGACTAGTTTACTATCAAGAACTGCAGATGTAACCGAGGCATGTGCCTTTGATAGATTTGGTAAAACGAGTGAAAATAGTAATAAGAAAGCAAGTAATCCTGAAAACCACCTTTTCACAATCCATTCCCCTTTTCCAAATTACATTTGATAGGACTATTGTCTAAAAATTCAGACCACCTTACTATTCAGCAAAGGGAGTAATTAAAAAAAGAAAAGGTACTATTTTCAACTCGTACAAAAGTAATATTAACCAGACCAAAAGGTTAAAAAAGGTGTCAGGCACCATGTGAAGATTTCACATGGTGCCTGACACCTTATGTCAATGGGACGAGCTGGTTTTGGACGGCGTAGATGACGACCTGGGAACGGCTTTTGACACCGAGTTTTTTGAAAATGTTTGACACATGAATTTTAACGGTTTTGTCGCTTATGTAAAGGGATCCAGCAATTTCCTTATTATTCATTCCCTTTACAAGGCACAGAAGGACTTCTTTTTCCCTTCCAGTCAAGGCACCTTCCACTTTCTCCTCAACAGGCTCTGCCGCTTTTGGCTGTTGAAAGGCAAGAAACTTCTTGGTCATCGTTGGATGAATCACCGATTGCCCGCCCGCAACCGCACGGATGGCATCAACCACCTGCTGTGAAGGGGCGTCCTTCAGAAGGTAGCCATCCGCCCCTTCACGGATCGCCGACATAAAGTATTCATCATGGTCGTACATCGTCAGCATTAATATTTTTACTGATGGATACAGCTGCTTAATGATACTTGTGGCTTCAATACCGTTTTTCTCCGGGATATTAATATCCATCAAAATGACGTCAGGCTGCTCATCCTTCACCTTGGCAATGGCATCATTTCCATTTACAGCTTCCGCGACCACCTCAATATCTGTTTCCATATCCAAAATATTCTTTAACCCATCCCGTAAGACGGCATGGTCATCGACTAACATAAGCTTGATCACGTAATTCACTCCCTTCAATCCCCATCCTTGGTACCGTTAAGGTAATTTCTGTTCCCGCCCCTTCCTTGCTGTCAACCTGGAGGGTGGCCTGGATTTTTTCAGCCGCTTCATTCATATGCAAGATTCCGAAATGCGGGTGCTCACGAGCCTTAATCATGGCCTGGAAAAGTGAAAATCCTTTGCCATTATCCTTCACCTTTAATAAGACATGCTCTTTTTGATAGCTTAAGAGAATTTCCAATTTGGATGCACCAGCATGCTTGATTGCATTTTGCACACTTTCCCGGCAAATCTCAAACATAATTTTTTCCACCATTGGACTTAACTGAAACTCTGGTCCCCGCGTTTCTAAGGAAATAGGGATTTTTGCTTCCAGCTCCACTGCTCTAATCTTCGTGGAAATAGCCGCAAGCAAACCGACACGTTCCGTTGGGTAAGGCCGGAGCGCATAGATTGATTCCCTGACCTCCTTAAGGCTTCTCCTCAGCTTTTCCGTGCTGCCATTGATTAAGCGGAGGGAGTCTTCAGGCAGCTTCGCAAATTTTCGCTGAGCCGTCTCTAAATTCATAATTGCCCCGGCAAGCGACTGGGCAACCCCGTCGTGGATTTCACGGGCAATCCGATTTCTTTCTTCTAATATTAATCGTTTTTCCTGCTCGGCAAACAGCCACCTTGTTTTTATCAAGACGGCCATCTGATTGGCAAGGGTCGCTGCTGACTGTATATCCTCTTCGGCAAAGCTTTTCGTGCGGATCCTGCCAAACACAAACATGCCGACCAGTTCGTTCTCTAGTATCAATGGTGCATATAACAGCGATGCTACTTCTTCCGTAAAAAGTCCCCCGACAGGGCCCGCATCCTTTTTCGTATTGTGATAGACCGTTAATTGCTTAAATTCATCTAAAGAATCCGCCATTTGCCCAGATAAAGCCCATTCTTTTTTAAGGAGTCCGGAGGCGGTCTTTAATATCCAGCTGTTTCCTTGCCTTTTCCATAAAATCCAGGCATCAACATCAATAAATTCTTGGAGATTTTCGGTTAAAAAAATCATCCAGTCGGCAGCAGCAATTTTTTTATTTAATTCCGAGGAAATACTGAAGAGTGCTTTCATTTTAGCTTTTTCCCTTTTCAAATTAGCAATGATCGAGCTTAGCAAGGCAAAGCAAACCAATGGTGAGAAAAAGAAAAAAAAGGAAATGGCGTCAATTTCGCCTCTGTTTTGGTTACCTAAAAAGTGAAACAGAATGAGATATGCATACGAAATAAAAAAACTATTCAATTCCTGCAGTGATTTGCGCTTCCATGCCTTAAAACTATAGGTTTGCGGCCGAATTACAAGCAAAAAATCAACTAGTATGTTATTAACCAAATAAAAAGGAATCATCAGAAGAGTAAAAAAGATTGTTCCTCTTACTACTTTCGATTGGTCTGCAATTGGTAAGGTTGGAAACAAGGACATGCATAGTATGTATGCGAGAAAGAAGCTGATAACCAAGAGAGCCGGGTTAAAAAAGACAAGTCGCAATGGGCGTCTTTTAATAAGATTAACAGCTGCAACGATCAATCCGTAAAATACAAGGGTAAACGCAAGTCCATCTATGAAGAATATGGCGTAAACAAGCGAAAAAGAAATCGTAACGGTACCTTTCCAAATCGGGAGGGGGAAGAACTCGACGATAAAAAGGAAAGTCACTAATAGGGCAAAAATCATCGGCTCTTTCGGCGCTGTTAATTTTAACAGTCCAAATTGGATGAAAATCCCCGTTCCAATAATAGATGTTAGCAGCAAAAAGAGCCGTGCAAGTCGTTCCTTTTTATGAAAAATCACAGTATTGGCCATGAAACACCTCCTCATTTTGTTACAAATAACATAATTTTCAGTTAATTATTATTGTAAAGGAATTATACAAGAAAAACAATTATCGAAATTGAACCACACCCTTGGGCCAGTTGAATTTCCAACCTCTTAACCTCACAAAAAAGCCCAGACCGGCACAATGATCACACTAACCGATACTGGGTCCCACAAACCTGGTGGAGGTTTGTTAGTAACATTATCACACAGGTAACACTTTTTTTCCATTTACTAAAAGGATTATTCTACACTAGTACCTTTGTAGTAAAATCAATCGTTAACAAAATTACCCAAATTTTGTCACTCGTTTGTCACTCTATCAAAACAGTAATATAGTAAACTGAAACAAGATGATAGATATTTTTGAAAATATGTGAAATAATTCACAACTCAAGAGAGGTGGTTTTCATGAAATATGATTTAGTGCTTTTGCATGCTCCGAGTGTTTTTGACTTTCGAAAAAATCCCCTGCTGGCTGGGCCAATCAGCGATGTCGTGCCATCGTCACCCGTATTCGAAATGTATCCGATTGGATTAACCAGTATTGCTGACTACTTAGAAAGATATGGGCTGCGAGTGAAAATTATCAATATCGCCAATCGCATGCTGATAAATGAAACGTTCGATGTGGAAAAGAAACTGAGGAAAATCCAAACACGGCGCTCCTAACCGCTAGGGGCTGTACGCAAAACTGCTTGATCTGCGGCGGATCAAGGGAGGCCTATGATCAAAACTGCAACCGCCATTCCCTTGCACTAAGGTCACCAGCCAAGCTTGTGGAGGATATTCAATTTATCTCCCGCTTTAGCCGGGCGCCGATTTTTATCCTCCATGATCTTCGACAAGGCGGCCGTGACTATGTAAATGAATTTTTTAACCGCTTAAAAAAGCTCAATTTGAAAAATGAAATCGTGTTTGAACTTTTCCAATATGCAGATGAGGATTTCTTTCGAAAAATTAATGCCAGCTGTTCAAAATACAGCATCGAAATAACACTGGAAACACATGATGAAAACATCAGACACTATAATGGTAAATTCAGCTGTTCCAATAATAAAGTTATCGATACGCTTCGTTTTGCATTAAGGCATGGCTGTAAAAAAATTGACCTGTTCTTTATGGTTGGGATTCCAGGGCAAACGTATCAAAGCGCCATTGAAAACATTGATTTTTGTGAAGAGATCCATCTTGCCTGTAACAAGGACCCGCGGATTTTTTACTTTGTTGCACCGCCGGCACCGTTCCTTGACCCTGCCAGCCCAGCTTTTGAGCATCCGGAAATTCATGGCTATAAAAAGCTTTGCCATACGCTTGAAGACCATCGCAATGCCATTATCCAGCCTTCCTGGAAGCATATGCTCAGCTATGAAACAAAAGATATGACCCGGGATGATATTGTCAATGCCACGTATGAAGCCGCACAAAAACTAAATGAATTTAAATTAAAATATCATTTGATTGATCTGATAGGGTATAAAGACATTAAGTGGAAGATAGAAAAATCGATGGCCTATATCGCAAAGATTGATTACCTGCTGGCCTTGCCGGAAGAACAACAAAGCGATGACTTCAAAAAAATCTACCGGGAAATAGAAGAGTTAAACAGTTATAGCATCTGCGGCAAAAATGAACTAAAGTGGGAGGTCCAGAAAAATTACGCCAATTTCTTTTCGCTTGCCCTGGTAGGCTTAGAGCAGCTCTATGTTGATTATGCCAATAAAATTAGAAATCACCTTCAGCCAAAACTTCGCCGGCAATTTAAACTCGAACCAGAGCGGAGGAAAATGAAAATATAAAAGGAAAAGGGACCGGAAAACTCCGATTCCCTTTTTTAATGCCCGCCCAGATAGGCGTTTCGAATTTGATCACTTGCACTAAGTTCTGCAGCCGAGCCAGAGGCAACAATTTTCCCAGTCTCGATGACATAGGCACGGTCAGCAATTGATAATGCCATGTTGGCATTCTGTTCGACCAACAGGATTGTTGTACCTGTTTTATTGATCTCTTCGATGATGTTAAAAATCTGTTTTACTAATAAAGGTGCAAGACCCATCGAAGGTTCATCCAAAAGCAATAGACGAGGCTTGGCCATTAACGCACGGCCCATTGCCAGCATCTGCTGCTCACCACCGGATAAAGTTCCTGATAGCTGCTTGCGGCGTTCATGCAAACGCGGGAAAAGCTGATAGACCTTTTCAAAATCTTCACGGATGCCTTTTTTATCATTACGCAAGTAAGCCCCTAATTCAAGGTTCTCTTCAACCGACATGTTGGAAAAAACACGACGGCCTTCTGGTACCTGACATAGGCCTCTTTTCACGATCAATTGCGGAACCTTGCCAGCAATGTGCTCGTCTTTAAAAACAATTTCACCGTTCTTCGGCTTCAATAAGCCGGAAATCGTTTTTAAAAGTGTACTTTTTCCAGCTCCGTTAGCGCCAATCAGTGTAACAATCTCACCTTGGTTGATATCGAGGGATACTCCCTTCAATGCATGTATGTTTCCGTAGTAGACATTTATATCGTTGACTTTTAGCATTTTAAGAGACCTCCTCGCCTAAGTACGCTTCGATGACTTTTGGATTATTTCTGATTTCCTCTGGAGTACCGCTGGCAATCAATTGGCCGTGGTCAAGTACATAAATTCTTTCACACACTCCCATGACTAGGGGCATATCATGCTCAATCAAGAGAATGGTTAAGGAGAAGCGCTCACGAATCAAGGCAATTAGATTCATAAGTTCCTCTGTTTCCTGCGGATTCATCCCTGCTGCAGGTTCATCTAGCAGAAGCAGCTTTGGATTGGCTGCGAGGGCCCTGGAAATCTCCAAGCGGCGCTGCTGGCCGTATGGAAGGTTCTTTGCCTTCTCATGCATGACCTCATCAAGTTTAAAGATTTTTAAAAATTCAATCGCTCTTTCTTCCATTTCCTTTTCCCCGGAAAAGTGGGAAGGAAGGCGGAAGATTGAGCTCAAGATCGAATGTTTTGCATGAGAATGATAGGCTACCTTTACATTATCCAATACCGATAATTCACTGAACAAACGGATATTTTGGAATGTACGGCTGATGCCTTTTTTCGTAATTTTATAGGGTGCTTGCCCATTTAGTTTTTCGCCATCGAGCGAAATGCTTCCCTCAGTAGGGATATAGACACCTGTTAAAAGATTGAAAAATGTCGTCTTTCCAGCACCGTTTGGGCCAATTAAACCGACAAGTTCACCCTGATTTAATTCCAAGTTTACATCTGATACAGCCCTTAATCCGCCAAATCGGATTCCTACATTATCTACTTTAAGCAACGGTTTGTTTGCTTGCATCATGAGAACCTCCCTTAGCAGACTTACCAACCTTGAAGAATGAGGTAATTTCTCTTGTTCCTAACAATCCTTGTGGACGGAAAAGCATCATTGCAATTAACACAAGGCTGTAAACGACCATCCGAACCTCTGGAAAATCGGCAAGGAAAGTTGAGATAATCGTTAATAGTATGGCTGCGATAACGGCACCAGACATACTGCCAAGACCGCCAAGCACGACGAAAATTAAAATATCAAAGGATTTCAAGAAGCCAAAGTTTGTCGGCTGGATAATATAAAAGTTATGAGCATGTAAGGCACCAGCAATACCAGCAAAGAAAGCACCGATAGCAAAAGCCATAACCTTGTAATAAGTCGTATTGATTCCCATGGCATCTGCGGCAATTTCATTTTCCCTGACCGAAATACACGCTCGTCCATGAGTAGAATTCGTAAAGTTAACGATGACAACAATTGTAATCAGTACGCAGGCAAACAGCCAAGGCCATGTGATCAGGTGGGCAACGGTCATACCGCTTGCTCCGCCTACATAATCCATATTTAAAAATAAAATTCTCATAATCTCGCCAAAACCTAATGTTGCAATGGCAAGATAGTCGCCTCTTAATCTTAGTGTAGGGATACCAATAACTAATCCGGCAATTGCCGCGACGATTCCGCCTGCAATTAAAGCGACCGGGAATGGCAGACTTAATTTAGTTGTTACGATTGCCGAAGCATAGGCACCTACGGCAAGGAAGCCAGCATGTCCAATTGAAAACTGTCCTGTAATCCCAATGATTAAGTGAAGACTAGCCGCAAGAATGATATTAATACCGATAAAGAAGAGTGTGTTTACATAGAAGGAGTTTAATGTACCTCCGTTAATTAAAAACTGTGTTACTACTGCAAAAACAACGGCAGCAGCGATCCAGATCCAAAAAGTCTTTGTTTGTTTTAATGTTTTCATCGCTTTAGCCACCCCCTAGACTTTTTCCCTGACATTTTTACCAAATAAACCTGCTGGTCGGAAAATTAAAATTAGAATTAAAACTACAAAGGCTACACCGTCACGCCATAAAGAATATCCGGATGCACTTACAAGGGCCTCGATAACACCTAGTAATAAACCGCCTGTCATTGCACCAGGGATAATGCCGATTCCGCCTAAAACGGCAGCAACGAAAGCCTTAAGTCCTGGGATAATTCCCATTAATGGTTCAATTTTTGTGTAGTACATTCCGAAAATAACGCCTGCTGCTCCAGCAAGGGCAGAACCAATCGCAAAAGTCGCAGAAATTGTATTATTTACATTGATTCCCATCAATCTTGCAGCATCCATATCGTGTGATACGGCACGCATTGCTTTACCAATTTTGGTTTTATGAACGATAAACTGCAGTAAAATCATTAAGAAAACTGATGTACCTAAGATTAAAAGAGATTGTCCGCTGATTTTAACACCCAAAATCTCTAAGCTCTTTAGTGGAACGATGTTGCTTGGATATGCTTCCGGCTGTGCACCGCGAGCATAAATTGTTCCGTACTCGATAAACAGGGATACACCAATCGCTGTAATCAGCGCCGCAATCCTTGTCGCATTTCTTAGCGGCTTATAGGCAATCCGCTCAATTAAGACTCCAAAAATGGCACAGGCCACCATGGCAATCACTAATGCTGGGAAAAATCCTAAATGAAAAATTGAAATACAATAAAATCCAATAAATGCACCAACCATGAAGACGTCCCCATGGGCAAAGTTAATTAATTTTACGATACCATATACCATTGTGTACCCTAAGGCAATTAAAGCGTAAATACTGCCTAAGGAAACTCCGTTGACTAGCTGCTGTATGATTTCCATTTGTGTAACACTCCTTTAGAAGGACTCAACTTTTTTAAAAAATTAGGCGTTAACTTGGTTAACATGTTGGAAAAAGTGTTTGTTTCTAATAAATTGGAATAGGGAGGCATTTCGCTCCCTATCCAACTAAAACACTTATAGAAATTAAGGATTTACCTTTGTCTTAAATTGTTGTTGGCCGTTTACATACTCAAGAATTACTGCTGCTTTAATTGGATCATGGTTTTTATCAAGCTTTAAGTTTCCAGATACAAGTTGAAGGCCGTCAGTTGATTCAAGGGCTTTTTGAATTTTCTTAGGATCGCTGCTTCCTGCACGTTTAATGGCATCGGCAACGAAGTAAGCAGTATCATAACCTAAAGCAGCAAAGGCATCAGGTGATTTACCATCATACTTAGCTTTAAATGCAGATACGAATTCCTGAACCTTTTTATCGCTATCACCAGAAGAATAGTGGTTTGTGATAAATGTATTTTTAAGCGGATCGGCACCAGCAATTTCTACTAGTTTAGGAGAATCCCAGCCATCGCCGCCCATAATTGGAACATTAATACCAAGAGCACGAGCCTGCTTTACGATTAGACCAACTTCTTCATAGAACCCAGGAAGGAACACGTAATCTGGATTTTTTGCTTTAATATTTGTTAGGATTGCATTAAAATCTGTATCCTTCGCTACGTATGCTTCTTCTGCAACGATAGTACCGCCATTTTTCTTAAAGTTCGCTTTAAAGGAAGACGCTAGGCCTTTTGAATAGTCACTGGAGCTGTCGATAATAACGGCTGCAGATTTAACCTTTAGAGTGTCTAGTGCAAAAGTTGCAGCAACAGTACCTTGGAATGGATCGATAAAGCAAGTACGGAATACAAAGTCATTTACCTTACCGTCTTTATTTGTAATTGTAGCGTTAGTAGCAGTTGGTGTAATTAATGGAACTTTGTTATCTTGGGCAATTTGAACTTGGGCTAGGGTATTTGTACTTGTTGCGGAACCGATGATTGCTGATACCTTATCTTGGCTGACTAGCTTAATAGCACCGTTTGTTGCTTCTGCAGCATCTGATTTATTATCAACTGCCACTAATTTTAATTTCTTGCCGTCAATACCTTTTTTATTGATTTCTTCAAAGGCTAATTCAACACCTTCTTTTACAGACTGGCCGTAAGAAGCTACACCGCCGGATAGCTCTAGGTTTGCACCGATCTTGATTGTGCCGCCCTTTTCAGCATCTCCGCTCGTGCTCGCAGAGCCACATCCTGCCATTACGCCTGCCGCCATCATCAGCGACATAAAAATTCCAGCTACCTTTTTCTTTCTCATACTTAACCCCCTGTTTTTCCGAAAAATTTTCCCAACCTTTTGTGCTACTGTTTAAAAAACATATAATATTCTGAAAACATTGTATCTAAAATTTTATAGTTCGTCTAGTCTATTTCCGCGTTATTTTAAAATAATTTTGAAAATAATATTTTCTTCGGTTTTCGTACATTTTAAAGCTTTATTCAACTAAAGTGAATAAGAATTTACTTTTCCATTAAAAGGGTTATAATCAGATTAATATTTTGTCTAAATATATTTCTTTCTTCTTAAATTGAAAAAAAAAGAGACCCCAAAAGGGAGTCTCTCTCAACAAATTGTTATACCAATTCTTTGTTTTTCGTTTCTTTTCCAAAAAACAATACTGTTAACGCTCCAATAATGATAGAGATACAAAAGATCGTAAAGATGGACTGAATCGACATTTTTTGGGCCACAAGATAACCCACTAATAATGGACCCAGCACTCCGCCAATCCGCCCAAAGGAAGCAGCCATACCTGCACCTGTCCCGCGAATAATCGTTGGATATTGTTCAGGAGTATAGGCATATAATCCTCCCCAGGCTCCAAGATTAAAGAAGGACAGCAGGATTCCAGAGGTCATCAAAAGGGCGGTTGATTCGGCCGTGCCAAAGAAATAAGCGCTGGCAGCAGTACCGATTAGATAAACAACTAATACAAATTTGCGGCCAAATTTTTCGATAAACCAGGCAGCGGTAAAATAACCCGGCAATTGGGCCAATGTCATGATTAGGACATATTCAAAGCTTTTAATTAAACTAAAGCCCTTCATCACCATCACGCTTGGCAGCCAGAGAAACATCCCGTAATAAGAAAAAACAACGCAAAACCACAAGACCCAAAGCATCGCCGTTTGGCGTCCATACTCTTTCGACCAAAGTTTCCCAAGACTTTGGAAAACAGAAATTTTCTCTTTATCCTTTATGGCTGAGAACCGCGGTGAATCCGGCAGCCCCATTCGTAAGTATAGGGCATAAAGGGCAGGGATGGCACTAATGATTAATGCTGTCTGCCAGCCAAACTTGGGAATGACAAAATAAGAAATCAGGGCTGCAATCAGCCAGCCGCCCGCCCAAAAGCTTTCCAAAAGAACGACAATCTGGCCGCGTTTTTCCGGCGGAACACTTTCGGATACGAGAGTGGAAGCGACAGGGAGCTCTCCCCCCAAGCCCATTCCTATTAAAAATCTAAAAATTAAAAAGACAGTTAAAGTTGACGTAAAAGCAGAGGCGCCGCTGCCAACTGAAAATAATAATAACGTAATAATAAAGACATTTTTCCGCCCGATACGGTCAGCCATTAAGCCGAACATAAGGGCACCGACAGCCATCCCAATAGAATTGATGCTGCCAATCCAGCCCATCTGCCCCGGGGTTAGATTCCATTCTACTTTTAAAGCCGCAATGATGAAGGAAAGCATTCCGACATCCATGGCATCAAACATCCAACCCATCCCGGCAATGCCAAGTAATTTACGGCCTGATATTTCCTTTTTGTCCATTAAAATCCCCCTATGCTGTAGCGTTCATTAACATTATTCCCCAATTTGTCCTCTTTATATTTGAAAAGGAATAGTAAACGCTACTAAACATAGATATTCTAGCAAGTGTCTTTACACTTGTCACTACTTTTTCAAAAATCCCATGAAAAAAGAGAGGATGCAAAATTGCATTCTCTCTTACTAAATAATTAATATAACCAGTGTCCGTCGCTAGCAAAAGTATACCATTTGGAACCGATTTTTACTTTGCCAGTTTTCATTACACCACTTGAAAGATCTAAATAATACCACTTGTTACCTAATTTCAACCAGCCTGTTTTCATATCGCCATTAACTGAATCTAAATAGTACCACTTGTTAGCTAATTTCAACCAGCCTGTTTTCATATCGCCATTAACTGTATCTAAATAATACCACTTGTTACCTAATTTAATCCAGCCTGTTTTCATATCACCATTAACTAGATCAAAATAGTACCATTTGCCGCCGATTTTATCCCAGCCGATTGACGCATCGCCATTTACTGCATCGAGGTAGTACCATTTGCCTTTATCTTTGAACCAGCCTTTTTTCATGTCACCAGAAGGATTAAAGTAATACCACTTGCCATTCACTTTAAACCAGCCAGTTACCATAGCTCCATCTGCTTTTGGATCAAGGTAGTACCGCTTGCCGCCTTCATTTAACCATCCAGTTAATTTTTTAGCCTGATCATTATAGTAATACCATTTGCCGTTTTCTAACTTCCAGCCATCAATTTTAAAAGTTATATTAACTTCTGACTGGTTACCATTAATATCTGTTACATAGCCACCATATACATCGTCACTAGTGACATTATTCCTGATATCTTGAATTGACACAATCGTATCAATCCCTGGTGCTGCATACTGTGGAAATGCCAAATTGTAAAGCTGTTTAAACTGTGCATTCTCAGGTTTATCCAACCATGTTAGAAATCTTCCCTTATCAATAACCAATTGACCATTAGAAAAATGGCCGGTAATGTCAGGAATTCCGAAAGCTGGTTCTCCAGGAATTGTCGCGCTATCGGCGTTATCTGAAGCAATAACTAATTTTTTTACGTCTCCAGTTTCCCCAATTAAATCAAACGTAAAGTTGTTTCCAGTGCCAGTCGCTTTGATTTCGCCTTTGTCTGTTTCTAATGATATTCCCTTAACATTAACAGCTTCAGCAGCATGAGAAACATTTGCTGGAAGCACAGCTAATAGGAAAAGGAATAAAAAGCTAGATAATACAATAATTCTTTTCACGATAATCCTCCTAGTTATTATGTACTGAACCTCTGAATCTATAAACTAGAATGCTAGTTTACTATAAGAAGTAATAGTCTTATTTTACATAAAACTACCATTTTCTACAACAAAATAATACATTTTTCCTATTCATTATTTTAATGCGCCGACTGCTTTATCCATTAGCGCAGATCTTTTCTGCTTTTTCAGACTTACATAATGATTCTTAATCGGCTTCGCTTCGTCAGCGCTGTACCCATAACTTCCCAATTCTTTCACAAGGGCATTATAAATAATGAAAAATGAATTATCGGTACTCGCTTCCAATCTTTTGGCCGCACCATTATATTTTGAATAGAAATAGAAATAAGAAATGTCCTCACCATTGGCCTGTTTTTCTTGATATTCACTCATGGCGTAGGATAGAAGATTATTAAGTTTGCTGTCTGCTTGGCCTTCGAGATCATTAAAGGACGCTTGATATTTTCCGATAATGCTAGCGGCAGTCGGTTTTGTTTTGACGATAGGAGCTGTTGTTTTACTTTCTATCTTTGTAGGTTCATGCGTTTCATTTGCTGAGCTCGACGAAACCTTCTTAACCGCCTTGCTTAAATTTTGACCTTTTGCATCTGCCACAGATCCAGTCTGTGTAGTGTTATCATCAGGTAATTTGATAGTAAAATCCGTTTTAACAATATTATCTACTTTTGGATCAGCCGTCTTATATTCTTTAATATTGAGGTAATAATAAAGCGACCCTGCCCCTACTGCTAATATGACAACGATGCTGCTTAAAAAAATTGTCCACTTTTTCACGTTCGATCCACCTTTATTTCGACAAATTCACCTATTTACATTATCATATTTTGGCATTTTTAGATAATATTTTATAAAGTTTACTTTTTATAGAAAACATAACAAAAAGCCCCCGCCTACAGCGGGAGCTTTTCGAGTTCACTTAATCCAGTGCACCTTCTACATTTTTAAATTGGTTAAAAAACATCTGGTAATATCGTCCTTGCCTGCTCATTAAGGCATCATGGCTTCCTTTTTCGATGATTTGCCCTTGGTCAATGACCATGATTATATCGGCATCGCGAATCGTATTTAAACGGTGGGCAATGATAAAGCTGGTCCGGTCTTTCATCAAAGTCAGCAGTGCGGCTTGAATATGGAGCTCCGTTCTCGTATCGATGCTGCTGGTTGCCTCGTCCAAAATAAGCAGCGAAGGTTTCGCTAAGAAAACCCTGGCGATTGCTAACAGCTGGCGCTGCCCCTGGCTGAGGTTTCCGCCATTTTCTGAAAGCACAGTGTCATATTGACGGGGCAGCCGCTTAATGAAAGCATCCGCATTCGCCATCCTTGCTGCCTGCTCGACTTCTTCATCAGATGCTTCCGGCTTTCCGTACTTGATATTCTCCTTAATGGTTCCGGAGAATAAATACGTATCCTGCAGAACAAAACCGAAGCAGCTTCGAAGGCTGTCCCTTGTGTAATCACGTATATCACGGCCATCGAGCAGGATTCTCCCGTTAGTCACATCGTAAAATCTTGTCAGCAGATTCACAATCGTCGTTTTTCCCGCACCGGTTGGCCCCACCAAGGCCGTACTGCTGCCTACCTCCGCTTCAAAGCTGACATTCTTTAGAATCGGGACATCTGCCCTGTAACCAAAGCTGACATTTTCAAAAACAACATGACCTTTTGGGTTTTCCAATGGCACTGCATCACTCGAATCAGCAGGTTCTTCCTGCTCATCAATGATTTCAAAAACCCGCTCCGCCCCAGCGACGCCCGATTGAAGGATATTAAAAATGTTCGCCAAATCATTAAGCGGCCTGACAAATTGCCTCGAATAGGTGATAAAGCTGGCAATAGCCCCAACCGTAATCAGGCTTTTTACTGCAAGAATACCGCCGACTACGGCAATGACCGCAAAGCCAAGGTTATTGATAACATTCATAATCGGCATCAGGAACCCTGACCAAATTTGCGCCTTAAGGCCGACCTCACGCAACCGTTCATTGACCGTACTAAACTCCTCAATTACTTTCTCCTCATGATTAAAGGCTTTGACCACTTCAATCCCGGAAATCGTTTCCTCAATATGGCCGTTTAATTGGCCCAGCTGGATTTGTTGATTTTTAAACATGACGCTCGTTCTTTTCGCAATCGTCCTTGTCAGCAAAAATACAAGCGGCACGGTAATTAGGCTTGCTAATGTTAACAATGGGCTTAATACCAGCATCATGATTAACGATCCGGCGATGACAATCACCCCGGACATTAATTGGGTTGTCGATTGGGAAATGGTATTACTGACATTATCGACATCGTTGGACAGCCTGCTCATCAGCTCACCGTGGGTGCGCGAATCAAAAAACGAGACAGGCAGCTTTTGCAATTTTTGAAAAATAGATTCCCGTAAGCTTTTGACTATTCGCTGCGCTACGCCGGCCATCAGCCAACCTTGCAAAAAGGTAAGGAGGGCATCCGCTATATAAGCAGCTATTAAAATGATGATCAGCATTTCGAGAACATTGAAATCTACCTTGCCACGTTTGAGAGTCATGGCATCGATGGATTTCCCAATCAGGTACGGAGCTGCCAGCATAAGGACAGCGTCGACAAGAATAAAGATAAAGATGACGGTTAGCATTTTCCGTTCTTTCCCGAAGTATTCCCACAGCCGTTTTAATGTTCCTTTAAAGTTCTTCGGCTTTACCACCGGGCCCCTTAATCGCTGGGCACCACCTGGCCGTAATGGGGGAGGGGAAGGGGGATTGCTTGTTTGTTGGTTTGACATTTCATGATACCTCCTTGCCCATTTGCGAGTGGTAAATTTCCTGATACACCTTACAATCTTTCATTAATTCAGGGTGACTGCCGACCCCAACGATTTCTCCGTGGTCCAGGACAATGATTTTATCGGCATCCATAATCGAGGTTATCCGCTGGGCAATCAGGAGACACGTAAGGCCCCTGGCATATTTTTTCAAGCCTTCCTTAATTCTGGCCTCAGTTGCCACATCGACAGCACTTGTACTGTCATCCAAGATTAATATTTCCGGTTTTTTCACCAATGCCCGGGCAATTGAAATCCGCTGCTTCTGCCCGCCGGAAAAATTAACGCCTCCCTGGCCAATTTTCGTGTTGTAGCCTTCAGGTGAGGCTGAGATAAAGTCGTGTGCACCGGCGATTAATGCCGCTTCTTCCATTTCCTGCTCAGTGGCGTCCTCTTTTCCCCAGCGGAGATTTTCTGCGATACTTCCCGTAAACAAAATATTCTTTTGCGGGACAATCGCAATTTTCTCCCTTAGTTTTTTGGGATTTACCTGGCTAATATCCTCTCCATCGACTTTAATCGTACCGCTTGTGATATCGTAGAAGCGTGGAATAAGCCCAACAAGCGTACTTTTTCCCGAGCCTGTCGAGCCGATAATACCGACGGTTTCGCCGGGTAAAATGGTTAGATGGATATGTTTTAAGATGGGCTGGCCCGATGCAGTCTCATAGGTAAAAGAGACATTCTCAAATTCAATGCTGCCTTTTTCTCCTTGTTTTGGTGCGGCTTCCGTATCCATAACGGAAGGATCCTCAAGCATAAAGACCTCACCAATTCTGCTTGCAGAAGCCCTCGCTCTGACAAACATATTAAAAACCATTGAGATCATCATTAAAGAAAATAAGATTTGCGTCATATAGTTGGTAAAGGCAATAATGTGGCCGACCTGGATATTCCCTTTATTTACCCCTAAACCACCGATCCATAACACGACAACGATTCCAAGATTCACAGTCAGCATGATCGCCGGGCTGAAGGTCGCCATCAAGCGGCTGGCGGTAATGGATTGATCACGAAAATGCTCATTTGCCTTCGTAAATTTGCCAATCTCCACATCGGATCGATTAAAAGCTTTGACAACGCGGACCCCTGATAAGTACTCACGCATGACAGCGTTGACTCGGTCGAGCGCTTTTTGTACCTTAGAAAAAAGAGGAAACCCTATTTTCATATTGAAAATAATGAGAATGGCCACAATTGGCACGACGACTGCGAGGACGACCGCAAGGTGGAGGTTAAGGCGCGTCGCCATGATCAGGCCGCCAATGGCGAGAAGCGGTGCCTTAACGAATATCCGCATTAAGCCATTGACGAAGACCTGCACCTGGGTAACATCATTGGTGAGCCGTGTAATTAACGACGCGCGGTCAAACCGATCAATATGTTTAAACGAAAGTGTTTGGATTTTTTTAAACAAATCGGACCTGAGCTCCGTGCCAAAATTTTGCGAAACAATACTGGCGATGATACTCCTTGTCGAGGCCGCAACTGCACCACCCGCCGTAATCAGAAGCATGACGCCGCCCATTTTTAATACATAATGAAGGTCCTTTTCCGCCACACCTTTATCGATGATTTTAGCCATGATTGTAGGCTGCATTAAATCACTAATCGCCTCGAAGGTGAGGAATAAGACAGCCATGCTAAAAGACTTCCAATACTTGTTTATGTATTTATTAAAAAACTTCATTCTAGTCACCCCGGCTTGTCGGAAATCTTTTGATATAGCTATTATAATTTTGTGTTCCTGTATTAAACAAATTTATACGACTGCCGAAAGATTAAAATTCCATTAAAAAATGGCCCATCATTGGCAATGGACCATTTCTTTTCTATTCAACCGGGCTGAATTCATGAACCCAAACGCGCATTTGCGGGAGCCAGGGCATACCTGGGTGAATGGATAGAATTGATTGCTTGTATTCTTCCACTGTTTGGAAGCCCTCGCGGCGGGCATCTTCATCTGTCAGCTCGCCTAGGCTTTGTGAATAAACCTTATCAACAACGAACTTCCGGCCTTCAAGTGTCATGATTTCACCTGGATCAGCGTAACGGCCATTCCGGCGTGTGGCTGTTTTTTCTCCGGATAGGACCTTCTTTACATCCGCTTCCAATGTTACGAGTCGTTCAACAGAACATGTTTTTGGCGGTAAGGACTTGCTTTCATTTTGTGTCGTCATAGAGTTTCTCCTCCTTTAATATGTTTATTTTACCATATTACCATTGTTGGTATCTTTTTAAACACTTTCTAACCCACTTGTCCACCCTTATCGTGGTATTTCAGGATGCCTTCGGCCGCACGGTAGGCCAGAGCCCCGACTGTTCCCGTCGGATTATACCCCGAGTTATGCGCAAAAGCGGATGCACCCACAACGAATAAATTATCATAATCATGCATTTGCAGGTAATTATTGACCGCAGAGGTGGACGGGTCTGCCCCCATAATCACCCCGCCTGTATTATGCGTCGATTGATAAGTGGTAATATCATACGGTCCTAACTCCTTCAATGAATCAATATGGTCCGCACCCATTTCCTTAACGACATCGGCACATTTATTAGCTAGGAACACAGCGAGCTGACGGTCCTGTTCTTCAAAATCAAAGGTAATCCGAATTAACGGGTCGCCAAATGCATCCTTATATGTAGGATCGAGGTCAAGAAAATGATGCTTAAATGGCATGGATGACCCTTGTGCTGCAACAGTTAAAACACGGTTTGCATATTTTAACGACTGCTTCTTAAATTCTTTCCCCCACATTGGCGTTCCCTTTGGTACAGGATTGTTTTGAATCGGTCTGTAGCCCGTTTGTGTAAGCGATATGCCGCCACCATGAATAAAATTTAATTTGGAGTGGTCAAAATTATCGCCATTATAATCATCAAACAGAATACCAAGCGAACCTGCCCCGGCAAAGGTGTTAAATTCTTTATCCTTAAAAAACCCGACAGCATTACCTTTCATAACCTGGTAAGCATAATTTTTTCCGATAACGCCCTTCCCTGTTTTCGGATCATACGGTTTTCCTACATCAGACATCAAGAGCAAACGGATGTTATTGAATACATAGCTTGTCATCACAACAATGTCAGCTGGCTGCTCAATTTCTTCTCCGGTTGTCGTGTCTACATACATAACTCCCGTCACCTTGTTACCTTGTTTTAAAATTCTTCTAACATTGGAATGCGTCCTGATCTCAAAATTACCCGATTTTAGTGCTACCGGAATTACTGTCACAACCGGATCAGCCTTTGCCCCATACTCACAGCCAAACCTTTCGCAGTAGCCGCAGTATTGACAAGCTGACCTCTGGATCCCATCCGGGTTTTTATACGACTCCGATAAATTAGCAGATGGCATCATATAAGGATGGAGATTCAATTTCTTCGCCGCTTTTTCGAACATTTTCATTGGCGGAGACATTTTCATTGGCGGAGTCGGATATTTATCGGACCTCTTGCCTCCCAGTGGATTTTCCTCACCGGAAATCCCCGCTGTTTTTTCAAATCGATCATAATAGGGTTCAAGCTCATCATAGGTAATGCCCCAGTCCTGCAGGGACATTTCCGCCGGGATTTTATTTTTTCCGTACTTTTCAATCGTTTTACTATGGATCTCGAAATCATATGGAAGGAACCGGTATGTCTGTCCATTCCAATGAACACCTGATCCGCCTAAACCATCACCAAGCAGGAACGAACCGTATTGCCTCATTGGCAGAGCACGGATATTTTCATTGCCGCGGAAGGTGATCGTTTCCTTCGACAAGTCCTGCATAAGGTCATAGCGCAAGGCATAGCGCAATTCATCATGAACCATATAATAATCTTCGGTTTTTCGTTCCTTTCCTCTCTCTAAGCCGACTACCTTTAAGCCTTTCTTCGTTAGCTCGGCGGCAATAATTCCTCCAGTCCAGCCAACACCAACCAAAACAACATCTACTTTCGGTAACTTTCTCGCCATGTTCTCACCTTCTTTTTAAAAAATTCTACTTACCCATATGATTCTGCAGACTTTGCGGTTTAATTTTCTTAAAATCCTTTTCAATAACAGAGGCATAAGCCATTTGACTTCCTGGATAATTGCGCATTTTCCAGCCGTCCATATTTTTATTGCCGCCATAAAGCGGGTCACTATAAACACCTTCTAGGGTTGAACTCCTCAGCATATTGAAAAATCCACTTGGTGAAATCGTGGTAATATTCACTTTGTCTTCCTCAAAGTCTTTGAGGATAGCATCCTTCTCATCGCCCTTTAAGTCGACAAAGTCCTTTTTATAAACAGATTGGCTATGGTTATTCAGTTCGCGTAAGGCAATGTCAAAAATATCTCTCCGTTTTAACCGGCCTTGGAAGCCTTGAACCTTTTCCCCTTTAAAAAAGGGTGCCTGCATATACTCCCGTGAGTTAAAGCCCCAATCACCTGCTAATTGGTGATCAATAAAAAAGGCAACTCCCAATTCTTTGGCACCTGGACCATGATCATCCTTCGGATAAATCCGCTCGGTTGCTGCTTCAACAATCCGATATTGTTCAGGGGTAAAATACATGAGCGCTCGATTAAAATTCTGGGCTGTTTCCTCTTTATTTTTCTTTGCCGTCCCAAGCGGGAGGATGCTCCCCAAAACGCCGCCAACGGCAAGACCCCCAACTGTATAGCCCGTATTACGAATAAATTTTCTCCTTGATAATAAATCCGGCCTTTCCTTTTTTTCTTCTGTCATTCCAAACACCTCCAAGGAAAATGAATCAAAAAATTGTAGACTTAGGCAGTTTTCTGCCTTCTGTTTGATAATGTTCCCAAAATAAACCATTCATACGCACAAAAGGAAAAGGGAAATTTATTTTTAAAAAGGAGGCGACGAAGGAATGAAGAAGAATTGGAAAATTTGCTGTACACCTTTAATTGGGACCCTTTTGTTACTAGGCGGATGTTCTGGGCAGCAAGATCTAAAAGCACATGAGGCAGATGCGGCCATTAATCATGATCTGCACCAACAGTCCCTGAACAACAAGGGAAATGGAGTCGTCCACGGCAATCATAATAGTATCAATGTGATTCCAAGCGTGGACCGAGCCAAGAAGAAAACAACTCAAGCGACAAGCGGGCTTGGCAGCAATGTCTACAGCTTAATTGGCAGCTCCAGTTTACATGACGGGGGAATTTCATCACACTTAGAGTCACGACTTGCAGGGGAAGGGGTTCCAGGGATTAAGGTGTTCGTCCTTGATGACACCATCATCCTCGCAAGAGCGAATCAAGAAACCACCTCCACCCGTTATGATGAAATGCAGTCAAAGGTGTTAACCAATACGAATGGCCTTTCCGGCAAAGGGAATTTAGACGGGGTCGACATGAAAAAGGTCAATACCGATGACAATTTAGAACGGGCGAAGGATATCATGACAAAAGCCTTCAACGGCCAAGTTCAGATCCTAACGATCACTAATCCAAAAGCCATGCCGCTCATCGACGGGATCAAAACCAATATTAAAGCGAAAGCACCTTCTTACAGCAAGCTTTCAACTGATATTATTACCCTTGTAAAAATGGCCAATGAAAAATAAGAAGACCGGGAATTAACTCCCGGTCTTCTATATGTTTAAATCTCTCTTTTTATAAAAAACATATGTCACAGCTGACAGTGCGGCGATCAATACAACTGAAAGCACAATAAAAACGGGATCGAGCCCACTGCCAAACATGACATTTTTAGCTTCAAAATATTTAAAGGGAGTCAAATATTTTAAACCCTTTATATTCTCATTTAAATCAATCGATATCGACAACATGTAAGTTACTAAAAGGATACCAGTTGCCAGTGAGGCGGCCGTCTTAGGTCTCTTTTTAACCGCCGCGAGGGCACTGCCGATGACCATAAACAGCAGCTGTAAAATGAACATCCCTGCCATTAAAAGGGCGATATCCCTATTCACCGCTTCACCCTCATTGTATTTTGCGATAAGAGCAATGGAAGAAATCCAGGTTGCCAGATTGAAAATGATGATATTCGTTAATGCTGCTAATAATTTTGCCGTAATGATGGTAGTTCTAGATACCGGTTTGACGAACAAAAACTCAGAGGTTTTGTCTCGCTCCTCTTTGGCAATAATCGTTGCCCCCAGCATCGCCGCATGGATGGTGGCCATTAATAATAAATAGATAAACAGCATCCCGTAGTACCCACTTACCTTCGATAAATCCAAATCACTCATGCCAAAAACAGCCCTTAGTGACCTTGGCATATCTTTAAGCAAATCATTGATCGATTGCCCTGATGAAGAATAAGCATCATATTTTGTCATACCCGATACCACCATCAGGAAGACACCAATGCTCCAAAAGATAATTGATTTTCGGTGGGACTTCAACTCTTTTACATATATATTCACCTTGGAAACACCTCCATTTTTAAACGGCATGAATATCCTTTTTAGAATAAACAACAAAGCTTGCCATAATAGCAAGAAGGATAATGACTGCACCGGCTATCAAAAAGGATGTTTCATAGCCTGCGTGTTTGATAATATAGGCAGTGTCAAAATATTTGAATGGCGAAATATAACGTTTTACTTCTTCTCCAGTGGTATCACTAAATATCCCCAGAAAATAGAAGGCAAAGACCGTTGCAAGCGAGATAGTCAGTACCGATTTGATTTTTGGAACAATCACAGAAATGATGATTCCTAAAGCCAGGAAAATCAGTTGAATGAAAAAAACAGTCAGCGTAAGCAAAAAGAAAATTTTCATACTAAAGTCATCTGTTTTCACTTGAAATGCCAAGACACTTGCCGCAGCAAAATAAATAATATTGGTGATGACCAAGGACACGAATGCCCCCATTAACTTAGCTGTGAGTATTTGGCTGCGTGTCACAGGCTTTGTTAACAGAAAATCGGCTGTTTTTTCACGGACCTCCTTACTGACAATGGAAGTTCCGAGATTCATTGCCTGGATGCCGGCGCACAAAGTAATAAACGATAATGGGAAGCTGTAGAAACCTAATATTGTAAAGAAGTTTCCTTGATTAAATCCGATTGCATTTCTAATCGCCTCTGGGTAATTTTCTAATATCTTTAAAAAGCCCTCTGCATCCTTGGCAATGGAAGAATACAACGACATAAACAGAGCGATGATCAACACTAATGAGATCGACCAGATGATTGTCGACTTCCGGTAAGCCTTCAACTCATGTAAAAAGATATTCATAGTTTCTTAGGCCTCCTTTTCATAGTAGTGCATAAAAATCTCCTCAAGGTCTGGCTCTTCAATCCATAGATTTGCAATTTCTATTTCCGCGATTTTCTTCATGATGGCATTAATATCTCCTCGGAATAGGAAGCTGGTAATGCTGCCATCAATGGCTAAATTATTCACGCCGCTCATTTGGAAATAATTCTGGTTAATTGGCGATTTCGTCTCAATCTTGAACTTTTTATAGTTGTTTTCTTTTAAGGTGCTAATCTTTTCTACGGTAACGATCTTGCCTTCTTTAATGATGGCTACTCGGTTGCAAAGACGCTGAACTTCGCTGAGGATATGCGATGAAAAGAGAATCGTCGCTCCTTTTTTATTTTCTTCTTCGAGCAGTTCAAAGAATTTTTGCTGCATCAGCGGGTCAAGGCCGCTTGTTGGTTCATCAAGGATAATGAGCTTTGGTTCATGAAGCAGCCCCTGCACAATTCCAACCTTCTTTTTGTTACCTAATGAAAGGTCATCGATCTTTTTATTGAGATCGAGATCCATGATTTCTGCCAATTCTTTGATTCTCTTACTGCAATCCTTTTTATAAAAACTAGCTGAGTATTTTAATAGATCTTTCACTTTCATATTGTCATAGTAAAAAACTTCCGACGGCAGGTAGCCAATTTCCCTTTTTATTTCCGGGGCAAACTGAATGCAGTCCTTGCCAAAAATACTTGCGCTGCCGCTTGTTGGGTAAATAAGCGACAGCAGCGTGCGGATGGTGGTGGATTTACCAGCACCATTGGGCCCGATGAATCCAAAGATTTCACCTTCTTCGACATTGAAGCTGATGTTGGTGATTCCTCTTGCTTTCCCGTAGGTCTTTGTTAGATTATTAATTTCAATCACATTCATCGTTAATAGCCCCCTTTATTTATAAAAACATCTAGTTAACACTTGAAAATATTCTTCCGTTTCATCCAGGATTTTTTGATAATCAATTTCATGGTTAGGTGACATTTTTGCTTGATTTAAGACTTCATCACTTAATTTTTCAAAGGTCCAAGTAATGATTTTTAAGATTTTTTTGAGGTCGACATCCTCTCTAAATTTGGAATAATCAATGCCCTCATAAAACTTCTCCATGTTGATATGGGTCATTTCCTGCTTTTTCTTATCAAATTCCACTTTTATTTCTGGAGAGTCCTCCAAAAATACCTCTTGAATGAACTTAAATAAATCTGGATGGGTACCCAGCATTTCCATTTTGACGATAATCGCCTGCCGGATTCTTGTAAAAAAGTCTGTTTCTTTAAAATTTACCTTTAGGTAATATTCGTCGGTTATGAGAGTGGTGCAATAGTCAAATAAAAAGAAATACATCTGCTTTTTATTGCCGAAATAATGAAATAGCAGCCCCTTTGAAATCCCTGCTTCCTTAACGATTTCATTCGTTGAAGCCTTATCATATCCTTTCTGGGCAAATTCCTTTATAGCAGCATTGATGATTCGATCTTGTTTTTCCTTTTCTAGGCTGAGAAACTTTGAAAACACTGTGCCAGCACTCCTTTTATTTCTGTTGACCACGTGGGTCAATGGCATCATTATAATCCCGTTGACTCCTGTGGTCAATAGTGGTCAATCTATATTTTTAACAAAATTATGAAATGTATAGTAGGATTTTTATCGATGTGCTAACATGCATGGTGAAGGAGGTGGATGAACATTAATCTTAAAAATAGAGATCCCTCATTAAAGTTAGAAGGGTTAATTGCTGCTCAAAATCGGTTATCCAGCGGCCATCCTTGTATGCCTATTTTGGCTGCAAAACAAGCTTCGGTCGAGGCCGGAATTGGAGGGGAGGAACGAGTTTCTGAGATTTTCCGAAAACATTCATTTCCATTTGAACACCGCATTTTCCACGATTTATCTCCCACATCTGATGAGCAATTTCAAATGGACAACTTTTTTTTCTCTCCCTGGTATGGTTTGGTTTTAGAAGTTAAAAATATTGCGGGCATTTTGGAGTTTAAGGATAATCCTCCTCAGTTGATCCGGACTAGAGAAGATGGGCATAGGGATGGCTATGAAAGCCCTGTCGTCCAATTAGAGCGGAACCGTGATTTGTTGGGTGCCTGGCTAAGAAGCCGCGGCATCAATCTCCCCATTTACGGTGCGGTTGTACTGGCCTATCCGAAGCAAATTGTGGCCGTTCCTCCTGCGAAAACAAAGATATTATTCCCCAATTTGATACCATCCTACATTCGAAGCATCCCACAACAAGGCAAACAGTTGGATATAAATACCCTCCATTGGCTTTCTAAAGAATTATTAGCCAGTCATCAACGATTTATTCCAAAACCAATAAGTGAGAGTTTTTCAATACCTTTTGGGGATTTCAAGCCAGGGGTGAGGTGTGAGGAATGCGGCAGATTTGGAATGATTAAACTGCCACGGACCTGGAATTGTCCATTTTGCGGGGCGAGGGACCACAATGCCCATCAAAGGGCTTTGCTGGAGTGGTTTTTGATTTTTAAGAGAAGTATTACGAATAGGGAGTGTCGGGAGTTTTTGGGGGTGGATATTCACACTGCTACTCGAATTTTACAAGGTATGAATTTAAAGTTTGAAGGAACATTTCGAAACCGAACATATTTCTATTTCAATTAAAGGTATGATACTGTTATTTAGGAATTTCTACTTAGCACACTTTCTAAACTGGTGAGTTATTTTTGTGTCAGAGAGTAAATGCCGTTTATCTGAGAGTTATTTTTTATTTC
>NZ_JBALPP010000042.1:0-22431 GCF_036965425.1 Neobacillus drentensis | reverse complement strand
GAGAGTAATTGCCGCTTATTCGAGAGTTATTTTGATTATCCGAGAGTAAACGACTCTTATACGAGAATAAATAACTCCTA
This sequence comes from Neobacillus drentensis, assembly GCF_036965425.1. Taxonomy (GTDB): domain Bacteria; phylum Bacillota; class Bacilli; order Bacillales; family Cytobacillaceae; genus Neobacillus; species Neobacillus drentensis_F. The sequence continues at coordinate 22,351 of NZ_JBALPP010000042.1, read as the reverse complement.
TCCGAGAGTAACGCAAAATCACTCCGCCACTCCCCCATAAAATGTGTAACCGCTCCCACAAAATGATATGATATTCATGAACAAAAACCTATAAAGGGAGTGTAGCAATAGTGAAAAACGAATTGATTGAAAGATTTACTTCCTACGTAAAAGTTGACACTCAATCTGATGAAAGCAGTGAAACTTGTCCTTCGACAGAGGGTCAATGGACACTGCTTCGCATGCTCGAAGACGAATTAAAAGCCATTGGGATGGAAGAAATTACGCTTGATGAGAATGGCTACCTGATGGCGACCCTGCCATCCAACACAGAAAAGCAAGTCTCAACCATCGGCTTCCTTGCCCATGTCGATACTGCAACTGATTTTACTGGTAAAAACGTGAACCCGCAAATCGTGGAGAACTATGACGGCCAAAAAATCGTCCTTAATGAAGCAATAAAAGTAATCATGTCACCTAAGGATTTTCCAAGTCTTCAAGAATACAAAGGCCACACCTTAATTACCACCGACGGCACGACACTCCTTGGTGCGGACAATAAGGCTGGTGTCACCGAAATTATGACAGCGATGGCTTACTTAATTAAGCATCCAGAAATCAAGCACGGTAAGGTCCGCGTTGCGTTCACACCGGATGAAGAGATTGGCAGGGGACCTCATAAGTTTGACGTTGCGGCCTTCAATGCCAGCTATGCCTATACCGTTGACGGTGGTCCGCTAGGGGAGCTGGAGTTCGAAAGCTTCAATGCAGCTGCCGCTAAAATTACTGTCCAAGGAACAAATATTCACCCTGGCTCGGCCAAGGACAAAATGGTCAACTCCATGAAAATTGCCATGGAATTACATAGTAAACTTCCCGCACAAGAAGCCCCTGAGCATACCGAGGGATACGAAGGCTTCTACCACTTAATCTCTTTTAATGGCGAGGTTGAACAAACGAAGCTTCACTATATTATCAGGGATCATGACAAGGAAAAATTCAATGGAAGAAAGGCCACGATGGAAAAAATTGTCGCAGACTTACAAGCAAAATACGGCACAGACTCCATCCAGCTAGAATTAAAAGACCAGTATTACAACATGAAAGAGAAAATCGAACCAGTGAAAGAAATTGTCGACATGGCTCACCAGGCAATGGTGAATCTGGACATCACACCGATCACGAAGCCAATCCGCGGCGGCACCGACGGCTCGCAATTATCGTACATGGGTCTGCCAACGCCAAATATTTTTACCGGCGGCGAAAACTTCCACGGCAAATATGAATTTATTTCCGTTGATAACATGATCAAAGCCACCAACACCGTGATTGAAATCATCAAACTTACCGAGCAAAAAGCTTAACCAAAAAAAGCTAACCCCCATGGTTAGCTTTTTTCCGTTGAAAAGAGAGCAGCACCACACTGCCGCAAACTGCAAGCCGTCTCTTCCCGCTGCGTAATCAGCTGTTCTACCGACCACTTGCCGCCGTTATTCTGTAAGTCCTTTTGAATCAGCAGGAGCATCCAAATGGAAAAAGCCGCCGCGAACAAATAATACTCCTTCATAAAGTCATCGTCATTAATCTCTAACTCCACTTGGCTAAGATACGATTTTAAAATCATTTCGCGAAATTCACTCGTAATCGTCCTCGGAAAAAGGGGATGAGACATATCCAAAACATGATACAAATCCCAGTATGGCTTATTAAGGTGCGTATGTTCCCAATCCAAAATCATCATTTTATTATCCACGAAGGCATAGTTTCCTACATGTAAATCCCCATGTGACAAAACCTGATGCGTTGAAAATTCCGCCTCGCCTAGCAAAGCATAAATATGCTGTATAAGTTTTTCGTCAATCTGTAAGTGGGGCAGTATTTGATAAAACGACTCCCGTCTATCACAAATTTCTGCAACAATTTCACTAATCTGCGGCTTCAGCCCTTTAACCGGTAGATTCCCCAGCTTTTCCACTGGGAGGGAATGCCACCAAGCCACCCACTTGACCACGCCTAACACTGTTTCCTCATTAAATTTATGCGTAAGCTGGCCGAGGTCCTCCAGAATCATCCAACTCAATTCCGGATTATCACTTTCCGAATAAGAAAGTATTCTAGGAAAAATAGCTGGGAAATGGAGGAGTAGCTGCTCATGAATCCACGCTTCCTTACCTAATTGATCGTTATTGGTCAGCGGCTTAAAAATATAGCTTTCCGCCCCGGACAAATAAAATCGTTCGACAAGCCTGCCATTCATACCCTTATAAAGAATCTCCCTTTTCATAATTAACTTTTCATTTAAAATACCGTTTTCGAGAACAATATCATTCGGCAGCCCCAAAGGTCCCACCACCCAGTCTAGATTAGTAGGATAAAAGATTTGCTTTAATAGAAAAAGTTTCCACTATGAATATAATGCTAACTCTAAATCATCGCAAGTATTCCGATTCAGGCAAGGGAAAAAGCTCAGACAGCCTCGTCACCTGACCATCACTAGCTTTAATAACAATATGGTCCCGGGTAAATTTCCTTGGCGTATCAATCCCGCAGGCAGCCGCTAAGGCAAACAGCCCCTGCCGGACATTAATAATATAGTTCATCACACGCCACTTCTTTTCCTCAGGCACCAATGCTTCCTGATGTTTCGGGTCCGTCGTTGTAACGCCTGCCGGACATTTACCGGTATGGCACTGCAGGGCCATAATGCAGCCATTTGCAATCATGAAACCGCGGGCTGAGTTCACCGCATCAGCACCTATTCCCAAAGCAATCGCTACTTTATCAGCCGAAATTAACTTTCCTGACGCAAAAATCTTGACCTTACGGCGGACCCCATACTTGCACGCTTTATCGACAACTGCAATCAAAGCAGGAAAAAGGGGAAGCCCCATCGAGTCTGCCATCGATTTAAAGGTCGCACCTGTACCTCCTTCACCGCCATCAACCGTAATAAAATCAGGATAAATCTGCAGCTGATTCATCGTTTCAAACAATTCATCCAGTTTCGAGTGATGGCCAACAACGATTTTCATTCCAACTGGTTTTCCGCCTTCTTCTTGCAGTGTTTTGATAAATTGTAACGCCTCTGCCGCATTATGCAAAAAGGAAAACCGATTCGGTGAATTGATCGTTTGACCTTCCCGAACCTTTCTAATTTGGGCAACCTTTGCCGTGACCTTTGCCCCCTCAAGATGGCCGCCGCGGATTTTTGCCCCTTGACCGAACTTAAGCTCAAAGGCTTTAATCACTGGTTCTGCTGCTTTCATCTTGAATTCAGCAAGTGAAAAACGGCCCTCATCATCACGATATCCAAATAAACCAGGACCAATTTGGGAAACGACATCGGCTCCGCTTTCCAGATGCTCCGGCGCCACTCCTCCCTCACCCGTATTGATCCATGAACCACCTGCCATCTTGCTTCCATGGCCCGTTGAAAGAATGTAGTGTTCTCCAACAGACCCGTAAGACGTGGCGGAGGCACCAAAAGGCCCGCGCAGCCTCCAGGGTTCCCGTCGTTCCGGGCCGACGACAATCGTATCTTCCTCATGGAAAAGCCAGCGAGTAATTTCATCCTCTTCAAGGTGCTCTCGTCGGGTGAACAACCCCTCATGGTCTATTTTATATTTCATCGCATGGACTTTTTCCTGATTATCAACCTTTAATTCATCATTTAAGAGAGGAAATAACTCGTTTGCGATAAAGTAACCGGGCTGTTCAAAATCCCGTTTCGAGCCAAAGCTCAACAGATCGCTGCGATATTTCGCTGAAAAAACAATCCCTAAATAATCAGCACGGGAAAATGGACCCGTTCCATTATCACTGTCAAACCAATATTGCCGCAGCTTCGGTCCCATCATTTCGAGAACATAACGGATCCAGCCAAAATAGGGATAGGCCCTGATAATGGAATGCTGCGGCTTTTTTGCCAAGCTGCGCAGCCAGAGGAAAAAGCAAAGCGGACCTCCGATAAATACAATCAAAAGAATGATCAGAATCGTTAACAACATTCAAACTCCTCCTCCATTCTTTAATACTTATGTACGGTGAGTAAATTTTAAATCCAATATCTGTTAAATGAGGAGAGAATTTGTATGTTTTTATGAAGGAATGGATACATTAACCATTGTTCTAATCGTAAGGAGGGTTGTGGAATGGATAACAAAAGTACTCATGAATTTGTAGAGGATTTGCGCGAAAAGCAGGAAAAGGACAGGAAAAATAAAGAACATCAAGGGGATAATCGCCCTGCCAAAAAATTGCCGAACCATAGTCATTAATGGAAACAAGCCATGACTTTTATATCATGGCTTGTTTTTCTTACTTATTCATATTCGCCAAAAACCCGCCAAGCAGGTCCTCTACTTCATCTTTTCCTTCACCGTCAACAACTTCTGTAATGGTCGGCTGCACTTTTTCCGCCCTATCCCAATCAAACCCATCTAAATCGTCCTCTAAATCATTTAGATCAACAGGGACAGTATCCTCCCCGATCCCGGCAGACACCTCTTGATAGCTAGCAGAAAGTTCCTCAGGAAATACTTTCTCCTGAAGGTATAGAGCCTCATCTATATCCAAAGATTTACTATTTAAAGATGCTAAAAGGGAGGTTGCACGAACTGGGTCAGAAATCAGTTGAAAAAGGATACTCCCAAGCAATGCCTCAGAGTGCTCATGCTTTAGCCAATCCCGCTGTGCTTTCGTCAGCCTCTGGGGGAGGGGAATCGTAATGGTTTCTTTTTCACGTGAAACCGAACTGCTGACTCCCTGCATGACGAATTCCGCAATTTTACTTGAAAAATTTCTGCGCTCGGTTTCCTTCAATTTTTGAAGATGCTTGACAATATGGTCAGGTGTATCGGAAGGGACCCGGAAGGATATTGCCTGGCCCCTTGTTATATCATTGGTCGCAGCCTTTTTCATCTCATCACCTTATTTAGCTTTTTACAGGTTGTGGTTGTGGTTGTTTAACATTGTTTTGTTTATCCGTTTTTCTGGCAAAATCCATGATGAGTTTATAATAGGCATTTGCCATCATCCAAATACTTTCTTTATCGTCTTCAAAGAATTCCAGATTATATCCGTCGAGATTATTATTTAATGTTTTAATGTAATCCTTCAATACATGGGCCCCACCGCCAACAAAATAGCAGATTTCCGTTTGTGAGTTCTTTGACCATACATTTCGTAATAAACGATACTGTTTTTTGGCTAGATCAAGCAGAATTCGATCAGTAATATCATGAACACTTGTTCTGCTTCCTTTTACCATAATGTGGTTCCGATCATTCTTTCGTGTGATGATTTCGACTACGTCACGGCGGCTATCCAGTTCCACACCGTGCTTCGTTCTAATTTCCTCACGAATGGCCTCTAATGATTCAGAAACACCTAGGTTAAAGCCCTGGGCTTTATCATCATCAACATTTCGATTTTTGATGACAGCAATATCTGTTGATAAACCGCCGATATCTTGAATGAGAATGCGTCTATCAATTAAGTCCTTATTGATAATTTTTAAGTTATTATCCATCACAAGGTTAATGTAAGCTGCAAATCCTTCCGGATAAACCTTTACTTCATTGAACTTAATGTTCACCTTTAAGCCTTGGTATTTTGGAGTTACTAAAAATTCAACTTGATGGACAGAGCCCATTAATTTCGAACGATAACCGGCATCTTTTCCTTCCTTTACTTCGCGAAGGGGGAGGCCAGTGCCTAATGTATAATTGGCATCAATGATATTCTTTGTCTTTAGGAAAGTGGCATCATCTTTAACTGCATCTAACGCTAATGTTGTAAATAGCATAATTAAGGTTTGGTCTTCTTCTGACTTGCTGCTGCCCGGATCTAATTCGGTAGCATTATTACTCTTAGTGGCTAAATTACCGACACGATAGATTACGTTATTTTCTTTCAAGGCAGGGGAGTGGATTTTAACATGGATTCCGTCTAACGGATTTTTGTTATCAAGTTCTTCAATCCCAATTACGGGACGATCCTCAGTGTCCCTTGCAATAATATTAGGAATATTTAATTCATATTCTAATTCCCCGAAAATAGCTTTTATCGAGTCATTACCTACATCAATGGCAGCAATTCTGGACTTTGTCATATACATCATTCCTTTTTCTTTAATAGATTAAGATTCAAATTAAGATATGTAAAACTAGTACGTACTATTAGATTATAGGAGATTAATAGATTCTTCAATAGTCCAACAGAAACGAAATACAAGTGTAAAGAAGTAAACATTCTGTAAACATCGGCAGACGTGTAAACATTTTTGTAAACATTGATTACAATAGTGTATACAATGCTAAACCATGGGAAGTATACGAATTTGCATACTTGTAAACATTTACGTATACTTGTACACGTTACTTGTAAACAATCGTGTAAACATGTATACATTTTTGTATCCACGAGTAATTCCCCTAAAAACTAGACTACTAGTACTTTGGATATAAGTGGTTTAATTCCTTTTTTACCTACAGTTAAAAGTAACTCAAAGAAATACTATTCGTATAATTTCTTGATTGCTCATTAAGAATCATAAATTCTTTCTTAAAAACGAGTTAAGACAATGCTACATATTAATCGCTATCCTGAGTACCATCGATTACTTCCTATATATTCTCCATTGGGAGTAGTGACCCTGCCAAAAAGAATCTCCTAAATCTGCGTATATGAATATTCCAGGCTGTATTTGCGCCGAATTAAAAAAATCCATGGTAGTAGTAATCGATCCAATAATATACCTTTATGTTCGTGATGATTTAGTATACAAAGTTCTAAACATATATGACAAACCTGTATCATGGCGCCATTACTTGATGTCCACGAATTTGTGGACATGTTTACAAATATATATACATGTCCACGAATTTGTGGACATGTTTACAAATATATATACATGTCCACATATTTGTAAACAAAAAATATACAACAAAGTAAACAAGTAAACGTGTTTGTCTACGTAAAAAAGAATTAAAAAACTAATCAATCAACAATTATGATAACAAGGAAGGCTATCTGTCTACTCTCATCGATTTACCATTGCCGCAGAGTTCCCAATAACTGAACAAAATCCCAACAACAAGCTATAGGCATAATAAAATAGAGACACCCGTTGTGGAGGGTGCCTTGTTAATTTGTATAATTATTTATCTATTAGTCTATTGCCTTTCAAAACTCCCCAGCCACTACTTGATTACCAGCAAGGCTTAGGTGGATGTTCGAGGGACTTTGCAGATAGACTGCAAAATTGGCTACATTTATCGTTTGTACAGTTGGGACGAATGTACCGCCATGAGCTGCAGCCTGTGCTTGTTTTTGGCCATTAAACGCTGTTAATAATTGATTTAATTGCGCAATCTTAATTAGATCCTGTTCATATGGGAATGGGTTATAGTTGCCCATTCCATAAACCTTTACATTTGGAATATCAATTGTAACGTGGTGACCCTACCAAAAGGAATCTCCTAAAATTGATTATATGAATATTCCAGACTGTGTTTAGGCAAATTTTCACCAAGCTACCGTAGTATTAATCGCCCCAAATAATATACTTCTATGTTCGTGATGATTTAGTATACAATTTTGTAAACACAGATAACAAATCTGTATACATAGCGTCATTACTGGATGTCTACGTATTTGTGTACTTGTTTACAAATCTGTTTACCGAATCGTTTACTTGTGTACACATTCGTAAACATCAAGTATACAACAAAGTAAACGAGTAAACGTGTTTGTTTACGTAATAAAATTAAATCCTAAAGCACCAACTACATTACCAGAATCCAATAATACTGCCATTTCGCCAGTTAGTATTAGTATCCATAGACACAATAAAATAAGACACCCGTTGTGGAGGGTGCCTTGTAAATTGAAATATTTATTTTTCTATTAGTCTATTGCTTTCCAAAACTCCCCAGCCACCACTTGATAGCCAGCAAGGCTTAGATGAATGTTTAATGGATTTGTAATGTATTCTGCAAAATTGGCTACATTTATCACTTGTGCAGTTGGGACAAATGTATCGCCATGAGCTGAAGCCTGTGCTTGTATTTGGCCATTAAACGCTGTTAATAATTGATTTAATTGTGCAATCTTAGTTTGGTCCGTTTCATATGGGAATGGGTTATAGTAGCCCATTACATAAACTTTTACATTTGGATTCAGTTGATCAATTGTGCCTAGAATTGCGTTTATCTTAGCAGCTACAGTTCCAATTGCTGCAGGCGCTTTAGTTGGGTCTGCTTGAATGGATGGAAGTGCTGCAAGCAGGTCATTCGCACCAATATCAATTGTAAGGTGTGTAGCTTCTTTTATTTCTTTTTGAACATCTGGATTACTTAATTGAGCGATCACATTATCAGTTGTATATCCTGAAACACCATAGTTATCAAAATCAAGCAATTGATAAGATTTTGCAAAGTTTTCTGCAATATAATTTGGATATCCCCAATCCGGATCCTTTCCGTCTACCACAGGCCGATCTACTCCCTGTGGAGTCATACCTGCTGCCAAGGAATCTCCTAAAGCAACATATTCAACCTGGATCCAGGCTCCGTCTGCACCAAGTTTATAACCCTCAACCACCGTATTGACAGCCATTCGACCGTCTTTGTTGAAATAATACCACTTTCCTTCAATTTCCTTCCAGTCGTCTTTTACCATCGCACCATCACTGTTGAGGTAATATTTTTGTCCTGAAAGATCTAACCAGCCCGTTTTCATGATTCCACTGCCATCGAGGTAATACCAAGTTCCTTTAACTAAGGCCCAACCGGTTTTCATTGAACCATCAGGCATGAAGTAATACCAATCATTTCCCGATAAAAGCCAGCCAGTTTTCATCGCACCAGACTGTTCAAGGAAATATTTCTTGCCGCCGTCTGTCAGCCAGCCCGTTTGCATAGCTCCCGATTTACCTAGATAATACCATTTTGCTTTATCATAGACCCAGCCAGTTTTCATTGCACCGGATTTATCTAAATAGTACCACTGGCTCTTATAAGAAAGCCAACCTGTCTTCATTACGCCAGAGCCATCAAAGTAGTACCACTTACTGTTTATGCTTTGCCATCCCTTTTGGGCAACCCCTTTAACATAGTAGTACCATTTACCGCCTGAAAGCACCCAGCCATCTGTATTCACTGAAAAACCATTTGCTTTTGCAATTGCGTCAAAGCTGCTGCTAGCGTAAGTAATGATTACCGGAGTATACAATTGGACCTGATCAAACAACCAACGAATCTCGGTATTATGCATGCGCACGCAGCCCGAGCTTACGTATTTACCAATTGAGCTTTCATTGGCATTTCCATGTATCCCATATGTTGTACCATATGTACCCCTTGCCTCTAGCCCCATCCAGCGGTCACCTAACGGGTTACGTGGGTCACCCCCAGGAATATTTTTTGTATAGTAGGGACGATTTTTAATCTTATTTACAATCCTAAATGTGCCTTCAGGAGTTAAATCTCTTGATCTCCCTGTAGCGACACTAAAGGTTTTGACTAACTTGCCAGCATTATAAAATGCTAGAGTGTTAGTCTTTTTGTTAATAATGATCAACTGAGAACTTGCTGCATCTGCTTGGCCATTAAATAACAAGATACTTAATAGGAACACAAAAACAATCGATAATTTTTTTATCATATCTATCTCCCCATATATGTAGTTATTATTACAATAACATGTCAAATGGGAGGTTTTTGTCATAATTTGTTGAGAAACTTGTAATATTTTAATAATTTTCTAAAAAAATTAGAATAATAGTCTTTTTATCTCTCGGCAATACCTTTTAAAAAAAATAGTCACCATCTATCTCTTCAAGCTATGTCTATTTACGTTAAAAAATATGTTGAATGGTATTTATTTACACCTACCTTTTACCATGATAAAGTTACATATTATTTAGTGCTAAAGGAGGATGTCCTTTGAAAAAGAGAAAACCCCGTTTGGTTTTAAGTAGTTTATTATCTATGACATTAGTATTCCCTCTATTTGCGCCCGCTGCGTCTGCGGCATCTAAGCTTGATGGGCTGAATGAAAGCCGCCCTCTATCTTCCATCCTTAAAGAACGATCTGCCAAAAATCGTCTAGCAAAAGTGACCCCATCCCTGCTACCGCCTATCATTGGGGGACCTCTGCCAATCGCTCCTGTTCCAACAGACCCAATTCAAGAAAATGCTGTATTTAAGATGTTCTCTGTCAGTAATAGTGCCATTTCCCCAGATGGTGATGGCAGAGGGGACACAGCCGTTATTACGTATGAAAATAAAGTAGAACGCAGTTTAACTACTATCTATGTCTATAATTTATCCAATCCTGCTTCAGGACTTGATGATCTTGGTCTGCTGGGAGATGTTTATTATAAAGACGGCCTGGATCCAGCTGGAGTTCAAACTGGGATATTCGATGGGCAATATTTTGACTACCACTCTGAAATATTAGATTATCGGACGCTGCCTGATGGACTTTATGCTTTTAGAATTGAATCCTATATACCTGACGAAGAAGATGATACTGGCTACGGAGTGAATCTCTACCCGCTTTTTGTGAAAAGGACAAAACCTGTCATTAACATCGACAAACAGCATAATGCCACAGGTGCATCCTATAACTTAGCTGGTACTGTTGCTGATAAATTCGTAGATTATAAGGCTTTAGCTAATCAATATGGAGTACCTTATGATGTAAATAAATATTTACAATTGTCTTATGTCATTAAGAAGAAAAACGGAAATATCTACGATTCTAATTCTGTTAGTTTAAAAGATGATGGCAGTTTCTCAATACCATTAACGAACTTAGAAAAAGACGATTATATGATTTCTCTCACTGCCCAAGACATTGCACTAAATTCCACAACGAAAGATCAAATCATGCTGACTGTAAAAATGGGATGGGATTTGGTTGATGGGAAATGGTCCTATTATCTGCCTTCCGGGGGAAAAGTAACGGGATGGAGTAAAATTAATGGGCCATGGTACTATTTCAATTCAAATGGAGAAATGCAAACAGGCTGGATCAAATTAGAGGGTATCTGGTATTACCTGACTGGAAGCGGAGCGATGAAAACAGGCTGGCTGAAATGGGGCAGCAATTGGTATTTCTTAGCAGCTAACGGCGCAATGCAAACAGGCTGGATCTATACAGGCGGCAAATGGTATTACCTCTATCCAAGCGGTGCAATGGCTTATAATACATGGATTGGAAAATACAGACTAGGACCGGATGGTGCCTGGAGAAAATAATAAAATGAAAATAACAAAGGCTGTCGAAACTGACAGCCTTTGCTTTATAGATTTCCTTCTACCCATAATGGAATGTATACCCTAAAGGTCGTTCCTTCCCCTTTTTCACTTTCCACTTCAATTCTGCCTTTCATTCTTTCCACGATTTGATAACAAACCATTAGCCCGATACCCGTTCCTTTTTCCTTTAACGAATAAAAAGCCGTCCCTAGTCGTTCCATTTCCTCAGCCGACATGCCAATACCGGTATCTTTAATTTCAATCAATCCATAGGTTTTAAAACTCTTAACGTTAATGGATAAGATACCGCCTGATCGCATGGCTTCAATACCATTCTTGACAATATTAATAATCACTTGTTTTAATTCACTTTTATTACCTCTTACAAACACTGCTTCATCCAAATTAGTTTTCAAAGAAATGTTTTTCGACATAAAGGCAAAGGTGTTCATTAAATCAGCTACTTTTATGACTACATCCGTTACATTTACCATCTCAATTTGATCTAGATCCGGTTTTGCAAGTGACAAATATTCATTAATAATTTTCTCAGCCCGGTTTATCTCATCAAGCATTAATTGAATATAAGACAATTCCGATTCACTCAATTGTTCATGGGATAAAAAAATTTGCAAAAAACCTCTCACAACCGTCATTGGATTACGGATTTCATGAGCAACAGAGGCCGCAAGCTGCCCAATCGCATTCATTTTTTCAGCCCGCTGCAATTCCTTTTGGATTTTCGTTTTAGCAATAATTTTTTCCATTTCACAAATGGCTTCTTCCACACGATGGACATTGCCGATATTTTTTGGTTTTGAGCCAAATTCTCTATAAGTATCTGATAGCCTTTCAAACAGTTCCGTCAGTTGTGCGGTCATATGGTTAAAGTTTTTTCCTAATTTCCCCATATCAGACTGATTTGATATCCCAACCTTAACATCAAAATTACCTGAACTCACCGCATCGATTCCTGAAATAATTTCATGTACAGGCTTCAGAACTTTGCTTAGCCCCCATCTCAATATAAAATAAATCAACATTGTGATAATTAACAATGAAGATAATAAATACACCCCAATTTTCCTTTTAAAGTGATCAATGGTCGATGTATCAACGTCTACAGCTAATACTGCAATCACTTTTCCATCGTTATCTAAAATAGGCTGGAAGGCTGTAATCCATCCACCATAACGATCATGATAATGACCGCTGCTTGTTACCTTTTTTTCGGAAATGGCACGTTTAAAGGCCATAAGAAATTCTTTGCCTGCTTTATACGTGCTAAAGCTGTTAATCTCAGAGGTTTGATCTGCTTTTGAAACTGCTAAAAATTCCAATTCATTCCCTTTTTCTATCTTTGCTTCCATGATATATCCTTCTAGATATTTAGCGTTTCTTGTTTTAATCAAGCCGACTAAGTAATTCAACCTTTGTATGGATGGATTTTTAGGATCATGGGAGTCGATTGCTTTTTCCACTTCCTCAGCTGGGATCGTAACACCCCAAAGACTGGCAACACCTCTTGCCCGATCTGTTAACTGATTTGTTAGCTGCTTCGATTCATAACTGAACGTAAACCCCGCTGTCGAAACAACTACCACAAAGGTAATAAGAAAAGAAAGTAATAGAATTTTTCGATAAAATGGTAAGTCATTCACATGCTTTTTGTACATAGATAATAGTCCTTTCAGAGGCTTCATAAGGTGAAAATTCGACAGCCCTGAAGGAGAATCCTTTTGTTAACAATTGACATTAGAAAAATGTTTGTTAAATTAGCTCCTGTTTGTTATTACATTGATAAAAGACTATGTTCTGGCCGAACTAGGGCTTACTGTTCCGCTTCCCATCGTGAGATTTCCTCCCGAACCCGCGGCGCCACCTCTGTCCCCAGCAGTTCAATAGCTTTCATAACATCTTCATGCGGCATGGACCCAACCGGTACGTGAAGCATAAAACGAGTAATTCCTACGTTCTTGCGGAGGTGAATAATTTTCTCTGCCACCGTCTCTGAATCGCCAACGTAGAGCGCTCCTTCAAAACTTCGCGCGGCATCAAAGCTTGCACGGCTATAATGACCCCAGCCGCGTTCACGTCCAAGTACGTTCATGACCTGCTGGGTAGGAGGGAAAAATTTGTCCGCTGCTGTTTCGATATCCTCAGCAATGAAACCATGTGAATGTGACGCAATCGGAAGCTTAGATACATCGTGTCCGGCTTGTGCTGCCGCTCGCTTATAAAGCTTGACAAGGGGCGCAAATTGTATTGGACTGCCTCCAATAATGGCTAAAACAAGCGGCAGGCCAAGCATTCCTGCCCGAATGACAGATTGGGTATTACCGCCGCTTCCAATCCAAACAGGAAGGGGATTTTGTACTGGTCTTGGATATATGCCCAGATTGTTAATCGCCGGACGGTGTCCGCCTCTCCAGGTTACTTTTTCAGATTCACGTATTTTCAACAATAACTCCAGCTTCTCTTCAAACAGTTCATCGTAATCTTGCAAATCATAACCAAACAATGGAAAAGATTCGATAAACGAACCGCGTCCTGCCATAATTTCTGCGCGTCCATTTGAAATGGCATCCAGCGTAGCGAAATCTTGGAAAACACGGACTGGGTCCGCCGAAGATAGCACCGTCACCGCACTTGTCAGCCTAATCCTTTTTGTCTGTGATGCTGCTCCTGCAAGCACCACTGCCGGAGAAGAAGCCGCGAAATCTTCACGATGGTGTTCACCAACGCCAAAAACATCCAACCCTACCTGATCAGCAAGGACAATTTCCTCTACCACTTCCCGGATTCGCTGGGCATGACTAATCACTTCGCCAGTTTTTACATCCGGCGTTGTTTCTACAAAGGTACTTATACCTATCTCCACTGAATATTCCTCCAATTTCCATCAAAAAATAATATCTTTATTTTGAGACTTTCCTCTGTTAAATTCAAGTTTCTTGAATGACCCGCCACAAATTAAAAAAGGAGTACCCTAAATCTGGATGGTACTCCTTCCCTATATTACTCCTTATTAAAGATATCACCAATCACTTCTCGTGCAGCCCTTTCTCCTGACTCAACTGCTCCATTTAAATAACCAGCATATTGAATTGATGTGTGCTCACCCGCAAAGAATATATTGCCTTCCCGTTCCCCTATAATCCCGGCAAACTTCGTATATTGGCCAACCTGCCAATACGAATAAGAGCCCATAGTCCATTGATTGCTAAGCCAGTGATCAACAGTCGCTAAGCCAGTCCAATTGTTGACACTTCCCGGCAAAACAAGGTTTAACTTGTCCAAAAATTGCTTCGTAGTCTCATTTAATTCCGCTTCAGTTAAAGCAAACTGCTTAGCCGCAGTTTCGCCGCCTGTAAAGTTAACCAATATGCCAGAATTACCTTGCTGCGCTCTTGTTGACTCAAACGTCTGCTGATACCCGGTATCCGTAAAAGTCTCACCATTATTGCCGATATCATTCCAGAACCGTTCTACAAATTGCACATGGAGCTTCGTGTTGACTCCCATACCAAGCTCTTCAATTGCTAGTTTTTTTAACTTTCGAAAACTGGCATTCTCAAAATCTATCGATCTTAAAATTTTAAAAGGAATTGCTAAAATCACTTTGTCCGCCACAACTTCCCAATCCCTTTCGCGGTTTCGAAAAAAAAGCTTGATTTCATTTTCAGCAAATTGCTCGATTTTTACCAGCTGGGAATGAAATTGGATTTGACCATCATCTAAACTTTTTGCGAGCATTGCGGGGAGCTGATCATTACCACCCCTAATATGAAAGCATTCATCCGAGTCGCCATACATTTGAAATTGATCTTTTTGAGTAAAACCTAGCAAATAAAGGAGATTTAATGCGCTCTGCGAATTAGCATCCGCTCCAAATTCAAGGGTATAGGCAACCTCTAGTAATTTCCCAAATTTCGATTCAATTCCGCCTGGCACAATTTCATTGATATAATCGACAATTGACATATGGTCCAGTTCATATCCACGTTCCGAAAAACGATTATAAAGGGTCGTTTCACCTACTTCATCTAAATCTCTTTCCAATTTTGGCAAGATGCTCAAAAAGTCATTTGTTACTTCTTGAAAAGAGTAAGAGGATTGGTCAAAGAAGTAAAAAGGTTTCGTGCCTATGGATTCTGACTTGATTAAATGATCTAATTCCAAGCCAAATTCCTTTGTCAGCTCTTGAATCTCCTTATGACCTGTATCGATTAATTCCCCGCCCCGTTCGACAATTTGCCCGTCCTTGAAGTAGCCCCTTCTCGTCCAACATCGTCCCCCAACCCTGTCTGTCGCTTCATAAACAGTTGATAGGATCCCTTCCTGCTTTAGCCGATAGGCGGCTGTGAGGCCCGCCAATCCAGCCCCGACAATAACGATTTTCGGATTATTTTTTCCATCACGGTTATATTTAATAGCCTGCTTCTTTTGTGTTTCTGGAGCAACTTTTTGTGATTCGATAGCTTGTCCAGTGCTTGTTTTCTTTTCCAGTTCAGCACTAGCCAGCGCAAATGATTTCTGCAGGATACTTGCTAATGGTGTTCGTGCCAAAAACCTACCCTCCCTATGCAACATTGATCGATAAACTATCGTACGATAGTAAATATCTATCCATAAAATATGCATGACCTTCTTTATTTGCTTTAGGCAGGAAATTGGTTTCTCATTTATTTTTCATAAATTAGTTCACAAAACGTTCACAAGCAACCTTTGCACTGGACCAGCCAATATCAAATAAAACAGATTTGGAGAAAAACAAGGGTGCCCTATACTCTTAGGGCACCTTTTTCACAGCAATGGGGAGAACAATTGAAATACCATATAAATAGCCATTACCCATATAATCAGGGCAGAAATTTGATTCATTTGTTTTAAGAGCTTCCCGTTTCTATCAATTTGACCCATCTTTCTACCTATGATTGCTAGGGAGAAGAACCAAAGCCAAGATACCAATATACAGGCTATAGCAAATATCCATTTTTCATATCCTGTATAAGCCACTGAGCTAGTTCCAATAACTCCAATAGTATCCATTATGGCATGAGGATTGAGTAAGGATACAGACGCAGCAAAGGTAATCTGACGACGTGCAGAAAAACGGCTTTGCTCTTGATCAGTGCTAACTTCAGGTGTATTTTTCCACATAACCCATCCCATATAAGCTAAGAAAATGAAGCCAATTAAAAATAGTAAAATCTTTAACCATTCAAAACTAAAAACAATAATGGATACACCAGCCACAGCCAAATAAATCAGTATAGTATCACAAACCCCTGCTGTTAAGATGGCAGGTAAAGCATTCGTGAATTTTCTATGCGTCGCTCCTTGATTAAATACAAATACATTTTGGACACCTAAAGGTAAAATTAATCCAAATGCCAATATGATTCCATGAAAGAATGGTTCCACAATAATTCCTCCTATTCCTATTTAGGATAACGGAGGATGGGCTCAATGTCTCCAACCAATTGGATGGGATTTAATCCAACCATTTGGTTATAATAAAAGAAAAAAACGGAGATAGCCTATGTCTGATATAGAATGGAAACCACAAAAAAACTCAGCAATTCCTTTGCATCAGCAAATCTATAACTATATGAAAATGAAAATAATGAACGGTGAGTGGACCATAGGGACTAAAATACCTCCACAAAGAAATTTAGCAAAACTATTTCAAGTAAATCGCAGTACCATTGTAATCGCACTAGATGAACTAACTGCTGATGGACTCATTGAATCTAAGATTGGAAGCGGTACAAAGGTGATTAATAATACCTGGGGCCTGCTTTCGTCAACACCTCCACCAGATTGGATTAGTTATGTAAAATCCGGTATCCATAGGCCCAATATATCGATCATTCAAGAAATCAATAAAGCAGAAGCAGACCCTGCCTTTATTCGGCTTGGAACGGGCGAACTTTCACCAGAATTGTTACCAACCGAAAAGATGACAAAAATACTGCAAATAGAAAATGGACATGCTTTATCACTTGGATACATCGAGCCTAAAGGAAGTCTATCTTTGCGAAAAACGGTAAGCAACTATTTACAATCAAAAGGAATTGTAGCCTCGCCTGAATCAATTTTAATTGTTTCCGGAGGGATTCAAGCACTGCAATTGATATCAATTGGACTGTTAGAAAGAGGTTCGACCATCTTCCATGAAACACCTTCCTATTTGAACTCCGTACACGTATTCCAATCTGCAGGTATGAATTTATTTGGGATTCCTTTAGATGATGAGGGGATTAGATGTGATGCAATTGGACGTATAAAGCGGCAGCATAATGGGACGCTGCTTTATACGATACCTAACTTTCACAATCCAACAGGCACTTTAATGTCTGAGAGAAGAAGAATGGAATTACTAAAGATTTGTCAAAGAGAATCCCTCCCCATCATTGAGGACGATGTTTATGGTGATCTATGGTTTGAAAGCCCGCCGCCAAAGCCTTTGAAAGCCCATGACACACAAGGGAATGTATTATATATCGGAAGTGTGTCCAAAACATTGAGCCCTGGTTTACGAATCGGGTGGATTGTGGGGCCTGAGCCTGTCATTGAACGTTTGGCAGATATAAAAATGCAAACAGATTATGGATCGAGTTCCATTTCCCAATATGCTGTAGAAAAGTGGCTTTGTATTGGTTTGTACGAGGATTTCTTAAAGGAACTAAGGGTTGAATTAAAATTCAGAAGAGATTTCACCATTCAAATTTTAAAGAAGTATTTCTCTGAATTAGCTGCCTGGAGCGAACCAAAAGGCGGATTTTATATTTGGCTGAAGCTGAAGTCAGGAGTTTCCACTCGAAAACTATTTGATGTAGCCCTTCGAGAAGGGATTTTATTAAATCCAGGAAGCGTGTATGAAAACACTGATTTTCAGCACCTTCGGATTTCCTATTCTTACGCTTCAATAGAACACCTTGAAAAAGGGCTGATCCTTTTAGCAAAGCTAATAAACAGTTGTTCTAAAAGTTGAACTTTACAAAGGATACTTTTGAATGAAAGGTTCGGGTTAAAAATGGAGGAATCCACCTAGAACATATAATAATTCTTCACATACATTTAATATAGAATTATTATTCTTGTCCGATGCTCACACCATTCATATTGGAGGAGGAACAACAAAATGAAAGTTCTGTTATTTACACCCTCATATAAACGTCCATTCATGCTTCGTCAATGTATACACGATATGAAAAACCAGTCTTATACAGATTTCACCCACTCAATAAGCATTAAGTATGATGAAGAATCTGAAGTTTCAAATTATGAAATCCTTTTTGATGATATTCTTGATGATCGATTTATTATCAAATACAAGCAAGATTCCAGTCATCATATAAATGCCTTGTCTGCAATAACACAATGCCCAGAACCTTATGATATTTATATTAAAATTGATGACGACGATATCCACAAAAAGGATTATGTCAAAACAATAGTGGAATATTTTGAGACACATCAATGTGATATTTTAAGTTCAGAAATTGGTTATCAGTTAAATAATTATTATGTATCAACAGGTACTTTTAGGAGCCTAGGCGGTCACTTTCCAAATAATTCATTTTTGATGCCTCAA
This sequence comes from Neobacillus drentensis, assembly GCF_036965425.1. Taxonomy (GTDB): domain Bacteria; phylum Bacillota; class Bacilli; order Bacillales; family Cytobacillaceae; genus Neobacillus; species Neobacillus drentensis_F. The sequence goes on along the minus strand of NZ_JBALPP010000042.1, from coordinate 3,502 downwards.
ACATTTGCATTTAGTCATAAAGCATTTCAGGTTTTGCCTAACATTGTAGATAACGGGCAAGTTGATGATTTGCTGTGGAGGGACGCTTGGAGCAAGAATGGATTTAAAGACGAGAATGTAGATAATTCCAGTAACATCATCTGGCATATTCATGGCAAAAATGCAACAGTGGGGAATTGGTTTCGCCCCTAATAAAAAAATCTATGGTAATATTCACCTTACTTAATTCAAAGACAAAAAATTAAGCATTGGGTTCTAAATCCCAATGCTTTTTTTTCTTCTTAATTCTTTCCTTTTTTATATGGAAACTAGGGATAATTACTTTTCTCACCAATACCTTTCCATCTTCTTTGTTATTGTTTAATTAATCAGGAAAAGTTTTTTTGAACAGCACAAAACTTCAAAAAAATAGGGTTGTCTTTTTTTTATTTGCATGGATATGAAAGGGGGAGGGCTTGTATCATACTCTATAATCAAAAAACTATTTAACACTTCAATTTATTATTCTACATTCCCATTTGTTCATTTGGACAAGCACCAAATTTGACTCCTCCCCATCTACTAATAATGGATTATTAAGAGGCGGTGAAATTATGTTAAATAAGGTATCTGTACTTTTTCCTTTTGGTACCGACAACGGTCCAAGGGAACAGAATTTTAATTGGACTAGAAGGTTTTATGAAAAGATGATGCCTGGAATAGAAATATGTATTGGGACTTCTAGAGATCAACCCTTTTCAAGGTCACAAGCGATTAATCATGCGGCTTCACAGGCAACAAGAGACATTTTCGTGATTGCTGATACAGACATAATTTATGATCCAGCGATTCTCATAGAGGCTATTAAACTACTTGATGTTTACACATGGGTACTCCCGTTCGAAAAAAGTTTTAATATGGAGCAGCAAAGTTCAGAAGAACTTCTTAAATTAGAGCCAAGCTGGCCACTTCCTATTAATGTTAAAGGACACATACCAGGACAAATCGGATATGGATTAGTGAATGTTATCCCCCGAAAACATTTTGAAGCAGTTGGAGGATTCGATGAAAGATTTCTAGGCTGGGGAGGAGAGGATGATGCTTTTGCTTGCAGCGTTAATGGTTTGTGCGGCTGGCTATATAGAATGAACCACACAGGATATCATCTATGGCATCCACCCGGTGACTATACTCATTACGGAGAAAACATAGAATACTTGAAACCCTATTATAACGGAATCGAATCTATAAAGAATGAAATTGAAAAAAGAAAAAAATAAACACGTGAGAGAATGTCCCCCAAATCAATTGAATGGACAAAAGTTTATTTGGATTGGGGGAACATGCCTTCAATAATGAATATACAAATCAATGAGTTTATAAAGATTCATCATGAAATGAGGGGGAAGTAAATGAAAAAAGCAATTGTAACTGGAGCTAATGGATTTATCGGAAGTAATCTTGTAAGTGAGTTACTATCTCATGACATAGAAGTAATTGCTTTAGTAAGAAATGAGAAATCAAATAGAGACACCTTAGCTAAAAACGATAAACTTAAAATTGTATATTGTGAATTAAATGAACTTCCCAGTTTACCCCAAAAAATTAATGATAGAGATATTGATGTATTTTATCATTTTGCGTGGACAGGCTCATCGGGGAATGCTCGTATAGATGAAACCCTTCAAACTCAAAATGCATTGTGGACAGCAGATAGCGTAAGAGTCGCAAAAGAAATTGGTTGTAAGAGGTTTGTAGGTGCGGGTAGTATTATGGAAAAAGAAACTATGGCTGCCGTATATACTCAAGAGAATCAGCCAGGGTTGGCTTATATTTATGGAGCAAGTAAGCTTACAGCACATTGTATTAGTAAGTCTGTAGCAGCACAAATAGGTATTGAGCATTTATGGGGAACCATTTCAAATGCGTACGGCCCCGGGGAGTTATCACCACGTTTTGTAAACACTACTATTAGAAAAATTATAAAGAATGATCCCTTACAATTTACATCAGCCATACAAAATTACGACTTTATCTACATTACAGATGTAGCAAAGGCTTTTTATCTAATAGGTCTGCAGGGCAAACCTTTTTGTAACTATACAATAGGAAGTTCAAATGCAAGACCATTAAAAGAATTTATTATTGAGTTGCAGCAAACGTTAGCTCCAGAAAGAGAGTTGATCTTTGGTGACATTCATTTTACGGGAATTAATATGGGCCTCGAAAAGTTTAGTACTGAGGATTTAAAAAGGGATACTGGATTTGAGTGCACTATATCATTCTCTGAAGGTGTTAAAAGAACAATGGAATGGCTTAAAATATTGGAGGAGATATAATAATTAAAATAAAATAATAAAATCTTCGGGTAACAGTACTCCAAACGGTTCATTTCTTTCCCCGTCCACTTAAACCTGCGGCACACACCATCTTGTCCTATTTTGCATATATTATTTAAAGTTGTTCATAACTATTAAATTAGATGAGGTGATTGACATAAAGAATCTAGTATTTGTTCGAGCAAGCGACAAATCCCTGCATAAGGAGTGGATTGAACCAAAAACCGCTAAAGATTTCGACTTATATATCGAATATTATGGGGGAAGTCCAGACCGTTTCCGGGAAGATGCCGATTATTATAGTTATAATCAGACAGGAACAAAATTTCCCCGTTTTTTTGAAATCATTAGTCAAAACAAAAGTCTTCTAACCGATTTCGATGCAGTATGGATAACAGACGATGATATTAGTATAAGTGCTGACGCCATTTCGTCCATGTTTGAGCTGTTTCATAGGCACCATTTATGGCTGGCTCAACCCGCTTTAACGAAACATTCCCACCATTCATGGCCCACTTTATTACAGGACCCTCGATATACACTCCGATATACAAATTTTATTGAAGCAATGGCGCCTATCTTTTCTAAATCAGCCCTCCAAATCTGCTGGACAACGTTTGAAAAAAGCACTTCTGGCTGGGGCCTTGACAGTGTTTGGCCAAAGATTTTAGGATATCCATCAGATAAAATCGGCATTCTTGATGCAACTCCTATATTCCATACCAGAAAGATCGGAGGCGGGGACATTTACAGTTCTATTTATGTAAATCCCTGGGAAGAGATGAACCGCGTAAAAGAAATCTATGACGTTAGCCCAACGGGAATCGAAATTTATGGTGGAATCCCTAAATGAATACTAGTGTCTATGAACAAACGATTGGATGATACCCTGTGCTGGTAAAATAGCCCTACTGGGCTACCGTACTCCAATGAACTGTTCCGGATTTAATTACGGTGTTATCCTAGCAGTTTCCTTTACGAGACATGCTAGTGTTAATGCCTTTTTCTTTTGCTTGATTCTGATATTCATAGGATGTGTAGACTGATCCGTTCATATTAGTAAAAACAAATCTAGTTTATTTCAAAGGTGACAATAATCCATAGAACGTTCTAGAAGGACATGCATATATTGCTAGAAATGATGATTCCTTAAAAATGAGTGGAGTTTTCATTATAAAATCCTG
>NZ_JBALPP010000041.1:20705-46635 GCF_036965425.1 Neobacillus drentensis | reverse complement strand
GGGTTGTTCATTATACAGAACGAAAGACAAAATTTAGGTAAGAATATAGAACGGACCTCGAAAAAGATCGTTGTTCGATAAAGTGAACATCGCTCAAAAAAACAAACCATTTTTAGGAGGAAAAAAACATGTTGAAAAAAATCAAAAATCTAGTAGTACAAGAAGAAGGACAAGCTTTAACGGAGTATGGGTTAATTATTGCATTAGTTGCGGTTTTAATTGCTGGAGCCTTAATTACATTTAAAGGGAAAATTGCAGATGTATTTACTACTATTTCAAATTATTTAGATGGGACAACTAAATCATAATTTAATAAATTCAACCGAAGCCCTGCTTTTCTAAGTAGGGCTTATATTAAAAAAGATTGAGGTATATTTCTATGATAATAATAATTGTCCTAATTTTAAGTTTATTAATATCTCTTTATACAGATATAAAAAATAGAAAAATATTAAACACTGTTACTTTCCCAACATTAATATTTTCATTTCTTTATCATATTTGGACTAACGGATTTGATGGTTTTCTATTTAGTGGAAAGGGATTTCTAACCGGACTTTGTTTACTTATCATTCCCTACATATTAGGCGGCATGGGAGCAGGTGACGTAAAACTAATGGCCGCAATCGGAGCCCTCATGGGAACCAGCTTCGTTTTCTATTCGTTTATTTACACAGCCTTAATCGGTGGAGTAATTGCCCTGCTGCTAATTATTAAAACAAACGGTTTTAGAAACACTATTAAATCATTTTTCTTTAATGTTGTTTTTCTTAGAAGCAATCTTGGGTCTATGATTTTAGCAAAAAACAAAGAAAGCAGCATTTCATTTCCATATGGTGTCGCTATCGTCCTTGGTACACTTTGTACACTTGTCTGGGGTGGTTTGTAATGAAGTCGGAAAAAGGCCAATCGCTTGTTGAGTTTGCACTGGTCGTGCCGCTATTAGTTTTATTATTGTTTGGAATTATAGATTTTGCTCGAATATTTCATGTTTACCTGACCATGGATCATGCTGGAAGAGAAGCTGCACGCGCAGCAAGTATTGGGAATGATGATACAACCATTAGAACTACCGCAGTAAACGATGCTGCAAGTATTGGATTAACGGCCGATAGGGTTGCCATTTCTTCAGGTTCCAGGGCATCGGGATCCAACGTTACGATTACGATAAACTATCCAATCACATTTCTAACTCCAGTTATCGGGGATATCGTCGGAAAGATTACCTTAACAGACTCCACAACAATGAGGGTGGAATAAATGAAACGAGTATTATTTAAACTATTAAACTTGCGAAAAGAAAGCGGTTCGGCACTAGTAATCGTGGCCATTTCAATGGTTGCTCTTCTAGGCTTTACTGCTTTAGTGATAGATGGCGGAAGACTATATTCTGAAAAAAGTAAACTGCAAAAAGCGATGGATGCTACCGTGCTTGCCGGGGCACAAGGGCTTCGATCCAGCGAGGCTCATGCAATTTCAATTGCCAAGGATATCTCACAAAATAATGGTTTTGCTATTACTGAAAGTAACTTAACCATTACCAGTGATTCTATTAAAGCCACAAAACAAGTGAATGTTCCGATGACATTTGCCAAAGCAGTGGGGATCAATGACACAACAGTTAGTGCCACTGCCAAAGCAATCATTGCTCCCTTAAAAAAAGCAAAAGGAATCGCACCACTGGCCATCGAGCAAGACGAAGTTCCAAATGCAATCATATTAAACTGTGGAAAAACGAACCCTGGAAACCATCATGGAAACTGCGGATATCTTGATTTTGGGAATGGTGCAGATGGATTGGCAAATGCTTTCTTAAACGGTGCTTCTTATGAGGTTGGAACTAAAATTGTTGAGACGGAACCAGGGGGAAAACAGGGGAAAGTAGACGATGCCATCAATACTTTAATTAAAAATGATGTGGGTAAATCACAGTGTCAAAGTGCCAGTACCGCCGATAATTCTTGTGACAGGGTAATAACCATAGTAGTTATCGATTCATGGGATGGCGCCAACGGGAAGAGTAGCTTAAATGTGGTGGGTTTTGCATCGTATTGGCTGGAAAAATATGAGGATAAGAAACTGTACGGACAGTTTATCAAAATGGTTTCTCCTGGAGAAATTGGCAGCAGTACTGCAATTGGTGACTATAACCTATTTGGCGTCAAGCTTGTAGAATAAGCCCGACTGTTATGAAACGTGGGAGGATATTATGAATACGAAAAAAATTTGGATGATCTCATTAATACTAGGAATGATGGTTGCAGCCTTTGCCTATTTGACTATTTTCTCAAAAGAAAATGTTTCAACGGCAGCGGATGGGCAAGTAACCCAAGAACAACAGAAGAAAGACAGTCAAACCGATAAGCAAACGGAGGAGAAGAAAAAAGCCGAGGAAGAAAAGAAAAAGCTGGACCGAGAATTCAAAAACCCAATTATTGAAGTGAGTAAAGGAAATAGAGCGTTTTCGATAAGAGTAAACCTTGAGCAAGGTGTTTCAGGTTACATTGCACCGGACTCAAAAGTAGATGTCGTTGCCTATGAAACGACCAAGGATGCTGCAGGGAAGGAATTCAAATCTGCTGTCCTCGTTCTAGAGAATGTAAAGGTCTTGACTTCAGGTAAATCATCCGACAATAAGGATGAGGCACTACACTATGAAACGGTAACATTAGAAGTTACACCAGAGCAAGGCGTCATGTTAGGCTTAGCCTCAAAAGATAAAGATGGATTTTATTTGATGCTCCGAAACCCAGAAGACACAGAGGCAGGAAAAACTGGAATCAAACAAACGAGAGAAGTCATCAAAGATGACAATAAAGAGGAGGGCAAATAAACGCGATGGACATTAACTGGTATTATTTTTCCGATACAAACACTTCTCCAGGAGAAATAAAAATACTATTAGAAAAGCAGCGCTTTAAATTAACGGCAACCAATCAGATTGAGAAATTGCATACCCTTCTCATTCAGAATAATCAGTCTGTATTATTCTTAAAAGCTCATACGTTGTACAACGTATATGAGCTTTGTCAGGAAATCTCAGTATTGTATCCACACGTCTATATTATCTTAATTGTGCCTGATAACATGGAAAATCTAAAAAAAGCGATGCTTATGGGAGCTTCAGATACACTTAGATCCTCGTATGACCACGATGAGCTTTGTGAAGCAATTGATCATGCAAAGAAATATATGGAACACCGGGCCAAAAAAGACCAGCTGTATCTTTTAAAAGAAAAAAGCAGAGTCATCGCTATTTCCAACCCTAAAGGCGGAGTAGGCAGGACACTATTAACGGTTAATCTAGCTATTTCTTTTGCAAGAATGGGGAAAAAGGTGGCAGTGATCGACGGAAACCTCCAATTTGGCGAAGTAGCGATGTACTATAATATGAAGCCGAAAAGGACTATTTACGAATGGGTGAAGGAAGGCTATGGGCGTGAAAATTATTCCATCGACCAATATATGACCAAGGTTGATGGTGATGTATCCATTCTCGCAGCACCACCTCGTCCAGAGTTCTTTGAAGGAATTTCGGACGAACACATAAAAGCTGCCGTTGAAGCAGCAAAGAAATTATTTGATATTGTCATAATTGACATGCCCGTTTATTTATCCGAGATTCATTTACGCTGCCTAGATATGGCGGATGAGATTCTTCTGCTGGCCATCAATGAAATTTCAGTATTAAGGTTAAGCCAGCTTTATCTAGAAACCTTAGAATCTATTAAGCAAAGAGATAAAGTAAAGCTTGTTTTAAACCGCACGGTTAAGGGACAGGGCATTGAGATAAAGAAAATAGAAGAAATTTTGGAAATTCCTCTCTTTCACTCCTTGCCGGACCAAGCAAATGTGGCTAACACTTCAATCAAATCAGGACAGCCATTTATGCTTTCGAATTCACGAAGTCAGCTGGGTAAGGGAGTTTGGAAGCTGGCAGAAATGCTTTTCGATCAAATGAATGAAGGGCCAGCCGAAAGTAAAAAAGCGAAGCGCTGGTTTCTAGTTGGAAAGTAAGGAGTGAGCTCATTGTCATTATTTGAAAGATTCAAAGAAGAAAATAGGCAAAGTCTGAGTGACAAAAACCAAGCAAAAGACATTTATGATCTTCCGGTTATCCCTCGGTCACCGGAATTTTGGAAGCTTGAAGCAGAGCTTCACGATTTTCTCTTAGAAGAGCTTAAAAAATATCCCGGCCAAGGTCAGAGTAAAGAAGAGGAAATTCAAAAGATAGAGTATTTGGGGCAGGCCTTTTTTGAACAAGAAGGCGGAAAGCTGACGTTTGAAGAGAAGCAGGAAATATTGAATTACGTGAAAGATGAACTGATGGCATATGGTCCCATTACTCGCTTATTAGAAAATCCATTGATTAGTGAGGTCATGGTTAATAGCTTTGATGAAATCTATTATGAGAAAAATGGGCGGATTATAAGAAGTAATATCCATTTTGTTGATAACCAGCATGTCATGCGGGTCATTGAGCGTATAGTTTCCCCAATCGGCCGCCGTATTGATGAAAGCTCTCCGATGGTAGATGCCCGCTTACCGAATGGATCACGTGTTAATGCCATCATTCCGCCGCTTGCATTAAAAGGACCAAGCCTGACCATCAGGAAGTTTTCCGATACGCCATTCACCATCAAAGATCTCGTTCAATTTGGTACGCTGGCAGAAGACATGGCGGAATTTCTTGATATTTGCGTTAAATCCAGACTTAACATTTTCATTAGCGGGGGAACAGGATCGGGAAAAACCTCTACATTAAATGTGCTATCGTCATTTATTCCAAATAATGAACGAATCGTTACCATTGAGGATGCAGCAGAGCTAAGGCTTAATCAAGACCATATAGTTTCGTTGGAATCCCGGCCGCCAAATATAGAAGGAAAAGGGCAGATTACGATTAGGGATTTAGTGCGTAATTCCCTTCGTATGCGCCCAGACAGAATTGTTGTCGGAGAGGTACGCGGTGCGGAAGCGTTGGATATGCTCCAGGCAATGAATACGGGCCATGATGGCAGTTTGAGTACTGGGCACGCCAACTCACCTCGAGACATTCTTTCCCGATTAGAAACGATGGTGCTAATGGCTGGCTTCGATTTGCCCGTAAAAGCGATTCGAGAGCAGATTGCCAATGCCATCGACTTAATTGTTCACCAATCGAGATTAAAGGATGGTTCCCGCAAAATCACCCATATAACTGAAGTGTTAGGAATGGAAGGGGACACGGTTGTGCTCCAGGATATCTATTTATTTAAGGAATCGGGATTTAGCGAAGATGGAAAAATTGAAGGCAGATTTGTTTCCACAGGCATTCGGCCGAAGTTTACTGAGCAGCTTGAATTAAATGGCCATTTATTGCCGGCTTCATTGTTTGTAGGGGAGTGGTAAAGGTGGAAAACATGGCGAAATTAATTTCAATATTTTTGGCAGTCAGCATATTCATTTTTCTGATCTTAAGTGTATACACCAAAAAGAAGAGAATCTCCAATCGAATTCAGGAGTTTTTACCCGCCCCTGCTGCGGAGGATTCGGTCATAAAAAAGGAAAAAAGACAACCGCTAGTCAAACGCTTTATCCTTTCTGTCAGCATGATCTTTAAAAACGTTCAATTTAACGAAAAAACAGAGAAAACTTTACTTGAGGCTGGCAGTACTTTAAAACCTGAAGAATTTTTTGCTTTTCGATTTTTAACCGCAGCTGGATTTGCTTTCCTATCGGTACTCGTAGGAATTCCTCTTTATCTTAGCCCAATTGCTATATTTATCGGATTAGCCCTTCCCAAGTTTTTTATGAAGAATAAAAGAAAAAAACGGCTGCTGCAATCCTCCTATCAGTTAATTGATGTGTTGGGAATGATGGCAAATTCTATGAGAGCAGGCTTTAGCTTTATGCAGGCAATGCAGCTGGTCGGAAAGGAAGTACCAGCTCCACTTGGACCTGAATTTGACCGGGTTGTCCGGCAGGCGGGTTTAGGGATGCCTTTGGAAGAGGTTTTTGAAGAATTAGTGGAAAGAGTGCCTAATAAGGAACTTGAAGTTGCAGTAAGAGCGATATTGGCTCAGCGGAAAAGCGGTGGTAATCTGGCCGAGCTCCTTGAAACAATGGAAGAAACGATTCGAGGAAGAGTAAGAATAATAGAAGAATTGAACACCTTAACCGCTCAAGGAAAGATGTCATCCTGGATTATTACCCTTCTTCCTGTGGGATTAGGTTTATATTTATCATTGGTGAATCGGCAATATTTCGGACCAATGCTTGAACACCCGTTAGGATGGGCTATGCTCTTTCTTTGTGCAGTCTCCATCTTCATTGGCTGGTTATGTATTCAAAAGATTATTCGGATTGAGGTGTAGGAATTGCAGGATGTTATTTTTATTTTTTTAACAGGTGCTTTCCTGACTTTTCTGCTCGCAGGAATCCTTTCGACTATATTCAAAAAGGAAATTGCCTTTAATAAACGCGTAGGCATGTATTTTGATGAATCGCTGAAAAAAGAAAAAGTGGATTCAATAGTGAAAAACAAAGAAGGCAGAATGAAAAAGGAATTTCAGAATTATTGGGATAAAGGAACGAAATTGTTAAATAAAAAGGTGTCAAAATCGGAAAGAAAAAAAATAGAATTACTGCTTCGTGATGCCGGTTACCCTTTTAAAACGGCCATTGACTTCAGGTTATTCCAATTAGTCCTGGTTGCGATCCTGAGCCTGCCGTTCGTTTTGTTCATTTTACCTGTTGCTGATAATAAGGCAGCCATTTGGATGTTTGCCATCGCAATGGCCCTTCTAGGGTTCCGACTTCCTGTCTTTTTCCTTGGAAAAAAGAAAACGGCGAGAATAAAGGAAATTACCAAATCAATGCCCGATTTCTTTGACACGGTCAACCTTTTGCTTGAGGCTGGGATGGGACTTGATCAAGCAATCGCGGAAGTTTCCCAAAAAAATAAAGGTCCTCTTGCAGAGGAGTTCCTACATACCTTAGAAGATATGAAGCTTGGGAAATCTAGAAGGGAGGCATTCTATGAACTTCGAAAGCGTGTCCCTTCTGATTCGTTTCAAAATATTATCACTTCTTTAATCCAAGCGGACCAGCTTGGAATTGGGATGGCGAAGGTATTAGGAAATTTAACTGTCCGAGTACGGGAACAACGCCGTGAGGCTGCGCGCGAACAAGCTATGAAGGCGCCGGTAAAAATGTTATTTCCAATGGTATTTTTCATTTTTCCATCACTGTTTATTGTTATATTAGGTCCATTAGTAATTACATTGGTTACAAAAGGCTTTGGCGGTTAATAAAACATCAAAGAGCCTAATTCTCTAAAAAGAATTAGGTTCTTTTCAATGTAAAAGGGCCGTCAATACCCCGATGTAATGACCGGTGCAACTGAAAAGGCGAACAGGGCAAACCAGAAGATAAAGCTTAAAACAATCATGATAAGCCCAAGGATTATACAGGTCTTTCCAACCGATTTCTTTTCTGGATCATGATCAGTCATCCAAACAATCCCTATGATAATTCCAACGACAGGAATAAAAAATGATACGATGTAAAGCAGCGCTTTTAGCCCACCTGACACATAATCACCTCCACACTATCCCCTTCATAGGCCAATTAATGATATCTATGTCAGCGGTTATAGGAACTTGCCTGTCTACATTTTGGAAATAAATGATTAATTTTCCACCTATTTTATTCATTTTCAGGTATGATAGATATTGTAGGCCAGTGTCTAAATTTCTACTATTATCACTACTATTTTAATAGAATTGTCATATTTTTAATAGATTTGTAACAATATAGACGAAATTTCGTCTATAATGGGGAAGGAAAAAAATAAACATCAAAGAGGGAATGAATAATGGGGAATCGAAAGCGCGGTTGGACGAAGGGGTCAGTAGTAGTCATTATTGCGATTGGGTTCTTGTTTGCAGGGGTATTTGTCAGCAATTATTTTCAGGCCAAAGCGGCAAGTAAACCTATTAATCTTCAAAAAAATGAACATATCAATCAGGCTGAACAGCATCTAGATCCGAAAATGGCAGACCAGAATACGAAGGATGCAAAGCTTGAAAAAGAATGGATTCGAAAACAGCAGCAAGAAGCCGTACGGAAAAATAAGCAAGAACAAAATCAAGAACAAAGGCAAGAACAAAAGCCAGTTCAAAAGCCAGTACAAACTCCTGCAGAAACGAAAGCGGCTCAGCCTCCAACTAAGGAAACCGGTACTTCACAACCACCGAAACAGGAAACGAACACACCTCAGTCTAATCAAACACAAACACCACCCGCAAGCGCTAGTTCAGGCTCTAAAAAAACGGTTTATTTAACATTTGATGATGGTCCAGCCCCCTTTTCCGGTGAGATTATTACACTTCTAGAAAAATATCATTTCAAGGCAACTTTTTTTATGATAGACGGAAATATTCGCCGATATCCAAATTCGGTTAAATTAATGGTCCAGAACGGTGAAACGGTAGGCCTGCATAGTGTCTCCCATAATGTGAAAATATTTTATGCATCCGCTAATTCGGTTGTAAGTGAATTAAATCAAAATCGGAATACATTGAAAACAGTTTCTGGAATTGATTCCCATATTATGAGAACTCCTTACGGCAGTGCCCCAAATATGACAGACGAATATAAAAAAGCGGTGAAGGACCAGGGGTATATTATGTGGGATTGGAATATTGACAGCAAGGATTGGTATTATAAAGACGCACGGTACGTTTCAAATGTCATCGAGCAGATTAATAGGAAAGCAAATCATAATGGACCGCTTGTAATTCTTTTACATGAAAGAAAAGAAACACTGGCCCATTTGCCGGCGCTGCTAGACTATTTAAGCAAACAAGGCTTTGAAGGTAAAGCCATTGATGCCACGACACCGCCTGTACAATTTTAAATGATACAAATAACTTCCTAGAAGGACAAAATACTTTAGGTTTTGATATAATATTTATAGTTAATTCACAGAATTGATAGTAAAAATAATGGGGTTCGATAATTGCCTATGATGAATAAACTTTTGCAGAGCAGCAGCTTCAAACGAATATCGATATTTGTCGTCATTGCCATCATCATTTATGCGATGAAAAGCATGATTAATTTAATTTTACTGACGTTTATTTTTGCTTTTTTAATGGATCGGCTCGTTCAATTCATTGAACAAAAAATTCCTCTTAATCGAAAATTGATTGTTGTTATTTCCTATGCTTGTATTGTTGGCTTGCTTTCCTACGGATTGGTTATGTACCTGCCAATGATTGCAGGTGAAATTAGGGACCTAATCAAACAGCTGACAGCATTCTACACATCGAAGCATGACAACATAGTGCTGAACTATGTAGTAAGACGAATTGAAGAAATTCAAATTTCAAGTTACCTTGAGCAAGGCTTTACCTTCATTTTTAAATATTTTACCGATATTAGTAAAATTGGCTTGCAGATCCTATTAGCTCTTTTACTTAGTCTGTTTTTCTTATTGGAAAAACCACGTTTAATTGAGTTTACGAAGAAATTTAAGAAAAGCAAAATTGCCTCTATTTACGAGGAAGTTGAATTTTTTGCCCGTAAATTTGTGGCAACCTTCGGGAAAGTCATTGAAGCACAGTTGATTATAGCGGTTGTAAACTGTATTCTGACAACCATTTCCTTATGGCTGCTCGACTTTCCGCAATTGGGCGGTTTATCCATTATGATTTTTCTGTTAGGGCTGATCCCTGTTGCTGGGGTTATCATTTCCTTGATCCCGCTGGTGATCATCGCATATAGTATTGGCGGATTAATGAAGGTGCTATATGTCGGAATTGCAATTGCCATCATTCATGGTATTGAGGCTTATATCCTCAATCCAAATTTGATGAGTTCCAAAACCAATCTGCCTGTATTCTATACGTTTATTGTATTGATTTTCTCGGAACACTTTTTTGGTGTTTGGGGATTGATTGTCGGAATCCCTGTCTTTGTCTTCCTCTTAGATGTTTTAGAGGTGACCGAAACAAAAAAGCCCCGTTGATGGGCTTTTTTGTTTGGGATAAACTAGAAATATCAAATCCGAGGAGTGTTTTTAATGGGTGAATGTAAGCTGGATCATTCTCAAGAAGATGTAAAAAGTAAATACGAATCACAAGCAGTTTTTTTACCGGAAGAAATGAAGCCGTTGTTTGAAGAGTTTTTTGCCAAAGAGCATACTCAGGCGATCCTGAACGAAGTGTTCCATTTGTTGAAAAAATATGATTTAGCATCCGAAGAAGAAAAAAGTGAACGAACCAACCGCTTAAATATGGTACTGAAGAATATATAGTAGACCCACATTTAATAAGGAAGGCTCTTTATAGGCCTTCTTTTTTGATTGTAAAAATAAATGTACCAACATGAATCCATGGGTTTTAGAAAATATTAAGTACAATCAATTTAATTTATTAAGGCTCTTTTCGTAGACTTTGTTGCTTTTGTGGCTTAATAAAGGGCATTTACTACGTTTGTAGGCAATTATCGCAAATATTTTTACGAAAAGATGCCACGAAGAATCTAATAATACGGGTTGATGAACTTATACGAAAAACAACAATCTTTGCGAAAATAACCTTTATTAAAGAAAAGAGGATACGATGGGAGAAATTTTTCAATTATTAAAACGCGGAAATAAATCGGCGATGCTCGCTGCGATTATTAATACGATCATTTCGATTATTAAGGGAGTAGCCTATATGTACACCGGCAATGTGGCGATGTTCGCTGAAACGATGCACAGCCTTGGTGATGCGGCCAACCAATTTTTTGTGTTTGTGGGTTCGGCCTTAAGTAAGAAGGCTCCTACTGAAAAATACCCTAATGGATTTGGCCGTTTGGTGAACCTCGTGCTCCTAGGTGCTGTATTAATCGTTGGTATAATGGCGTTTGAAACGATAGTTGAAGGCTATCATCATGTTGTCCATCCAACAGAATCCAGCGGATTCATCATTAATTTACTCGTGCTCGCAGTAGCTACATTGCTTGAAACCTTTGTCCTGTTTAAAGCGATGAAAGAAATATTGCATGAGATAGAGGTTGAAGCAAGCGGTCCAAGCGTGTTTGTTAAAAGTTTTGCCAATTTGGGTCGTGCAAAACCAGCAACAAAGCTTGTTTTTATGGAAGACTTAGTTGCCACATTGGGCGGTTTGTTAGCCATTATCGCAGTGCTAATCGCTCATTTCACGGCCTTCCACCGGGCTGAAGGTATTGCCTCGATGGTTATTGGGGTGATGATGTTCTTCGTGGTTGGCAAGGTCTTTTTAGATAATGCGGCAGGTGTAATTGGCCAGGCTGATGAAGAGATGGAGAACAAAATTGGTGAACTGGTCATGGCTGATCCTGATGTGAAGGATATCCAAGGGCTTACCGTCATTAAAGAAGGGGAGGATTTGCATGTAGAATTGGAAATCGAGGTTGACCCTAAATTAACGGTGGCAGCCGCTGATGATATAAAAGATCGTTTAGAGGAAAAAATCATGGCGGAAAAAGGCGTTGTCGATGTCACAATAGAGATTGATGAAGAGGATGAAATCATGAGTTGGAAAAATCGCAGTGAACCAACTACTGAATAAAAAATTAGTTCAATTATTAAATTTGAATAAATCAATCAGGGATAGGGAATCTATTCATAAAGTGCATTTTAGGAGATGAACGTTCATGGCTGCACATACTGCGAGATTATCTAGTGCTGAAATTGGTGGGCTATGGGCCACCTATCTTCAGGAAAGTATGAGTGTCTGTTTAATAAAATATTTTATTTATCATAACCAGGATGAAGAAATTAAAAGCCTCTTGCAACAGTCCTTAGAGATTTCTGAAAGTCATGTACTACAAATCGGCTCCATTTTTAAAAATGAAGGAATCCCCATTCCTGATGGGTTTTCGGAAAACGATATTGATTTAACAGCTCCTCCTGTATTCTACGATATGTTTGCCCTCAGCTTTGTCTATTCGCTGAGCCGATTAGGAATGATCAACACCAGCTTTATTACTGTGAATGTGGCTAGAGAAGATGTGATGGAGTTTTTTCTGACCATGATCAACCAGGCTTCTCATTTGTATCAAACGTCCACGAACTTATTGCTTTCAAAAGGCATCTATGATAGGCCGCCAATGATTCCTTATCCAAAGCATGTGGAATACATAAAAAAGAAATCTTATATTAAGGGTTTTGGCGAGAAAAGACCGTTAAATTCGATTGAACTCACGGAGATTTTTTTTAATACGGAACGGAATTATTTTTCGATTTTACTTTGTATGGGATTACTGCAGGTGATCAAGGACAAAGAAATCCATTCCTACATTAAGGAAGGAAAGGCCATTTCCGAAAAACAAATCAGGGTGTTTAATGATATTTTAATGAAGGAGGAGCTGCTTGGGAATATTCCAACCGCTATGGAGGTAACAGATGCAACGGTTTCTCCCTTTTCAGATAAACTTGTCGTTATGCTGTTTCATTCGTTGAACGCCATTGATATCACGCTTCTTGGGCATGCTTTATCCTTATCAATGAGAACAGATTTGGCTCTACATTATCAAAAATTTATGATTGAAATTATGCTATATGCTGAAAAGGGGTTTAATATCTTGGTGGAACGCGGCTGGGCACAGCAGGCACCCCAGGCTGTAGATCGAAAAAACTTGCAGAAACTGTAAAAAGGTTCGCCATTGCGGCGAACCTTTTATTATTCCCATGGCTTATTGGTGGTAAAATAACTAGCGAGCTCCTTGCTGCTTTTGCGATGCTTTTTCCGCTCTTCGGCTCGTTGTTTTCCCGTTTCAAAAAGCTTTTTTTCCTCTTCGGTTTCAGGGATGATTCCTGGAACCGCTGATGGTTTTCCATCGTCATTTAAAGCCACAAATGTTAAAAAAGCAGTGGCAGCAATTTTTCGATCACCAGTTAATAAGTTTTCGGCTATAATTTTTACAAAAACCTCCATTGATGAGGTGCCTGTCCACGTGACAAAGGATTCAAAACATACAGAGTCCTGCGGGGTGATTGGACTTAAAAAATCAACCGAGTCCGTTGAAGCAGTGACACATTCCTTCCGTGAATGTCTGGTAGCTGTAATCGATGCCAGCATATCAACATCACTCATCAGCTTACCGCCAAATAAGGTATTATGATTATTGACATCATTCGGAAAAACCCTGCTTGTTCTCACTACTCTTGATTCATTGCATGTTTTTGCTTCCATCAAAATCCCTCCCATACATTCCTAAAATTACTTTACCCATAAACCGATAAAATTTTCTACTTATGGTGTTTTAGATTTTAGTGAAAAAGGAGCAATTGTGGTACATTACATATATCAAAGGTTAGTTAGGGGGCCGAGGATGAGTATGCAATCACAAATCATGAAGGAACTAAATGTTACTCCACACATTCAGCCAAAGGAAGAAATTCGAAAGAGAATCGATTTCTTAAAAAACTATTTGCGAAAAACAAAAGCGAAGGGATATGTCCTGGGAATTAGCGGCGGCCAGGATTCTACACTTGCCGGACGACTGGCACAGCTTGCGGTGGAAGAACTGCGGAACGAAGGAACTGAAGCTTTATTTGTTGCTGTCCGGCTTCCATATGGTATCCAGCAGGATGAGGAAGATGCGAAACGTTCGTTAGCCTTTATTAAAGCGGACCGAGAGACGGTTTTTAATATCAAAGTGCCTGTCGATGAAGTCCAAAACGAATATAATTCCAATTATGATGGGGCACCCTTAAGCGACTACCAAAAAGGCAATGTTAAGGCTCGGATGAGAATGATTGCGCAGTACGCGATCGGCGGAATGGAAGGGCTTCTTGTCATTGGGACAGACCATGCCGCTGAAGCCGTTACGGGTTTTTTTACAAAATATGGCGATGGCGGGACTGATATTCTTCCGCTTACAGGCCTAACTAAAAGACAGGGGAAGGCGCTGCTCAAAGAGCTTGGGGCGGATGAACGACTTTATTTAAAGGTGCCGACGGCAGATCTGCTTGACCAAAAACCCGGACAAGCCGATGAAACAGAACTTGGGATTACATACGATGAGCTGGATGATTATCTTGAAGGAATGCCGGTTTCAAAAGAAGTGGCAGAAAAAGTTGAAAAGCGTTACCTTATGACAGAACATAAGCGCAGACCGCCAGTTAGTATGTTTGACGATTGGTGGAAATAAACATCAGGAGAGATTGCCTATTCGGCAGTCTTTTTTTCTGAAAATTATTTTAGTTCTCTAATGCTTTATCACAATAAAATTTTCCATTGACATAGAATACGGACGGGCTTATTCTAGTTACATAATAAATCGAAAAAATTATTTCGCTAAAATAAAAGCAGTCAACATCGAGAGGAGTTCTCATCATGGGGAAATCAAATAAACTTGGTTTTTGGGTACTGACGGCGCTTGTCGTTGGAAATATGGTTGGTTCGGGAATTTTCATGCTGCCTAGATCATTATCAGAAGCAGCAAGTCCTGCAGGAGTTATCTCAGCATGGCTATTAACAGGGTTTGGTGTTCTAATGACAGCTCTTGTTTTTGGAAATCTGGCTATTCGCAAGCCGAACCTAAACGGGGGACCACAAATTTATGCGAAAGAGCTATTTAAGCCAGGCTCTAATGCATCAACCCTTTCCGGCTTTATGTCTTCCTGGGGCTATTGGATTGGGAATCTTGCTGGAAACGTAGCCATCATCACAACGTTTGCCGGTTATTTATCAACGTTTTTTCCAATTCTTACAAGCGGGGCAAAATGGTTTTCCATCGGCAGTTTTACCTTGAAAGTTGGTAATGGTTTGACCTTTATCGTATGTACCATCTTGTTATGGGGAACACACTTTATTATTTTGCGCGGCATGGAAAGCGCAGGAAGATTAAACTTCGCGGCAACTGCTGCAAAAGTCGCAGGCTTTTTCGTCTTTATCATTGTTGGACTCTTTGCTTTTGAAAAAAGCAATATGCTGCCAATGATGGCAACAAGAATGGATGAAGCTGGACATGCCTTGGGCTTACTATCGCAGGTAAACAACGCGGCAGTAAACACATTATGGGCATTCATCGGGGTAGAATCGGCAGTTGTTTTTGCTTCACGTGCTAAAAAGCAAACGGATGTCAAGCGTGCTACAATCTTAGGCTTATTCATTGCCTTAGCTATTTATATGGGAATCAGTACACTGGTAATGGGAATGTTAGATCAGAACACCCTAATCCACTCTGACAAACCATTGATTGATGCGATTCAAACAATCTTAGGACCTATTGGCGGCAAAGTGTTAGCGGGCATTGGATTAATTAGTTTATTTGGCTCAACCATCGGCTGGGTAATGCTAAGTGCCGAAGTGCCATACCAAGCGGCAAAGCAAGGATTATTCCTGCCATCTTTCTTAAAAGAAAATAAAAAGGGCTTGCCATTATTTTCTCTTCTAGTTACAAATGGGTTAGGGCAGTTATTTATTTTCTCAACGATTTCAAAATCTATTTCTGGTGCATTTGACTTTGTCATTGTCATTGCAACATTATCCTATTTAGTGCCATACTTCATCTCATCTGTTTACCAGCTGAAGCTGGTTATTACAGGCGAAACATATGAAGGAAACAAAGCACGAATAACCGATGGAATTATCGCTTTGCTTTCAACCGTTTACTCAATTTGGGTTATTATTGCTGGTACTGCCGATCTTAAAACCTTTACGTTTGGAATGCTCTTGTTAGCAAGCGGAATCCTGTTCTACGGTCCACTTATGCAAAAGAAACAAGCAGTTAAAAAGGCTTCAGCAAAAGTGGCATAGTACCTATTAGCCTACCAGAGAATCTCTGGTAGGTATTTTTACATGTTTTTTTTTCATCAGGGTAAAATAAATTCGACGAATTTCACATTTTTTTCTTTGACAGAAATTTAGGGTTGTAATATGATTAATAAATCCTAGCAAAACAATCAGAATTAGGGGGTTTTATTTTATGAAGAAAAAATTATCGGTTCTTTTTGCACTCTTACTAAGCTTTATGTTTATTTTGTCAGCTTGCGGCACTAGTGATAAAAACAATGCCGCTGATGAGAATAAGAAAACAGAAACAAAAGAAACTGCTGGCGAAGATTTATTAAAGAAGGTAAAAGATGATGGCAAGATCTTAATCGGTACTGAAGGTACATATTCTCCATTCACGTACCATGATGAAAGTGGTAAATTAACTGGCTTTGACGTTGAACTTGCTGAAGAAGTTGCTAAACGACTTGGAGTAAAGGCTGAATTTAAGGAAACACAATGGGATGCCATGTTTGCTGGTCTTGATGCGAAGCGTTTTGATATGATTGCTAACCAGGTTGGTATCCGTCCTGACCGTCAAGAAAAGTATGATTTCTCCAATGGATATATCACTTCAAAAGCTGTCTTAGTTACATCGAAAGATAATGATAAAGTTAAAGCATTTGAGGATATTAAAGGATTAAAAGCCGCTCAATCGCTAACAAGCAATTATGGTGATATGGCGAAAAAGAATGGAGCGACCCTTGTCGGAGTTGAGGGCTTCCAGCAGGCTGTCGAGCTTTTAGGACAAAAGCGTGTTGATGTAACAATCAATGATAATATTGCCTTTTTAGACTACATGAAGCATAAACCAGATGCACCAATAAAGGTTGTTGCAACTGCAGAAGACGCATCACAAAGCGGTTTTATGTTTAGAAAAAATAGCAATACTCTAGTGGATGCAGTGAACAAAGCGTTACAAGACATGATTGATGACGGCACCTACAAAAAAATCTCTGAGAAATGGTTTGGTGAAGATGTACTTAAATAGTATATTTGCTGATCCTGAAAGAACAGCTAAATTAATTGAGATTGCAAAAAACTCCCTCCAGCCGCTGCTGGAGGGTGCTATTATGAATACCATTCCTTTAACGATTATCTCGTTTATCGTCGGGATCATATTAGCCATTTTAACAGCATTGGCCCGAATATCTTCTGTGAAAATTTTTCAAATCATTGCGAGAGTGTATGTTTCTGCTATCCGCGGAACGCCTTTATTGGTCCAATTATTTATTATTTTTTATGGGCTGCCGAATATCGGGATTATTCTTGATCCGTTTATTTCTGCCGTGATTGGTTTTTCCTTAAGTGTGGGTGCCTATACATCGGAAATTATCCGTGCTGCGATTCTATCCATTCCGAAGGGACAATGGGAAGCAGGATACTCCATTGGGATGACCTATTCACAAGCTTTAAAAAGAATCATCCTGCCGCAAGCGGCAAAGGTATCTATTCCGCCATTATCAAATTCGTTTATAAGTCTTGTTAAAGATACCTCGCTCGCGTCGGTTGTACTTGTAACAGAGATGTTTCGGCGTGCCCAGGAAATTACAGCGGCCAACTATGAATTCTTATTGGTCTATTCCGAAGCCGCACTTATTTATTGGGTCATTTGCTTTTTTCTTTCCATTATTCAAGGATTTATGGAAAAAAGACTGGACCGATATGTGTCTTAATGAGGGAGTTTTATCATGATTTCAATTAATGGTTTATACAAGCAATTCGGCCAATTGGAAGTCTTAAAGGGTATTGATCTCAATGTTGAAAAAGGAAAAGTGGTCGTAGTCATTGGACCTTCCGGCTCTGGTAAGACAACCATGCTCCGCTGCCTCAATGTGTTGGAAACACCCACAAAGGGTGTCATTTCTATTGAAAACCAGCAGCTTGACTTTTCAAAGGCCGTTTCAAAAAAAAATATTGCCTCGTTCCGCCGTTTAACCGGAATGGTTTTTCAAAATTACAATTTGTTTCCTCATAAAACCGCTCTTGAGAATGTAATGGAAGGGCCGGTGATTGTAAAAGGGGAGAGCAAAGAGGCCGCTCGAAAAAAAGCACAGTCTCTGCTCGAAAAAGTCGGTCTTGGTGACAAAATTGACTATTACCCTGCGCAGCTTTCCGGCGGTCAGCAACAGCGTGTCGGCATTGCCCGGGCATTAGCGATGGAACCAAAGGTCATGCTGTTTGATGAGCCAACATCTGCCTTAGACCCTGAACTGGTCGGAGAGGTTTTAAAGGTTATGAAGGATCTTGCTGGTGAGGGCATGACGATGATCGTTGTCACCCATGAAATGCGTTTTGCCCGTGATGTGGCCGATGAGGTCATTTTTATGGACGGGGGCGTCATAGTCGAACGAAACAAGCCAGAAGAAATCTTTACAAATCCAAAAGAAGAACGAACAAGGAAGTTCCTGAATATGATTCAATAAGGTGTTGTGGCATGGGTGCCATGGCACTTTTTTATTTTGTTTTTTAAAAAAAATGTCAAAATGTCCAAAATGAATAGAAAAATGTCCAATGTCCCAATAAAATTGTCCATTCCTGTTAAAAAATTGTCCAATATTCCTCGAAAAATGTCCAAACCACATAGAAAATTGTCCAAAGTCCAAAATAATTTGCAGTTCGTTCATAGAAATTCCTCATTATTAGTGAAGGAGAATGTGAATCGGTATAGAAATTGATTAAAAATGAGAAATTTTTCAGTAAATGTGAAACTTTTCCATTCGCTGACCGTATTAAAGGTATATACATAAGAAGGGATTGATGCTGATGGATGAGGAGTGGTTTATGAGTGGAATGAATGTTTAAAAAATGAACGATAAGGATTGATGCGCATGGAACCTTTTGGCATTCCATTAGAGATGATTTATTTATATGGGCTAATCATTTCTGGTGTCTTAACGGTTTTGTATGTTTTGTTTGCCGATGTATTTCATTTTCATGGAACAGGTGACGGGGGACTGCATTTTCTCAACCCAGTCTTGATTTTTGCCTTCGTAACCATTCTTTCTGCGAGCGGTTACCTATTTGAAAGGCTTTCCACACTACATTATCTGCTAATCTTAGGGGTTTCTGCAGTATTCGCTTTTATTGCCGTTACCTTATTAAATGTGTTTGTGCTTGTTCCGTTATCATCTGCGGAGGAGTCATTAGTGTACAAAGAATCAGATCTTCGCGGCAGAATTGGAACAGTTATCACCACGATTCCTTCAGATGGATTCGGTGAGGTGATGATTGACAGCACAAGCGGTAGAATTGCAAAACCAGCATCAAGCTTTGATGGGGACTTCATTCCAAATGGCACACAGGTGCTCGTTGTCCAGGTCAAAAATGGCATATTGGAAGTAACTGTTCATCATCAATTAGAAAGCTTTATATAGGGGGTTATTCAATATGGAATTCGGATTTGTATGGATTATTATCGGAATTGTTGTTCTTATTTTCATAGCGTTAATCGGTGTCTTTATTACAAAGTACCGAACTGCGGGGCCTGATGAGGCACTGATCGTAACAGGAAGCTTTCTTGGAAACGGGAATGTTCACGTGGACGAATCAGGCAATAAAGTAAAAATCATCCGAGGCGGAGGAAGTTTTATTTTACCCGTTTTCCAACAGGCAAAGCCGCTAAGTTTGTTATCTAGTAAACTAGAAGTTACCACTCCCGAGGTCTATACCGAGCAGGGGGTACCCGTCATGGCTGACGGAGTTGCCATTATTAAAATTGGCGGCTCGATCAGTGAGATTGCCACAGCTGCTGAGCAGTTTCTCGGAAAACCGAAGGAAGACCGTGAAAACGAAGCAAGGGAAGTTTTAGAAGGGCATCTTCGTTCGATTCTCGGCTCCATGACGGTGGAGGAAATTTATAAAAATCGCGATAAATTTTCACAAGAGGTCCAACGTGTTGCCTCGCAGGACCTGGCAAAAATGGGTCTAGTGATTGTCTCATTTACCATTAAAGACGTCCGCGACAAAAATGGTTACCTTGACTCGCTTGGTAAACCACGTATTGCACAAGTAAAGCGGGATGCCGATATCGCCACCGCAGAAGCAGAAAAAGAAACCCGCATTAAAAAAGCGGAAGCGGCGAAGGAAGCAAAACGCAATGAATTAGAACGTGCAACGGAAATTGCTGAAGCTGAAAAAATCAATCAGTTGAAAATTGCGGAATTCCGCCGTGAGCAGGATATTGCTAAAGCGCGTGCTGACCAGGCGTATGACCTTGAAAGTGCAAGAGCGAAGCAGGATGTTACCGAGCAGGAAATGCAAATCAAGATCATCGAGAGACAAAAGCAAATTGAATTGGAAGAAAAGGAAATTCTGCGCCGCGAGCGTCAGTTCGATTCCGAAATTAAGAAAAAGGCAGATGCTGACCGCTATTCTGTTGAGCAATCTGCGGCCGCAAACAAAGCCCGGGAAATCGCAGAAGCAGAAGCAAATAAATACCGCATAGAAGCGATGGCAAAGGCGGAAGCTGAGCGAATCCGACTCGATGGTTTGGCGAAAGCCGAGGCCGAAAAGGCACAGGGTACAACCGAAGCAGAGATTATCCGCTTAAAAGGGTTGGCCGAAGCAGAAGCGAAGGAAAAAATCGCCGAAGCCTTCGAGCAATTTGGCCAGGCAGCCATCCTCGACATGGTCATCAAAATGCTGCCTGAATACGCGAAACAAGTGGCAAGTCCATTATCCAATATTGATAAAATTACGGTTGTGGACACTGGCGGCGGTTCCGGCACGGACGGCGGTGCGGGCAAAATCACCAGCTATGCGACCAACCTGATGGCAAGCCTGCAGGAGTCATTAAAGGCATCAAGCGGTATTGATGTAAAAGAACTGATTGAAAACTACTCAGGTAAAGGGAATGTCCGGAAAAGCATCGATGAACTGACCGAAGAAATCAAGAAAAAAGACGCTTAATAATGAGATGCCCACGTGATTTAAGAACACGTGGGCATTATTTTTTTAAAGGAGAATTTTAAAAGTCGTTCCCACGTTCAAGTTGCTAAAAACTTCAATCGTCCCTCCATGTGCCTCCACCAGCTGTTTCACAATCGAAAGCCCCAGGCCAGATCCCCCTAGTGCGCGGGTGCGTGATTTATCCACCCGGTAAAACCGTTCAAAAATGCGAGCAAAATCCTTTTCGGGAATCCCTTTTCCCTCATCCTCCACGCCAATGTGAAGCTTGTCATCCTCCTGATTAACCGTCACAGTAATTTTAGTATATGGTTCCGAATATTTCCGGGCATTGTCCAACAGATTAACGATTACCTGTTCAAATCGGATTGGATCCAATTCTTTATAGAGTTCAGACGGGCATGTAAGTAGAAGCTTCATATGGTTTTCTTTAAACGCTGGGGATACCTTTTCAATGATGCCCTGAAAATAAGGGAGTAAATGCACCTCTTCTTTTACAATCGAAAAAGAATTTTCATCCATTTTCGCTAGATTAAATAAATCCTTCACGAGCTTAGAAAGCTTAACAGCCTCTTCATGTATAATCCCTAAATAATTGTCCTGGTCCGCAGCAGTCGTATCTCCGCGGCGG
Organism: Neobacillus drentensis; assembly: GCF_036965425.1. Classification (GTDB taxonomy): domain Bacteria; phylum Bacillota; class Bacilli; order Bacillales; family Cytobacillaceae; genus Neobacillus; species Neobacillus drentensis_F. The sequence continues at coordinate 25,299 of NZ_JBALPP010000041.1, read as the reverse complement.
GCAATTTCTGCATAGCCTTTGATATACGTCAATGGTGTCCTGAGTTCATGTGAGATACTTGCCAAAAACTCATTTCGTTCGTTTTTCAATATTTCTAAATCACTTGCCAGAACCTTTATCGATTCACCGAGCTCTCCCATTTCATCCTTCCCAAGCTTTGGCAGGGAAACGGAGAAATCCCCTTTACTGATCCGCTTTGTCGCATCACTCATCTTAATAAGTGGATGCGTAACAGCCCTTGTCAAAAAGATAATGATAATCATCATAAAAAGAAGGGAAAGCAAGCCTGCGAGCAAAAAGTGCCGGTTTAACCCAGAAATTAAATCCTTAATTTTTTGCGTATTTTGGAACATATATACATAACCTTTAACCTTATTATCTATAAATACTGGGCTAATAGAGGCAATATAGGTTGCGTGCTTCCAGTCATCTTCTAAGATTAAACCATCATGTGGCACATTTTTGGGCGTTCCCTTTAAGATTTTCTTCATTTCATCCGTCACTTTATTGGACGACATATAAATGCCATCCTCCGGTGTTGTCAGGATGACCTGGGTATCAGTCCGTGCCTCCATCATTGCAATATGCCTGATCGTTTCTTCGTGGAAGGAAGCCTCGAGAATTTCGCGATGATTATTGCCCCGCGTTTGAAGAGCCGACAACTCATCATGGACCCGGGAATGAATGATATTATCGTGTAAAAAAAACATAGAAATACTTTCTAATAGAAAAATAGCGACAAAGAAAAGCAATCCTATTTTAAACGAAATTTTATTCATGGAAAACAGCTCCTCATACCCTAAGAATACTACATGTTTGGTCATGAGAAACCCTCAAATTGTAACCATTTATTTAAATCAAAGGCTATGTTAAAGTGCATTGCTTATTTTTAACACTGTTGATTGGAGCGCAAATCAACAACAAAGTTTAACAGCACCTAAATTAAAAAAATGGGGCATCCCGCAGCCGGGACACCCTGGTATAAAAAAGAGAGGTTAAATTTGGGATGAGTAAGAGTTTTTCAACAAATTACCGCATCAAAGAGGTGATCATTAAAAACTGGGGGTCCTCAATTAATCTCCTCTTTCTTCATTACACTTACATCTTAGCTGGAAAAATTGAAGATGTTATGAAGAACTTGTGGTGAATTTGTGAAGTTAGAAAAATCACAGACCTATGATGATATAGTTAAGATATGGGGAGTGATAATAATGAGAATATTATTAGTGGACGATGAACGTAGAATCATAGAAGTTCTCGAAGCTTACCTAGAAAGAGAAGGCTATGAAATACATAGCGCCGATAATGGTATCGACGCCTTAAAAAAAGTCAAAACCATCAGACCTGATTTAATCATACTAGATTTAATGCTTCCTGACATTTCCGGTGAAGAGGTATGCCGTCTCGTCAGAAAAGATTCCGATGTACCGATTCTCATGCTGACCGCCAAATCGGCAGAGGATGACCGCATCAACGGGATTGTAATGGGGGCAGACGACTATTTAACAAAGCCATTCAGCCCGAGAGAAGTCGTCGTTCGTGTCCAAGCCATTTTAAGACGTGCGAAAAAAACAGAAAAAGTAGAGCGTCTGGTATTTAATAGAAAAAAATTGGCAATTGACCTGGATAAAAAAGAAGTAACTGTAAATGGACAATATGTAACCCTTACTCCGATTGAATATAAACTGCTAACCAATATGGCAGTGAACCCAGGACGAGTATACAGCAGAATGGACCTATTAGAAAAAATCCAGGATGAAGGTATGTATTATGAGGGCTACGAGCGCAGCGTCGATACTCATATTAAAAATCTTCGTAAAAAAATTGAACTGGATTCAAGGCAGCCGGATTTTATCGTAACAGTCTTTGGCATGGGTTACAAATTTGGAGGGGTGCTCGATGCTGCAAACACTCCGGTCTAAAATTCTTTTTTACTTGGTACTCATCTCGATGATCGGAATATTAATTGTCAGCTTTTTTATCCAGTATGGCTTTGAAGAAAGCTTTCACAGCTATTTAGACCGAAACCGTGAAAAAAAGATAGATAGAATCATCACGGAAATTGAGAAGGATTATCGCAAAAATGGCCATTTTACAAGCGATCCGGTCTTTGGACTCTTACACGAGCACGCGATGACCGATCAGCTTTATTTTCAATTGTATGACCGCTTCGGGCAGTTGCAAATGGATTCCTCGAACATTCGCGGTATGCTCAATAGCTTAGGGTTAACCGAACCGATACCAGACGGGGAGGAGTGGCACTCGAAAACCTATCCCCTGAAAGTCGATAATGCCATTATTGGCAAGCTGGTTGCCATCTATCCGGAAGGACTCATTGACGATGAATATACCTTTATCCAAACAATCCAATTATACATCCTTGCAGCTGTCTGTTTAACAATCATTTTGGCGATTATCTTCAGCATGCTTTTTTCGAAAAAATTAACCTCAGGTTTAAAGAAGCTTTCATTTGCAGCGGTGGAATTGCAGCAGCACAACTTGAGCATTCGGATCCCTTTATCAGGTTTACCCACAGAGGTAAAGCAAATTGCCATCTCATTCAATAATTTGGCTGAATCCTTGGCGAAAGAAGAAATGCTTCGGAAGCAGTTTACTGGCGATCTTGCTCATGAACTGCGCACACCGCTCGCCACTTTAAGAAGTCAAATCGAGGCTTTTCAGGACGGTATCTGGGAGCCAACGCGTGAGCGCCTCGAGACCAGTCATGAAGAATTGATGCGCTTAGTAAGACTTGTGAATGAATTAGAAAAATTGCTCGCAGCGGAAAATCCGCAAATCAGACTTGATAAAATAGAATTAGATGCTGGCAGTGTACTGGCAGCGTTATGGGAAATGTTTATGCCCTTGTTTAAAAAAAAGGGAGTTCAGCTTCATATTGAAGAACATGGCCAAGAGGAATTGTTCGAAGCAGACAAGGACCGCTTGATGCAAATTCTTTCTAACGTCCTTAACAATGCTTTGAAATATACGCCGGAAGGAAAAAATGTTACCATCTCTGTCGAAACCAAAATGGAAGGCTTTGTCGGTTTTAAAATCCAAGATGAGGGTTCAGGGATGGCCGAGGACGATATTCCCCATATTTTCGAGCGCTTTTATCGCGGCGATAAATCCCGTGACCGGAAAACAGGCGGCGTAGGAATTGGTTTATCCATTGTTAAAGCTTTAATGGATGCCCATAAAGGGGTCATAAAAGTAAAAAGCAAACTGAATAAAGGTACGAGCATAACCCTTTGGTTTCCACAAGAAGAATAGGCCGCTGCATCTGCAGGGCCTATTTTAACAAATCATTGATCTGATATACTTTTCCGCTTTCGAGATTTCCGCTAAGTAGGAATTCAATTAAAGCATTTGCTACGATATCTGGTTTTAATAACAGGTCCTTTTCTTTATATTCTTTAAATTGCTCAAGGTCCTTAAATGCATCCTTAGTAGATGAACGAATGGTTTCCTGCATTTTCGTATCCATCACCCCAGGGCTAAAGGCGATAATTTTATGATTCGAATTTAATTCCGCTTGTTCCAAGGCAGCCGTTTGCGTGAACATATTCAACCCTGCTTTGGAACTGCAATACACACTCCATCCTTCAATCGACCGGACTGCAGCACCGGAAGTGACATTGATGACTTGGACTAGCGTTTCAGTGAGCTGCGCTTTACTTAAAAACAAATTCGTAATCAGAATGGGGGCTATTAAGTTGATTTGAATGTTTCGAATGACTGGCGTTTGATCAAGGTGGCCAACCATATCGATGGGCTCAATGACACCTGCATTGTTAAATAGCAGGATTTCTGTTGGATTCTTTTGAAAAATACAATGGGCAATTTCCATAAATACTTCTTGGACTTCTTCCTCTAATGCTAGGTTACAAGAATAATGCTGATAGAAAAGGCCTTTTTCCCATGCCAGCTTTTTAATTTCCTCATTTTCAAAGCGCGAAACAGAAACTACCGCGATTTGCTCCTGAATCAGCCGTTTGGCAATAGCCTCTCCTAATCCTTTTGAGGCTCCCGTAATGACCGCATATTTCAAAAAAACTCCCCCTTTATGTAGCTCATAACTATTTTATTCTCCCCCATTTTTCAAAGCAAATAAAAAGAGCAGTCCCAAATGGAACTGCATAGATTGTCTCTGCTAACTAGCCTGTTGATTTCCGCTCCAGGCACTCGCTTTCCGCGGGGAGGTCCTAGAGCCTCCTCGGCGCTTTGGCGCCTGCGGGGTCTTTAGTGACCTCTATATCCCGCAGGAGTCGAGTACCCTCCGCTCCAATCAACAGGGTGGAAATAAACCAATGGAGCTGCAACACACCTTTTTCTAAACCAAGCTAAAACGTTGCAAACATTTTTATCTTTTGACAGATTATCTGTTCGCTTTCATGTATTACTTACTCCCCTTATCAGGCAGTAGTGAAGCCGTGCAGCTCTTTTGAGTCTACGAAACTGCACACAATATTTCCTTTCTAAATTTATAAAGATACAGGTTTTGCTATTCGATTTATCCTTACCTTTTCCTTGTGCTCATATTATTTAATAGGTTATTAGAAAGTCTCTATTGAAAAACACTCTGTTGATTGGA
>NZ_JBALPP010000041.1:0-20635 GCF_036965425.1 Neobacillus drentensis | reverse complement strand
GCGAAGCGCCTGGAGCGCAAATCAACAGACAAGTTTAAAAGCCTATAAAGGGAATGAATGAAAAAAAGGCTATCGAAAGTTTTTCGACAGCCCGAGCAGTCCCAAATGGAACTGCATTTAACGTGCAACTGGATAGAATTTTTTCCACTCATTAAGGAAGGGGGAAGTGGATGAATTGGGAAATTCGAGGACCATGGGGGTTGGTCCAGATTGTTTTACTTCACCATTCACAATAATAGCAAGTCGATTTGTTAAGTAATTGACTTCCATTAGGTCATGGCTGACAAACACTGCTGTCGTTTTTGTTTCACTAATAATCTGCTTGAAATCTTCCATCAGCTTAATTTTGGTAGGGAAGTCCAAGGCAGAAAACGGTTCATCGAGAAAAAGAATTTCCGGCTCGACAATCATCGCTCGTGCTAGATTAACCCGCTGCGCCTCTCCTCCCGATAAATGAAGCGCATTTTTTTTCGCTAAATGACTGATCCCAAAGAGATTCAGGCAATGTTCAACTTTTTCTTTGATTTCGACTTTAGAAATTTTTCGTAGTTTTAAGCCGATTGCGATATTTTGATAGACAGTTCCATCCAATAGTAACGATTGCTGGAGGGCAATCGAGAACCTCCTTCGTAAGTCAAGCGGTGCGTTTCCCTTTGTAATAACTTGCCCGCGGTAGAGGATTTCACCGCTGCTGCTTCGTTCCAGAAAGGATAGCAATTTTAATAGAGTGCTTTTGCCCGCTCCATTTGGTCCCATAATGCCGAGAAATTCCCCAGGATGAATCTGGAAATGAGGAATATCCAGAATCGTTTTATGCTGGGCTGTAAAGGTGATATTTTTCAGCTCAATTAACGGGTTCACGAAAATCGCTTCCTTTGCTGTAAAAAAGTTAACGCTGCAGTAATCAAAAGGGCAGCCGTCAGGAGAATAAAGGAAAGGGCTAGGGCGATATCAAAGTTTCCTTTTGAAACCTCCATCACGATGGAAGTGGTGAGAATCCGAGTGTCCCCTTGGATATTTCCGCCCACCATCATCGCGGCACCCACTTCGGCAATGACACGGCCAAAGCCTGCCATAATGGCCGCCATGATCGCAATCTTTGATTGTTTTAAAAGAATGATCAAGGACTGCACCCTTGTTGCTCCCAGCGCTTTAATTTGCAAAAGCAACTTGTCATCGATTTGCTGAAAGGCGGAGCAGGTCAGGCTCGTTACAATAGGAAGAGAAACCAGAATCTGTGCCATGATAATCGCCGTTGGCGTAAAAAGTAAAGAGAAATCACCAAGAGGGCCTGAACGCCAAAGAAACATCGTAATCCAAAGTCCTGCCACAACAGGAGGCAAGCCCATACCAATATTAATAAATAATAATAGTAATCTACGGCCTTTGAAGCTAGTTAAACCAAGGAATAGACCAAGAGGCAATCCAATGAGCGTACTAATTAAAATGGAAATAAGACAAACTCTTAGAGTCAGCCAGGTAATCGCAAATACCTCTGGATCCCCAGAAAAAATCATCTCTATTGCTTTCTTCAGTCCATCGATTAGCAGTTCCATGGTTGCCTCCTAAACATCCTTCTCTATTCCGTATACTTAATAAATAGGGATTGTCCGTATTCTTTCTTACCAAAGTTCTCGATGACATCTTGAGTTTTCGGATCAATCATAAATTCAACAAATTTCTTCGCATCTTTGCTATTAATCTTATCATGTTTTTCAGGATTTACTTGCATAACGTGATAGATATTCATTAAATCTTTGCCGCCTTCAACAACGATTTGCATGTCACTTAAGTTTTTAGATTGAGCAAGCCAGGTTGCGCGGTCAGTTAAGACATAGCCTTTTTTCTCAGCTGCAACTTGTAAGGTTTGTCCCATTCCTTGTCCAGTCGAAACATACCATTCGCCTGCCGGTTTAATGTTTAGTAGAGTCCAGATGGCTTTTTCTTTTTTATCAGTACCTGAATCGTCTCCGCGAGAAATGAAGATAGATTTAGTTTCAGCTAATTTTTTGAATGCTGCTTGAATGTCGTCTCCGCTGACACCAGCAGGATTTTCCTTTGGTCCAACTAGAACAAAATCATTGTACATAACGCGTTTGTAGTTAATGGCATCGCCGGCATCAACAACCGCTTTTTCAGCAGCAGGAGCATGCACAAGCAGAACATCGGCTTCCCCTTTTGTACCCATTTCAAGTGCCTGACCAGTTCCTACAGCAATCGTTTTCACTTTAACGTTGTTTTCTTTTTCAAACATAGGGATGAGGACGTCTAGTAAGCCGCTGTCTTGCGTACTTGTGGTTGTTGCTAAAATCATTTCGGTTGGTGCTGCCTTAGGTTCAACCTTTTTCGTTTTTGCATCTGCTTCTTTTGTCTGCGTATTTCCACAAGCTGATAAAATCAAAAGCATGAAAGCAAAAAGTGCTGCAAAATAACGTTTTTTTAACATGTAAGTTCCTCCGTTTGATAGATGATTTTTCCTAAATCTTCAATTGAATAGCCTGCCAAATCCGTCAAGCTATTTTTAAAGCTGCTGGACTTCAAATAATGGATTAGGTCCGTCAGGCTTTGTTTATTATCTTCAGTAAAACGAAACACAAGATCAAAATTTTCCTTGGCAACAGGAATGAAGTCAAGTCCTAGGTGGCTAGCGGCCGACTGGATTCCAAAAGTTACATCCGCCATACCTCTCGTTATGTAGGAGGCTGCTGATAAATGGTTCCATTCTTCGGTTGAATAGCCTTTTATGCCAGAGGGATTAATTCCGCAGCTAGAAAGCTTCGAATCCAGCAAAAAGCGAGTGCCTGCCCCTTTTTGGCGATTCACAAACTGAATCTCTTTTCGAGTCAGGTCATAAAAATCATGGATCCCTTTCGGATTGCCCTTCGCAACAATAAACCCTTGCTCTCTAGCAGCCAGTCGTAAAACTAAAATAGATTCATAGACAAATAGCTGATGGATAAATGGCAGATTATATTCTTGTGATGCGGGATCTAATAGATGAATGGCCGCAATATCACATTGTCCCCGATACAGCATCATTAAGCCTTCCAAACTGCCTATGTAGGATGGCTGAATTTGCATACTTAAATCATGTGCGGCCTGCTTGGCAAAATGCTCGACTAGAAAGTCGTGGCTGCCAGAAAGCCTTATGAAATGTGCTTGATTCGATTCTGGGCTGGATTCTTTCCTTGAAGGCGCTTTCGTATTTTCTTTGAACCGCTCAAGCTCAGCGTGCTCTATTCGCATCTTGTTTCCGATTTTAAAGGCTTGGAGCTCGCCTCTTTTAATTAACTCATAAACTGTATGCTTTGAGATTTGAAAGATTTGCGCTACCTCATCAGGAGTATAAGCCTTTAATTCCATTTTTCACCCTCCTTTTTCCAATATTTTATAAAAAGAATAGCATAATAAAAGTGACTTTTGTTAAGTATTGTTAAGTTTCGTTAAGTTTTGTTTAGAATTGTCTGAAATTGTTCAAAAAGTAGATTGAGATTCATATAAAATTCACAAATTTCACTTATTGTTCAATTGTGAGCGATGGAGTTTGTTGTAGTATAGTATTAGAAATTAAAATTGAGGCTGGAGGATGGGAGCGAATGGCAAAGCTTTTATATATTACGGCAAATCCGAAAAATGATATAAAACTTTCAAAGGGTATGCAAATTGGGGAAGTATTTTTAGAAGAATTTAAACAAGCGCAGCCAGATGTGGAGATCGAACGCTGGCATTTATATGAAATGGATATTCCTGTCATCGATATGGATTTATTATATGCCCGGGCGAAATTATCCTTTATGGGCTATACAAAAGATCAGCTATCGGAAGAGGAACGGACGAAAATTGAAAAAATGCACGCGTTAGCTGACCGATTTATTGCTGCTGATTATTATGTGTTTGTGACACCGATTTGGAACTTTGGAGCACCGGCAATTGTCAAAGCGTTTATGGATTGTTTATTTATTGCTGGAAAAACTTTCACTTACACCGAACACGGGGCAAAAGGGCTTCTCACTGGCAGGAAGGCCATCCATATTCAAACCCGCGGCGGCATTTACTCTTCAGGACCGATGGTGGAATTTGAAATGGGGGATCGTTACTTAAAGAAGGTATTCGAATTCCTAGGATTCGAGAGCTTGGATACGGTCATTGCAGAAGGCATGGATCATTTTCCTAAAAAAGTTCCTGAAATTATGGCAAAAGCTAAAGAACAAGCAGCGGCAGCCGCCAGAGAAATGGCTGTACTGCCTGTTAAACAATAAAAAATGCGACTCAGGGAGTCGCATTTTTTATTAGAATTTACCCGTAAATTGGAAAAATAGTACAATTAATCCCAATGCCCAAACATAGATAGCAAATGGCTTTAAGGAATGCTTCTTCAAGTAGCCAATCATCCATCTAACCGCAACATAGCCGAAGAGGGCAGAAGAGATGATCCCAACGAGCAGGGCAGATAATGAGATTTCTTCTCCTGCACCGCCGAGCAGATCCTTCGTTTGCAAGACAATGGCCCCTGCGATGGCTGGTGTTGATAATAAGAAGGAGAAATAGGCGGCCGTTTCACGGTCCAATTTTCGCCACAAAGCTGCAACAATTGTCATTCCCGAGCGCGATATCGCCGGCATAATCGCAACCGCCTGAAATGTTCCGATGATCAATGCATCCTTATAGCTGATGTCGTCCATTTTTTTATGGCCATTTTTCACTGAATCAGCTAGCCATAGGAAAATACCGGTAATTAAAAATTCCCAGCCAATCGTCACACCTGTTTTTGAGATTTCATCAATAAAATCCTTAAAAGCAAGTCCAAAGATAACGGCAGGAATCGTTCCAACAATTAACAAAAACGTTAATTTGCTGAACGGTTTTTTGATGATTTTAATAAATTCATCCTTATAAAAAACAAAGACAGCAAGCAAGGTGCCGACATGAAGCATCGTATCGAGCAATAGACCTGCTTCCTGCAAGCCAAATAAATTTCTTCCTAAATAGAGATGTCCTGTACTGCTGATTGGCAAAAATTCTGTTAACCCCTGGATAATCCCAAGTATCAGCGCTTCTAATTTCGTTAACATACATTCCCTCACATTCTAAAAAACTTGTACTATTAAAAGATATGTCCAACTAGTTATTGAAATTCTCTTCTATTTTAGGATTTATTTGCCAAGAAGGTCAATTAAAAACTCAAACAAAATATGTGCAATTTGTTTGTCTTATCCCATAAAATAGGAATAAAGCCCTTCCGGGAGGAGATACACGTTTGGAAAATAAACATTTGCATTTTAATACTTCAATCGGTGTCAAAAAGCCCGAAAGTATCCGCAACAAAGCGCAGGCCTGCCCTTTTTGTGACAGGGACCAGCTGACCGGCCTGATTGCAGTGGACGGTCCAATCATTCTATTGAAAAATAAATATCCTGTTCTAGAGAATGCCTATCAAACGGTGTTAATTGAAACAGACGATTGCCATGCTGAATTATCAACCTATTCTAAAGAGCATTTACATAGATTGATAAGGTTCGGCATCAAGCATTGGTTAGAGATGGAGGAAACCAGAGAATATCGTTCGGTTATTTTTTTCAAAAATCATGGACCTTTATCTGGCGGCACAATTGCCCATCCACATATGCAAATTATTGGACTGCATGATCTGGATTATAAAGAAAAAGCAAGTCATGAAATGTTTCAGGGGATTGTGATTGATGAAGGGGAGGGTTCTAGGCTGATTCTGTCCACAAAACCCCGCGTCGGTTTCTATGAATTCAATATCGAAATGCCGGATTCGAGTTACCAGGAAAGGTTCTCCGAGTATCTTCAAATTGCGGTTCATTATATTCTCAACCACTTTCCCTTTAAGGCAAGCAGCTACAATGTGTTTTTTCATCATCTTGATGGAAAAGTTTACGCCAAAGTGGTACCGCGTTTTGTGACAACTCCATTATATATCGGGTATGGTCTTCCGCAGGTGCCGAATAATTTAGAGTGGATGGCTGAGGAGTTGAAACGAATTTATTTTTGTAAATAAATCCATTCAATGGTTAGAAGTTGTGATTTAGGCATTAAAAAAATATAATGGAGAAATGTACAAGTTTTAATAAGGTGGAGACTTACGCATGACTTCCAATAAAAACACAACTTCAAAACTTGATTATAATCTTGTTTTTATTCTTTTATTATTGTTTTTGGCAAGCTGTATTTCGATTTATAGTGCCCAAAAGAGTGGACAATACAAAGAGAATTTTTTAATTAAGCAAATGGTATGGTACGCTGTCGGCGGCGGGATCATTGCATCGGTAATGACGCTGGATTCCGACCAACTGCGAAAGCTGACATGGTATGCCTATGGATTTGGACTATTTCTTCTGGGCTTTTTAATTGTCGCACCTCCAAGCATTGCTCCTGTGATTAATGGAGCGAAGAGCTGGTTTATCGTTCCAGCCATGGGTTCTTTACAGCCCTCTGAGTTTGTTAAAATATTTATTATCTTGACACTTTCACGCGTTATTGATGATCACCATCAAAAAAACCAAGGGAACAAAACGATTCAAACTGATTTTTGGCTGTTAATAAAGCTTGGCATTGTGACAATGGTGCCATTGATGTTAGTGATGCAACAGCCAGACTTAGGAACTTCACTTGTGTTTATTGCAATATTAGTAGGAATGATTTTTATCTCAGGCATCACCTGGAAGCTGCTTGTACCGATTTTTTCATCTGGTACAGTACTAGCTTCAACGATTTTGTATTTTGTTGTCTGGAAACCAGACATTTTGGAAAAATATCTTGGCGTAAAGCAGTACCAATTTGGCCGGATATATTCCTGGCTCGACCCTTACAATTTTCAAAGCTCTGCCGGGTATCAGCTGACGAAATCCCTGCTCGCAATTGGCTCAGGCCAAACAGGCGGGAAAGGCTACGGTAATCGTGAAGTTTACCTGCCGGAAAGTCATACAGACTTTATCTTCAGCGTGGTTGGCGAGGAATTTGGCTTTATCGGCTCGAGTGTGTTAATTAGTTTGTTTTTCCTTTTGATTTACCATATTACGAAGGTAGGCATGGAAACAAAGAATAATTTTTATACGTATATTTGTGTCGGGGTCATCAGCATGATTACCTTCCACGTTTTCCAAAATATCGGCATGACGATTGGAGTTCTGCCCATCACCGGTATCCCGCTTCCTTTCATCAGCTACGGGGGCAGTGCCTTAATGGGGAACATGCTCGGGCTCGGCTTAATTTTCTCGATACGTTACCATTATAAAAAATATATGTTTTCGACAACGGCATAACGTTGATCGATTGGGCGACCTCGGTCGCTCTTTTTTTGTTGCTTGAAAAGGGGTTTGGCGGAATTAATTCGGAAGTTCACGGAATAAATGCCAAGTCCGGCGGAATTCCAGCTCTACTCAGCTGAGAAATATAGCAAAAAAGAGCGAGGCCATGGCAAGCCCCGCTCTTTTCATATGGGAAGGTTTTTTACTAACAAATTTAACTTTTATTTATTCAATATCTTTTCAAGATCATCCAACATAAGATTTGCTGCAAGGACGCCCCCAGCGGTATTCCAGATCGCGTCACTTACTTCGTGGACATTCCCGTTTTTAACAGCGTTTAAATTTTTCCAAAGCGGATCGTTCGTCCATTCTTTTGCGGTATCCAATGCTTTTTGATCACCGTTAGGCGCATAGGTGAAGTAGAATAGCTGATCCGCATCCATTTTAGGAGTCACTTCTTTGCCAACCTCAACCGCAAGCTTACCAAGCTTATTTTCTGGAGTGAATAGGGCTTCCTGCTGGGCTGCACGCTTAAAGCCTAATTGATCAAAAATCACCCCGGAAAATGAATCAGTGTAATATATGCGGGATTTTCCAGCCATAAAGCGGACTACAGAAATTTGTTGATTTACTTTATCGCCAAGTTTTTCTTTTACCTCGGCAACATGCTTATCATAATCACTTAGAACTTGGTTTCCTTTTTCCTCAAGGTTTAATGCCTTAGAGTACAGCTTAAAGTTTTCCTTCCAATCGCCTCTAAGCGTTTCAGAAAAAACAGTTGGTGCAATTGCACTAAGCTGGTCATATACCTTTTCAAGACGAAGCTTGTTGCCGATGATTAAATCAGGCTTTAAAGTAGCAATTTTTTCAATATTGACCTCACTCTCAGTCCCAACAACCTCTACGCCATCCATATCTTTTTTAATATGGTCGTACCACGGATCTCCGAGCCAGGATTGCACCGCACCAACTGGTTTTACACCTAGTGCCAACAAGGCTTCAGTTCCTTCATTTGTTAAGATAACCACTCTTTTTGGAGTGCCTTTAATCGTTGTCGAGCCCATTGCATGCTCAACCGTATATGGTTTTTCCTCTGCTTTTTTCGGTTCTGACTTCTTGCCGGTCGTTTTTTCGGTCGAGCTGCCGCAAGCGGCTAATAAGAAAATAGCCAAGACAGAAAAAAGAGTAAGTATCGTTTTTTTCATCTTAATATGTAGCCTCCTTAGCTAAATGTGAATGATAATCATTTTCAACTACATTCTTATCATAAAATGAGCTCCAACCATCTGTCAACAATTTTATTGAAAATCGTTCTCATTTTAATTGACAATCATTTTCAATTAGGGATAAACTAAAATTAATAACCTAATAGAAAGGTTTATCCGAAATGCTGTTAAAAAGTACTTTTTCAAAATGGATTGGATTATTGTTCGTCATCTTGCTGATGCTTGGATTCATCTGTGCCAGCATCGTATATGGCTATACCGATACAAGCTGGCGTACCGCGATTGACGCCTTTACCCATAACAATGGGTCCAATGAACATATTATTATTCAGACTGTCAGACTACCACGTGCATTAATCGCATCTGCTGTCGGAGCAAGCCTTGCGATTGCGGGCGTCCTCATGCAAACATTAACGAAAAATCCGTTGGCGTCGCCTGGAATCTTTGGCATTAATGCCGGAGCCGGTTTAGCTGTGGTTGTAGCCATGACCTTATTTTCCGTTAACAGTCTGACAGCTTTCAGCGGTCTAGCTTTTTTGGGAGCTGCTATAGCTGCCATAAGTGTTTATGCGATAGGCTCCTTTGGCAGTGAAGGATTAACACCGATGAAGCTGACCTTGGCAGGTGCAGCGATATCAGCTATGTTCTCCTCGTTTACACAAGGCCTTCTAGTTCTGGATGAAGCCATGCTTGATCAGGTGCTGTTTTGGCTGGCTGGCTCAGTCTCAGGCCGAAAATGGGAAACACTGGCTTCCGTGCTGCCATACATTGGAATTGGCTGGCTTGGCTCGCTATTTATTGCGGGAAAAATGAATATCCTCGCGATGGGGGAAGATGTCGCGAAGGGACTCGGATTAAATACCGGCTTTGTAAAAATAGCAATCGGTATCTTGGTAATTTTATTAGCGGGCGGGTCTGTTGCTGTGGCAGGACCGATTGGCTTTGTCGGGATTGTGGTTCCCCATATTACCAGAGCGATTATCGGCATTGACCATCGCTGGGTGGTCCCATTTGCCGGGATGTTAGGCGCAATTTTATTGCTAGCAGCAGATATTGCTGCACGATATATTTTAATGCCGTCCGAAGTTCCAGTCGGAGTCATGACGGCCATTATTGGAACTCCATTCTTCATTTACATTGCTAGAAAGGGGTTCAATGCACGATGAGTAAATATAAAAACTTCCGCTTTTATAAAAATCGAATCTCATTTTTACTGGATCGGAAAGCAATCATCATTTTTCTTGTTCTTTTCATCATTACAGCTGCTGTTTTTATCATCAGCACCGGTGCTGGGGAAATGAAAATTAACCCGCTTACCGTTGTAAAGGTTTTATTCGGTGCAGGACCAGAAATGGAAACACTCGTTATACAATCCTTTCGCCTGCCGAGGATTATTATTGCGCTAATGGTCGGCATCTCATTAGCGGTAGCCGGAGGCATTTTACAAGGAATGATCCGCAATCCGCTCGCTTCCCCGGATGTGCTCGGGATTACTGGCGGAGCAGCATTTGCCGTTGTAAGTTTCCTCGCATTTTTTAGCGATAAAAATCATTCTCTTACCGTCAGCATTGCCTGGCTGCCCTTAGCTGCCTTTATTGGAGCTGGCGTTGTTGCTTTTTTGGTTTATTTGCTAGCTTGGAAAAATGGGGTTTCCCCTATCAGACTAGTATTGATTGGAATTGGAATCTCCACGTTAACACAAGCGTTAACGACCTTAACGATGGTAATGGGGCCGATTTATCAGGCAAGCCAGGCAAACATTTGGATTACTGGAACTGTATACGGATCCAATTGGAAAAACGTTGCTACACTAGTACCTTGGACTGTTGTCTTCCTGATCGTAGCCTTTGCAGCCGCAAGAACGATCAATCTCCAAGAGCTGGGGGACGAGGTGGCAACCAGTTTGGGCGGCAAGGTCCAAAAACAGCGATTTTTACTCTTGATGATCAGTACTGCCTTAATTGGAAGTTCGGTGGCTTTTGCTGGCGGCATCGGTTTTGTTGGTCTGATGGCGCCCCATATGGCAAGAAGATTAGTTGGTTCCTCCTTTGGGGCGCTGCTTCCAACCTCGGCACTGCTAGGAGGAATCCTGGTTATGATTGCTGATTTAATCGGGCGGACCATGTTTTCCCCATTAGAGGTGCCGGCTGGAGTTTTCACCGCCGGAATAGGCGCACCCTATTTTATCTACTTACTATTTAAAACTAGAAATGCCTAAAGGAGCTGTCAGAGATGATGAATGCGATTGAAACGAAAGAATTATCACTTTCATATGGGGAGACGCTGATTATTAATGAGTTGAATCTGCAAATTCCAAAGGGTGAGATAACCGTTTTTATCGGAGCAAACGGCTGCGGGAAATCAACGCTGCTTCGTTCGATCGCCCGGCTGCTGAAGCCAAAGTCAGGATCAGTTTTGTTGGAAGGGAAGGCGATTGCCAAGCTTTCCACAAAAGACATTGCGAAAAAAATGGCCATTTTGCCACAGTCACCTACAGCCCCTGAAGGCTTAACAGTCCTCCAGCTCGTCAAGCAGGGACGTTATCCGCATCAAACCTGGTTAAAGCAATGGTCCGAAGAAGATGAGAAAAAAGTGAACGATGCCCTGAAGGCGACGAGGCTTGAGCATCTTAAAGAAAGACCGGTTGACTCTCTTTCCGGCGGGCAAAGGCAACGTGCTTGGATCGCCATGACTTTGGCACAGGATACTGACATTATTTTATTGGATGAGCCAACGACCTACTTAGATATGACCCATCAAATCGAAATACTTGATTTGCTGTTTGAATTAAACGAAATGAAGAACCGGACCGTCGTTATGGTCCTGCACGATCTCAACCTCGCTTGCCGTTATGCCCATAACATTGTGGCAATTAAAGATCAAAAAGTTTACGCTCAAGGAAAACCAGAGAAAGTCATCAATTGCAGTCTTGTAAAAAATGTTTTTGATATGGATTGTGAGGTAACAACAGATCCCTTATTCGGGACACCTCTTTGCATTCCTTATGGGAAGGGAAGATGCATCCTAGAGAAGGCGGTAGCGATCAATGGCTAAACTTCTGACAGAGTCCGGTCTCCAAAAATATAGATTGGCAGCTAATTTGAAAAATTCATTTCATGTCGCCGATTTATTGAATGATAAATTTTTAAAGCTATTCATTGCTAAGTTAGCCGATTCTATCGGTGCACCGAATGATAAGGCAGCAGCCTCCATTTTTATTAAAAGATATGCCTTTGTTGCAGTCATCTCCCTTTATGCGATGTCAGTCTGGAATAAAAAAATCAATGTCTCAATAAGTAATATAGAAATGGAGTCGCCTGAAAAGGGAAAGGATTGGCTTCCTTCCTTTTTATTAAAGGATGAAAGGGAACAGGATTGGAATGGGAAGGCCCGCACGGATTGGCGAAGGGACATGATAAAGGAGCTATTTGCTAAAAATATTTTCCCTATCATCGATAAATTAGAAAAAACTTTTGGGATTTCTAGGTTAATCTTGTGGGAAAATATTGCTGTTTACATATTCTGGCTTTACGAATCAGAGCTAAAGGATAGTGAAAATAGCAGCGTACAAAGCGATTTCCGTTATTTACTTTTTGAAGCAGAGGGCTCTCTGTTTGGACGCTATAATGGAAATCCTTTGCAAAAATACTACACCGAAAAGATCGAAGATGTAAGAATGAGGAAAACCTGTTGTTTCTCTTATCAATTATCTGCTGGTAAACGCTGCAAAACATGTCCATGTACGAATATCACCAAAGATGGAAGGTGTCAGGATGGAGAAAGTATTTGTTCAACAATTCGAAGCCTTGCTTGAGAAGTATAGTGAATTATTAGTAGGGGAAACGGCAGAAGAAACGAAAGAAAAGGTGAAGGCTTGGGCGCTGTACACTCACATCGCCAAATCGATGCCGACTTTAGCCAAGCACTGGAATGAATTATATCCAGAAGCGAAGGAAGAAATGAAGCAAATTATTAATGAGATTAAACAAATGAATGAAGAGCACCGGAATTCTTCGAAGAAATAAAAAACAGGCTGAGTAAATCAGCCTGTTTTTTGTCCAGCTCTTCTAATTACCGTTTATATTGGTTATTCTGGCTGTTGGTTTTGTTGAAGCCTGGATCCTCATTGCCTGGTCCGCTATTGCCTTTTACGCTGGCCGCACTGACACCTGCTTTGGAAGGATTTTTCTTCATTTTTGCCATGGAAATCACCTCAAAAATAGATTTCCCCGCTATGAAAAATTTATCAAAAGCCAAGAAAAAATTTATTTTTCAAAAAAAATTAAATTTTCCACACTTATGGATTGCACAAATTTTCAAAATCTTTTATATTAAATAATAACAGAACTCATTCAAATGTGAAATTTTTTTAACAAAAAAATGAATGAGTATTCATTCAAAATGATGAAGGGGGAGACAATGTTGAACCAACTTATTAAAAAAGCAGCCGTCTTAGGATCTGGAGTAATGGGATCAGGAATTGCGGCACATCTTGCAAACATCGGTATACCAACCCTATTATTGGATATTGTCCCGCGTGAGCTTACGAAAGAAGAAGAAGCAAAGGGATTAACTTTAGCTGACCAGCAGGTACGTAATCGTATCGCTGCTGCAAATATTCAAAAATTATTGAAGCAAAAACCTGCACCGCTGACTGCTAAAAAGAATCTAGCTCTTATTGAAGCAGGTAACCTTGAAGACGATTTAGTCAAATTGAAAGACGTTGACTGGGTAATCGAAGTAGTTGTTGAAAACTTAAATGTGAAAAAACAAGTTTTTGAGCAAGTTGACAAATTCCGTAAACCTGGCAGTATCGTAAGCTCAAACACTTCCGGTATTTCAGTGGAAGCGATGGTTGAAGGACGTTCCGACGATTTTAAGAAACACTTCCTTGGAACACACTTCTTTAACCCGCCGCGTTATCTAAAATTATTAGAAATTATCCCAACTCAATACACGGACCCAGAAGTCCTCTCTTTCATGAAAACATTTGGTGAGGATGTTTTAGGGAAAGGTGTAGTTGTGGCCAAAGATACGCCTAACTTTATCGGCAACCGCATCGGTACGTACGGCCTCCTTATTACAGTTAGAGAAATGTTAAATGGCGGCTATAGTGTCGGAGAAATCGATTCTATCACTGGACCATTAATTGGACGTGCGAAAAGTGCTACCTTCCGCACCCTTGATGTAGTCGGATTAGACACCTTCTATCATGTAGCAAACAATGTCTACGATAGTGTTCAGGGGGAAGAAAAGGAAGTTTTTGAAGTACCTGCTTTTATGAAAGCAATGGTTGAAAAAGGCTGGCTTGGAAGCAAATCCGGACAAGGATTCTTTTTGAAAAAAGGAAAAGAAATCTTAGAATTGGATCCAAATACACTGGAGTACGGTCCACGCAAAAAGCTTTCTACACCTTCAGTAGAGCTTGCAAAGCAGGAAAAAGGCACAGGGAATAAATTGAAAGCGCTTGTTTACGCCAATGATCGTGCTGGCCAATTTTTATGGAATACAACAAAACATTCATTAATATACTCAGCACAGCTCCTAGGAGAAATCGCCGATGATATCGTAGCCATCGACCGTGCGATGAAATGGGGCTTCGGCTGGGAAAAGGGTCCTTTTGAAAACTGGGATGCCATCGGTGTCGAAAAATCTGTTCAAAAGATGAAAGAAGAAGGCATTGAAGTTCCAGCATGGGTTACCGAAATGCTTGAAAATGGTCATACCTCATTCTATAAGGAAGAAAACGGCGAGCTTTACTTCTATCATAAAGGTGAATACCAGCCAGTGGAGTTCAATCCAAAGGTGATCGACCTTAAAAAAATTAAAAAACAAAAAGGGGTAATTAAAAAGAATGGCGGTGCAAGCTTGATTGATATCGGTGACGGAGTTGCTTTATTAGAATTCCACTCACCAAATAACGCGATCGGACTTGATATCGTACAAATGATTAACTTCGCAATCGATGAAGTGGAGAAAAATTATAAGGGTCTTGTCATCGGGAACCAAGGAAAGAACTTCTGTGTCGGCGCCAACTTGGCAATGATGCTGATGGAAGCCCAGGATGACAATATTCCAGAGCTGGATATGGTCGTGCGACATCTTCATAACGCACTTTTAAAAGTAAAATACAGCTCTAAACCGGTGGTTGCGGCACCATTTGGCATGACGCTTGGCGGCGGAGCAGAGGTTTGCCTGCCTGCAGCCCACATTCAAGCATCATCTGAAACGTATATGGGACTTGTTGAGGTTGGGGTAGGCTTGCTTCCTGGCGGAGGCGGTAACAAGGAGCTTTATATTAAGCACTTAGAAAGCCTGCCAAATGGCGTACAATTCGACCTGCAAAACGTGGCCAATAAAGTATTCGAAAGCATCGCGACCGCGAAAGTATCTACTTCCGCAGAAGAAGCACGCGAGAATAATTTCTTAAACTTTGCGGATGGAATCAGTGTTAATGGTGACCATTTGCTATATGATGCAAAACAAGCCGTACTGGCATTATATGAAAAAGGCTATAAGCCAAGAGTACACCGCAAGGTTTCAGTCGTCGGTGAAACCGGTTATGCGACACTTCTGCTTGGTGCTGAAGCCATGCGTTTATCCGGCTTTATTTCCGAGCATGATCTGAAAATTGCCAAGAAGATTGCTTATGTTATTGCCGGAGGCAAAGTGCCATTCGGTACAGAAGTCGATGAGCAATATCTATTAGATTTAGAAAGAGAAGCTTTCTTAAGCTTAATCAGAGAACCAAAAACACAACAGCGCATGCAGCATATGCTTGTGAAGGGAAAACCATTACGCAACTAGAAAAGCGGAAGCGCCTTGACCAGGGAAAAAAGCAGTTCATTTTTTCCTAGGGGCGACAAGCATAAGACGAGCCGGCGAGAAGGTTGGTTTTTAACCTTCTTGACGGATTGGCTGTAGACCTGCGAGCCCATAGGCGCTGAAGCTAGACAGTTATCGAAGTTAAAGTCGAAAAATAAATTGAAAGATTGAGAGAAAGAGAGGGAACATTCATGAGAGAAGCGGTAATCGTTGCCGGAGCAAGGACACCAGTCGGCAAGTCGAAGAAAGGAACGCTTGCCCAAGTTCGTCCTGATGATTTGGGAGCGTTAGTTGTAAAAGAAACCTTAAAGCGTGCCGGAAATTATGAAGGCAATATAGATGATTTAATCATTGGCTGTGCGATGCCTGAAGCAGAGCAAGGAAATAACATGGCCCGGAATATCGGGGCTTTGGCAGGACTTCCTTACACAGTTCCTGCTATTACAGTCAATCGTTTCTGTTCTTCAGGATTACAGGCGATTGCCTATGCAGCACAGGGAATCATGCTTGGCCATACTGATACAGCCATCGCTGGCGGTGCGGAATCGATGAGTATGATTCCAATGATGGGTCATGTTGTCCGGCCAAATATCAAACTAGCGGAAACAGCTCCACAGTACTATATGGGAATGGGTCATACGGCTGAACAGGTAGCACAAAAGTATGGAATTACACGCGAGGATCAAGACGCCTTTGCGGTTAGAAGTCATCAGCGTGCAGCCAAAGCCCTTGCTGAAGGAAAATTCGTTGATGAAATCGTACCGGTGGATGTTACTATTCGCACCGTGGGAAAAGACAATAAGCTGGTTGAAAAAACAATCCAATTTTCACAAGACGAAGGTGTTCGTCCAGATACAAATTTACAAACACTTGCTAAGCTGCGCCCGGCCTTCTCTGTTACAGGTTCTGTTACAGCTGGCAATGCCTCACAAACAAGTGACGGGGCAGCGGCTGTTATGGTAATGGACCGTGAAAAAGCAGAAGCGCTTGGTCTTAAGCCATTAGCAAAATTCCGTTCGTTCGCTGTCGGCGGTGTTCCGCCGGAAATTATGGGTGTCGGACCTGTAGTAGCGATCCCTAAAGCCCTAAAGTTAGCAGGTTTAGAGATATCGGATATTAATCTATTCGAATTGAACGAAGCCTTTGCTTCGCAATCTCTTCAAGTAATCCGTGAGCTTGGACTTGATGAAGAAAAAGTTAACGTGAATGGCGGGGCAATTGCCCTTGGACATCCGCTAGGCTGTACAGGTGCGAAGTTAACATTGAGCCTTATTCATGAGTTAAAGCGCCGCAACGAACAATTTGGTGTTGTAACCATGTGTATCGGCGGCGGAATGGGTGCTGCCGGAGTATTTGAATTATTGTAATCCGGTCATGGGGGTTTCCCGATTGCTGCCCCCTCTAAAAATTAATTAGGAGGAATATTTATGACTGAAACTAAAAAAATTGTAAAAGGCGGAAGCTTTTTAATTGAAGATCTTTCATATGAGGATATTTTTACACCGGAAGATTTTACAGAAGAGCATTTAATGATTGGGCAGACTGCTGCAGACTTTGTTGAAAAAGAAGTGGCGCCGCAAATCGAGCATTTAGAAAACCATGAATTTGATCGTACAGTTAAGTTATTAAAGAAAATGGGCGATCTTGGCCTTTTAGCGGTAGACGTTCCAGAGGAGTTTGAAGGCTTAGGTTTAGATAAAATTACTTCATCGGTTATTACCGAAAAAATGTCAGGCGCTGGCGGCTTCTCCCTTTCTTATGGTGCGCACGTGGGAATTGGTTCCCTGCCAATCGTGTTATTCGGTAATGATGAGCAAAAGAAAAAATATTTACCAGCCCTTGCTTCTGGTGAAAAAATTGCAGCCTATGCATTGACGGAGCCTGGATCAGGGTCTGACGCATTAGGCGCGAGAACAACGGCTAAATTAAATGCTGCCGGCACTCACTATATTCTGAACGGTGAAAAGCAATGGATCACCAATGCTGGTTTTGCAGATGTTTTCGTTGTTTATGCAAAAATTAACGGTGAACATTTCACGGCCTTCATCGTAGAACGGGATTTCCCTGGCGTTTCAACAGGCGCTGAAGAAAAGAAAATGGGTATTAAGGCTTCTTCCACTCGTACCCTAATTTTAGAAGATGTAGCGGTTCCTGTAGAAAATTTACTAGGAGAATATGGAAAAGGTCATGTTATTGCGTTTAACATTTTAAACATTGGCCGTTACAAGTTAGCTGTCGGCGGCGTCGGCGGTTCCAAAAAGGCATTTGAAATGACTGTTAAGTATGCAAATGGCCGTAAGCAATTTAAAACTCCAATTGCCCAATTTAATTTAACAAAAGAAAAGTTTGGTACTATGGCTTCTAAAATTTATGCGGCTGAAAGCTCCGTTTACCGTACAATCGGTTTGTATGAAAACAACCAAGGCCAGCTTTCGACGGAAGAAGCAAAGGACATTAAAAAGGTTGCTGGCTCTATCGCTGAATACGCAATTGAGTGTTCTGTAAATAAATTCTTTGCGAGTGAAGTGCTTTCTTACGTGGTAGATGAAGGCGTACAAATTCACGGCGGATACGGCTTCATGCAGGAATATCCGATTGAAAGAGCCTACCGTGACGCCCGTATTAACCGTATCTTTGAAGGAACAAACGAAATCAACCGCTTATTGGTGCCGGGCACCTTCTTGAAAAAGGCCTTTAAAGGCGAGCTTCCATTATTCCAAAAAGCAATGGCGCTTCAAGAGGAATTAATGATGTTAATGCCGGAAGAGCCAGGCGATGAGCCGCTTGCACAGGAAAAATATCTAGTGAAAAACGCAAAGAAAATTGGCCTATTAGCAGCAGGCTTAGCTGCGCAAAAATTCGGCAAAGCGCTTGAAACAGAGCAAGAAATCCTCTCTAATATTGCGGATATCGCTTCACAAGTTTACGCTATGGAATCAGTTGTTTTACGTACTGAAAAAGCGATTGCAAAAGACGGCTTAGAAAAGAATAAGCAGAAGCTTTTATACACTCAAATCTTCTGTCAAGAAGCCTTTAATGAAATCGAACAGCATGCGAAAGAGACCCTTGTAGCGATTGAGCAGGGGGATACACTTCGCATGATGCTTACTTCCCTTCGCAAGTTTACTCGCCACACGCCAATCAACGTGATTGCAAAAAAACGCGAAGCGGCAGATGTAGTAATTGAAGCAGAACGTTATGTAGTGTAATTTTATAGTGCGGCTTCCCTCTTTTCCTGAGGGGAGCTTTTTATTTTACTTTGTTTATGAACATCGCTCATATTAGAATTCTGTTGATTGAAGCGGAAGGCCGAAGTGCCTGGAGCACAAACCACCAGCCAAGTTTAACACAGCATTTTATTTAAATATTTTTTTAAAAAGCAGGAAATTCTACAAACGGTGTCGAAATTTATCTTTTGGAAGTGCCATCTATTAGGATTTTGAAGTTGTCTATGATAAAATGCATTTGACTAAAGAGGGTGGTGAAACGGTTGGCATTAACATTTTACTGGTATCCGAAATGCGGAACATGTCGAAATGCAAAGAAGTGGCTGGATGCCCATCAGCTTTCGTATGAAGAAGTACATATTGTGGAAAATCCCCCATCACGGGAATTGTTGCAAGAGTTCTATCAAAAAAGCGGCTTGGAATTAAAGAAATTTTTTAATACTAGCGGCCAAAAATACCGGGAATTAGGTATAAAAGACCGAATGAAGTCAGCAACAGACGATGACCTATTAGATTTATTGGCTTCCGACGGCATGTTAATCAAACGTCCTATTTTAACAGACGGAGAACATGTGACCGTTGGCTTTAAGGAAGAAGAGTTTGAGAAAATGTGGCTGAAGTAACCTAGCCATCATGTAAAAGTGGTAATCGATTTATTTCGATGATAGATTTTAGAATAATTCAATGGAGGGATTTTGAAATGAGTACACCAAAAGAATTACGTTATTCTGAAGAACATGAATGGGTAAAAGTTGAAGGAGAAAAAGTCCGCGTCGGGATCACTGACTTTGCGCAGCACGAGTTAGGAGATATCGTTTTCGTAGAGCTTCCTGAAGTGGGCGACGAAGTAACAGCTGACGAACCATTCGGCAGCGTGGAATCAGTTAAAACTGTTTCTGAACTTTACGCACCAGTCAGCGGTAAAGTTGTTGAAGTAAACGAAGATTTAAGTGACAGCCCTGAGTTTGTGAACGAATCACCATATGAAAAAGCATGGATGATCGTAATTGAATTATCCGACAGCAGTGAAATCGACAAGCTTATGACGGCTGAACAATACGAAGAAATGACTAAAGAAGACTAATTCTTATCTTGAAAGCACCTCATGCAGGTGCTTTTCTTACATTTTCCACTTTTTCTACTACTAAATTTGGGCAGGCTATAATAAAATGTGAAAAAGGCGGAAAAGCATCCATGAGCAAAAACCTATTTTTGAGATGACAATAATGCTATAGTTAACGTACCTAAGAAGCAGGCACACATTGTGAAAAATTTGGAATATGTTATCATAAAACAACTTCTTTTACAGGTGATGGATAATGAATGATACGTATGTTGACAAAGTTCTTATTGTCGAAGGAAAATCGGATAAAAATAAGGTTAAAGGTATCTTAAAGGAACCCGTTGAAATCATTTGTACAAATGGAACCATCAGTTTGACAAAATTAGATGAATTGATTGAATTTCTTGAAGACAAGGATGTCTATATCCTTGTGGATGCCGATGAAGCCGGCGAGAAGCTTCGTAAGCAGTTTAAACGGGAATTTCCTCATGCGGAACATTTATATATTGACCGGATGTATCGTGAAGTAGCCACTGCGCCTGTGCATCACCTAGCTACGGTTTTATTAGGAGCGAACATTGACGTTCATACTGAGTATTTAGAAATGAGTTAACTGAAATGAATGAGTGGAATCGAAATGATTTAACCAACTTCCTCGAAACAAAAGTAACCGGGCTGGTCTATTTTTATACGCCAATGTGCGGCACCTGCCAGCTGGCCTCTAAAATGCTGTTGGTAGTTGAGGAACTGGTCGAGATAGAAATGGGAAAAATGAATTTAAATTTTTATCCTGATTTAGCGGTGGATTTTGCCGTTGAAAGTGTCCCTTGTTTGCTAATCGTGCAAAACGGAGTAGTCATGGAGACACTGTATGCTTTTCATTCGGTACCGTTTTTGTTGGATAAAATAAGGCAATATATAAGCTGAAACAGATGCTTTTTGTGGGCATCTGTTTTTTTCTTTGCTTATAACAATTCATAAAACCCGCTAGTTACAAAAAAGGATAGTCACGGTCGATAAGAA
>NZ_JBALPP010000040.1:37944-41508 GCF_036965425.1 Neobacillus drentensis | reverse complement strand
ATTTCGGAATGAAAATTATGACCATAAGGTTGAAATATTGACACCCATATCCGGAGAAGACCATACATATGCACTACTATCGACCTATGAAGGATTAGCAGAAATGGAACTTCAAAATAAAAAGATGTTTGATGATGAAGAATATTTGAAGCTAATAGGTGACTTCTTTCTAGAAAATATCATTCAAGGCAGTATGTATACGCAAATATACAGGGCGTTAAATGAGATAAAATAAGCAAAAAAATATAGAACATATCAAGAAGTATGTTCTATATTTTTGCTATTTTTCTTGAAATTTAGGAGTAATAATAAACCTGGCTTCTCCTTTTCCATAAAGATCAACTAAGTATTTCTGAAAAAATACTAACTGTGATTTAATAAACTCCACTTCAAAAAGATGGATACTTAGCGTGTTTATTTACACTTCGATAAGGGAGAAACAGGGGAACGATTGGGGTCATCGTTGAATAAAGGGGATCTCTTCTTTAGGGATGCCTGTTTCCATCCGAAATGGCGGGAATAATAATTGTTTGTAGGAAAGGTCTTTTTGAGAGGGATTCATAACTACACTTCTTTTCCTGTCTATTGAACGATTATGCTTAATTTTATTCTTTTTTTATGCTTTATTACTTCCTAAGTTGGAAATGAACATAAAATGCACAGGGTACTATACCCTGTGCATTTTAATCGCGAGAATAACAATTATTTTGGTCAATTTGTACAAAATGGTCATTGTGAAATTAATCAAAAAAATGGAAAAAACTTATTAGACAATAACATAAAGTATTTACCCGCCTATTATGCCGCAACCTCATCCTCGGCCGGATTTTGAGCTTTTTTTCGATCCATCATGTATTTAATGAAGAATAATCCTGCTACCATTAGATAAGCGTAGACGAAAGGCATTAAGTCAGGCTGGGCAATCGCAACAGCAGCTGAGTGGATAATGCCTAGGAATGATAATGTTGCTGCAATGACAGCGACAATGGCTGCCCGAATTGGTTGGTTTTTTATAGCAAAGATCGCTAAGCATCCCCACAATAAACTACTAAGTGGAGCACCATTACCTAGATGGAACATGCCGTTATAATAAACACCATGGTGTGACATTGCTTCAGCTGTTACTTTAGCCGCATTGGTTCCAGCGGAGGTTAAAACGTTATTGGCTAGTGATAAAGCCCAGTTCCCGATCCATGGGAACAAACAAATGAAGATAACCGGAACTTCCAATTTCGGAGTTTCACGAACCACTTGGTTAGCGGTTACGATACCAACATAAACAAGAATCGGCACGATGGCGGAAACCGGTATAACAGCTAACAACAATCCTCCAATACCAAAAAGGGAAATGACTAACATAGAGAGACCAGTTGCGATAGAATATCCAAGACCTGCACCCATGGATTTCCAACCAGCATGACCAATATAAACAGTTACTGGATAAGGGTTACCGCATAAAGCACCAATAGAAGAGGAAATACCATTTGCAAGCATTACCCGCCGTGTTTTATAAGGATCTCCGGCAGCATGTGCACTTTCAATGTTTTCTAGGTCAAAAATATAGTTAGATAATCCAAGTGGTACAGCTGAAGCTAAATATGGAAGCGCATGTGCAATGCCAGAGAATAAACTGTCAGCATGGAAAGTAGGAGGGTTAAATCCTAACGTATCCAACGCTGCTGAAATGGCTTCAGGACTTTGCAAACCAAATGCCCACGCAAGAGCAGTACCAGCGGCAAGTAATAAAAAGCCTGTTGGAATCTTTGCGAAAATAGGTGATTTACCGAACCAGTTAATAAAAATAATGATTAGGACAACAAAAGCTACCACTGGAGTTTCAAAGGATTGGAGCATTGGATTCATAGCCAGCAACAATAATCCAAGTCCAGATAAACATGATAAAAGGACAGTTCTAGGAACAAGTTTTCTGAGTGTGTCACCTAGGAAAGCACCGACGATTAAGATTAAGGCTTCAAATAAACACCAAACTAATGCAAGTGAAAAGGCGAATTCAGCATTATTAGTTTCTTTAAATACCGGCAAAATGACTAAGAAAGTAACAGTAAAAATAGAAGGAGCACTAGGGCCTGATGGTAAGGCCGTAATATCATTTCTTCCTGATTGTTTTGATAATAAATAGCCAAAAACAAAGTAACAGCAGCTTGCTAGAAAGACGCCGAGTCCAAATCCTGGCACAATTCTTCCATAAACAATTTCTTTTGGAAAACCGACGACAAAAAGCAATAATGAAATCATCGTTAATAGATTGGTTAAATTGTTGGCAAGTAAGCCGAAATAGGCAGCCCAGTCGCCTTTTTTCCAAAATTTCAATGTCTGATCCATTCCAAATCACCTCTAATGATTTATTTATAAAAATTTGAAACCCCTTACATTAAGAATTGTATTGTCAAAAAGAAATTAATTCATCGTCCACACAAACCAAAAAGAAAGCCTTTTATATATACAAGTTGTACAAAAGAGTTTGTACAAAATATGTCTTCTAAGCCCGACTAAAAAACCTCCGAAAATACGTAATGAATTATGTTATAATAACGAAAATTCAACTAGAAAAAGGCTGGATTTACTATCATGATCGGACGTGTGTATAAGAATGAAGAAAACAGTAATATACAAGCAAATTGACGATTGTTCCATTAAGGCTGATTTTTATGGAACGGGCCTCGCGAACTCTCCAGTGGTTATTTATATTCATGGGGGCGGGCTGGTATGGGGAACAAGAGAAGAAATGACAGAAGAAATGATCCAGCTTTACACAGATAATGGGATATCACTTTTTTCAATCGACTACCGTTTAGCCCCAGAGACAAAGCTACAGGATATCCTTGAGGATGTTGAAGACGCCCTTCATTGGCTGCAAGCAGAAGGAGCAAAGCGATTTTCTATTGATACAAAAAGGATTGCAGTAGTGGGCAGTTCAGCCGGTGGTTTTTTGGCACTTTCTAATGGGACATTTAAACATAAACCGCGTGCAATCGTCTCCTTCTATGGATATGGCGATTTAGTAGGCGGCTGGGCAACAATGCCAAGTAAATATTACCTTGAAAAGGACCTTGTTTCGAGAAACCTTGCTAATGCACTAGTTACCGCTCAGCCAATTACAGAGGCATCTGTAGAGCAAAGATTCCTCCTCTATGTGTATGCAAGACAACACGGAGTTTGGATTGAAGAAATCACTGGTGTTAATCCTGCTTTCAATAAAGAAGCACTCCGTCCTTTTTGTCCCATACACAATGTTACGAAGGAGTATCCGCCAACACTTTTGTTACATGGTACAAAAGATACGGATGTCCCTTACGAGCAGTCAGTTTTTATGAGAGCTGCTATTTTAAAACAGTCCGTCGAAGCAAAGTTAATTACGATCCCTAACGGAGAACATATATTTGATAAAGAATTCCATAATCCCATTGTTCAAAATGCACTAAAACAAGTCATTGAATTTCTCCATACTCACCTTACAGGTATAGAGTAGCACTAAAAAGAGGCTCTGTTAAACTTTGTTGTTGATTTGCGCTCCAGGTGATTCGCTTTCCGCGGGCGTGCCGG
>NZ_JBALPP010000040.1:2593-37862 GCF_036965425.1 Neobacillus drentensis | reverse complement strand
CCTTCCGCTCCAATCAACTGTGTTAATAATCAACATTGCCATTTAACAGAGCCAAAAAAAAAACGACTTTAACATTCATAAATTTGAATGTTAAAGTCGTTTTTTATAAAATTGTTACTTCTCGTTAAGCTTATGAAAATGCTCAAATAAGTAATCGCAATCATCTCTTGGTTCTACTTTGACCATTTTTATAACACTATCATCTTCACCTTTTAAATATTTGCGGAGGTGCATATCTGAAAATCCATACTTATCAGCATCTTCTTTTGTATTAACGTAGTAAACCTCATTAATACCCGCCCAAATCATGACAGATACACACATCGGACATGGCTCACAAGTTGCATACATTACGCAATCTGATAAGTCAAAAGCCCCTAATTTTTTACACGCTTCTCTAACAGCAACCAGCTCTGCATGTGCAGAAGGGTCAGTATCTCTCATCATAGTGTTGCTTACAGCGGCAATGACTTCACCATTGCGTACAATTGTGGCACCAAATGGTCCGCCAATTTTTTTGTTCATTCCTTCAATCGTTGCATCTACCGCCATTTTAATGAAATCCATAGCCTAATTCCTCCAACTTTACTTTTACTCTGTAACTGGACCAATGTTTTCTTTCTTATTTACATAGAGTTTATATGCCAAAAATCCTGCTATTAGTAGATATCCCCAAACGAAAGGCATAGCAGTTGTTTGTGCAATTCCGATAGTGTTTGTATGAATTGCACCGACAAAGGTTAAAACGGCCCCTAGCACTGCAGCTAGTATGCCTCCAATAGGCGTGTTACGGATCGTAAATATAGCTATACAACCCCAAAGAACACTAGTAATAGGAGCACCATTACCTAGAGCAACCAAACCATCGTAGAAAAGTCCAGCATTATGCAGGGCATGTGTAGAAACTTGATTCGCAGCAGTTCCAACCGACATACCTGTAGCTGAAATTGCATTATTAACAGCCGTAAGTGCCCAAGTAGCAACCCATGGGAAGAAACATACAAAAATTACTGGAACTTCAAATTTCGGACTGTTTTTGACAGCTTGATGCCCTGTTACAATCGCAATAAACACGAGCATCGGAACAATTGCCGCAATTGGAATAACAGCTAGCAACAGACCCATAAGACTTAAAATCGATAATATGAATATGGCAGCAGAGCTAGCAATAGAATAGCCTATTCCTGCACCAACTTCTTTCCAACCTGCATGACCTACATATACTGTTACTGGGAATGGGTTACCACAAAGGCCGCCTATTGCAGAACAAATACCATTTGTAAGCATAACATCTCTAGTTTTGTATTCATCCCCACAAACAGCAGCAGCTTCAACGTTTTCCAAATTAAAAATGTAGTTTGCCAACCCTAGAGGTACAGCAGTTAATAAATATGGCAGAGCAGCGTCGATATGGTCGAAAAGCCCATTTAAATGCAGCATAGGAGGATTAAAGCCAAATGATTTCAGAGCTTCACTAACCTCAGCAGGACTTTGATATCCAAATAGCCAAGCAATTGCAGTTCCAATTACGATCAATAATAAACCCGTAGGTATTTTCTTCAATATTGGATGTTTACTTAACCAGTTCATAAAGATAATGATAATGGCAACAAATGCCACTACAGGCATTTCAAAAGATTGCAGCATAGGGTTCATACCCAAGAATACAAATGCCAAACCCGCCAAGGCTGCCAGCAATACAGTTCTTGGGACGAACTTTCTAAGAGTATCACCCAGGAATGCACCTATTATTAGCATGGTAGCCTCAAAGAAGCACCAAAGCACACCGACTGTTGTTGTGAAAGCAGCATCCTTTGTTTGATGATAAAGAGGAAGCATAATAACAAATACGATAAGAAAAATACCAGGTGAACTAGAACCTGATGGTAGTGCGGTAACATCTTTTCTACCTGTTTTCTTAGCTAATTTATAGGCAAAATAAGCAAAAACAAGGCCTGATAGAAGTACAGCAAGTCCAAACCCAGGAACAATTTGTTTAAAAACAAACTCTTTTGGCATACCAACTACAGTAAGTAATAATGAGATCATAACCAAAAAGTCTGTCAAAACATTAACAAATAAACCGAAGGAAGCTGCAAAGTCTCCTTTTTTCCATAAAGCTATATTTCCCATGTGAAAATCTCCTCAAAAATGTATTAATTCTAATTGCAGCTAAATTGTAAAAACATTAATTTTTTAAATCGTCATGAGTTTCTTTTTTTTTACAATATGGGTGCCTGCTTTTTCTTGAATGGCATCCTTTAGACTTTCAGGGTTTGTGATGATGACCCTCGAACCGCCCTTTTCCAAGAAGTTTATACTTGCTTCAATTTTAGGAAGCATGCTGCCTTGAGGAAAGTGGCCTTCTGCAACATACTGTTTTGTTTCTTCAATTGAAATATTTTCAAGCGCCTGTTGATTTGGCTTGCCAAAATGAATGCAAACTCTGGACACGCCAGTCGTAATAATCAAGGTATCTGCCTGAACTTGTTCAGCTAATAGACTTGTTGCAAAGTCTTTATCAATAACGGCATCAACGCCCACATACTTATTGCTTGCTGCTTTAACGACTGGAATACCGCCGCCGCCAACAGCAATGACAACAAAACCGGCCTCAATTAAGGTTTTAATTGCGTCTTTTTCTACAATATCAATTGGTCTCGGTGATGGTACCACTCTTCTGTAGCCGCGGCCGGAGTCTTCAATAAAGATCCAATCCGGATGTTCTTTCTTCATTTCTTCTGCTTGTTCAAAGGTAAAGAATGAACCTACAGGCTTCGTTGGATTTTCAAAATTCGGGTCATCTGCACTAACTGCAACCTGTGTAATAACAGTTGCCACTTTTTTGTTAATGCCTCTTTTGGCAAATTCATTTATCAAAGCTTGTTGAACTTGATAACCGATTCCGCCCTGGGTTTCGGCGCCGCAATTGACCAGGGGCACTTCCGGCATTCCGGCAACTTCATTGGCTATTTCAGATCTTCTTAGACCGAACCCTACCTGCGGGCCGTTTCCATGTGTAACAACCACGTTTAAGCCTTCGGCAACCATATCAGCGATATTTACTGCCGTTTCGCATACAGCTTCATATTGATCTTTAACGGAATCACGTCCATTTTCACGGACTAATGAATTCCCTCCGATTGCGACAATCACTAATTTTTCCACTGCGTTCTCTCCTATCTGTTTTCTAGTTGTTTAATAATTTAATAGACTGCTCTTTATGAAGATGATATAAAGGGTTCAATGGGTCATGTTTAATGGCATTCTCAATTGCTTCTATAGCTTCCTTATGTCTCCCTAGTGATCTTAGACTGTTAGCCTTGTGGAAGGAGAAATCATAGCGATGTGGCTGCATCGTAAGCAGCTTATCCATTTCCCGTACAGCTTCCTCATGTCTGCCCAATTCTCTTAAATAATTGGATTTGTGGTAACGGTAAAACGTTTCATCAGGGTTTAATTCACAAGCTTTATCATATTCTGTAAGCGCTTCCTCAGTTTTGTTCATTAATCGTAAGCAATTTGCTGTGTAGAAATAGAAATCAAGATCATTGGAGTTGATTACTAAAGCTTTATTGTACTCTTCCAGCGCTTCTTCGTATCGCTTTAATTCTTGCAAGCTATATCCTTTGTAGAAATAATAATCAAGAGTGCTCGGGTCCTCTGGAAGAGCTTGATTGATTACTAGGATTGCATCTTCAAAGCTATTTTCTTTATATAGCTTTTTGGCTGTTTGAATTGCTTGGTTTTCTTCTTGATATTCCTTTTTAAGAATTTTAACTACTTTATCCTGGTTCAATTCTTCGGCATGCTGAAGGGATGATTTTCCGTCTCGATCTGGCAAATTCGCATCTGCCCCTGCTTCCACAAGAACTTCAATAATGTTAGAGTATAATCGGCCTCCATTACCCAAAATCACAGATTCTAGAAGGGCTGACCAGCCTAAATTATTCACATGATTGACAGGAACTCCTGCATCTAGGCATACTTGAACTGTCTTTAAATACCCTTTCTCACTTGAAGGTAATAGGGCTGTACCTCCAAAGCGATTGACACTTTCAAGGTCCGCTCCATACTTCAACATCATGCTAAGAATTTCATGAAAACCATTTGCACCAGAACAAATGAAAGGAGTTAACTGGGTAATATCTCTGGTATTAACATCACTGCCTGCTTCTAACAACAGTTTTACAGCATTTGATTGATTTTTTTGAGTTGCAGCCATTAACGCTGTCCGGCCATTTTCATCTTTAAAATCAACACTGGCGCCGTCCTGTAGTAATCTTCGTACAGCTTCTGCATCTCCCTGTTCACTTGCATAGATAAGTTCCATATTTAAGGATCTATTCTCCATTTTTAACCGCTCCTGTTCTAATATCACCAAAACTGCTCCAATGACGCATTTGGGGAAGTTACCAAAACCAAATTATCTAGGTTTCGGAAATCACCTTCCCCAATACGCGCAATTGATTAATGAATATTTTCGCTTAAGGTCAGCATTGCTTTCTCAAAAGCTTCTACTGGAGGATGGGTAATCCCCGCACCAATCATTCCGATACCTGCCTCTTTATGAGCAATTGCGGTATTTATAATTGGCATAATTCCGGTTTGAACAACTTTTCGGACATCTATTCCAGTTGGAATACCCATAAAATCAAGTAAAGGAATTGTCACGTTAGGGTTTTGCTCTGTGGTGATTTCCTTCATTTGAGTTGTAAAACCGATCGCTTCTTCAACTGTACCACCTACTAATGCCACAATTGCTGGAGCAGTTGCCATTGCAAATCCGCCGAATCCATATGTTTCAGTGATGGCACTATCACCGATATCAAGTCCGGAATCCTCCGGCTTGTAACCAGCAAACATTGGACCAATTACTTTTTGTGCTGGACCAGTAAACCATGTGTTTCCTGCCATTCCACTGACGCGGATTCCGAATTCCACACCGTTACGAGCCATGGTTGTCACGATGGTACTATTTTCAATACCATGAGCTGCATCAAGGGCACATTTCGCCATTGCCATCCAGGTTGGACCGGAGAAATAATCGCTGCTTGCTACGAAATCCAATACTTCCTTCTTCTGCTCGATTGTGTAATCTGTTTGCAAAATATAAGGAGCTAAAGCTTGTATTAATAGGGTTGTTCCAGCAACATTTCGGTTGTGGCACTCATCTCCCATATGAAGGGCCTGTGCAAGCATCAAACGTAAATCAATGCCATTTGAATTAAGTTTCATAGCATCTCTTAAAATAGGACCAAATACATCGCGCATCCAGACTAAACGATCGATGACACTCTGATCATTAGCGCCCATTCTAAGGATTTTTGCTAGCTGTTCACTTAAGTTTGTATAGGCAATATTGCCATATGTTTTGTTCTCAACGATATGCATGAACATTGATGCAGAAGTAACACCGGCCATAGAACCAACACAGTTATGTTCATGACATGGTGAGAATGTAATTTCACCAGAGGCAGCAAGCTCAGCTGCTTCCTCTAAATCCTTGGCCAAGCCTTCAAATACTAGCGCACCGGTAACAGCACCCTGCATCGGACCATTCATTTTATCCCAAGTGATTGGAGGTCCGGCATGAAGAATGGTTGTTTTTGTCATACCAGGAACACAGTTAATCGCTTGATCATAACCGATTAATACAGGCTGCGAATTTATAATTCTTTCAACTGCCAATTTATTTGCTTCTTCAATTTTTTGCATTATAGCTGGATTTTCAAGTTTATCAAGAGCCGCAATTAAAGCAGGATTCCCTCTACCTGGAGGTGTCCAATCTAAATGAATGACTTGTGCACCTTGTTGTAATAAATCATCTTTGAATGACTCAATTCCTACATTGACAACATGTGGCATACTTTTAAAAAGTTCATTAATCTTACTCATGACTATTCTCCCTTCACAACAAATTCACGAGCCAATAAACCTGCATTCTGCATGCTGCTTGCATGAGTTACATCAGCAGCCAACAGTTTATTAATTTGCTCATCATAATCTTGCGGATCTAGTTCTGTACCAAGTACATATCCAATGATTTCTAAATGTCTTCCTTCTTGTTCCGCCTGCTGTTTTGCTTCTATAATGGCAGGAAGGAACGCTCCGACTGGATCTTCGTGAGCTCCGTAGCCTAAAACAAAGTCCATTACGATAACACCAACGGATGGATCTTTTGCCTCTTGAATAAACCTTTCTAGACGAGTAGACGGATCAATCATTGGGTGCGGCTTCCCTTGCGTGTATTCATCATCGCCAAAGTCGATGAATGTATGTTCCTGGCTTGTATATCTATCTTTCAAACGAAATTCTGGATTTCTTTGAATGTTACTGTAAACATTGTCAAACTTCTCCATTGCCGCATGCATTGCTTCATCAGCCAATGTTCCGCCGCTGAAAAGTCCACGAATATATTTCTGTTCCGCAGTTAACTTTGTGCGAACTTCTTCAATAAGCGGAATATTTAATGCTCGTTTGTTTAACTTGCTTTCATCTGCTCCAGCTAAAAGTACTGCTTTAAGTGCAGCTTCTTTGGACATTTTTGCAAAATGTGCTCCAGCAGCAGTAATCTTTTCTTCATCACCACCAACAAACCAAACGACAACCGGTTTTTTACATAATTTAATTTTTGCTAATACTTTCTCTTCCACGCTAGATGCAGGCGGCTTTGAAACAAGAACGATTACTTTTGTTTCTTCATCGTCTTCAAGTGCTTGAATACCATCAAGCATCATGATTCCTCCTACCTCTTCTTTCATATCTCTTCCACCTGTTCCGATCAATTGGGAGATTCCGCCGCCAAATTCGTGGATGCGTACGCTTACCTCTTGGCTGCCAGTTCCAGATGCCGCAACAATACCGATGTTTCCTTTTCTTACAGCATTTGCGAAGCAGAGGGCTGTATTGCCAATTATCGCTGTTCCACAGTCAGGGCCCATCATTAATAAACCTTTTTCATGAGCTAAATTCTTTAATTGAATTTCATCTTCGATGCTTACATTGTCGCTGAACATCATGACATGTAAATCATTCTCAAGAGCCTTTCTTGCTTCTCTGGCTGCATAAGCCCCATTTACGGCAATAATCGCCAAGTTGGCATCTTGGTTATTTTCGGCTGCAGCGGAAATTGTGGAATATTTAACATCACTTTTCCCTTTTTTGCCCGAATCCTTTTTAGTAAATAAATCATTGATTTTTGAGAAAGCGGTTTCACACAGTTCGTCGGTTTCAGCTTTTACGACAATAATTAAATCACTTGTGCCTGCTGCCTCCACTTCAGGTGTCAACAAACCGACATTTTTCATTACCTCTTTATTCATTTCTGTTCCCATTGCAATAATGGCCTGTTCAACACCATCAATTTGATTTGCTTTCGTTGATAGCGACATTAAAGATACGGAATCGAAATATGTGTTTGGCTTAATTAAGGCTTGAACTAACATGGTTTACCTCCTGCTTTTATATTGGCTTCTAATCCGCAGACAAGCCCTAAGGCTAGATCTGTCCCAGATGAAGAACCGATGTCTAATACTTTATTTAAAGAGAGAATTAAGTCATCCTCATTTTCAATTAACAAGGAGTTAACAAATGAAATGATAGACTCTCTCACTTTACCAATGGATGCTTGCTCTAACGCTGAATAACTGATGTCATTCGTAAAAGATTTGGCCTTCTTTGTTACTTTTTCACAAAAAGATCTGTGTTCATAAAGGGGACTGTGTTCCATATGAAGGGTTGTAAATAATCCTGTTAAGAAATCATCCCCTGATGGTGTCAATCCAGGTCCAAGTCCTACCAATGAAACGGCATGTTTAATTGCAAGGTCTATTCGATTCATGGCTAAATTATTTAAAAGAGATTTAGTTCGCTGTTCAAGCATTTTGCACGTTTCAGCTTCAAATGGGTTTAAGGGTTTTGAGCATTTTTTTATGCCTCCGCCTTTACCTTGACAATCAATGTATTCCCTTGCCCATCTAACATTGTGAAGGAGGATTTCTTCATTGCTTGGATACGGCGGCAGAAGGCTTTCCCATGTAATTGCTTGACTAATATTTAAGGCGAGTTTATTTGAGATGTATAAGATTTTATCTTCCACAAACACCCTGTCATTTACCTCAATGTTCCATTGACTAGTATTTTCTGTATCAACAATTAACGTATTGGGCGCATTATCAATAGATCTGCATGCAATTGTGTATAACTCACCACTATCAAAACATTGAATATTAAATGTCCGCTTAAATGCACTATGAACAAAACCTGTGAAATTAGAGCCATTTAATCTCTTGTTAAAATCGACATCACCAGATAATATATTTCTCACGAAAGACACCTCATAGCTCCTGACTTTTTAGCTCTAATTTCTGATATTCAAATTGGACCCCCTTACAATTTCATTTGACAATTTAAGACCCTTACATGATTATTTTAGTAATAATACATAAGACAGTCTTCGTTTAATCAAACCAAAAAGCTCTATTTTCATTTGTGCATCGTGCACAATGAAATGTGTGGAATTTTTGACAAGGGAGAGGTAAGGATTGTTGCGAGTTAAAGATCTTTTTGAAATAAAAGCTATCGATGGCTTAAAAATAGTGGCCGGAGAAAAAGGAATTAATAATGAAATATCATTGGTTAACATCATAGAAAATCCAGAGGCATTTGATTGGCTTTCACCTAATGAACTTCTATTATCAACCGGATACATTTTTAAAGATGATACAGAATTGCAAATTAGAATTCTTAACGAGCTTTCACAAATCAATTGTGCGGGCCTTATTGTAAAAATGAAACGATACTTCGAGACTCTGCCGCAAGCTATGATCGATCACGCTAACAAGTTAGGGCTGCCATTAATCGAGTTACCCTTTGAATATACATTATCAAGAGTTATATCTATCATTAATGAAAAGGCTTCTGGAAGATACGACCTGTTGAATAGAAAAACATTGGACATGCATAACTTGTTTTTTAGAATTACCCTCGAAGGCGGTGGAATTGAGAAAATTTCATCAATGCTGTCGGAAACAATTAATAATCCGATTATTTTAGTGGACAATGATTGGAAATTACTACATTATACTGAGCATGTCGATAACAAAATCCCGCTCGCCTATTGTCTTGATCTGGTCAAAAACAGATCTGTATTCAAAAAAGAATTCATTGAAACCATTCCACAAAACATCAGTGAAATGAAGAAATCCATTAATCGGATGTATCGTTTAGAAGGGATGGAAATAAAATGCCGCATTCTGCCTGTTGCTGTATCCAATAATATTTATGGGTATTTAGTTGTTTGGCAGACAGTCCGTGAATTATCGGAGTTTGACTTTATTATTTTAGAACAGGCGTCAACCAATATGGCGCTTGAAAGGATAAAAGCGAAGGAAATTGAGGAAGTAAAATTAAAAATTAGAGAAGACTTCTTTGATGATTTATTAACTGGAAAAATAACCTCCAGTGAAACCATCCAGACCTTGAGTGAATTGCATGGACTAAATTCTAGTTATAAATACTATTGTATCGTCATTGATATTCAGTCAAAGGAATTGGACAAATATAATGACTTCATTGCACGAAAAGTCCAATTAGAAATCCGAACCAGAAAATGTGTAGACTTAATCTATGATCATTCAAATTTAGCAAACGGGGAGATTACATGTTTTTATCGAAATAACCGCATTATCATTTTAATTGGTCAGAATGAACATAGACCGCCGATTACTGTAGTCGAAGCGAAGCTTTATGGTTCAAAAGTTTATGATTTTCTCAAAAAACAACTGAATGATACCATCCTATTAATTGGAATTGGAAGGCAGTATGAAAAGATTCATTCGCTGCACAAAAGTTTTTCAGAAGCTAATGAATCCTTAAGGCTAATGCAAAAATTTGATGAACGCGGCGGGATATCCCATTTTGAAGATCATTCCGTTTATTATTTCCTGGACTCCAATATTAAAGATATAGAATTAGAAGACTTTTTTATGAAGCATCTTGGAAAAATCTATGAACATGATCAATTACACGGAACCGGTTATCTTTATACATTAGAGAATTATTTTTCAAATAATCTTAATACCAGTGAAACAGCGAAAGCGATGTTCTTACACAGAAATACACTCATTTACAGGATTGAAAAAATAAAGGAAATCTTGAATACCGATTTAAAAAATTCAGAGGAACTGCTGCAGATTCAACTTTCTTTAAAGATATTTAGACTTTTAAATAAAAACTTGCGATTAGATTCAAAATGAATGGTCCCGTCCAAATTCTAGACGGGACCTTTTACTATAACACTTATTGAAGTTGACCAAATACCACTTTCCCTTTAAAGATAACAGCCTCACGTTTTGGTGTTCTGGCAACGGCCTCTGCTGAACAAGAAGCATTTAATAAAACAAGGTTGGCATCCTCTCCATTAAGCGGCCAGGCCATTTCTCCATTTTTAGTTAATGGTGTTGGTCCGCCTGTTGCAAATTTTAACGACTGGGCAAGCGATCGTTCATCACTTTTCCGATAAAGCTCACAATATTTTGTTACTTTTTCTAATAGATCCCCTGTTCCGTATGGGCCCCATGAGTCATAGAAGCCATCACAGCCAAGAAAGACACTGACTCCCTTTCGTTCAAATATCTCGATTGGCGGTAATGATCTGTTTATAGGGATAGTGGACATGATCGACATACCTAGATCACTTAATTTATCAGCGATTTCTTCTTGCTGCGGGAGCGGAACATCCCCTAAACAAAAGGCATGGCTGACAGCAACTCGATTGTGCCATTTTGCGTCTGCTGCCAATTCTGCTAATTTATCGACTGTATAAAAACCAACATGGCCGCCGTCATGCAAATGAATATCAACATCAGCATCAAATTCTACTGCAAGGTTCATAACCTCATAGAGAGACTTTTCGATATTATGATCTATTCCAGCTGGGTCTAAACCGCCAACTAGATTGGCACCTGATCTCATCGCCTCTTTCATTAGCGGCAGGACATTCTCTTTTAAAAGGCCGTGCTGTGGAAATGCGACAATTTCATAGGTTAGTTTATCTGAATACTCCTCAAGAGCTGCTTTGACACCCTCTAAATTTTTTAAACCGATATAGGGGTCAATATTTACATGAGTGCGAATATGTGAAGCACCTTGTGTTAGCAGTAAGTCGATCATGGCGCTTGCCCGCTGTTTAGTGGTTGGAGCTAATTCCGCTAGCTCTTTCGCTTCTAAACGTAATCGTTCTTCCAAATTCTTGGCCGGTATTGGGGCTTTCCAATTTAGTGAAAGATAGGTTTTATCTAAATGGTTATGCATTTCTTTAAAAGTTGGCACCGCCAAATATCCTTTTCCATCAACCGTTTTCTCGCCAGATGGTATGGAGAAACTATTCTTCTGTTTTTCGACTATTTTTCCATCTTGTATTTTTAAATGAAAAAGCTCTGTCTTTGTTTCATAGGCTCCCTTTTCATCCTGGGCAAAGCCTGTTTCTAACCGTACATTTTTTAACCAATATGAGGTTGTCATTGTATCTCCTCCTTATATACCTTTTTTAAACTTTGCTGTTGATTTGCACTCCAGGCGCGAGCGGTTCGCGGGCGTGCCGGGGAGCCTCCTCGGCGCTTTTGCGCCTCCGGGGTCTCCCCTGCCCCGTACTCCCGCAGGAGTCTTCGCGCCTTCCGCTCCAATCAACAGGGTTAATAATATAATTTCAACGTATAAAACAGCCTACATCTTAAACTCGTACCGAATCTGCTTCTATCAGCTTGCTTTCTATTTTTTTCCCTTTAAAAAACAAAGCTTCTACGTTTGCTCTTCTTGCAACTGCCTCTGCTGAACATGATGCATGGACAAGCATCATGGTTGCCTCATCGCCAACCTTCGGCCAGACGCGCTCTCCTTTTTCATTAAGTGGCGTCACACCGCCAGTCCCGTACTTAAGGACAGTAGATAAAGAATATTCATCGCTCAATCTGAATCTTTCGGCAAGTGTTCCTAGCTTTTGGATTGTATTGCCTGTCCCGAATGGGGACCAATGATCTGTAATACTATCATGGCCAACAGAAACGGGTACACCTAATTTATCTAGAGTTGGAATCGGAATCGTCGCCCGATTAATCGGTACTGTCGTGGTCACATCCATCTCTTGATCTTTAAAAATCGCAGCCATTTCCGTAAGAGCTTCCCCATTTAAATCGCCTAATGCAATCCCATGGCTAACGGTGGATCTTCCTTTAAGCCCTGCTTCCTTTGTATAATGTGCCATCCTTTCAAAGGTAAATGCCCCTAAGGTGTTGGGATCATGAAGATGAATGTCGACGCCTTTACTATTTTCAACCGCAATATCAAAGATGGTATATAAGGATTTTTCGATATTACGGTCCACAGTTGCAGGGTCAACCCCGCCAACTAATGTGGCGCCATTCTTCATGGCATCCCGGATGAGCTGCACTGAATCACTTTTTAATAGTCCATGCTGTGGAAATGCAACAATATCATAGGTGAGCACATCCTCGTATTTTTTTAAGGCATTTACAGTTACCTCTAAATTTTTCAAACCGATGACGGGATCCACATTACAATGGGTGCGAATATGGGTATGTCCGTTTTTCAATAATAATTCAATCATTTTCTCAGCCCGTTCTTGAGCAGTTGGAAGCAGCTTCGGAAGTAATTCTTTCTCCTCTTCCAATCTAGTAAAAATACCGTTCGTGATAGGTGTACAGGCTTTCCATGGTCCGCCATAATATGTTTTATCGATATGGATATGCATGTCCCTTAAGGAAGGAAGCAGAAGCATACCATTAGCATCCTTTTGCATTTCGTCCATTTCAGGCTTTTTATTTGTTATTTCAGTAATGGTACCGTCTTCAATTTTTAAGTGGCAAATTTCGGTCTCTGTACCGGAAATACGATCATTTTCATATGTAAAGCCTTTTTCTAAGCGGACATTTGTCAGCCAAAATGTTGTCATCTCAATTCCTCCTAATTTAAATTAGGAAAAGTACTTTTTTTTCAAAAGTACTTCTCCCTTTTCTTATTTTATGACTACATCATCGATCATTAAATAACTTGCAGCATTTAACCAGAATCCACTTACATTTTTACTATAGGCAGCGATATGCTCGTAGTTTCGGATTGGAACATAAACGGCATCGTCAATTTCCTTTTGCATAACTTCTTCATAAAGCTTTAAACGCTTTTTCTCATCTGTTTCTCTTCGTGCGTCTTCAATCATTTTGTCTACATCAGGATTGCTATAGTAGAAATGGTTTCCTGGAGGTCCCTGTGATGCTGAATGGAATAGGTTATATTGGTTGTAATCTCCATCCCCTGTTGCATTTCCCCAACCGCCAATCGCCATGTCGTGCTCACCTTTTTCAATCATACCGATATAAGCGCCATACTCCATAACTTGGATTTTCACATCTACGCCAATCCCTTTTAATTGAGATTGAATAACTTCTGCCATATTAATACGTTCTTTTCGATCACTCGTTAATAATGTCACTTTAAGGCCTTTTTCATAGCCAGCTTCTTTTAATAGTTTCTTTGCTTCGTTTAAATCATAGTCATATGGCTTAACTTTATCACTATAGCCAAACACTTTCGGGCTCATCGCTACGTTTGCAAGAGTTCCTACATTATTATAGACACCTTTGATAATGGCCTCTCTTTCAATCGCGTGGCTGATTGCCTTACGAACTCTTACATCATCAAATGGCTTTTTCTTTACATTGAATCCAAGATATTCAACAGCTAGTCCTTCTGTACGGTAAAGAGCCATTTTATCAGAAGCTTCAATACGATCAATTTCTGTGACAGGTACTTGGTCATTGATCTGTGCTTCTCCTGTTTCAATCATGGCAAGACGAGTAGCATCTTCAGGTACAACCTTGAATACAACACGATCAATATTTGGTTTTTTGCCCCAGTAGTTTTCATTTTTCTTTAAGGAAATTTCTTGGCCAGTTTTCCAGGACTCGAACACAAAAGGCCCCGTTCCAACTGGATGCTGTGATAATGATTCCGGATTTTCTGCCAAAGCTTTTGGACTAATGATACTTCCTTCATTACTTGCCAAAATAGATAGAAGTGGTGCATACGGATATTCAAGAATTAATTGAACCGTGTTTTCATCCACAACCTTCACTTCTTTAATCATTGAAAACTTTTCACGCTGAGGAGATGCTGTTTTCGGATCTAGCAAACGATCAAAGGTTTTTTTAACAGCATCAGCATTAAATGGTGCACCATCATGGAATTTTATGCCTTCTCTTAATTTAAATTCCCAAGTGGTATCATCGATCACTTTCCACTCTTTTGCTAATAATGGTTGAATTTTAAAATCTTTATCTGGTTCAACCAGGCCCTCATAAACCTTTTGATAAACAATATTTGCGGAAGGAATATCAGTGATGAAATGAGGGTCTAGCTTAGTTGCATCAGAAAGCCTGACTACGGTTAAGGTTCCGCCTTGCTTTGGCCCTTCTTGTTTACTTGCTGACTCATTAGATGTAGATGGTTTTGTAGAACATGCTTGAGCAATCATCAGCATTAATCCAATTAATACAAATAGAATGCCATTTTTAATGGTTCGTCTTTTTATCTCCATTTTCCCCTGCTCCTTTGTTGTTTTTTTAAAATTCAGAATCTAAGATGTAACCAATTTCACCTGCCTCTAAATTTGCTTATCTGCATTATAGAAGATGATGAACAAGAATATTTACAGAATATTTACTGAATTTTTAACTATTTTGACAAACAATTTAAAAAATATTTACATTCATTAAAATTTTGATAATTTGTACATATTCCCATTGAAAAAATGGTTTGGAAGGGGGATTAACCAGCGAGAGTCAGCATCATGTTTTTTCAAAAAATATAAGGAGGTTTTTTCATGTCAGTAGAAGTGAAAACAGATCGTTCTGTCGTAATCAAACAATCTATGAGTCAACCAAAACAATCTAAATTGAAAGATTTCTTATCTGTTTTAATGTTAAATAAAGCGGCTTTAGTTGGGGCAGTGATTATTGTTTTTTATATTCTCATCGCGATATTTGCCCCACTTTTGGCTCCCTATGATCCATATGCAATAAAATTGGAAAATAAATTAATGCCGCCCTCTGGTGACCATTGGATGGGAACAGATGATAAAGGAAGAGATATTTTAAGCCGGATTA
Organism: Neobacillus drentensis; assembly: GCF_036965425.1. Taxonomy (GTDB): domain Bacteria; phylum Bacillota; class Bacilli; order Bacillales; family Cytobacillaceae; genus Neobacillus; species Neobacillus drentensis_F. The sequence continues at coordinate 22,680 of NZ_JBALPP010000040.1, read as the reverse complement.
TTTACGGTTCAAGACTTTCTATGGGTGTTGGATTTGCAGCTGTATTTTTCGGTGCATTCTTCGGTATTATTTTTGGACTTGTCGCCGGTTACTATGGAAAATGGGTTGATTCTATCATTATGAGAATGATGGACGTTATGCTGGCTTTCCCAGGAATCTTACTTGCTCTTGCGATTATTAGCGCCCTTGGACCAAGTCTGATTAATGTTACTATTGCAGTTGGGGCGTTTTCAGTCCCATTATTTGCCCGGATTGTCCGGGGCTCTACCCTTGAGGTCAAAAGACTTGAGTATATCGATGCCATAAGGTCGTTAGGTGCCAATGATTTGACGATCATTTTTAAACATATTCTTCCGAATATTCTTTCACCCATTATTGTCCAAGGGACATTAAGACTTGCTACTGCGATTCTTTCCGCAGCAGGATTATCATTCCTTGGTCTTGGGGCACAACCCCCTTCACCTGAATGGGGAACGATGTTAAGTAATGGAAGGGATTTCTTGTTCTCTGCCCCTTATATTGCTATTTTCCCAGGGTTAACGATATCAATACTCGTACTTGGATTTAATATTTTCGGAGATGGATTACGCGATGCGTTCGATCCACGAATGAAAAAATAATAGTTTAAAAGGAGGATGGCCCATCAATGTTAATGTTTATTTTTCGCCGTTTATTGCAAACCATCCCGGTAGTAATCGGGGTAACATTCGTTGTTTTCTTCATTATGCAGCTCGTTCCTGGTGATCCTGCCGTTTTGCTCGCAGGTGAGGGGGCTTCTAAAGAAACGATTAATGGAATTCGTGAACAATTAGGATTAAACCGGCCTTTATTGGTTCAATATTTTGATTACTTAACGAATATCTTTCATGGTGATTTTGGCACTTCGTTAAAAAATAGCCAGCCAGTTTTGGATGAAATTATGGTTCGCTTACCGATCACCATGGAGCTTGCATTTTTTAGTATTCTTATCACCATCATTTTAGGGATGGCTGCCGGGATTATTTCAGCAATAAAGCCTTACTCACTTACAGATACAGGTGTAATGTTAGTTGCCCTTCTAGGGATTTCACTTCCAAGCTTTTGGTTTGGATTGATGATGATGTATTTCTTTTCCGTTAAGTTGCAAATTCTTCCCGTTGCCGGATGGGACAGCATCCTCCATGTTATTCTTCCGTCCCTTACATTAGGTGCCGGGGGTGCCGCCATCGTGGCCCGGATGACTAGATCCAGTATGTTAGAGGTCGTTCGTCAGGATTATATCCGAACAGCGCGTGCCAAAGGACTTCGTGAACGTGTCATCATTTATAAGCATGCTTTACGTAACGCCCTTATCCCTGTTATTACTGTTGTTGGTTTACAATTTGGTTCCCTCTTAGGCGGAACCGTACTTGTTGAATCGATATTCGCCATCAATGGACTAGGCCGTATGATTGTGGATGCGATTCGTATGCGCGATTTACCAATGGTCCAGGGCGGAGTATTAATGGCCTCGCTTATCTTCGTAATCGTGAATTTATTAGTTGATGTATTTTATCGATTCTTCAATAAACGGATTGAATTAAATTAATAGGTGGTGAATGAAGACATGACTGAGAAAAACAAACCGATATTAGAAGTCAAAGGATTAAAAACTCATTTTTATACGAAGCGGGGCGTAAGTAAAGCAGTAGATGGCATCGATTTCACACTAAAAAAGGGTGAGACCTTGGGTATTGTCGGCGAATCCGGCTGTGGGAAAAGTATGACATCCCTTTCGATTCTCCGTTTAATCCCATCCCCTCCTGGTAAAATCGCAGGCGGGCAGATTCTTTTCAAAGGAAAGGATTTGGTGTCCCTTCCAGAGGACGAAATGAGGAAAATTCGCGGAAACGAAATTTCAATGATCTTCCAAGAGCCGATGACCTCTTTAAATCCCGTCATTCCGGTTGGTGAACAAATTGCGGAAGCTTTAAGACTACATCAAAATATGGGAAAAAAAGAAGCATGGACTAAATCCATTGAAATGCTCAAACTCGTTGGAATCCCCTCTCCTGATAAAAGGGCAAAGCAAGAGCCTTTCCAATTAAGCGGCGGTATGCGCCAGAGGGTCATGATTGCGATGGCACTCGCCTGTACCCCTGAGGTACTAATTGCAGACGAACCAACGACAGCCTTGGATGTAACGATTCAAGCACAAATACTATCGTTAATTAAAGACCTGCAAACCAAGTTAGGCATGGGTGTCATCATGATTACACATGATTTGGGTGTTGTCGCAGAAACATGTGACTCCGTTGCAGTTATGTATGCCGGCAATATTGTCGAGCATGCAGCTACCGAATACATCTTCACCAACCCAAAGCATCCCTATACCCTAGGGTTAATAAATTCTTTACCGAAGATTCACGAAGATCAGGAAGAATTACAAACGATTGAAGGCAGTGTCCCAAGTCCTTATAATATGCCGATCGGCTGCAGGTTCGCCTCACGATGCCCTTTTGAGCAGCCAATATGTCATGCCAAACAGCCGGAGTTAGTAGAACAAGCTGATGGCTCTAAGGTTCGCTGTTGGATGTATACAGATAAATGGACTGGTCAAGTTATTGAAAAGGAGGCTGTACAATAATGCAAACTGCGGAAAAAAAGAAAGTATTATTAGAGGTGGACCATTTAAAGCAGTATTTCCCAGTTAAAACAGACTCCGTATTTAAACCAAAAAACTATGTAAAAGCTGTTGATGATGTTTCCTTCCATCTCTATGAAGGAGAAACGTTAAGTATTGTCGGCGAATCTGGCTGCGGAAAATCAACGACTGGACGAGCGATTTTAAGACTGGATGAACCGACAGACGGTAAAGTCTTATATTCTGGGCAAAATATACTTGATTTTAATAAAAAAGAAATGAGAGAGCTTAGAGGAGATTTGCAGGTTATTTTCCAGGATCCTTTTGCCTCACTCAACCCACGGCAAACGGTCAAGCAAATATTAAATGAAGCAATGGCGATTCAACAAGTTGTTCCGAAGGAAAAACGGATGGAAAGAATGTTAGAATTACTAGGTTATGTCGGTCTTCCTGAGGAAGCACTAGATCGCTATCCCCACGAGTTTAGCGGAGGGCAGCGACAGCGAATTGGAATTGCCCGCGCTCTTGCGGTAAATCCTAAATTAATTATTTGTGATGAGGCGGTTTCTGCTTTGGATGTATCCATCCAAGCGCAAATACTAAATCTATTAAAAAAGCTGCAAAATCAATTTCAACTCACCTTCCTTTTTATTTCGCACGATTTAAGTGTCGTACGTCATATTTCTGACCGGGTTATGGTAATGTATCTTGGTAAGGTTGTTGAAATTGCAGAAAAGAAAGCACTATTTGATTCACCTCATCATCCTTATACAAAGGCATTATTATCATCTATTCCTGTTCCAAATCCAACGTTTTCAAGGGAGAAAGTTATATTAAAAGGAGATGTCCCCTCCCCTATCGACCCGCCTAGCGGATGTCGTTTTCACACACGTTGTCCGTTTGCGACAGAGAGGTGTAAAATGGAAGAACCTGCTTTACGCGAAATAAATAAAAATCATTATGTCAGCTGCCATTTTGCAGAGCAGCTATTCCAATAAAGCTATTTTCAAAAATGAGATAAATTAGATAAAATAGTATATTAAAAAAGGGAGTGAGGTTTGACTCCCTTTTTCTACATTTAAAGGAGCATCTCGTTCCATGCTTAATATTGAAACCTTCTCCCTTTATATCATGCTATGTGTGTTAGCCCCTTTATTAGGTGCTTTTACCTTGTTGTTCTTATTTGTTTTTGAAAAACGAATTGACCTTCTAGAAAAACAAACACGGGAAATTGCCCTTGAAAAAGAGCTGCAAACAGCGCTATATAATCAATTAAATCAAGAAATACAGCCGCATTTTCTCTTTAATACATTAAATTCGATTTTAAGCTTGGCCAGGTTAGACAGAAAGTCGGAACTAATTCGCTCGATTGAAACTCTTTCAAGATTACTTAAATTTAAATATAAAACCAATTCACCTCTTATTACGATCAATGAGGAATTATCCTATATTAATTACTACTTGGAAATACAAAAAATAAGGTTTCGTGAAAGACTTCATTATGAAATATCGATCGATCCAGAGGTTGGCCAATCTGTTATTATCCCTTTTTTAATACAAACGCTTGTCGAGAATGCCTTTAAACATGCCTTTGAAAAACATATCGGTGAAGCCTTTTTAAAAGTCATAATTAATAAAAAAAATGAAGAAGTATATGTAACCGTTTGGAATAATTCTTTAGAAGGACAAGTGCTCCAAGCTAACGATGGCGGGCTTGGATTAGAAAATATCGCCAAAAGGCTAGAGATTCTTTTTCCCGGTGATCGTACTTCAGTAACATTAAACAATACAGATATTGGGACCACTGTGACCGCCATTTTCCCATTAGCAAAAGAAGGTGCAATGTAATGAATATCCTTTTAGTCGATGATGAACCGCTTGAATTAGAACAACTTGAATATTTAATTCAGAAAAAATTTCCAAACTGGAAATTTTTCAAGGCCCTAGATGCCTCCCAAGCCCTTCAAATTTTCAAACAACATGAAATCTTTCTTGCTTTTTTAGATATCCAGCTGCCAGGAAAATCTGGTTTGGAGTTAGCGAAGGAACTGACCAGTTCTTATTCGATGGACATTATTATGGTGACAGCATATCAAAATTTTGAATATGCACAGGCCTCGATAAGATTAGGGGTTGTTGATTACATTACAAAGCCTGTTATTGAAGACGAGCTGATGGGTGTATTGAGTAAGTATGAAAGGTTGGGGCGGTATACTGAGCCAATCATAAACGCATTACAAATCATCCACCAGGAATATAGTGAAAAATTATCATTGAATTATTTGGCGTCAAAAATCCACATTAACCCTGCTTATTTAAGCAGAAAATTTCATGAGGAAGTCGGGATGGGCTTTTCGGAATATTTAAATGATTACCGTTTAAAAGAAGCGCAAAAAATGCTAATTGATTCCCCTGATTTAAGCATTAGCACAATCTCTGAAAGATGCGGATTTAACAGCCAGCACTACTTTAGTCAAATCTTTCGAAAAATGACTGGACAATCACCCCGTGACTACCGTCTAAAGGAGACAAACCGTTGAATAAGAATTCTTATCAATTTTATATTAGCGGTGCGATTAAATTAGGTGTTGGCTTTGGGGTTGTCAGTCTTTTAGCAAGGTGGATAACAGGCAATACCATCCTTTCCTCTCCAGAAACGTTAATTAAATACGGATTAACAGGAGGACTCGGCTATTCATTAATGGGGGCATTAGCACTCATTTTGTTTGGATTTATTGCCAAAGTATTGCGTGATAAATTCCCTGAGGAACAAACGATTGGGGATGTATTAAGAAAAAAATTAACACCTGCCGGCTACTGGATTATCATCGCTGTGCTTATTTTTACGAGCCTGCACTCTTTATTTATTCAAGCAATGGGTGCCGGAATTCTCATACACATTATGTTCCCTATTCCTGTTTTTATTGGAATGTTATTGTTTTTAGGATTTTGTTTTTTTGTCGGGGGAGTGGGTGGAATGCAGCGGATCCATCAACTTGCAGGTGTGAATGTCACCTTAATCTTCGGGACCGTTATCGTTATCCCTGTCTATTTCTATATCCAGGAAGGTGTTCATCCTGTTTACGAGGGGATCAAATTATATCATCCGTACATTTTATTTTTTAAAAATACAGATTCGATCTGGTTTATTTTCACAGCTATCTTGATTGGTTTTGGACAGGCTATGATTGACCGGGCAACATGGCAAAGAGTATTTATTATTCAACGAGAAAAAGTACAGATGACCTTTACCCTAGCAGGTGTTATTTGGGCCACGGTTCCCCTGGCCTTTACCTCACTCCTCATGATTATTATGTTTGGCAGAAGCTACAAAAATATATATTCTTTGCTTTTTGAACTTGTGGATAAAATTCAATCAACCATGCTCATTGTTTTATTTGTCTTATTTTGCTTTAGTGTCATATCGTCTGCCATTAGTTCAGAGCTCCATGCCACGACAACCTTGGTTGTTAAAAACATAATAGAATTATTTCGTCCTTTATCGGATCGTGAGAAATGGAAACTTTCCTACATTTTTTCCGGTATCGTGTGTATTGGTTTACTCCTTATTGTGAGTATCCTTTCACCTAACCCACTGCAGCTTTTGTTTTTCTCCGGAAATATTTATGCAGCAATCATAGTGCCGATGTTATTTATTATACTGAGCAACAAAACTTTACCTGTAATTATTCCCCTTTCTTCCTTGATTGGTACTGTGGGTGGTTTGTTACTAATACCATGGAACGACAATTTGCTGACCATTTGGGTAAGTTTCATTATATCTGGTGTTATCTGTATATTTGTTATGATTTATCAACAATTATCAAGACGTTATAGACCTATAAGAAAGTCGGGGTGAGTTCAATTTGAAACAAGAAGATTCAATTATAAATAGCCCGGATTTATTACCAACATCCCCGGAAGCTCGTACCTGGAAGTTTGGACATTATTTCTCCGTTTGGATGGGCTCCGTACATAATGTCCCATCCTACGTTACGATTGGTGGTTTTTTTTCGTTAGGTTTATCCATATGGCAAGTATTTTTTATCATTATCCTTTCAGCCCTCATTTTGTCAGTTATGATGATCTTGAATGGGCATGCCGGAGAGAAATATGGAATCCCCTTCTCAATCTTAATCCGGACAAGCTTTGGCCGGAAAGGAGCTATTTTTCCGGGAATACTTAGGGGAGTTGTGGCAGCGATTATGTGGTTTGGGTTACAAACCTATGCCGGCAGCCTGGCTGTCACCATATTAATTGGTGAAATTTGGGCGCCCTATCCAACATTAGGAGCTAATTGGAGCTTTTTAGGATTAAGTATATCCAGTCTTATTTCTCTTTTGCTATTTTGGATTATCAATGTTTTATTTATCTTTGCTGGCATCAACTCATTAGGGAAGTTAACGAAACTGCTCTCTCCTTTAGTTTTTATCGTTTTTGGGGGAATGGCAATTTGGGCCATTCATTTAGCAGGTGGAATTGCTCCCATCTTAAACTATCGTTCGAGAGGTGTAGAAGGAAATAGTATTTTTATTATTTTAAGCTGCATTTCCGCCATTTTAGCCACGTGGGTAGCGCAAATACTAAGCGTTTCGGATGTGACTAGATATTCCCGTTCCAATAAAGAACAATTTTGGGGGCAAGCTGCTGGGCTTCTGAGTACTTATTTATTGTTTGCCATTGCTAGTATCACGATTATCATTGGGTCAGAGGTTGCCTTTGGGGTACCCATTTGGAATGTTCTTGAAGTGATCGATCGCTTTGATAGCAAATTTGCAATTGTCCTTTCCTTGCTAACCATTTGTTTATCGACATTATCTGTTAACATTGTTGGAAATATTATTCCTGCAGGTTCTCAATTGGCTTCCTTATTACCGAAAAGTCTCAACTTTAAATCTGGCGCAATACTTGCTGCGTTGATGGGTTTACTGATTATGCCTTGGAAGCTTATGGAGAACCCTGAAAGTATTTTTACCTTTTTAAATATGGTTGGAGGAATGTTAAGTCCTGTAATCGGGGTGATGCTTGTGCATTACTTTTTAATAAATAAAAAAGATATTAATATACAAGAGTTATATTCTTTTAAAATCAATATGCGAATAACGAATGAATTTCATTTTCCTGCCATACTATCTACTCTTTTGGCCGGCAGTCTAAGCTTACTAGGAAAATTTATCCCAAGTCTTGAACCGCTTTATAGGGTATCCTGGTTTAGTGGAATCCTAGTTTCTGCTATTCTTTATCTAATATTCTATTATTTAAGCAATTGGTCTGTTGCCCGCCGGTTGGGTCAAAATACAGCAAACACACTAAAAAGGGGATGATGGCATCATCCCCTTTTGCTATATAAATTAAGTTAACGACCCAGAAACCAAGTTACCATGAAAAAATACGGCTTTTCGGTTTGATCGCCTTGCAACGGCCTCTGCTGAACAGCTTGCTTCTACCAATACTATATTGGCTGTATCTCCTTCTTTTGGCCATACCTGACTGCCTTCTTTGTTTAAAGGAGTTATTCCGCCAGTTATATATTTTAAGGATTGTGCAAGTGATACTTCATCTGTCCAACGGCAGCGTTCAATTAATCTTCCAGCCCTTTCAAAGACATCCCCATTTCCCGTCGGCCACCACGAATCATAGATATTATCATTGCCGATAGCCACTTCCACACCATATTCAGTTAAAAGGTTTACCGGAGGAATGTTTCTCCCAATTGGTAGGCTTGTAACAATTGAAATTCCTGCCTCTCTTAAAATTTCCGCCATTTCAATTGCTTCATCACGGGAAACATCTCCTAAACCAAAAGCATGACTGACTGCTACTCTTCCTTCCCAACCTGCTTCTTTCGTTAAGATGGCAAGCCGCTTCATCGTGAATGTACCTAAATGGCCAGGATCATGTAAATGCAAATCAATATCAGCATTCCCTTCAACGGCCAAATCCATTAACTGGACTAAGGAGGCTTCAATATTTTGATCGACCGTCGCTGGATCGACAGCTCCCACAAGTCCTGCCCCGTTCCTCAACGCCTCTCGTAATAGTTCTGGTGTTCCGGGACGGAGTAATCCGTGCTGGGCGAACGCTACAATTTCTGAACTTACTTTATGGGAATAGGTTTCCAAGGCATGTTGCACGCCTTCTAAATTTTGCAATTTCACTTCAGGATAAATATCGACATGTGTTCGAACATGTGTGGAACCATAGGATAATAGCACTTCAAGCAGCGCTTCTGCCCGCTGTTGTGTGCTTGTGGGAAGAGATGCGAGAATATTTTTTTCAAAATTACAGCGGTCTATTACCCCTTTAGCCGGGATACATGCGCGCCAAGCATCACCCATATAAGTTTTATCTAGGTGGACATGCTTTTCAATAAAGGAAGGGAGCACTAACAAGCCTTTCGCATCTTTAACCGGAAGCTCATCTTCCCTTTTTCCTGCAGCTTTGATGATTTTGGCTATTTTTCCATCCTCTATTAATAAGTTACATAGTTCTGTCTTTGTTCCTACAACTTTTTCATTCTCTTTTTTATATCCTGTTTCTATCCGAGCATTCTGTAACCAATATTTGTTATTCATTTCAAATCTTCCTTTCATTTTTTTTTAACAAGATAAAAGGGGTTATCCAATGGATATCCCTCTTATCTGGTAGAGTCTATTTTATTGAGACATCATTTAATTCTAGATAGCCAGATGGACTAATAGCAAAGCCTTTTACATCCTTTGAGACAGCTGCTAAATTTTCTATGACTCGAACCGGAATATAAACCGCTTCTTTCATTTCTAATTCCTGTGACTGGGCATATAATTCCTTCCGCTTTTCTTGGTCTTTTTCACTGCGAGCAGCTTCAATTAAGCGATCTGCTTCTTTATTACTGTAGAAGAAGGTATTCCCAGCCCCACCCTGAGAGCTTGTATGGAAAAGGTTATACTGATTATAATCGGCATCACCCGTCGCATTTCTCCAGCTCAGGATAAACATTTCAGTGTCTCCCTTGTTTGCTTGGTCAACAAAGGTACCGTACTCCAACACCTGGATTTTTAATTTTACTCCAATCCCTTTTAATTGTGATTGAAGTACTTCGGCCATATTCACTCTTTCTTTGCTATCCATTGTTTTAAGGGTCACCTCAAAGCCATTTGGATAGCCTGCCTCAGCCAGTAATTTCTTTGCTTCATTTAAGTTATATTCGTACGCTTTCATATCAGGATTGTAGCCGAAAACTTTAGAACCTAATAACGAATTAGCCTTTTTCCCTACGTTGTTATAAACCCCTTTAAGGATGGAATCCATTTCAACTGCATGGGCAATAGCCTTCCGGACTCTTTCATCATTAAAGGGTTTCTTTTGAACATTAAAGCCAATATATTCGGTTCCATATCCTTCACTTCGATAAACATCTACTGCCTGCGAAGCTGCGACCGTATCCATCATTGGGACAGAAAGCGGTTCAGCAATTTGGGCTTCTCCCGTTTCCAGCATGGAAATTCTGGTGGTTTCCTCGGGTACGACTTTAAATACTACTTTGTCGACCTTTGCTTTTTCTCCCCAATAATTTTTATTTTTGGTTAAGACAATTTCTTGTCCAGGCGTCCACGATTCAAATACAAATGGGCCCGTTCCATTTGGTTCTTTAATAATGTTCTTTCCGTATTTTTCGATGGTTTTCGGACTAATGATTCCGCCTTCATGGCTTGCCAAAATGGAAAGCAGCGGGGAAAATGGCTCTGATAAAAGAAACTGAACGGTATAATCATCAATAACCTTTACCTCTTTTACCATTTTAAAAACAACAGCTCTTGGAGAAGCTACCTTAGGATCTAAGAGTCGATCAAATGTAGCTTTCACTGCATTAGCATTAAAATCGGTACCATCATGGAATTTTATACCTTTTCTTAATTTGAATTCCCATGTAGTATCATTCAACTGTTCCCATTTTTCTGCTAATAATGGCTGGATTTCGGCATTTTTATCACGGCCAACTAAACCTTCATATACTTTTCGGTGTGTAACGCTTGCTGCATTAATGGTAGACATAAACTGCTGATCCAAGTTTTCTGCATCAGACAAACGGGCTATCACTAGTGTCCCACCTTCTTTTGACGCTGTCTTCTTCTCAGTCTCTTTTGTGCTCACGTCCTTATTGGTTGAGCACCCGGTAATAAGAAAAAACACCAGCATCACCAGAAATAAACTTCTTCCACCCCGAATTGCATTCATCGACTCTACCTCCTGAATATTTTTATAATCTTTGTTATTACTTGTCTAATTATAGAAAATATTCAGATAATTTTATTTCGAAAATATTTACTTTAATTTTCAATATCTTTACTTCTTTTTAACAATTTAAATAGAATCTACTACTTTAAAGGAAGGAGGAAATAATTCATACTCTTGCAATTGCTGATAGTCCCTTTCTAAATATCCCTTTTTCATTTTATGAAAATATTGCTGCCCCTTTATTTTGATTTCTTCTAAATCAAGATTAGGGATTTTTTGATCCTTCATGACGATTTTTCCGTTAATAATAGATAGCTTTACGTCTCTTCCTGATCCACTTGCAATCATAGTCCGGATTGGATCGTCAAGAACTCCCAAATGATAACCATCTAAGTCAATTGCAATAATATCTGCTTTCGAGCCAACTGAAAGTCGGCCGAGATCCTCTCTCCCTAGAAATTTTGCAGCACCGAGTGTAGCCGCCCGGAAAAAGTCTGCGTAAGTTGAATCCTCTAGTTCTTTTTCGATAAATCGCGAAAGCATACTTCCGGTCCGAATGTTTTGGAACATATCCGGCGGAAAGGTATCTGTACCAAGCGCCAAATTGATTCCCGCTCTTTTATATTTTGCAAATGATTCTAATGCTGACATATGTCTGCCAATGATTAATGGGCAATGAATGACGGTCGTGTTCGTTTCTTTTAAAAGAGCAATATCATCACCCTCACCTTTTTGCGCTTCACTATATCCAGCAATAAAATGAGCATGGGGAATTCCCGTTTTTGGACCTAAGAATCCGAGGTTATATAAATACTGAATTGGTGTTACTCCGTACCTTTCTAAAATGGTATGGTACTCAAAGCTTCCCTGGGCTGCATGTAGTTTAATAGGAACACCTAATTGATCACTAATATATTTTGTTTGGGTGAGACTATCTGCCGTTTGACACTCAATCCGTTCCGGTGCGAGCATCCCCCTCACCAATCCATCATTTGTGCCGTCGAATTCCTCCACAAACCTTACTGCCCGCTGTAAACCTTCTTTTCCTGCCGCTTCATCCCAGTGTAGTTTAATCGTACCATCAGGCTGTACCACTCTAATCCCTGATTGGTAGCTTGGACCAAGATAAATTCTTAATCCCAGACTAACGGCATGATGTGCTGCCGCAGCAAGCTCCTCATATGTTTCTGCCCATTTTTTATAAAAAACAGATGTGATTGGCATCGCCGTTGTGATCCCATGAAGAATCAGTTGTGAGTAGGCGTAAAGTGATTTGAAGGCTTCTTCTTCAGCGGTCATGACCTCATGATGCCCGTTTTGAACATACTGCTCTGACCAGAGCAGGTTCATCTGTCTTCTCGAACTAGCCTCTACATGGAGGATATCATGGTCAATATCCCCGAGAGCATTTAAATCGATAAAGCCTGGACTTATGACCGCATTCCCTGCATCGATTTCCTCGTTGACTTCACCTGCGTAATTTTTTCCAACATAAATAATGGTGTCGTGTTCATAAACGACTTCAGCGTTTTCAATTAGGACATGATCATAGCCATCATAACCGATGACGTATCTTCCTTTTAGTTTTGTTTTCAATGCTATTCCTCCTTTCGTAAACTCCTTCTTTATAAATTATAAAAAAATTACACTCATTATATTTTCGGAATCATTACTATTTTTTGAAATATTTCTACTTTTTAAGATTTTCGGCACCTATGGGCGAATGTCTCATATCGTATAATTAAGGCAGAAATTAGTCTTTTTCCTCAACCATACCGCTCCTTGTCCCCTTTTAAGCTGAAGCATTATCAAACCGATTTCTGCTCCCTGTTTATTCAGAAAACAAAGGGGGAATTTATCATGCCAGAAATCATCATCCTTCTTATTTTTCTTATTTTTACGATAGTTCTAGTCTTGGGAGTGGTCTCACACATCAAACAAACTGCAGGAAAGTGGATTTACTTTAGCCTGTCAGCGATAAGTTTTATAGGTATTCTATACATGTTATTTTTTCAAACTCTGAACATATTTGATCAAGGTAAACCAATTAAATCACCCACCGTTGAGACCCCAGTTGACAGCGGTCAGAATAACGGACCGGATCCTGGCAAAGAAGATCCACCTGTTAAGGAGAATCCGCCGCCTGAAACTCCAAATGAGGGAAAACCAGATAACCCAACACCGGAAACTCCCGAAAAAATTAATGTACCAGCTGATGAAATTGTGAAGTATGAAGTTGTTAAAGGGGATACACTTTACTCCATTGCAACTCGTGCTGAAGTTACAGTGGTAAAAATTAAGCAATGGAATAACCTTAAATCCGATGTCATTTTTGCAGGCCAGATCTTAAAGCTATATGGAAAAAATGTAGAGCCCCTGCCTCCTGTGGAGCCGCCGAAACAAGATCCGCCGCCAGCCACTGCTTCATCCGTACTCATCTCTAATGGCAGCCTGCAGAAAAAAGAAATTGCCTTAACCTTTGATGCAGGAAGTGATGCCGCAGGGATTGCAATCTTGGATGTTCTGAAAAAATATAATCTTAAAGCAACCTTTTTCCTTACTGGCAAATGGGTTGAAAAGTATCCAGACCTTGCAAAAAGAATCGCGGATGAAGGACACGAAATTGGCAACCATTCCTATTCCCATCCTGATGCAGTAAAAACGACTGCCGCTGCCTTTAAACAGGATATTCTTAAGGCGGATCAGGCGATTAAAAAAGCGACTGGAAAATCCCCGCAGCCCTATTTCCGCTTTCCATTTGGTTCTTACAACCTCGGAGCATTAAAAATTGTAGGGCAGGTAGGTTATCCATACAGCATTCAATGGTCTCTCGATACGATCGACTGGCAGCAGCCATCAACAGAGACACTCGTTTCAAGAATAAAAGTTGGTGCTAGCAATGGCGATATCATTCTTATGCATATTGGGGGCATCAATACCCCTGAAGCAGTCGACGACGTCATTCCGTGGCTCCAAGCACAAGGCTACCAATTGGTTACACTATCAGAACTATTAAATTAAAAGTAGGGCCGGCAGACCTAGCCGCCCCTTTTTGCATTTTTTATAGAAAGAAATCATAAAATGGACAAAGAAGGTTTATTGGGGAGGGATTATTGCAGCTGAATATGAAAAAAACACTGTTAACCTATTTCTGTTTACTATTTGGAGCTACGCTGCAAGGTTTCTCTATGTCTATATTTTTATTTCCGCACTCCATTCCTTCTGGAGGCGCAGCAGGGCTAGCAATATTATTGAATCACTGGTTTCATTTATCACTTGGATTTTCCTTATGGCTGGCTAATATTGTTTTTTTAATGTTTGCCTTAAAATATTTTGGGTTCACCTGGACAATACGAACCATAATTTCGGTTGCAACAACCTCAACAGTTGTTAGCTTCCTAACTTCTCAAGTCCCCTTGCAACATATAAATCTATTGTTTGATATTGTTAGCGGTTCCATCTTTTTTGGTATTGGAGTAGGTTTGTTGATTCGCGCAGGTGCATCGAGCGGAGGCATGGTCATTCCGGCATTAATGATCGCCAACTACAAGAAATGGAGCCCTGGGAAAGTAATGATGGGCATAAATTTTATTATTTTTCTATTAACCGCACTTGTTATCAACTATAAAATCGTTATATTTGCAATTATTTGCCAATTTTTCTCTACCAATATTATTGACTATATCTATAGTTTTAAGTTTCAGAAACTAAGTTTTTTATCTGCAAACTGGAGAAAAAAATAGAAGATCCCTCCTACAGGATCTTCTTTTCCCTTAAATAGGCAATGACTGCCTCGACTGACTGATCAATTAATAGTTTATTCGTTTCAATAATGATTTCTGGATTATCTGGAATTTCATATGGCGAGGAGATTCCAGTAAATTCAGGGATTTCACCCTTTCTCGCTTTTACGTATAGTCCCTTGGGATCCCTATCCTCGCATACATCAATAGGACATTTAACAAAGATTTCAATAAACTCTTCCGGTTCGAATAACTGGCGGACAAGTTCGCGGTCCCCCTGAAAGGGAGAGATAAATGCAGAAGAAACAATATGACCGCTATCAACAAAAAGCTTCGATACTTCCCCAATTCTACGAATATTTTCCTTTCGGTCCTCGGGCCTAAAGCTTAAGTCACTGTTCAAGCCATGGCGGATATTGTCTCCATCTAACACATAACTTCGAAAGCCAAGTTCGAATAAGGCATGATCTACTGCGTTAGCCAACGTTGATTTCCCGGAGCCTGATAAACCGGTGAACCATAAAACACAGCTTTTATGCCGATTTAATTGATGGCGGTCTGTTTTTGTAACAGCGGATTGATGCCAAGTAATGTTGCTATTCCCCATTTAATACACCCTTTAGTTTTTGGTATAAACTTCCTTCATCCCTTGAATCAGTATCTCTACCACCTCAGGGCGGCTGAATTCCTTAGGGGGCTGTTCTCCGTCCTTCAACATCCCTCTAACCTTTGTACCTGATAAAATAACATGATATTGTCTGTCATGAGGGCACGTTTTTTCCGAGGCCATATTTTCGCATTTTTTGCAGTAAAAACTATGTTCAAAAAAGAGCGGTTTAATTCCTAATTCATCTTCAGAAAAGTGGCTGAAAATTTTCTGCGAATCATAGGTTCCATAATAATTACCTACACCTGCATGATCTCTTCCTACGATAAAATGGGTACAGCCAAAATTCTTCCTGACCATTGCATGAAAAATAGCTTCTCTTGGTCCGGCATAACGCATGGAAGCTGGGAACACAGATAAAAACACCCTATCTTTTGGGTAATAGTTTTCTAGCAGCACTTGATAGCTTTTCATTCGAATTTCACTTGGGATATCATCCGCTTTTGTCTCCCCAACAAGCGGGTTTAGGAAGAGTCCATCGACAGTCTCCAGTGCGGTTTTTTGGATATATTCATGGGCCCGATGAACAGGATTACGTGTTTGGAAACCTACTACCGTCTTCCAGCCTAATTCTTGAAATTTCAGCCTTGTTTGAAAAGGGTCTAAATAGTAGGTTGTAAACAATAATTTGGGCGGCCGTTTAATAAGGGTAATAGGACCTCCGACATAAATTTCTGCTCTCTCAAATAGTTTTTTTACACCTGGGTGATTTATGTCCGTTGTCCGGTAAACCATTTCAGCCTCTAATTTTTTGTCCGGAATAAAGATTTCCTCAATGCTCATTACACCATAGACCGTACCATCATGAACTAAATTGATCGTATCTCCTACTTTTATTTCCATTGCCTTTCTTTTGTTAATGGCCAGTGTAATCGGAATAGACCAAGGCAATCCATTTAACAATCTCATACTTTTCACAACTGTGTCATAATCCGCTTTTCCCATAAAGCCTTCGAGCGGACTATATGCTCCGTTTGCGATTAATTCCAAATCACTTAATTCTAATTTGTCTAATTCTATTTGGTTAAGCGATAAATTGATGGGGCAATTAGGGTCTATACGATTGATTAATTTACCGCCATGGGGCACACTTTCACTCACCATTTCTTCCTCCCAAAACCTCTATTCTTGATGAAGTCCGCATTCTGTTTTTGAATGATCTGACCAGCGGCCTGATCGGCTGTCATCTGTATTCTTGATTGCTTTTGTACATGTGGCACAGCCTATACTTGGATAACCTTTATCGTGCAATGGATTATAGGGGAGCTTGTTTAAGTGGATATAAGTCATGATATCGTTCCAAGTCCAATGAATAAGGGGGCAAATTTTTATTTTATGGAATTTTTCATCTCTATTAATATAATTCGTGAGGCTCCTTGTTGGGGATTGTTCTCTTCTTAAACCAGAAATCCATGCTTTCACATCATTTAGGGCTTCTCTTAGGGGTACGACTTTCCTCATATGGCAGCAAAGATTGGGGTTATGCTTCCAGAGTTCTTCACCATACCATTTCTCCTGCTGACTGAGTGTCATAATGGGTTTTTTCAATTTAATTTGTAATGTTGGATAACGCTCTTTAACTTTTTCAATTAATTCATAGGTCTCGGAAAAATGCAGGCCGGTATCAAGGAAAATAATTTTGGCGTTTTTCTTAACCTTCTGGATTAAATCAATTAATACGATCCCCTCTGCTCCAAAGCTGCAGGCATAAACAATTTCATCTCCGTATTCCTGGAACGCCCATTTTAACACGTCTAAAAAGTCTGGATACTTTTCTAGAATCTCCGCCTCTTTTCTTTCATCCCAATTTTCATAAGTCAACATTTCAGGCAAATCCTCTCCTCCCATTCAAAATGTAATGGTGATACATTCATTGTTTCCCACGGTGATCTTATTCATATTGTTTACATGACCATATTGATTATAGGAAATTGCCGCCCTGATCCAAGAACCATGGCCAAATGCTAGAATATTAGAGGATTTTCGATATTTTTCTAGGAACAATATAATTCTGTTCTCTAAATTTTCAATACTTTCACCTAAAACAATTTCCTTTGGGGATTGTCTCCACTTTTCACCGAATTCTTTAATCATGTCAGTCTTTGGCACACCTTCATAGGCTCCAAAATCTAATTCGTCCAGCAAACTTTCAATTTGGCATTTAAATCCATAAAGCCTTGCTGTTTGATGAGTGCGCTTTAAGGAACTGGCTAAAACATTAGTAAATGGGGATAGTTTTTCGAGCAGCATTTGATTGTCAGTAATCTCTTTGTTTACGGCCTCGGTAATTTCCGAAATTTCAATATCTTGCCGCCCTTGAAGCCAAGTCATTTTATTCCATTCTGTTGGAAGATGTCTGATTAAGGTAAGTTGCATTCATGTTCCTCCAAAAAAAAGGTTTCACTTCTAAGGCCGCAACGCTGGGCTTCTAGAACTAGTACATCCGTTAATTTAACATTTCCTAAATTAACGTTCGGTCCGATTTCATTTATAAAGTACATTTGGTGTTTAGCGGAAGGCGCTTCAAAAATAATTTTATTATGATCAATATCTCTTAGTAATTCCTGAATTAAATCGGATTTTATGTTTCCGCATTGTTTATAAATACCCGAAGTTCCTGAATCTCTTCCTTCAGTAATCACATAATCACAGCCGGCTTCTAGCAAAAGCTGCATTTCCTTTCTCCATTCAGAGACTGGCATTTCTTTATGGCAATCTTTTGAACCTACCTCTGAAATTACATGAAAATCCTGTTTAAAAAGAGAAATAAGATAGAGGCGTTCTTCTATTGGAATATCAAAGGTCCCGTTTGAAATTTCGACCCAGTTCACACCTAAATCATGTAAATACGTTTGATACTCTGAGATTTTATTGTGGTAATAGCTTTTTTCAAATAAAGTGCCGCCGCAATAAGGAATAATATTAAATTGTTTATACAGCTCTATTTTTTCCTTTATGTTAGGTGTCACTAATGCAGACCCGATTCCAATTTTAGCAATATCAATGTATGGGCTGTAATCAGCTAAAATATTTTTTAATTCACCAATTGGAGTTCCGAAATCGACAACTGAAGTCAATCCGTAGGTCCTTGTTCCGGAAGTCCTTTTTGGCAAGGTTAAAAAACCCATAAGGATGCGCCTCCTCAATTTTTCTAAAATAGATTATTCGGAAAATGGGTGAATGTGTAAATAATGGGCCCATTCCTTAGAAAATAGGCATTTGCCTGAATAATCGAAAGCCTCGCATCAAACAATATAATAGCTAATCATTATTGTCAGGGGTGTACACTTAGTGCCGAAGCAAAAACATAAAGGCTTAACGATTCTCGCCATCGGTTCCATTCCACTTATTCTTGTACTGGGAAACTCGATGCTAATCCCTATTCTTCCAAAAATGAAGGAAGAGCTTGATGTTTCGCAATTTAAGATTAGTTTGATTATTTCTGTATTTTCGTTTGCAGCTGCAATCTCTATTCCTGTCCTAGGTTACTTATCTGATCGTTTTTCAAGGAAGGCCGTAATCATACCTGCGCTCATTTTATATGGAAGCGGCGGTTTTTTAGCAGGGGCTGCAGCCGCATGGTTTTCCAATTCTTATATGTGGATACTTGCTGGAAGAATCATGCAGGGAATAGGCGCCGCGGGAACAGCACCAATTGCTATGGCCTTAACTGGGGATTTATTTAAGGGCGGAGAACAAAGCAAGGTTTTAGGATTAGTTGAGGCATCAAACGGCTTCGGTAAGGTTATTAGTCCAATCATTGGTTCATTATTAGCACTTCTGTTCTGGTATGCCGTATTTTTTGCCTTTCCGATTTTTTGCCTTATCTCTGTACTATTAACGATCTTTTTTATCAAGGAGAAGAAAAAGGAAAAAGAACCGCCGCCAGTTGGAAAATATATTAAAGGGTTGATTTCCGTATTTAAAACAGAAGGGCGCTGGTTATTTGCCGCCTATTTTACTGGGGCAACCTGCCTATTTGCGCTTTTTGGAATTTTGTTCTATATTTCAGATATTCTTGAAAAGGATCATCATATTGATGGTTTATTAAAAGGAGGTATCCTAGCCATTCCCCTTTTATTTATGACCACCACCTCTTATATAACTGGAAGTAAAATAGGGAAAAAGATGAAATTAATGAAATCGTTAATTATTTTGGGGTTGCTTCTAATGACTGCGTCTTTTTCTACCTTGATATTATTTCATAAATTAGTTCCTTTTTTTGCTGTTCTTGTAATAAGCAGTATTGGGACAGGACTTGTTCTCCCATGCATCAATAGCTTTATTACAGGATCTGTACCAGCTGATCGAAGAGGCTTTGTTACTTCTCTATATGGATCGGTCCGTTTTTTAGGAGTAGCTATTGGCCCGCCTATTTTTAGTAAATTAATGGAGTGGTCCCGAACAGGGATGTTTTTAACAACTGCCGGATTAACATTGCTTTGCGGCCTGCTTTGCCTCATTCTAATTCATGTCGCGAAAAAAGAAACTGCAGAAAATAGCGATACATTATTTGAAAAATTACAGTTTACATAAAGGGATGATCTGCTTGCAAATTTATTTTTCACCTGAGGTGATTACACCTGAATTTCAAGTCCTAAATGTCGTAGATTCAAAAAACAAAGCGGTTGGCAATGTCGCCTTTCTGTTTGATGAAAAAAAGCTGTTCGTTTACGGGATATTGGAAGAAGAAGGGGTTGGTGCGGATTTTAAAGATTTGGTGACCCCGTATTTAAAAGGATTAACAAAAGCAAAACCAGGTCTTGATATTTTCACCTGTTTATATGTCGGATGTAAAAAAGTAAAACTGAATGACGAGGAAGAAAAATAAGAGGTGACTCAAAATAAAACTTTGAGT
>NZ_JBALPP010000040.1:0-2570 GCF_036965425.1 Neobacillus drentensis | reverse complement strand
ATTAACAAGACATTTAACCATTTCATATTTATATGGTGTAAATTCATCTTGTTATAGATAAATTCGGGGTGTGCCTAATGAGTATTGGTATTATTGTAATGGGTCTTTTAATTGGATTTTTGGTGGGCCTGACCGGTGTTGGAGGTGCCGCGTTATTGACACCTGTATTAATCCTGTTAGGTATAAATCCGGCCATTGCTGTAGGAACCGATCTTGTATATAATTCCATTACCAAGCTGTTCGGTTCGATCCAGCATTGGAGGCAAAAGACGATTAACCTCCAGCTTGTGAAATACTTGGCTATAGGCAGTATTCCTAGCGCCATTGCCGCCGTTTCAATACTCCATCTTTTTGATTCTTTTTTTCACAATCAAGAGCTTGTGATTAAACATGCACTCGGCTATGTTTTAATATTAGTAGCCATAACCACACTCATAAAAACCTTTGCAAAGGATAGATTTGAATTGAATTCATTTCAAATGAAACCTATTCGTGAAAAAAGGTTTTTAACCATTGGTATTGGTGCTATTTTAGGATTTATCGTTGGGCTGACTTCTATTGGCTCAGGATCATTATTCGCTTTAGCCATGCTGTATCTTTATAAAATGAGACCCTCTGAGCTAGTCGGAACGGATATCGCGCATGCCTTTTTATTAGTCACAGCTGCAGGGATCATGCATGCAGGCATTGGCAATGTCGATTATCTTCTAGTGTTTAACCTTTTGCTGGGTTCGATACCGGGTGTCATTTTAGGCAGCACCTTATCAGCCAAATTCCCTTCAAAACCCCTTCGGACGATTATGGCCGTAATCATTTTAATTAGTGGATTTAAACTTATTTAACCTTGAAACAAAAAAACACGGGGAAATTTCCGTGTTTTTTTCCATGCCCTTCCCTCCGAATTTAAAAACATGTCCTTTTATCGAAAAATCAACATATAATGGGGTAGAAATAGATGGATACAGGAGGATTTCATGTTTACCATTATTGAAAAGGCCGTATTGGGCATGGCATTCTTAAGAATTATCTCAGGATGCATTGAGGTAAGTGCTGCTATTTTAATGATCAAGTTTAATTCCGTTGAAAAAGCACTTATAGTTAATAGTTCGCTTGCATTAGTCGGACCTCTCATTTTGATTTTAACGACAACAATCGGTACTTTGAGCATTGTTGAAAAAATATCTTATCTAAAGATGCTTTGGATTTTCCTGGGTGTCAGTTTCATATTAATAGGCGTAAAGTCATAGAGTCTTTTCTTTCACATCCGTAAATGGTATGATACTTTTCGAGATTACTATTTTACAAGGATGGATAAGATGTACAAGCTGCTTAATATTGCCCTTATTTCCACTTTAGTGCTTTCAGGCTGCAGCCTATCAAAGGCAGACGCAAAGACGTCCAGAGCAGAAGAACCGGTTAAACATACAGAGATATCTAAAGAACCTAAGACTAAAGAACCCAAGTCTAATCAGCCAGAAGTGAACAAAATGACAATCTTCCAGCCAAAAGCTGGCATCTCAGTCAGCCACTTCGCCTATGAATCTGCAAATGCGATGATATCTACAATAGATAGAACAGTAGAGGTATCAGAGATCAACTACCATATTTGGCGTACAGCCGACGGTTCTGCAAGTATGAAATCCTTTATTTCTAATCAAAAAGAAAATAATTTTTCGTATTTATTTAATACGAAGGAATTTTCAGGAAAGCGCGGCGAGTACCAGGTAGAGGCATATGGAATTCTCCCAAATGGTACTGAAGAGCTGCTGGCAAAATCGTCCTTAACATTTCAACAATATGTACCAATTCTGATGTATCACGCGATTGATGATTATAAAGGCGAAGGACTAAAAGAGTTATTTGTCACTCCAGCAAATTTCGAGGCTCAAATGCGTTATTTAAAGGATAACGGCTACACCCTTCTCACCTTTGAACGCTGGGATGAAATAAATAAGGTAAATAAACCGATACTCGTTACTTTCGATGATGGCATGAAAAATAATTTAAATGCTTTTCATATCTTACAAGAATTGAAAGATGACAAGTTCCAGCCCGTCGCCACAGAATATGTGATCGCCGGCTATATCGACAGCGGGGATTATCGCTTATCCTCAGCAGATATAAAGGAAATGGTGAATTCAGGAATATTCTCTGTTCAATCCCATACGATGTCCCATGCGGATCTTCCGAAAATTACAAATTATGAGGAAGAGCTTAACGCTTCAAAGGAAAAGATCGAACAAATCACGGGCAAACCGGTCATTGCCATCGCATATCCATATGGACATTTTAATGATCAAGTTGTAGCGGAAACGAAGAAATATTATCAATTTGCCACTACCACAAAGCCAGGGCAATTTATTGAGAAGGGTACACCAGATGATATGTTGGTCATGCACCGCGTTCGCATCTCTTACTCTACAACTATTAACCAATTCGCTGCATTAGTTGCACCAAAATAGGAAGCTGGAAAGCTTCCCCAGGCTGTCGAAAAACTTTCGGCAGCCTTTTCTTTTATTCATTTACTTTAATAGTATAGGTTTTTAAAGTGGTCTGTTGATTTGCGCTCC
>NZ_JBALPP010000039.1:53889-57643 GCF_036965425.1 Neobacillus drentensis | reverse complement strand
AATAAGATTTATCTCAACATTAGTATTTTGTCCACATTTAGTGTATCTTTGACTGAAATTTCGATTTCTGTCCCTTTGTTCATACAACAACCGCCTAAACTTCTTAAGCGGTTGTTATAATCCTTTTATTAAAATCTAATTATTACTTGTTCCTATTGTACAAAAAAAGATGCACCATTATTGGTACATCTTTTTCACCTTCTTACAACTGACTAAGTATAGTACTTAAATCAGCTACTGTCTCTATAAAAGAATTCAGCCTCACCGTCTGGATTTCGATATACTTTTCTCTACCAGGTACTTGCCATTTAGGTAGAGTCGCTTCCACTGTTTTAGGATATAGCAATATACATGTTTCTGCTTCACGATAGGTAGTAACGTATGCATACATTTGGTACAAATCAGATTGCTGGTACAGTATCCGGCCATCATGGACAATGTTCTTCCATTTGGTGTCGACGATCATTTGAGAATCATGTACGGTTATAACAAAGTCAGGCTTTAACTTAATGTTTTCCTGTCCAGAAAAGACATTGACTAGCAGCCGTTTTTCATCATGCTGTGCTTTGACTTCTACTCCTTTCTCGTGGGCCAGAAATCGAAAGGCGCGTTCAATATAAGCTTCAAAGAGAACATTCATTTCAAATAAAAAGGCAAAGCTTTGGCTGCTGCTGTATTTGGACGTCATCATTTCATTTGAAAGAATCATCCTAGCAACTTGGAAAACCTGCTCAAACCTGAGATTTTGCCGATTGAATTGGATTAATTCCAGGTCGTTTTTATGAATCAATATATTAGATACATCTTGGAACATTTCCATGATGAATAAGGTTTCGGTCTTCATGGTGCTTTTAGAAATGTACGGAAAGATTAATCTAAGAGCCCTTTTTAATATTTGGTTTAATAGAACATCCTCTTGAAACTCGTCAAATTCGCAATAGGCTTTCACAGGAAGATAGGCATTTCGTCTTAAATGTTCTTGGAGCATGAATCGCCCTTTTAAAGTTGGACTATTTTCCTGTTTCAACCTATATTCCTTATACACTCCACGACGGAGCTCTTTTAATAAGAGCTGGATATAAATGTTTGCAAAAATTTGCAGTAAATCCGATCTAGCAAGCTGACTTAATGTAGATTCATGAAGGCTAACCGGGATTGTTTTGGTTACGGTCAGCATATTTAACAAGGCTTCCCGGTTTTTTTGTTCAGACTCTTCATGTATCGTTAGCTTAGGTAATATTTCTATCTGGACAGTTGATAGCTGAATCACTCCAACTAAATTAATAAATCGTACCTTACCGTAGCCAATTTCCACAAAGGATTGATACTTTTCGTTCAAAAAGCGTAGCAGTTCATCCCATTCAGCCTGATTTAACTGTTTTCCAAGATAAAGCCAGTCGTAGGCTTCGCGTATACTTACCAGTTCCATCAGTCATAAATCCTTTGAACATCGCGTAATTTAATCGTTTTCTTTATTCGGTATTTAACCGGTAAGTCAAGGGCTGCGAGAAGGTAAGAATCTTTAAAGAGCTTTTGCATATTAATCTGCTCTTGATAAACAATGCACGCATCGTCCTCAGAGGATCCAATCCCTCCAAGCACAAGGCCGATCTTTTCCCAGTCATCATAAAAGTATTCCTGCAACAGCGGCACAATTTTCATTAAAAGAATCTGATAGACATCGTCCTCTGTTTCAGCGTTCATGAAATACGCATGTCCAATCATGTGGTCACGGTCAAATAATACTTCAATCCGTTTATTCATAATTTCTAATAGCGCCGGTAAATCAATGTTCTCAATCGGCTGTAACAACGACGGCTTAGGCATCATTTCTTCGAAGGAGAAACGACGGCGTAATGCAGTATCAAGAAGTGAAATGGAACGGTCAGCCGTGTTCATAGTTCCGATAATATGTAAGTTGGGGGGCATGACAAACAAATCTCTCGAATAAGGAAGCTGCAGTCTGGTTTCATTTTCTCTTGTTAGTCGCTTGTCGTCTTCTAGCAAAGTTATTAATTCTCCAAATACTTTTGATATATTTGCTCGATTAATTTCATCAATTACCAGAACATATCGTGGAGCAGTAGAAAAATCAAAGACATCGTTTTCATTTAATGCCTTTAGGACTTCCTTCTTCCTGGATGAGTATTTCTCATGGGTACCTTTCTTTTTAAGCCCTTCAAAAAGTGCCTCGATTGCGATCCTCTTTAACGTGCCGTCCTTTGATGTAAATCCTCCTTTTCCATCTGAACGTAAACCCTCAATAAAATCTTCATAGGAAAAGCTCTGATGGAAGGTCACAAATTGAACTTGCCCCTGGCTCTGCAGCTCTTTATAAATTTTTTTAACATCTACATCTTCGCTTGTACTCTCAACAATTTCAACTACACGTTTTGCAATGTTATACGTTTTCCCTGTTCCTGGAGGACCGAAAAAAATTACATTCAACGGTCCGCTGTATCCATGATATGATAAGGGTTGTTCCTCTTCTGTTTCTAAATCTTCTGCAGTCTGAATTTGGTTAAACATTTTCTTAATATGGCTCTTTTTTGTGATTGCGTGAATTCGGTCACGAAATCCCCCAAATCCTGGAAGAATCCTTTCTTCTTGGTCCACCCACTCCACAGGAAGTGTGTGTCCTAATAGTTCATCAAATTTATAGCCATCAAGCAATTGGGTCTTGAGTATACCAACTGCTGCTATTTTTAAAACATAGGTAAGAGTATCTCCCTCAACTCTTTCGGAATATGTTGTTTTGACAGCAACTATGTCACCTTTGTCCAAAGTGAAAAAGGCTTCTAGTGCTTCTTTTTCTTTTTCATCCTTAACCTCAGCTAATACCACTTGAAGGTCATCGCTTGCTAAATAGCTGGATAAATCCTGTTTAAAGATAGGAAGAGAAATTATATTTCTTTCTTTAAACTGTGGTAAATAATCACGATCTTCGTAGCGATGTTCGATTAACCAATGTTTAATCTGCTTCTTTTCACCGTACCGTTTCCAAATGAATTCACTTAGCTTTACATAGTTCCAGTCTTTAAATGGCTGCATTTCCTTCAGCCGTTTGTACTCCAAATATTGGAGGAGGATGTAATTCTTTGGCCGTACCTTAACTATCTCAGTAGGAAGTTCCAATTCTTCTGCTAAGGGATCAAGTACCTTTCGGGCATATACATTAAAGAACTTTTCCGGGTAATAGATATTCAAGATTTTTAACATTACCATGGGCCACATCTTTAATTGAGTATACTGAATTTCTTCAATTCGATCCTCTTTGACAAGCTGCAGATTGGAAACAATTTGTCCCAGTAATGCTGAATATTCAGCCTTTAATTCGTCTCCGGTCAGTTCTTTCTTTTTAGTGGCGGCCCCCTTACAATATTGACCATTGCCGCTGCGATAGATCCCAAATTTCGAAGCATTGCCGCCGCCGATTCCACCTAAAACTTCTTTGAACTCCAGCCAATAGATAAACGCATCTTTTGTTGATGTATTCGCGTATTCATCAACGGTCATCGGCGGTAACGATTCTAAGGGAAAACGTTGAATAAACTCTTGTCTTTTATTCTCAACTAATTTTATGTACTCTTCATCTACCCTGAATTCATTTGCTGCCTCTATTAAATTTCCCATTACCACTTGCCTTTCCTCTCCTTTAAGTAATTGATCATAGTTTTTGAATAATACAATAATTATATAAAAAATCTGTTGATAAAACCGATATTTTTCAGATTTGTCGATATCAAGAACATAT
>NZ_JBALPP010000039.1:7942-53864 GCF_036965425.1 Neobacillus drentensis | reverse complement strand
AAATATAAATAATCTTTAATCAAGGAAGAGGAAATCGATATGAAAATCACTCACTTAGAATTAAAAACTTCAAATATTGACGGGATGAAAGAGTTCTACAACGAAGTGTTAGAGCTGCCTATATTAATTCAGACAAAAGAAACCTTTTCTGTGGCTGCCGGTGAGACTGTATTGACATTCCAATTAAGTGAAGATAATCCTCAATATCATTTTGCATTTAATATCCCAAATAATAAATTAGATAAAGCGGTCAATTGGCTTAATTCAAAAGTGGATCTAATTAAATATGAGGAGAAACAAATTATTCATTTTGAGAGCTGGAACGCTCATTCACTATATTTTGAAGATCCGGCTGGGAATATATTGGAGTTTATAGCCCGTCATAATTTATCGAATAAGAAACAAGGCCCCTTTTCTTTTAAGGATATCTTGAACATTAGTGAAATCGGGCTTCCAGTTGACAATGTTTTAGGTGCCGTAGAGGCATTGCATTCTTCCTTTGGTTTATCTACTTGGAGACCACCTACTGAAACCTTCAGTACAATCGGGGACGAACATGGGCTTATCATTGCAGTCTCTAAAGGCAGACAATGGTTTATGTCAGATATTATCGCTGACCATCATCCGATTAAAATAAAAATAGAAGCACACCAACAACTAGAACTTGCTTATGAAGATTATGTTATCACTTCTAAATAGACTATGAAAAAAGCGTTACTTGGTGAAGTATCGCTTTTTTTTTACTTATTTTGTTAAACTGGTCGTACGTCCGATTAGATGTTCGCCACAGATCTGAATTAATTTGATTGAGTGTTAATTCTATTTCTTTATTTTTTTTATTTTTGAACACACCCATTAAACCCCCATTTAGTTACATAATCCGAATGGCTCCAGATATTTAATCTGCTTCTTTTCGCCAATTGTTCAGCCTCCCTAAATACTGCTAAATATTTATAATCTGGATTCATGATATAAGCAACCCTTGCAAATCCTTCATTCAGTAATAGCTCTTGAACCGATTGTCCATCGACATAAACATAAGCAAGCACTCTTCCGTAAGTATCTCTTATGTTCCCTTGTTCAAACTCCAACGTTAATTTACCGCTCTTGACCAACTGGTTATTCCTTTTAAAAGCCTCCTTCGCAAAAGGCTGGACACACATTCCTTCCTTTTTTGATTCGGGTGTATCAACTAAAAGATAGCGAACTGTTTCGGTTTTTCCCTTAATTTTCACTTTGATCGTATCGCCATCTATGGTTTTTACTAAAGTAATGGGTTCCTGAACTGTAGAACTTTCTGCATCCGATTTAATGATGAGATTTTGGTTGTGTTCTTCATTCTGAATTTGTGGAAACCCAAGAATGATAGCCGCTGTGAGTAGAGTAACACCAACTATCTTTTTTCGCATCCAAATCTCCTCCTATCCTCTCAAATTGACGAACTGCCCATTTATCATGTGGAATGATGATCGAAGTTACAAAAAAATGCAGCATGATTCAATCACGCTGCATTTATTACACACCTTGATGTTTTATTTAAATTAATATATTTGGGTTGTATCAACAGCTGAATTTGTTTCAGTATGTCCACTTTTAGCCATCAACTTCCGATATGTATAAGGATCAAGCCTTTTTAGTTTCTGATAGTTTAAGGTGTACCACCTCGACTTATCTAATTTTGATTCATTCCAATTGGCAGACACGATGTATCCTTTTTCCTCGAGTAGATGAACCAGTCTTTTGATCGAACTCTTTGACCAAATACTCAAATGCTCATGTAACTCATCATAGGTGATAGTTACCCATTTCTCACTTTTAATTAACTGACCTTTGTTTTCTATCAATTTATGAAGCTGATACAATAAAAAAGCTTCCTTTAAACCAATGCTAAGAATCCACGAATTGATGTTCTCTACCGAAATTTCTTTCACTTGTGATTCCTTCAGTCCTTCATCTCCCAACATATATTTTTGTTCATCCCGCCAGGATGATTAGCTAATCTGTATTTTCCAAATCTAGCTAACCATCCTTTCACCTTACACCCTTTATATAGATAAAAATGATCTGATAGGACAAGGTAGGAATTACTTTTTACATAAGTGACCTTGTGGAAAAGAACAAAATATATTTGGCCATAACATCACACCCTATGAGAATACCCTGCAATAGCTGGAAAACGATCGAATTCTTTCTTCATATCTCGAAACGAAATCACATCATTTCCTCTAGAAAGCTGGAAATCTAGTGAGTATTCGTGACAGTTCAATGGTGTTTGGTGAAAGGTGTCAGTATAGAACTGGATGGCCTCTTGTTTGCTGGCTGCATAGATAAAGGCAAATTCATTCTGCTTCATCTTCAAAGAGTAAATACCATTCCTGCTGCGAAAACCTAATAGATTCGTTTTAATCATTTCTGCTACCTTCTGATGATTTGCTTGTTTTAAGTCTATTTTGGAAATGTTGTCCTCTAATGAAATTTTCTTCTCTTCTAATAAATGGTGAATATAATGAGCCAACGAGGAATGTTCACAATGTATACAATTAAGGTAAAGTTCTTTTACGTTCATAAATAGCACCTCAATATGGGATTTTATTATTGTTCATAAGCTTGTTCTTAAAGAGATGATTCAACAGTGATAATCTGTCCCTTTTGGTCCTCAATCTTTCCAGTATGTTCGTTATAATTTACCGCGATGGTTCCAACTGGACCATTTCTGTTTTTCGAAACGATAATTTCAAGGGAATAATCCTGAGACTCCTTGTCATAATACTTTTCACGGTACAAAAACAAAATGACATCGGCATCTTGTTCGACGCTGCCTGATTCCCGAATATCAGACATCATCGGCCGTTTGATGGCTCTTGATTCTACCGATCGATTTAACTGCGCTAAACAAATAACAGGGCAATTAAAATCCTTCGCCATCCTTTTAAGAGATTTGGAAATTTCCGTTACTTGTAAATGGGAATTCCCTCCAAAATGTTGGCTGGAATGAATCAACGTTAAGTAATCGATAAATAGGATCGGCTTCTTATCAGGAAATTGATGCATTAATTTTCGTGTTTTCGCTCTCATTTCGGCAATCGTTTGACCGGCCCCATCAAAAATCTGGATATTGGTTTCAGTAAGCTCATTAATCACACCCGACCATTTATCTTTTTGTCTTGGAGTCAGCATTCGTTTCGGATCCCGCATTTTGGCACGGTTAAAGCCTCCGGTCGAAGCAATTAATCGTGTCGTTATGAGCTTTTCAGGCATTTCTAGGGAAAATACGAGTGGCAAAAACCCGGCCCAACCCGACATTTTCGCAAAATGAAGCATGACGTCGGTTTTTCCCATTGAGGGTCTTGCTGCTAATATCGTTACTTCTCCATCCTGAAATCCTCCAGTTACTTCGTCGAGCTGTCTAATACCCGTTGGTGCATTTTTCAACGTATTTTGATCTTCCCAGGGTGCCTCATAGATAAAGGACATCGCTTGCTGTAAGGACGTGTGATCCTCCATTTTCATTTGGTTAATTTTATCCAATTCGACAATGACTTTCGCAATCTCCCAATCATTCATAGCTGCAACGGTTAAGATGTTTCTCTTTTCTCGTTCCTTCCAAAGGCCGAGAATGAGCTTCTCCATTCCTTCAAATTTTTCTGGATCCGCATACGATTGCAGCTCCGATAGGTAGGAAATTCCACCCAATGACTCTAGATCAGGTAAGGTTGTTAATGTAATCAAATCAACATTCCTGCCGGATCGGTTCAACTCCAGCATTCTCCGCATTAATTCTTTATGCTGGATACTCTCTAGCTGTTCAGGTTGAATAACGGTATCCTTCAGTAAGTAATCCGCCTTTATCAAGCTGCCTAAGAAAGCTTTTTCCGCTATACTCACCAATCTTCACCTGCCGTAAGATCGAGTTTAAATCCTCCAGGAATCGCTCTTCCGGCAGAAATCGATTCGGTTGGTCTCCTATGCTTTGATGCACAATTTTCACTCTCATAAAAAGAATCAATTTCTTCTACGGTCTGAAGGGAGTCATTTACCCAGTTTTTCAGAATTCCAACTACATAACTCAGCTTCCGCTTGTTATTGGCACTAGCAATATTCATAGCTTTTAATATCACCTCTTTTGGTTGTAAAAATATAGAATCATCTAACCAAGATAGTAATTGTTGTTTGGCATTCACGTTCGAAAAACCAAAACCATTGTTGTCCCAATACTCAACAATTTCTTTCACATCCTTTTGATACTTCTGTGATGGATTCTCGATTTCTGGATTATCCTCTATATTTGGAAGAAAAGGTTCTTGTTGTTGTTTTATATTTACATTAAAATTATTAAATCCTTTTTCTTTTTGTCCCCGTATCGTAGAACGTTGCACGACTGGATCAACTAACTCTTCGCAATCAGTATTGACATATGTATCTTTTACATCTTCTTCACTCAAATCATTCTTATTTAACATTTCTCCGTGTCTACAAAAGGATTCAAACAAGCTGTAAATGTCCTGTTTAACAATGGAATTAGAAACATAAAGAATAAGCGAGAGGTCCTCGACATCTTTTAATTCGGAATAGATACAATCCATGACCGGTTTCCCGCCTTTATGCAGATTGTATTTCCCCCAGTTTTTAATCGCCAGCTCTCTCGTCTCCGGATTGTATCGAATCACTTTGTGAAGCTCGATGAATCGTTCCATTAACGAATGAACACTTTCAATTGAATACCCCAAGTCAAAAGCCATTTGTTTTTTGGTAATCTTATAGATTCCAATTTGAGTCGTATGTGGATTGGTAAGTAGATACAGGTAAAAGTATTTGTCCTCCGGAGACATCTCGTCAGAAACAACCGGATTCTTCCAAAAATCAGTCCGCACCATTCTGTATTTTGCCATCTTCAACCACTGCCCTTCTCCTAATAAAATTCCTTCATACTTGATATAGAAAAAAATGAAAGAAATGGTCATATGTATTTCAATAAACCTTAGCCTTCTCTTTATGTAGGACCACTTCTTGATACTTCTACGATATCGAGATAGACGGTTTAAAGCGAACTTCCATTTTTCATTTTTGAGGGCATTTTTGGTGCGAAAACGTCAAAAAACGCCTTCAAAAATGATTTTTGAAGGCGTTTTTTGCAATTTGGAACGATTTTTAGGCTTTTTTTGTGAAGGTCGTTTTCTTTGTAATTTATTTGATTAATGTCTAACCCTTTACGATTTTTAGAAAAGCACCCGTTCATTAAGAACTATTTAGTAAGTTGTGTTATTATACATGTTTATTGGGTGTGAATTCTCTTTTATTAAGTTGTCAATTATTTGCTTTAATACACTTGGTTCTCTTAAGTCTTTATTTTTATTCGTTACAAGGTCGTATACTTTTTTCCACATGCAATCAGAAATTTCATCTTCTTCAAGATTTAACGATCCTTCAGTAACCTCATCAATAACCTCCATTCTCTTTGCTACCCTTTCTGCTTGAAACGATTAAAAATATTCGATTCTAAGCCTTAAATATTTGGGATAAAAATCGAATTACATATTTGCCAGAATAACTTATTATTTTTTACATAACATAAAGTCGATTAGGAGGTGAAAAGGAATGGTTAATCAAAGGGATAATAACCAAAGTGTTTCAGAAAATATCAAAGATACCGCAGGAGCAGCATTTCATTCTATTCACAGAGGGTTAGAAGCCACTGAAAATGCCGCAATGAATGCTGTTGACGCAACTGCAAAAGCTGTTAAAAACTTATCAGACAATGACAACAGAAGTTAGAAAATTGACGGAATACGGTTTAAATCAACGCCAGTATTTGACGTTTTTTCTATTAATCAAAACATTAGCCTTCCCATGGAACGATCTCAAGTTGAGACCATTTTTCTTTCTATTTATTTTCCTTATTTTCAAAAATTTCTCTAGTTACCATCCGTTTATTTGGTCTAACATACAATGAAAATAAATCATCCAAGTGGTATGCTACCTAGTGTAATGCTTTCCTTTTCAAATATTGGTTAGATTCTTTCAAAGGGTTGGAAAAGTGACTAGTAATAATTTGTTTATCTTAATCTTTGAAAGTATTAATGAAAGCGTTATGGTATCACATGATCAGATGAAATACTGTAATCATCTATTTACCTACTGCTCCACCTCTCTGTAATCATCTAAAAAGCTCTTTGCCATCAATCCCCTTTGCGGTTTTTAGATCTGTTCGTATAACCTTAATCATTCTTGGGACATAGGATTCTGACATATTTTCTGAGTCGTAGCCCCATAGAACCTTTGAAACCTGGCGAATCGTAACGGGCTCCTCACTTAGAATAATAGTTTCTAAGATTTGCGCTTTAACAGAGGAAAAGCGAACACTTTCTAATTTTCCATTCAACACGGTTTTTCCCTTAGTTGCTGTTCCATTTTCCTCATCTCCAAAATGGATTACTTTGATCTTTTTCGTTCTTACTGAACAACCTTGCTGTTTAACTGTTGTAGATTTTGGGAAAAGGGATGAGTAATGACACCTTTTTCGGTGATGATTCCCGAAAGATAACTGTTTGGCGTAATATCAAAAGACGGATAAATTGCTTCCACACCCTTTGGAGCAAGGCGCTGTCCATTTAGGGAAGTCACTTCCTCTGCACCGCGAAATTCCACTTCAATATCGGCGCCGCTTTGAATAGAAAAGTCTATCGTATGACTAGAGGTGGCTGTATAAAAGGGAATATCATGTTCCTTGGCTGCTAGGGCGTGCATATATGTTCCGATTTTATTGGCCAAATCTCCGTTTGCGGCAACCCTGTCGGAACCTACGACCACCTTTTGCACCCTGCCTACGCTCATACAATAGCCCGACATGTTATCTGTGATTAACGTGACAGGGATTCCGAACTTCTGAAGCTCATAAGCGGTGATCCTCGCTCCTTGTAAATATGGTCTTGTTTCACAAGCAATGACTTGAATGTTTTTCCCTTGTTCATAAGCCTTGCGAATGACTGACAGCGCTCGTCCGCCATAACCAGATCCAGCCAATGCCCCGGAATGGCAATGGGTGAGTACCGTATCGCCATCATTTATTAAATTGGCTCCATGGCTTCCTAGTAAATGCTCGAATTGCAACTGTCGTTCTAAAATCTCTATTACCTTTGCTTCGATTCTGTCAATCGGCGTCATTTCAAAACCATTTACACAATCCATAATTTCATCAATCGTTTTCATCAAATTGACTGCGGTCGGGCGGGTGCTTTTGAGCAATCTAGCCGCACGAATCATTTCTTCCCGCGTTCCGCCAGAATGAAGAGCGGCCAAATACATCCCCCACGCTCCTGCAATCCCGATTGCCCCTGACCCTCTTATGGTCATATTTCTTATCGCCTCAGCCAGATCCTCCACTTTCTGGATTGTGAGAATTTCCTCTTTATGGGGCAGCTTTAACTGATTGATCAGTTTTAGTGCCCCATTTTCAAACCAAATGGAAAGTAAAAGCTGCTGGTCTTTTAGATTCCGAACGAATTGCTCAAGCTTGCTCATTTCATTACCTCCTTTTTACTAAGCTGTGGTAGTGATGCTTGAATTTGCATTTTGATAAAAGCCTGATTGGCTGTATCCTCCACAAGGGTGGCAATGTTATAAGCTGCTTCAAGGGAAGGACCAACCGTACATATTCCATGATCTTTCATTAATGCTGCTTTAATACCTGGGTACTTTTCAAAAACTTCGGTAACAAAATAAGCTAACTCTTCTGAACCGGAGGGCGCCGCTTCCGCAACGGGTACATGGCCAAGAATCTTTTGAGCCGTTACAGTGGGCAGCGGGAGCTCTATTCCTAAGCAAGCAAATCCGATTGCATAGTTTGGATGACAATGAACTACCGCCTGGACATCAGGGCGTGTCCGGTAAATTCCTAAATGGAATCGGTACTCTTTCGAAGGCGTCCCATATCCCTCTAAAACCTCTCCATCCATCGATAAAAGGAGAGCGTCCTCTTTTGTGACTTCACCAAGGCTGATTCCTGATCTTTTTATAAGAATGGCATCACGTTCTGGAACTCGTACACTGATATTTCCGCCTGTCGCTTGTGTCAGTCCCCGACTGTATACTTTATGAGAAATATGGACCAATTCTTTTTTCAAAAGTTCTTCTTTCACACTCAATTCCCCCTATGATCAATGATATTCTAATAGGATTTTTTCAAAGTGCGGTCTAAGTTGTTCAGCCCGTTTTAATGGTTCCTGCCATTTTTCTAGCAAACTCTCTTGTCTTCTTTTCACTTCATGAAGGATTTTTTCTTCATCAATATTCACTGTTTTCCCGTTCCGCACTGTCCACTCTCCATTGATGAGAACGGAATCGACAGACGAGCCATTTTCCTGGTGAATCAGTTGGGATATTGGGCTGTTCAATGGGGTCCAAAATGAATTTTTCGTTCCCAATAACACCAGGTCTGCTTTTTGGCCTGATTCAATCCTACCCAAGTCTCCTTCCAGTCCCAATACCTTCCCGCCTGATGTGCTTGCCATGTTAAATATCGTCGCATCCGTCAGCCAATTGGAATAATCGCTTTCCCGCGGACGATGAATCATCGCAGTCAGACGCATGGCATCAAATAAATTGTGAACGGTTCCGCAATTAGAGCCGTCTGTTCCAATTGCCACATTTGCCCCTTTTTTCAAAAAGGCTGGAATGGGTGCGATGCCGCTTCCGAGCAGCAAATTGCTCGCTGGGTTATGAATAATGGATACGTTTCGATCGGCTAATAGCTGGATTTCTTCGTCATCCAACCAGACGGCATGGGCTGCCGATACTTTTTCATTCCAAAAACCTAGACGGTCGAGGTAACGGACGATGCCTTCTTGATACAGCTTCCGGCTTTGCTCAAATTGTGCTTTTGTTTCCAGCAGATGCGTATGAATCCGCAAATTTTCTTTTTCACTAAGTTCTTTGCATAAATGAAGGATGTTTTCTGAACAACGCTGCGGAGCATTCGGGCCTAGTTGGACAGTGAGTCTTCCGTCTTTTTGATGCCATGTTGATATGAGCGTTTTAAAAAAGGATTTCATTTCTTCGATTGAAGCGCGAGGTTTTTGCGAATTTTGTTTCTGAATAGATGGCGGAAAAGAGACTTGAAAAAATTGTTCGTCAGGCACATCCTGCAGCATCGGGGCAAAGGCTACCCGCATGCCAGCTTCGTCATAGGCTTTAAGCGCTGCCTCGGATGCCGCAATATGAGGAAAGTGGTCTACGCAGCTTGTCACACCTGATTTCATCATCTCGATACAGCCTAGGAGCACAGAATAATAAATATCCTCGTCTTCAAGCGAATAACCATATGCCATGGTATATAGCGCCCATATTTCCAGCGGGAGATTGTTGGTCGTACCCTTTAGTAAATTCGTATAGGAATGGTAATGAGCATTTACCATTCCTGGAATTAATACCATGTTCTCAGCGTCGATGATTTCATCTGCATATTGTTCAAGATCGTTAACAAGATTCTCTTGATCGTAAAACACATGCGTGATTTTCTGCCCTTCTACCATAACAGTCCCCTTCTTGTTCCCAACAGAAGACATGTTGGAAACAATCAAGGGATTTTTAATAAGCGTTTTCTTTGCGATCATGTCCTTGACAATACAGCCCGTTCGTAGGCTTCCTGGCAAGAGCAGTTTTTCCTTTCACCTGCAAGCTTAATAGCTTCGAGCATAAGGGTGCTCACCGTTTCGCGTTTGCGTTCTCCCACTTCCTTATGTGCTTTTAAAGAAGGTTTGTGGTCGGTTATACCCGGAGCCATGTTGGTAGCCATCGTGACCACGGAATAGCACATCCCAAGCTCTCTTGCAAGCGATGCTTCCGTCGCGTTTGTCATCCCGACAACATCCATTCCCCATTTTGCAAACAATTGTATTTCCGCTTTTGTTTCATAACGTGGACCTTCCACACAGACTAATGTGGTCTTCTCTCTAAGCGGTTCATTGATCTCTTTCGCCGCCTGAACAAAAACCTCTTGTAATTCCGGACAAAACGGTTCCGTAATGTCAACGGAATATTTTCCATATGATTTCACTCGGGTTGTCAAATCCACAAATTGGTCGAGCAAAGATAGGCTTCCGACTTCAATTTCAGGATTAATCGCCCCAACCGCAGAAACAGACAAGATTCTTGTAACTTCTAACTCCTTTAATGCAAGAATATTAGCACGATAATTTACAAACGGAGCAAGAGCATCATGATGCTTTCCATGCCTTGGAAGAAAATAAACTTCCTTACCTTCTGATACGGCACGGAAAACCGTGACGTCACCATATTCCGTATGAACCGTTTTTTCTACCATTTGATCAAAAAGCTGATAGAATCCTGTTCCACCAATAATTCCTATTTTCATCATTACACCCCATCTAATTAGTTATTTATTAATATCATATATTCGTTATAAGACTTGGCACACTGACAGCTCTTCTGTTCTGAAAGTAAGGCAAGAGTTTTTACCATGAGCGCTTTGACTTTATCTTTGTTTATTGCTGCCACTCTTTTATGCGTCCCCAGGTCAGGAGGAATCGGCGCAAATCCCGTAGCGAGATCGGTTGAGAGCGTGACGGCCGAATAACAGATTCCAAGCTCTCTTGCCAGGGCCGCTTCCGTTGAGTTCGTCATGCCAACTACATCCATTCCCCATGAAGAAAAAAGCTGCAGCTCACTGCTGGTTTCATAGATTGGTCCATCCACACAGATGAGAGTCGTATTTTCATATAATGTCTGACTATTCTCCGTAGCTGCCGTACTCACTGCCTTCTGAAGATCCGGGCAAAACGGATAGGTCATATCGGCTGAAAATTGGCCGTATGTATTGTCCCTCCTTCGCGAGAAATCGACAATTTGATCCGGCATGGATAACCCGCCAATGGGAATGTCCGGATTAATGGAACCTACAGCTGAAACGGCGATGACTTGCTCAATCCCGGCTTTTTTGAGGGCCATCATATTCGCTTTATAATTCACAAAAGGCGCCAGTACCCCATGCTCCGTTCCATGCCTTGGCAAAAAATAAACCTCTTTATCCTCAAACTCTCCTTTAAGCAGGGTAACCTGCCCGTAATCCGTTTCGATGCATTGCTCGGTAAGTGTGTGAAACAGATCATACAATCCCGTGCCGCCAATCAAGCCGATTTTCAATGCGTTTCCTCCTTATCCGAATATTTTTTCCATCAATGCGGAGACCGCTGTGCCGCCCAGCCAAACCCCAACAATGCCGACAATCCCCGCGAATACAGGCGGTGCAGGAAGCGGGAGCCGTACGACCTTAAAGACAGCCCCCACAATGATGCCCGCAATCAGGGCTAAGAATATCTCCCTCATACCTTCTCACCTTCTAACTCAAATGAAAAAGGAACGTCCAGCTTATCGGTTTCAGGTGCAGGTCGTAAAAAGTCAAAGTCACAGCCTTCATCCGCCTGCAACACATGCTGACGGAATAACCAGCCATAGCCTCGCTTGTAATCGGAAAACTGAGGCGGATTCCACTCGTTTCTTCTGCGTTCGAGCTCCTTTTCTGAAATCAGCAGCTCAAGTGTTCGGTTTTCAACGTCCAGCTCAATCCAATCGCCGTCTTTAATCAAGCCGATGGCCCCGCCGACTGCTGCTTCCGGAGAAGCATGAAGGACGACTGTCCCAAAGGCGGTGCCGCTCATGCGGCAATCCGAAAGGCGCACCATGTCTCGGACCCCTTGCTTCAGAAGCTTATTCGGAATCGGGATCATCCCGGCCTCCGGCATACCCGGCGCACCGACTGGACCCGCATTTTGCAAAACAAGCACACTGTCCTGATCGACCTCAAGATTCGGATCGTTCACCCGCTTTTCCATATCCGCAATGGAAGTGAACACAACCGCTTTCCCGCGGTGTTTCAGCAAGTTTTTATCAATGGCTGCTTTCGGTTTCATGATCGCGCCATTCGGAGCCAGGTTGCCCCTCAGTACGGCGATGCCTCCTTCTGGATGAAGCGGATCTTGGAAAGGCCTGATAATATCCCGATACACTTCATCCACTTGAACATTGCTCAAGTTTTCGCCAAGTGATTTGCCCGTAACGGTCAGCTCATCAAGGCTCAGAAGTGGGGACAGTTCTTTTAGAACAGCAGGGATGCCGCCTGCATGATATAAGTCCTCCATTTGATAACGGCCTGCCGGTCTTATATTGGCAATAAACGGGGTGGTTCGGCTTAGCCTCTCAAAGTCTTCTAACGTAAGCTGGATGCCCAGCCTTCTGGCGATGGCGATCAGATGGATGACGGCATTCGTCGATCCCCCTACAGCCATCAACGTTCGCACCGCATTTTCAATAGCTCCCTTTGTCATGATGTCTGAAGGACGAATATTGTTTTCCACCATTTGCACAATGGCTTTTCCCGTTTCCCTTGCCAGACGCATCCGTTCATTTACGGTTGCCGGTGCTGCGCAGGCACCTGGGAGCATCATGCCCATTGCCTCTGCACATGCGGCAATCGTGCTAGCAGAGCCCATTACCATGCAATGTCCTGCCGTCGGCGCCAATTGGGCATTAATGTTTTTAATTTCTTCCTCACTCACTGTTCCAGCATTATACTCCTGCCAGTAAAAACGGCAATCTGAACACGCGCCAAGCGTTTGTCCTTTATATTTGCCATTACTCATCGGCCCGCCTGTGAAAGCAATGGCCGGTTTGTTCGCGCTTGCTGCTCCCATCAGCTGGGCAGGAAGCACTTTATCGCAGCCTCCGATTAGCACGACCCCGTCAATCGGCTGGGCCGTAATCATTTCCTCCGTATCCATCGCCGCCAAATTACGGTAAAGCATGGTCGTAGGACTTGTAAACATCTCTCCGAGGGAAATGGTCGGAAACTCAAGCGGGGTTCCTCCCGCCATCAGAACCCCCTGTTTAATCGCCTCTACCATTGGTTGTAGGTGGCTGTGGCAGCGGTTCACTTCGCTATACGTATTACATATGCCGATGACCGGCTTTTCAAAATCCGCTTCTTCATGGCCAAGATGACGCTGAAAGGCCATGCGGAGGAATTGACTGAAGCCTGCATCACCATAAGATGTATGTGTTTTTTTCATATACTTTCTCCTCTCAATGAACCGATATGGAGAGATTTAGTGTACCGGCTTCCGTAAACTGTATCTCAAATGGGGTTGACTGAATGTCCGCCTTCCCCTTGATCTCGCCCACAAGGTTTTCCGATATATACAAATGTTCAAGCTCCAGCGTATTTTCAATCACCGCTAGTCTTAAAGACATAGGATTGTAGATTCCAAGACTTTGGACTGCTGCTCCAATGGCTTCCTTATCGTTAGGCAGTACAAGAGGTATCATCCCTCTTTGTACGTAAGTGCTCGTCAAACAGTTTAAGTATGTTTTTTGCTTATCCACTTTTTGATACAGTCTTTCGGTTGTTAGATCCGCAAGACCAATACCCGTCGCATTTCCGTGAGAAGCATTATCGAGGTCAAGCACCACAACTCGTTTATAGGCAGGTTTCTCGGGTTCTGGTACACCGAATATTTTGTTGCGGCCGATTACGTTCGTATCCATACCCGTTCCGCTGTAGTTTTTCCCCATTGTTTTAATAATGAGGAGATCCAGTTCCTCAATAGGAATTCTAGGAAAATAGGACTTTGCCAGTTCTAAAAGCTTTTGCTCTTGCACAATGATTTCATCAGGCCGAATGACTTCCAAATTGGCCGTTTCATCAAAGCTGTTTTCGACAATCCCAATGCCAGCAAGCACTTTTCCTGTTTGAAGAAAAGCTCCTCCCACTTCACGAATGGTTTCAGACATGTTGGCAGGGCCTTGGCGATGAAGCTGGTTGGCGCCCTTCGCCTTGCCTAAGCCAACGGTAATCATTTTTAACAGGCCGCTTTCATTCGGACCGCGAAACGCCGTATGCAGTTTAATGCGATTCATGACGATAATCCCGTCTGCTTCCCAGGCATATCGATCGCAATACATCGTAAAGCCCTTTTTCGTTTTGCCAATTTCAATCACTTCATCGGAAGTAACGATGGGGCAGCCGATCGTTTCTTCCGTAAAGCCTAGACTAGTTAACACATCGAGCTGCCCCTCCGCTGTTCCTCCTCCATGACTTCCCATTGCTCCAATGATGAAAGGGGAACATCCGACTTCTTTTAGATAATCAACGACGGTTTTTACGATTAAAACCCGGTTGCTGATCCCTCTGCTTCCCACCGTTATCGCGATTGAACTTCCTTTAGGAATGGGAGGCAGATTCCGTTTGAGCTCTTCCTTTACATGAAGTTCAAGATTTAGTATTTTGTTTTGCGGAAATCGCTGCTTTACATGCACAATTTTCGGCAGATTCATCGTATCCACCTCTTATAATTCTTTAATGGCAACGGAAACGTATTTCATCTCGATGAATTCTTGGATGCCCTCATGTCCGCCTTCGCGTCCGAGGCCAGACTCTTTCATGCCGCCGAACGGAGCTTCCGCGGTTCCAGGGAACACATCATTGATGCCGATGATGCCATACTCCAGCTTTTCCATCACGTTAATGGCCTTAGACAGGTCATTGGTAAACAGGAAGGCCGCCAGCCCGTAATCTGTATCATTGGCTGCTTGGATCGCCTCATCAATGCTTGTAAACGGCACAACCGGTACAACAGGTCCAAATGTTTCCTCGCTCATGATTTTCATCTCATTTGACACATTTGTAAGAATAGTAGGTTCATAGTAGTAGCCTCCCGGGCCATGCCATTCCTTTCCGCCCGCTGTTACAACAGCGCCTTTAGAAACAGCATCCTCTACCTGCCCTTTCACTTTCTCCAATCCGCCTTTATCAATAAGCGGCCCAATCGTTACGCCTTCATCCAATCCATTGCCCAACTGTAACTGCCGCACTCTTTCCTGCAGCTTTTGTGTAAATTCTTCCTGCACATGCTCGTGGACGAAAATCCGGTTTGTACAAATACACGTCTGGCCGCAATTCCGATATTTGCTTGCGACAGCCTGTTCTGCGGCAAGATCGAGATCCGCATCATCCAATACGAGCAGCGGGGCATGGCCGCCTAATTCCAACGATAATTTTTTGACGTTTTGCGCGCTTCCTTTCATTAAAAGCTTTCCGACTTCCGTCGAACCCGTAAACGTAATCGAACGGACATCGGAGCTTTCCATCAACACATTGCCGATTTGGATTGGATCTCCGGTCACTAGGTTAATAACGCCTTTTGGCAAACCTACTTCTTCGAATATTCTTACAATCTCAATCGCACTTAGCGGTGTCTGCTCCGCCGGCTTCAGGACAACGGTGCATCCCGCGGCAATCGCTGGCGCCACCTTCCGTGTAACCATTGCAGAAGGAAAGTTCCATGGAGTGATGGCCGCCACGACACCGATCGGTTTTGGCACCACCCATAAACGCTTGCCTTTTTTGGATGCCGGAATCATCTCGCCGTATACGCGATTTGCCTCTTCGGCATACCATAGCAGGAAACTGGCCGCAAATTCTATTTCACCGCGGGCTTCCTGAAGCGGCTTTCCTTGTTCCATTGTCAATATTCTTGCCAGCTCTTCTTTACGTTCCATCATTTTGTGATAGGCTTTGTACAAATAACCGGAACGTTCTCTTGCCGTCAGGTTCGCCCATGGCTCAAAAGCAGCCTTTGCCGCTTGGACGGCGAGCTCCGTTTCTTCCCCCGAACCATTGGGAACTTCTGCAATTTTTTCACGATTCGCCGGGTTGAATACGTCAATTACTTCCCCCCTGGCAGCACTTATCCATTCCCCGTTAATGTACATGCCATGCTTGATGCCAACTAACATAAAAATCACTCCTCTGATTATTTAGCCGTAATTTTTCCTGCTTTCGTAAGAGACGGGAACCAATATTTTTTCCCCTGAGCCTTCTTCACTTCGTCCCATTCCGCCAGAATCTGCGAAGCTAAATTCGCTACTCGTACGCTTTTTTCAATCCCGCCGTAAGTGAACTCATCTGTAATTCTGTTGGCAACCACTGTACATACAGAACCCGTGCGAAGTCCATAAAGGCCGCCCAAGGTAAAGATCGTCGCTGCTTCCATTTCGAAATTCAATACATTCGCTTTTCGTAAATCCTCTACTTTATTAGCAAAGAAGGTTTGATCGTATCCTCTAAATCCTTTCCGGCCTTGTCCGCAGTACCAAGAAGCAGATGAACAGGATACCCCGACGTGGTAAGTATAATTCAGCTGTTCGGCTGCCTCTACAAGCGCCACGGTCACTTCGTAATGGGCACTTGCCGGATAACGCTCATCCACATAAAACGGGCTTGTTCCATCATGACGCACAGCACCTGAAGAAATGATTAGTTCTCCCGGCTGGATATAGTCTTGAACCGCGGCAGTAGTGCCGACTCGGATGAATGTTTCACCGCCTAGCTCAGCGAGTTCTTCGAAGGCACTGGCTGTAGAGCCTCCCCCTGCACCGGTCGAACAAGCAGAAATTTCTACTCCGCCGATTTTTCCAGAAAATGTCCGATGCTCACGATAATTCGCCACTTTCCTACTCTCATCCCACTCTTCGCCAATCAAATCGACACGCTCCGGATCGCCTGGGAGCAACACAAATTTGGCAATATCGCCTTCCTTGCAGCGAATATGATATTGAAGCCCTTCATCCATTACCGGTTTTGATGCATTCGATTTC
The DNA here is from genome assembly GCF_036965425.1 of Neobacillus drentensis. Taxonomy (GTDB): domain Bacteria; phylum Bacillota; class Bacilli; order Bacillales; family Cytobacillaceae; genus Neobacillus; species Neobacillus drentensis_F. Next base: position 37,199 of record NZ_JBALPP010000039.1, on the reverse strand, counting down.
CATTCTGTCATTGTACGATCACTCCATTCGAATTTTTCACTTTAATTCCATCTTCTTTTGAAAAATAAACTTCAGGCACGCACCTTGATATATTTTCTTCGGTGCTAAGCCGGATATCTTCTCTGCAATTAATTCTTCTCATTGTTTCTCCACTTCCGGAATCTTCGAAAGCCATATTCGTGTCCGGATAAACCGAAAGTAAATGACGGCTGATTTTTGCCGAGTCTTTCAGCGATGGCACCAAATTTTGCGCCCTTGCTGCTTCCTCTCCATACTGCAGCAGGACACCTGCGCAATAGACGTCATCGAGTGCGGCAATTTGTCCATTTTCCCTACCCGCACAAACAATGGTGACACTGCCCTTCAGCTCTTTTGCTTTGCTGACTGCTTTTTCCATAACCGCTTTTGCGTTATGCAGGGAACCGATTAAAATTTCTTTTATCCCGGATTTCCAAAGTGTTAAGCCAGCAAGAGTGCCGTTTGTCGTCCGCATTACCACGCGCTTCCCCTCAATTCCGATGGAGCGGATGGAGCTCAAGGACGGGCTGAACTGTGCAGACGGAGAAATCTTACCGTCATGTTCCTCAGCACATACAAGCGTCCCATCATGAAGGTAATCGTGCCGTTCGGCAAGCGTTTTGATTTCATCGTCTGTTAAGATGATTTCGGCACAGCCTTTTTCAAACATGGTGACAATCGCTGAAGTAGCCCGCAATACATCTACAAGCACACATACCTGCGTCTGCCCAGCATTAATTTCCTTTGGCATAAAAGCGACTTCAAACTTCATTTCATTCATCCAAATCCCCCCTCCCTTTTCCTTACATCCACTTCGACGCTACTAAATAAACGGTTAACACCACCCAGATTAGGACAAAGGCAACTCCTTTTTTACTGATCTTAATCGTCCTAATATAGGTTCTGTCGGAATAGGCGCCATACCCTTTTGCTTCCATTGTATTGGCTGTAACCCTAACCCTTCTTAACGCCCCCATTAAGAGCGGCAGACTGAAACGCTTTAAGTTTTCCGCTTTATTTTTCAGCCCTTTTTGTTTCCCGACACCGCGAATGGTTTGAGCGGCTTCTATGATGCGCGCTTCACTTTCAAGTGTCGGGACAAATCGAAGCGCGACAAAGATGGAATAGGCATATCTGTACGGAATTTTCAGCTGTTTCGTCAATGAGATGACAATATCCCTTGGATCGCTTGTTGCTACGAATACGAGAGATGATGTGAAAATAGTCAATATTCTGAAAGTAATAGCTGTCGCGAAGTCAACAGACTCCTTGTAGATATGGAGCGGCCCAACCATAAAAAGTTGTGTATGCCCTGGAACAAATAATACTTGAAGGATAAAAAATCCAATGCTGAACAGCAGCATAATCCAAATACCGCGGAACACAAATTTCGGACTGAGCCGAGCCAAAAGGAAAGCCGTCATCAAGGTAATCACAAACAATTCAATCTGTGGAAAGGCTGTTTCATAGATGAAAACGAGTATTGAGATACACATCATCCAAACAATTTTTGTGAGCGGATCCACGTCATGCATGAATGATTTTTTTTCTTGATATTGAAAGGCCATGCTCATAGGGCTTGTTTAACCCCCTCTCTGGTCTGCATAAATTGATCGATCGTGATGACGCCATGCTCCAGCTTCCTGCTCGCCAATCGTTTCGCCAGCTGTGAAATCGGCGGTTCGATCAGTGACGCTTTCTTTAAGATGTCTTCCTGTAAAAACAGGTCGCCAATATCACCGTTATAGATTTTTTCCCCATTATGCATAACCAGGGCGGTGTTCGCCCATTTGCACACAAGACGAATATCGTGGGTAATCATAATGACCGTTTTCCCTTGTTCTTGTAAGCGGTTGCACAATTCAAGAAGCTTTGTGGCACTGGCATAGTCTTGTCCGGTTGTCGGCTCATCGAGAATGACAATGTCTTGACCGAGAATTAACGAGGCAATCACACTTAACCTGCGCTTTTCCCCGCCGCTCAGCACAAATGGATGCTTATCTTTCGCTTCAAGCAATTTAATGCTTTCAAGCGATTCAATCCCTTGCTGGATAATCTCCTGCGGCAGGTCCTCATCTTTTCCGATGCCCTGCTGGACTCTAAGGCTGTAAATGGCTTCTTCAAATACATTATCCGCCACAAATTGATGCTCAGGATTTTGAAACACATAGCCGATATGCTCTGTCATATCAAGCAGCTTTTTATAGTGAATGTCTTCACCATTTACGAAAATTGTTTTTTTAGGAGGTTTAATAATGCCCATCAAATGCTTGACCAATGTCGTTTTTCCGGAGCCGTTCGTGCCAAGAATGGCGACAAAGTCCCCTTTTTTGATGGAGAAACTGGCATTTTTCAAGGCATAGGTGCCATTCGGATAGCGATAATTTAAATTATCAACAGTAATGCAATCATCTGAGTTGGGTTTTGAGCGGAAAGGACGGCTTGACGGCAAAAATGCATCTCTCCACTTTCCTTGCAACTCTTTTGTTGCCTCATCTACGGTGATAGGAAACTTTTCAAAAGAAAAGCCTTGTTGTTGAAGTTTGACCGCTAATTCTGAGATTTCAGGGACCCATAATCCCATCTTGATTAGAATGTCAATCGAATGTTCAAGAATTTCTCGAGGAGTGCCTTGTGAGACAATCTGCCCGTCATCAACAACAATAACGCGGTCAGCTAAATGCATCAGATCGTCAATTTTATTTTCGACCACTATAATGGTATGGCCGTATTCCTTGTGAAGCAGCTGTAATAAATCAAAAATATCCTTTGTGGCTTGAGGGTCAAGATTGGCGGTTGCATTATCCAGTACCAGAATTTTTGGCTTCATGGAGAGAACGGAAGCAATTCCTACTTTTTGTTTCTGACCTCCTGACAGCTCAAACACCTTTCTTGTTTCATATCCCTGCATCCCCACTTTTTCCAGTGCATCTTTGATGCGATGATGGATTTCTTGCGGTTCGACCTTTAAATTTTCCGGTGCAAAGGCGACCTCGTCTTCGACATAAATATTGCATAGCTGCGCGTCAGGGTCCTGGAACACCAATCCCATGCTGGTGGATAAATCTTTCAGTTCAAGATTCAACACCTCTTTGCCGTCAACGATGATCTCTCCCTCAATTTCGCCATCCAGCACATTGGGGATAATCCCATTAAAGGTTTGACAGATGGTGCTTTTTCCTGATCCGCTAGGTCCAACAATTAACACAAACTCACCTTCATGGATTTGAAGAGAAAGATTTTTTAAGACTGGCTCCGTCTCATCTTCATAGGTGTAGGTGAGATTTTTAAGCTCGATAATTGGGGTCAATCGTATTCACCCTTCCTGCTTTGCGGTCTTTAGCAATCTTAAAGCCTTTTAAAATATCTGTCTTTTCTAGCAAATCGCCAATGGCCTTGCTAAGCCAGCCCGATAAAACAATACCGCTCACACAGCGTACTCCGAAAGCAATAATTAAAACGACCCAACCCCATTTGTAGTATCCGAACCAAAAGGATGCGATGACGAACCAGACCGGTACAGCAAACAACCCTGATAAGGCAGTACTCAACCAATCCCAACGCTTATACCGGAATAATAAGTACCCCAATTCAGCTCCTAAGCCATCCGTTATTGCAGCTGTAATGGAAATGAGGCCGTTCGGGTTTCCAGATAGGATTTGTACAACCCCTGCAAGTGTTAAAGTAAAAAATGCCGCACCCGGTTTCCGAATGATATATGCAGCCAATACGCCAGAAATAGTGAAGAGTCCTAGAGTAATAGAAGTTAATATCGGGCCGCCTATAGCCGTTAACATTTGGTTCAACATCGCCAAATAGGTCATGGCTACCCCATTCACAATCGCTAAAATGGCCATTAAGACAATATCAACCGTAGTAAGACGTTTTGATTTTTCTTTTGTCAACTTGCATTCCTCCCTGTTTTAGTTATTCCCCTCTTTAAAAACCACCCTTTACCTTTTTCTGTTTCTTCCTCACCTCCTTTAAAGACTCTAACCTCTTTTTCGAACCACATTAAATTCGAATTTGTCGCTCAAATAATAGCTGTCCGAATAAAGGACAGGTACACCTGCAGTAGAATAGTGAACTTGTTTTAGTAATAGTAGAGCGCTTTTTTCATTTAAATCGAGTTTCTTTTCTACCTTTTCGCAGCTGATGACGGCTTTTAGCGTACAAATCGAAAAGGAAACCTTGTGATCGAATTTCTCTAAAAACTCTAGCAAGGATTCATGATACGTCTCTTTGTATTCAAGTTCCATGCCTGATTGATAAGGAATATAGTCTTCCACATAAACAACTGATTCTCCGTCAGCGGTCCGGACACGCTCGATATAAAACGCCTTTTTATTGTCTTCAAGCAAGAGCTGGCCTCTCACCTCTTCGGAGATATCAATTACACTCGACACCACATTTTTTGTCCCTGGAATGTATCCATGTGCCTTGATAATATTGGTTGAGCTTTCCAACGTCGTGATGGTTGTTTTCAGCTCCTTTTTGGAACCGATTACAAAATTCCCTACGCCATGTCTGCTTAATAATATCCCTTCCTGCTCCAATGTCCGAATGGCTTCCCTGACCGTATTTCTGCTCACTCCAAGCTGTTCCGACAGTTTTTGCTCGGATGGAATTTTCTGCATTGGTTCAAATTCTTTTTTAATCAGCTCATATATCATATCCCTCGCCTGCATATATAAACTCCTGTGCTCTAATTTCATCTGTCTATTCCCTCACTTATTTCAAAATTTTGTCTATCCACCTACGTTGGTCGTCCGATGACTTAAGATGATTTTATCCCAGTACTCTCTCAAATTGCAATACTAATTTTTATAATTTTTTAAAAAATTTTATTTTTTCAACAATTTATACTTTGTAGCTGACATACATGGAAAATTTAACCTACTACAATTATCAAAGCTATTAGGTTTTATTTTTGTATTTAAGTTAATAGATTTCCCGGAGGTCAACATCATTATTCACTTTGCAAGCGCCTCCTCCAGTAAGAAAACATGACTTTGTCTATACTGTATCTAAATTAATACCTTATTCTCTAAAAAGCTGTTCATCTTGCCATGCCATGATTTCTACTGACAAAGCATCTAGTCGAATACTCGTCCCTGTCTTGGGAGATACAATATCAAGAACCGCTAACAACCACAAACGAATTAGGGCAAAATTAAAAGGCATAAGTCCGGTTTTATAACGAACATATGCCCATTAAGCTGCTTAAAAATTTTGTGTCAAGGGCCATGGGGGACGGTGTGGGAGCGTCTTTCATCTAATAAATGGGACATGGTAAGATGCATTGAATAGGAAAAAGGCTCCAGCTAAGGAGTCTTTTCTTTGTTTCCAAAATTTATTTATCCTTCTTATACTTTCATTTTATGGAATGATGACTGATTTCCGAAACTCAGATGGAGAACAACCCATTATCCTTTTAAAGTTATTACTAAAATAAGCTAAGTCGGAATACCCTACTCGTTCGGCAATCTCGGACATTCTTAACGATGTATTTTGTAATAAACGTTTACTTTCCTCAATTCTAAGCTCGGTAATAAAATCAACAAATTTTTTATTTAGTTGTTGTTTGAATAATTGACTGAGATAACTAGGATTCATATGGACGCTCTCTGCTGCATCTTTCAGTGTAATTTGGTCTAATGGGGTCTTTTCTATATAATGCAAAACTCTTTCAATCGTGGATGCAGGCAGATTCTCATCCACTATATTGGGTGCGTTCATTTTTGACTCTGCTAGATTTAGTTGGTCTAGCCATTTTTCTAGGCATACTTTTAAATCGAGCTCCTCCACAGGTTTTAACAGGTAATCCGTTACCCCGTTTCGAAGTGCTTTTTGAACAAATTGGAAATCGTCATGTACGCTGATGACGATGACATCTGGTTTCATTTTAAAAAAATTCACTTCCTTTACAAACGAAAGTCCGTCCATTATTGGCATTCGAATATCCGTAATGACAAGGTCTACCTCATTTTGCTTGATCCAATCAAGTGCTTCTAATCCGTTCTCACATTCATTTGCTACCTGCAAGGGAAGATTCAACTGCTTGATTGTCCATTTAAGAGCAGTTCGAACCCATCTCTCATCATCAACTAACAGGATTGTTCTCTTTTTCATTGTCTCGCCCCTCCGTATCATCTGGAAAAGGTAAATGGATTAATACTTCTGTCCCAATACCCTGCTCACTTTTCATCGTAATTCCATACTCAGACCCAAATAAATAATGAATTCTTTGGTGAACATTTAAGATTCCTATATTTTTTCCGTCCATAGAAGTCCTTCTTTGTTGAATGCGATTCCTTATCTCTTCTAATAGGCCTTCGTCTATTCCATTACCTGAGTCAAAAATGCGAATCACGAAGGTAGACTCCGATTGACGAATTGCAGAAATCACAATTTCTATTTTTCTAGTATCCGGACCATAACCATGAACAAAGCAATTCTCCACTAATGGCTGGAGTGAAAACTTTACCACCATAAGTTCCACGGCCCAATCAGGGATATCAAACTTATACTCAAAACGTTCTTCAAAACGAAACTTTTGAATCCGAAGGTACATTTCACAAAAATTGATTTCTTCTCTAAGACTAACAGTGGAGGATGAATTATTCAGATTATACCGTAGTAGTTTTCCTAACGAGAAAGACATAATTGCAATGTTTTTTTGATCTTCTTCTAAAGCCATTCCCCTAATGGTTTCAAGTGAATTGTATAAAAAATGGGGATTCATCTGTGACTGAAGCATTTTTAGTTCTACTTCTTTTTGTTTAAGTGACATTTCCGCCTCTTTTAACTTCGAGACATATACTTCTTCCAGGAGATTCGAAAGTTTTTCTACCGTATTATTAAACCCAGCAGTCAATTGTCCAATTTCATCCTTTGAATCCACTCTTACTCTTCCGTTTAGATTTCCAATTTCCACTTCCTTCATAAAATGCTGGAGACGGCGGATAGGCCGAATGATGCTGGTGGCAAATCCGAAACCGATCAAATAGGCAGCGATTAAAGAAACAATAATGGTAAGGGATATGGTTTTTTCAATTTGAATCATCCCACCTGTTAAATCTCCGTAGGGAACAGCTGTTAAAAACCTCCAGCCAAGGTTCCTTGAAAAGGTATAGGTCACAAAATCTTTCCGCTCATTCTCTAATATTTCCGTGCTGCTCTCTTCTGTTTTTAGGTTGGAAAGCTGCTTGAATTCAACCTTTTTCCCCAGTTTCGAATAATCGGGATGATAGACATAATGTCCATTCGCATCTAAGATAAAAAAATAGCCATTTTTACTAATTGTTACTTTGTTAGAGATTTCTTCAATTCTTTTAAAATTGATATCGATAATAAGCATGCCTACTGGCAGGAGGGTTCTTGGGTTATATAGTCTCCGCACTAGTGATATAACGGGCTGTTCATTATTTTCTAATTTCAGCTTCCGTGTGACAAGCATACTCATCCCATTTAGCGGTACGGAGGGATACCAATATTCCTCTCTCATTTTCATTGCTGGATAGAAATTTCTTTTACCGAGTGTATCAATGACTGGGCCGTCATCGAGAAGGATGGTGATGTTTGAGATATCTGCTCTTGAATACTCTGCTGTTTTTAGAGTGTTTCGTGTCGGTTCGATCAAAAGCTCCTTACTTTCTGATGACTTCATTTTCAATAGACTTGATAGTTCAGGAGAATTGATCATTTTTAGACTGGTAATCTCAAAATCCTGCAGATAGTATTCAATATGAGTCTCTACTTGATCAATTACCTGCCTGCTTGATTGTCGTAGTTCATTTTCAAGCTCTACGGATGAACGTTTGTATGAAATAATGCCAACGGAAAGCACAGGAAAGATAACCAGAAAACTGGAGAAAACGCAAAGCTTAATCATTAGTGACTGATTTTTTAGAAGAATGTATGTTTCAATAAATGCCGCTATTTTTCTCCATGTTTTCTTCATCGTCATCCATTCCTTCCACTTTGAATTTTTAAAACAGAAAAGACCTAGTTGATTTTTAGAAGAATTTACCAACTAGGCTGTATGCACGTTTATCGATTATGGACGGGCTTTTTCAATTGCATCCATTACCTCTTTATAATCGTTTGAGTATTTATCAACCATTGATTTAACAGCATCTTTCCAAGGAGTCATATCATCAACCTCCGTAAATGTCACTCCAGCTTCTTTCAGTTTCTTGGTGGAGCGTTCTTCCCACTTATCCCATTCTTCTCTTTGTGTCTTTACTGAATCCAATGCGGCTTGCTTTATAATTTTCTGATCTTTTTCTGAAAGCTTATCCCATGCCGCTTTACTAATTAACAGGACTTCAGGGATTCGTTGGTGATGATCTAAAATAAAGTTTTTAGCTTCTTGATAATGGTTGGAAGAGTCTAAGCTTGGGATGTTATTTTCGGCACCGTCAATAATACCCGTTTGCAGGGCACTAAATACTTCACCATATGGCATTGGCGTAGCACTTGCACCAAGGGCCTCCATGAAATCAATATTGATCTTACTCTGCTGAACGCGAATTTTTTGACCCTTTAAGTCCTTCACGCTTTTTAACGGTTTCGTAGAATAAAAGCTTCGTGAACCTGAATCGTAATAAGCAAGCCCTTTCATTTTGGACTGTTCTAATCCATCTAACAATTTTGTTCCCATATCTCCGTTTAGGAAATTCCATAAATGCTCTTCACTTTCGAATACATATGGGAGCCCAAGAGCCGTAAACTGATTATTGAACTCGGCAAGTGGACTGGAATTAATACGTGTAAACTCGATGGCTCCAAGCTGAACCTGCTCTAGAACGGATTTTTCATCCCCTAATTGCGCGGATGGAAATACTTCAATTTTAATTCGGCCGTTAGATCTTTCTTCTACCAATTCAGCAAACTTTTTGTCTCCCACAACAGTTGGATAATCTGGCGGCTGATTATCGGCCAAGCGGAAGGTATACTTTGGTTCTTCTGCTTTTGAACCACCTTCTTTTGAACTAGTCGTTTCCTCTTTTCCGCAAGCGGCCAGGATGGTACCCATTAACAACGTTGCTGCAAGAATCCCTGTAATCTTTTTTCTCTTCATTTCTTTAACCCTCCTTAAAAATTTTTATATTTTCACCTTTTCATGCGGTTACTTGGCTACTAGATGCGGAAGCCACATGACAACCTCAGGAATATAGGTAATAACCAGCAGAACAATTAGTAACGCATAGAAAAATGGCATCATGGCTTTTGTCCCTTGTTGTATCGAGACCTTTCCGATCGCACACCCGACAAACAGAACGGTTCCAACTGGCGGCGTTAAAAGTCCAATCCCTGCATTTAAGATTAGAACGATTCCAAAGTGCACCGGATCCATTCCAAAGCTCGTTACCACCGGCAGGAGAATAGGTGTCATAATTAAAATCATTGGCGCCATGTCCATTGGTGCCCCTAGAAGCAGCAATAATATATTAATAATTAATAGAATAATAAGCGGATTATCTGAAATACTTAAAAATAAGTTGGTTACCATGGATGGTATTTTCAAATAGGCTAAAATCCAGCCAAAGGATGCAGAAGCTGCAATTAAGAAAAATACCATCGAGACCGTACGCATTGTTCGAGTTAATATCTTCCATATATTAGATATTTTTGCTTCTCTGTAGACAACAAACGCTAGAATAAAAGAATACAAGCATGCTAGTGCTCCAGATTCTGTTGCGGTAAACCATCCACTCATGATACCGCCCAAAATGATGACCGCAGGACTTAATGATAAAAGTCCGTGTATAAGAATCCCGGCAATTTCTGATTTAGGAACAGGGTCTGCTTTTTGATAGCCCCGTTTTCTAGCAATAATGTATCCTGTAATCATTAAGGAAATTAGCATAATAAAGCCTGGTACGATGCCAGCCATAAACAAACTGGCGATGGAAACCCCACCGGCTGCTAACGAAAAAAGAACAAGATTATGACTTGGCGGGACGACTACACCTTGTATCGCTGAGGCAATCGTTACACCAACAGCGTAATCTGCTTCGTAGCCCTTCTTTTTCATCATTGGAATCATAACGGACCCAACGGAGGAAACGTCTGCAACTGCTGATCCGGATATATTTCCAAAGAAAAGTGCAGCAACACTGTTAACCATTGCAAGTCCTCCGCGGATTCTACCAACCATTAAACTAGCAAGATTCACGATCCGAGTAGCAAGTCCCCCTTCACTCATAATTTGCCCAGTTAAAATAAAGAAAGGAATTGCAAGTAAAGAAAAGGAATTCATCCCTTGGATCATTTGCTGGCCAACTACCGGAAGTGGTATCCCTAAATAGATAACCGTTAATAATGACGATGCAACAAGCGTAAGGGCAATTGGAAACCGAAGTAAGATTAATAGGACAAAGCTTGAAAGTAAGATAATAATTCCAATTGTATTACTGTCCAATTTACATACCCTCCTCTATCTCTTTGTGACGAGTGGTGTTGATGTTAAAGAATTGTAAAAGTGAATAAACGCAAATCATTACTCCTGTAACGGGCATAACCGCATAAGTGATACTGCTTGGAAGTTTAGTAGCCGGCAGTGTTGAATCCATCATCAAAACCGTAAAGTTCCAGCCTTGAACCACCAGGTATACACCGAAAGCAAAAATGGAGGCACTGATGATTTTATCTAAGACGTTATTAAAACTTTTAGGAAATAAATTCGTGAAAGAATCAATTCCTAAATGGATATACTCCCGAAATCCCACCGCTATTGCCATAAAGGCAAACCAAGCTAGTAATAAAAGCGTGATTTCCTCTGACCAAAAAAATACAAAATTAAATAATTTCCGGGTCATAACTTGTGTGGTTACGACCAAAATTAAAGCAACTAACGAAAATAGAGTGAATTTTTCAAAAATAGTATCGATAACTAACCCTATTTTTTTGATGACATTCATTTGATTCCCCCCCATATTGAAAACGTTTACCTTTCTTTCATTTTAAGAATCTGATGAATGTTTTTGAATGTTCTTTTTTTAGGATAATTTGTGATTTTTTTAGGTAGGATTTGTATTGAAAAGTACTTACCTTATTTTGTTAGTTTATTAAACTAATATAATATATTTTAAAATTAGCATTTTTATTGTTTTCTTTCAATATAAAATCTGATGAAATCAAACCTACTACCATAATCATCTAATTCTACTTTTCAGCCTAACTTGCTTCGAAATATCATTCTCCCTTCCAAAGAAAATGCCCAGTCCAATATGAACTGAGCCATTCTCTGTATTTATTTTTTCTTGCTATTTATCTTCTTTCTTCCATTTTATTTATAGCTTAGACCAAATCCAAAGCTGTAATCGTCGCCAGCAGCATTTGTGTAGGTGTAGTCGAATTTTTCCGCGTATCCAGGGACATCTGACGCGTTCTTTTCGACAGCTTCCTGATTGGCTGGGATTGTGATTGGAAGCTTGCCTGTTGGATTGAAGCGTCCGCGCAGAACGTCCAGCAGTGCTTCAGATTTGACGCTGTAAGTAGCTACGACTGCAGCAGAAGCAGGCTCCACCTCATCAATGACCCATGGATTGGTCATATTTATCACAAGGGTTGTTGGGACAGCTGCTTCGATTTGTTTCACCTTCGCAACGTCAATGCCGGTGTTTGTACCTAGTTTAATGTCAACTGTAGAGTTATCAGGGAACTCGAATGGGCTTGGACGCAGCCAAACAAGAGCAGCATTTGCTTCACTAAGCGTATTTACAATGGTCACTGTAGGGTCTTCCTTCACGATTTGTTTCTTCAGTGCTTCTGTTCGAGGAGCACTATTATTCCCGCTAAAAACTTCAATGTACAGCTTTGTATGTGCGACTTTTTCATCTGTCAGCGGCAGCATACCTTGGTTGTTGCGCAGAAGTGTAATGGACTTAAGGTGCGCTTCGTCCGCTCTGGCCTGTGATGTTTCTGAGCTGGCGATCTTCTGAGCTTCTGTCGGGTCCGTATATGGGTCCTCGAAAAGTCCAAGGTTGAACATTTCAGTAAGCAGCTGGGACACGGAAGGATTAAGGTCCTTCTCCTTTATTAATCCTTTATTTACAGCAGAGATTAGTCCGCTTGGGTCGTTGTTGTCAGAGAAAATGTTTGTCCCTGCATCGATTGCCTTCGCAAATTTCTCCTCAATGGTCAGGTTATGAACGCCCCAGTCGCGGTTGGTCAACACGCCGCTATCGCTGTTGACATAGCCTTTGAAGCCCATCCGTTCACGGAGAAGGTCAGTGAGAATGGTCTTGTTGTAGGCGCCGGCCACCTCTTCAAATTGCTGGGTCTCAGATTGCCAAAGCTCACGCGGAAGCTGTTCGGCACTTCCCTCATTTTTCGGTACATTATAGTAGGACATGACTGAGCTTACACCAGCATCAATGGCGGCTTGGAACGGAGGCAGCTGGTATTTGTAAAGGCTGCCTGGTGTTGGGTAAGTAGCGTACTGTCCTGGTTCATTGTGCGGATCGAGGCCTTTGACCACGGCACCGTCCCCAGGGAAATGCTTGACGGTTTGTGCGACAGACTGGCTGCTAAGCTCCTCTCCTTGGAAGCCAAGCACTAGTTCTTTGGCAATTTTCGCATTCCATGCCGGGTCTTCGCCGAAGGTGCCTGAGATACGGCGCCACCTCGGTTCAGTCGCAGTTTCAATTTGGTATCCATAGTCCTTTTGGATGCCTGCAGAGCGCCACTCATCTTGAGCAATCTCGGCAAAATCGCGAATCAGGTCAAGGTCCCGTGTAGCCGAAAGGCCGAGCGTGCCAGGCCAAGTCGAGAATTGACCGGAAGCCTCACTGATTCCGAACTCATTCTGTTCATTAATGTGATTTCTAGGGTTGGAGGTGAATACGAGCGGAATCCCAAGAGGCGTTTTTTCAGCGATTTCCTGGTATTGATTCGCCCGTGTAGCAAGTTCTGATGCTGTAGGGTTATCTCGGATGATTAGGTAACGAATGTGGCGGTTATTAATGTAATCGTTGATGTTAGTAGTACTTAGTGAAGTAATTTGCATGATTCCAGCCTTTTCTTCCATGCTCATGCGCGGGAGAAGGTCTGCAACCCGCTTCTCTGTTGATAAACGCCAGTCCTCGTAAGGATCGAGTTTGCCGTTGGCATTGAGATCCTTAAACAGGCGCTGACCAATTTTAATAATAGGCTTAACATGGGCCTCAACAGATGGTGCCTTCTTACCGCCCGCATTTGAATGGGCCGGTGGGTTACCCCCTGAACTGGAGTTACTAGGAGACGCAGCAAAAGCACCTCCGGCGATGGCTGCAGCTGCAACACTTGAAACTAGTGAAGACATAACAATCTTTCTAAAATATCTTGGTCTCTTTGACAACCTTGTTCCCTCCTTGAATTTTCGATGTTTTTTCTCTAAACAAAAACTATCTAGGTTTTTATGCCCTCCTCTATCAAAAAAATTATCCCTACCATGCAAACGGTTACACAACAGGATAATTAAATTATAGGAAGATTCGGACAAATTTTGATTGTGTAAAATTTATGTTTTTTTGTGATATTTTTAGAAGGAGGGGGTTTATTTTCATATCCAGTTTTAATAATTTATATCCAGTGTTTTTGATAATTAAATGGCCCGATAAAAAAAGACACGCCTTTTTATATGCGTGCCTAGAATTTTTTCTATTTTCGAATCGCTTCTTTTTCTCTGAAATTAATATTTAGATTTGCATAAAGGTTGGTGAATTTCACTGTTTTTAAGGCGATAAATATTACTTGTAATCTGCAAACCTATTTATATTTCCCGAGTCTCTTCCCTTAGCCACGCTTTCTCTTCTTCATTTAAATAAGGAGCGAGCTTTTTGTATACCTCTTGATGATAACTGTTTAACCATTGCTTTTCACTCTCTGTTAACATATCTTTATTGATACCGGCTAAATCGATAGGGCAATACGTGATCTCTTCAAACTTCATAAATTGACCAAACTCTGTTTTCTCGTCTTCAACTACTACCATCATATTTTCAATTCTAATTCCATATTTACCTTCAAGGTATATTCCTGGTTCATTCGTAATAATCATGCCTTTTTCTAATACAACATGATTATTATTCCTTATGCTTTGTGGTCCTTCATGAACATTCAAGAAAAAACCTACCCCATGTCCCGTCCCGCATTTATAGTCTAAACCATACTGCCAAATTGGTTGTCTTGCTAAAACATCTAAGTTAGAGCCTGTTGCTCCGTATAAATATTTTACTGAGCTTAATGCAATGAATCCTTTTAACACCAATGTAAAATCTCTTTTTTGTTCATCGGTAAGTTTTCCTAAAACAATCGTTCGTGTAATATCTGTTGTTCCATCATAATACTGTCCGCCTGAATCAATTAAAAAGAGACCTTCATTCTTAAGAGTATATTGCGTTTCTTTATTGGCTTTATAATGCATCATCGCAGCATGTTCTTTATAACCTGCTATCGTATCAAAGCTAGGTCCAACAAATCCTTCCTGCTCTCTTCTGAAATCTTCTAATCTTTCTTCTGCAGCAATCTCTGTAATTTCTTCTTTGTCTACAAAGTTTTTTAGCCATTTTATAAATTTCACCATGGCTAAACCATCTTTTATTTCACACCATTTAAAATTTTTTATCTCAACTTCATTTTTAATAGCTTTTAAATTAGTCGTGATGTTTGGACTTTCAATTTTCTTTGTATTACTGTTAATGGCATTATATAATCTAATATTTGTTTTATCTGTATCTAAAATAATGGCATCTTCGATTGAAAGATTTTCCAAGAATGCTTGTATTTCATGATCCACTTTTAACTCGATTCCGTCAGCCTCTAGTTCTAATTTAGCCAAAGAGGGAACCTTGCTAGAATCAATAAATAAATAACATTTATGTTCTGCTACGATGACATTAGCTATTACAACTGGATTGTTAGGCACATCAGCCCCTCTTATATTCAAAAGCCATGCAATGTCATCAAGGGAAGTTAAAATATAATAATTTGCTCCATTATTTTTCATTTCTTCTCTTACTTCATTTAATTTTTCTACTCGTGATTTGCCTGCATATTTTACGTCATGAGTAAAAATGGGGCCTTTAGGAATCTCCGGTCTATCTTCCCACAGATTACCAATTAAATCTTGATTCATTTTTAATGCGATTCTCTTTGCTTTTAGATCTTTTTCCATCTTTTTAACCATATTAATGGAAAAAACATTTCCATCAAAGCCCACAATGCTTCCTTCTTTAAGAACATCTGCGAGCCATTCTGTATAAAATGGTACCCCTGGATCCACCATTCTAAATAATCTGTTTCCTGAGCTCTCAAGCTGCTTTTCAGCTTGAATATAGTATCTGCCATCTGTCCATAACCCAGCATCCTCTAATGTAATAACTACAGTACCTGCAGACCCTGTAAATCCTGATATCCATTGTCTACTTTTCCAATGGTCTGCTACATATTCACTCTGATGTGCATCAAAACTGGGAATGATATAAGCATCCATTTGATTTTCTTTCATTAGCTGCCTTAACTTTTCGACCCTATTCCTGATATTCATTACAAATACCTCCATTTTCCTTATGACTAAATTGTTTACTTTCACGATCATACAGCCATATGGCTAGTACTATACTAATTATTCCGGCAGTAAGCTTTGATATGATAAACGCTCCTAACATTTCTGGAGCTACTCCTGACACAAATCCAAATTGACCACCAAATACAAATGCTCCACTTACTCCAAAGGCAGTACAGACCACTTTTCCTTTAGGATTCATTTCCTTAAATGTTCCAAATATCAACAGATTACTAGCCAAATTTCCTAGAATGCCTGCTACTGAAACTGAATTAATTCCAAATTTCTCCCCTATTTCTTTAAAACTATTTTTAAAAATTCGATTAATAAGTGCTAGCATAGGATAGGCTCCACCTAATACAAATGCGATCTTGCCTACTATAAGAGTAGATTCAGATAGTGGTGTTAATCCTGAGACAAGCCTTACACCAAATATCACATCTATACCTTGTAAAAGTAATCCAACAGTACTCAAACTGATTATCAGCTTTCCAAATACATTAAAAACTTTAATAAAAACATGAGGAGCTTTTAATAATCCTGCCCCTAAAATAATGGCAAAAACAAATATAGGCACCAGATTCCATACTAATATGCCGATATTTATTTTTTGCCATAAGCCTGCTGCAAGACATCCTATAGGTATAGTAATAATTCCAACCAGCACACCCTTAGAAAAATATTTTTCATCCTCTTTAGAAAGCATCCCTAACGCGACGGGTATTGAAAAACTAATTGTGGCTCCTAAAGTAGATGCGATGATAATTCCTGAGAATGCCCCCATTTCCTTTGTTAATGCTAGCTTATCTGCGATTTGATATCCCCCCATATCTACAGCTAAAAATACTGCAGGAACGATAGAAGGATCTAAATTAAAAACTCTACAGATTGGAATAATCTCAGAGGATAAAAAATTTGTAAATATAGGGGCTAAAGAAAGTATTCCTATCATGCCAAGCCCTAAAGCCCCCATGGTCTTTATGCCTTCCTCAAATTTTTCACCCAGTTTCAAATGATTTCCGGTAATATAATCAATAGCTCCGATTACAAAAAAAGAACCGATTAGATATAACACAAATTTGTCCATTGTTATTATCACTTTCTTTTAACTTTATATAATGTCTTTACTAATCAGCCTCTGTCGTATAAAACTTACTATTGTAGATATAATTAGGAGTATTTACTGCTATGAGCTTGACCTTTTTGTTAGTGTAATTAGCCCAATTGTGGGCAATATTTGAGTCCAAATGAACACTGTCACCAGGATACACTTCATGCCTCTCGCCATTTATGTAAACTGTTAATATACCCTCTAAAACATAAATGAACTCTTCTCCCCCATGCTTATAG
Organism: Neobacillus drentensis; assembly: GCF_036965425.1. Taxonomy (GTDB): domain Bacteria; phylum Bacillota; class Bacilli; order Bacillales; family Cytobacillaceae; genus Neobacillus; species Neobacillus drentensis_F. The sequence goes on along the minus strand of NZ_JBALPP010000039.1, from coordinate 20,275 downwards.
GATAATATTTCTTCATCTTTCTTTTGAGGAAGAATTTCTATAAGCCTTGGTACAAGTTGTTTATTTTCCAAATTTGTACTTAAACTATACTTAATAAATCCACCTTCTACTGAATCTATTATTTCTTGTTCATAACTTCTTAAAACCATATCTTTTCTTTTACGTGGATAATCAAAAAAATGTGTTAAATGTACTTCCAAAATATCAGCTAGTATTTCAAGTGAATCAACAGCTATGGTAGTAAGCCCCCTTTCTAATTGAGACAAAAATCCAACAGATAGTTCGCTTTTTTCACTTAACTCTTTCAAAGTAATTCCTTTTTCAGTCCTCAATTTCTTTATTTCCATTCCTATAATCAAAAAAATACCCCCAAATTTCATAATCGTGAATATTATATTTTAAATCAGCGAAACGTTCAATATATTATGAAATAATTTCATGTATATGAACTTCATTTAATTAACGTTTTCATATATTCTCTCCAGAATAGTCCGTTAGAATTACACAATCTGGCACAAAAAAAAGACGCTTGATCTATTAGATCTAGGCGCCAAGTTTGTTAAATAATAAAGTTGTCATTCCAGCAATGTTTGCGCCAAAACACTCTAATCTAAATAATTATATAACTTTCATAGATACAGAAATTTCAAGCTTTTTGAATTGGGACTTGTATTTCAAACATGACTTCATTTGGATTATCCGTTACCGTAATATCCACAAGCATGATTTGAAGAGCATCACCCGTGATCCGGTAACCCTTTTCGTCCAGATATGTACATATTTTATTCAAACTTTTACTCCGATTCCTTAACAACTCCCCATTATAACGGATACATGCAAATAACCCTTCAGGAATTATTTTCAGGTACTTTTCTGGAATTTGTTCATTGTTTTTGGCTACGACAAAAATAACAGAGGGATCCTTAAAACGTCGGTCATTAATGTCAGCTTCCTTAATAATGATGCCTAAGCGATTACTGGCAAGTATTGGAGCCTTCTCGGTAAGCAAGGTCTCTAACCTTATAATACTGTAACAAAGTTCCAAATTCGTATTGATTTGTTCATTTAACGTAAATAACTTTCTGCTTTTTATTTCGCGAAGGGTAATCTCTTGAAAAGACTCTTCACTTAAAACACTGTCCAAATACGCTATTTTTTCTTGAATATTTTCCTCAAGCTCAGATAATTCTTTTAGTTTAGAAACAAGTTCGACATGTTTAGCTTTCAGAATGTCCCTCGATTTCTTGAAATTTCGCTGATTGAAATACTGTTTAATTTCCTCGGTACTCATTCCGATTTGACGAAGCTCTTTGATCGTCCCGAGTATCTCGTACTGAAAAATTGAATAATATCGGTAACCTGTTTGAGAATCAACATATTTCGGTTTAAATAAATCAATTCGATCGTAATGCCGCAATGTCTCTGTCGTCACCCCTCGTAACTTGGCCATTTCACTGATTGTTAACCTTTCTTTCAAAAAACTCCACCCCTTAAGAAACAAAAAAGATATAAAAAATGCCATAACAAAACCTATTGACCTTTGTGTAACACAAAGCTTTACCATAATGATACATTAAGTTCAGATTTATCTGAATAGTAAATTTAAAGGAGGTGAAATTTGGTAGATTTGTTTTCCTATTAGAAAACGAATCCTATCGAAAAGATATTATGTTCATCCAATCAAGGAGAGATAGAGAAGAAACATGATTACGGGCAAACGCCCAAACAGAATTAAGCGAGTATAGCGAGGGAGGAATGAATTTGACTGAAAAAGCAACTCTTAGAAGATCCCTAACATTGTTACAAGTTGTTTTTTTAGGTTTAGCCTGGAATAACCCAATGGTATTTTTTAATACTTATGGAATTGCAGCTGAAACTTCAAAGGGCGTACTTGCGGGTGCGTATGTGATAGCGTTTATGGCCATTCTCTTTACCGCAGTCAGTTATGGAAAGATGGCTAAGGCACATCCAATCGCTGGCTCGGCGTACACCTATACTCAAAGGTCGATGAATTCTGAAACCGGTTTCATGGTTGGGTGGACCATTTTGTTGGATTATCTGTTGACGCCGATGATTACCTGTCTGATGTCCGCTGTTTTTTTAAGCGCAGAATTTCCAAGCATTCCGTTTTCTTTTTGGATTATCATCCTAAATATCGGTATAACCATCATCAGTTTAATTGGGATCAACTTCTCCGCAAATACAAGCAAAATTTTTGTTATCGCTCAAGTCCTTTTTATTGTCGTTTTTGCCATCTTATCAATCAAAAGCGTCTTGGGTGGCATGGGTGCAGGTACACTTGTATCCGATCATCCCTTCGTTAACTCAAATGTTTCAGTCTCTGTCATCTTTGCCGGGGCATCACTTCTCTGCTTTAGTTTTCTTGGTTTCGATTCCGTCACAACATTGTCGGAGGAAACCATTAATCCGGAGAAAACGATTCCAAAAGCAATCTTTTTGATGATGCTTATCATGGGTATTATTTACATCGGTTCATCCTATTTGGCACAGATTGTCTTTCCAGGATTTCATTTCAAAAACACTGATTCTGCAGCACTCGAACTTGTCAAAATGATCGGTGGAAACTTATTTAGCTCTTTATTCATTACTGTCATGATTATCGGCAACTTTACTTCGGGTGTTTCGTCCGTTACGAGTGTTTCTCGCGTGTTGTATGTAATGGGCCGTGATTCGGTTTTACCGAAGAAAATATTCGGCTATATTCATCCACGATTTAGAACGCCCTCCACTAGTATTCTAGTTGTTAGTTTCATTTCCTTATTAGGAATTGTACTAAGCCTGGATACAGCGATTACGTTTATTAATTTCGGAGCCCTGATTGCGTTCACCTTTGTAAATCTTTCCGTCATCGCCCACTATTATGTGAGGAATCATAAGCGTTCTTTCGCTGAAACCATTCATTATCTTATTTTTCCGCTTATTGGTGCAGGATTCATCATGTGGCTATGGTCCTACTTGAATATTCATGCACTCATTTTAGGAATAAGCTGGATGGCAATCGGATTTGTCTATTTGCTTTTCTTGACAAAATTCTTCCGTCAGCGGCTTCGAAAGTTACATTTTGATGATGTGAACGATGAGTACGTGTTAATAGAAAGTCAGGAGAAAAGTATTACTGCTGATTGATAGTTTGGGGTTTAGTAGTTAATGAGACATTTAGTATTACAAATAAGTAAAGGATCTTTTCCTATATAGGATGGTGTTACCTAGAATGTATGCATTGGAGTTTTATAATCTATCCTATGTTTTTCCCAATGGCGAACTAGGCCTTTCAGATATTTCCGGAGCAGTGCCATTTAATAGTAAAGTAGTGGTTTTGGGGAGTAGCCGCTCAGGAAAAACAACACTCGCCCATCAGTTATGTGGTTTATCACTATTAATGAGAGGATCCATTCGATTGTTTGGTGAAGCGATACCATCAAAATCGAAGAAATTCCTCCGTGAACGTATCAGTTTTGTAGAACAAGATTTACGCTCATCTCTTTTTGTTCGAACCGTTTGGGAGTATGTAACCGCTGGAATCATCCATAAATCACTGCCTAAAGCAGAGAAAATTAAAATGGCAGAGACGGCTCTAGGAATGGTTGGCATGCTTGAATCGAAGTATCAAACCTTAAGTTATTTAAACAAGAGTCAAAAAAAAAGAATAGGTATTGCTAGAGCTCTTGTTACTCAAGCTGATGTTTTGGTTTTAGATGAACCGATTAGCGGCTTGGACCCTGAAGGTTATCGGAGTATATACGCTCTTTTAGAAGGATTACACATTATTGGAAAAACAGTTATCGTTCTGACTCACGATGTCGATTTTGCTGCTAACTGGGCGGATCATCTGTTCCTACTAAGCGAAGGCCGCCTGTTAGCGGAAGGGTCACCTTCTTTGGTTCTTGATGAAAAACTAATGGAAAAAGCGCGCTTACGATTGCCGATACAGTCACTTCCCTTTATTAACCTTCCTAGACACAAATTTCGTACAATACCTCGAACAGTCGATGAAGCTATAACAATACTTAGAGAATTTGTCCAAAATGAACATTTTACAGGGAGGTTTTAAAGTGGATCATGCAATCTTTGGCCTTATATTACTTTCCGTATTCTTGGGATTACGGCATGGGATTGATTGGGACCACATCGCGGCCATTACAGATTTAGTAGGTGGTGAGAAAGATCAGAAAAAAGGATTTATTTTGGCCTTTTGGTACGCAATGGGTCATGAAGTCGTCATTATTTTGCTTGGAGGAATGGCGGTACTGTTCGGAAGCACACTCCCCTCTTGGGTTGATAACGTGATGGAACCGGTTGTTGGAGTAACACTTATTATTTTGGCATCTTTTTTATTGCTTTCTCTTTATAAAAACAGCCAGGAAATCATCATGGTTAGTAGATGGAGAATCTTATTTACAGGCTTTTATAATTTGTTTGCCCTACTTACTGGTCGTTATTTCAAGAAATACCGAGGTTTTGATTCCAGCATCAATATTAATGTTTCCCGTACCGGTTCGTTCGCCATCGGCATCGTTCACGGTATTGGCGCTGAAACTCCTACCCAATTGATGCTGTTTACCGCTGCTTCGAGCGTTGGTCATTTGGATCATGGGATCATTGTGGTCCTAGCGTTTGTCGTCGGCTTATTGATTTCTCATACCCTGTTGGCCCTGGCTTGTTTTTTCGGGTTTACACGTATTCTTAAGAATAAACTGGCCTTTCGAAGTTTCGCATTTGCTACAGCGATATACAGTTTAGGCATGGGAATCCTCTATGTCTTTGGTGAATCTTCATTTCTTCCGGCTATTTTTTAACCGGATGTAAATCATTTAATACTTTACTAGGAGGAATATAAAATGGGATTTTTTGATAATCATGGACTTAAATACAAACCGAGCACAGGATTGGACTCTGAAACCAAAAACGATCTTTTAGGTGTCATTGCCGCCCAAAAAGAAAAGGAAGTTCCAAGAGTGAAAGCAGAGGAAGAGATCAAGCGTGGACTGGAATTTGGATTGGAAGCTGCTGATTCTATTGGAGACAGAACGATTTCCTGTTTTTCTAGAGGATCATTACCACCCTATTCCGGCATTAATACATTTCTCAAAGTTCCTTATTTAGAAGATGTTCGTGAAGTTGGAAAATATGACGTGGCCTTTATGGGAGTTCCTTTTGATATTGGAACCACTTACCGCTCTGGAACCAGATTTGGCCCGCAGGCGATTCGTCGCATTTCTAGTTTATTTACTTCCTTCTCTTTTGAATTAGGTGTTGATTTAAAAGAGTCACTAGATATGGTGGATATCGGTGATGTATTTACAATCGCCAATATTGAAAAAAGCTTTGATCAAATTACAAAAGCCGTATCACATGTATTTTCTTCGGGAACCATGCCCATCATTTTTGGTGGAGATCACGCTATCGGTTATCCGTGTTTGCGTGCCATTGCCGAAAATGTTGACGGGAACGTTGGAATCATCCATTTAGATCGCCATGTTGACATGGGTGAAAAGGATATGGATGAAAGAATGCATGGTACACCTTGGTTCCATGCCACTAATATACCGAATGCTCCGGCTTCCAATCTCGTACAAGTGGGTCAGGGTGGATGGATTAGCCCACGTGAAGGCTATTCCAATGCTGGAAAAAGAAATACTACTATTTTAACCATGACTGATGTGGAAACGATGGGTATTGAGAAAGCAGCTGAAATTGCTTTGGAAACAGCCTGGAAGAATGCAAAAGCCGTGTATTTAAGTTTTGATATCGATAGTCTCGATCCTGGTTTTGCTCCTGGAACGGGTACACCTGAACCAGGCGGTTTCCTACCACGCGAAGCATTGAAATTTTTACAGCTTGTCGCTAAGGAAGGCGTGTGCGCGATGGAAGTTGTGGAAGTATCTCCTCCATATGATGTCAGTGACAAAACCTCACTGCTGGCAGCCCGAGCTGTTTTGGATGTCTTGGGTACAATGGTGGCAAATGGGAAAATAGGGAAAAGAAATTTATATTCTGAAAAAACCATCCTGCGATGATAGAATGAAAAATATCGCTAAACCCTATTTTATATAGAAGCTAAAAAACCTTAGCCCTATAGAGTTCAGGGCTAAGGTAACTTAAATAATGCACCTTTTTATATACTGTCTGCTTGACGGGGGTAATGGAACAACTTTTTCTATTAAACGTTATCCTATTTTCTCCTCTGTCCCTGTTTCTGCAGAAGTCACATCCTCAATGGAAACAAACTCCTCCGACATTGGACGAAGTTTCTTGGATCCTACTAAGAAATAATAGACAATCGCTACACCAAAAATCGTCAGAATCACACCCGCCAAAGGCAGCTGTACTCCAAACAATGGAAGAGTTGTGGTTAACACGCTGTATTTTACCACGCAGAAAAAAGAGAAAACACCTAATACTAATGCAATCGCCGGTACTACAGGATAGCTCACCTTAAATGGTCTTTCCAAATTCGGCTCTTTTTTCCGCAGCACAAACAACGAAACCATACTTAAGCAGTACATCGTAATCGCACCAAAAACGGATAGGATAATCAACGCATTTGCAAAGTTTGCAGAGCCTGCTGCGATCACTCCAATCGCGCCAGGAACAATCAAGCCCCAATGCGGCACTCCGCGTTTTGAAAGATTAGACAAAAACTTAGGCAGGTAACCTGCACGAGCCAGGGCAAACGTTTGACGGGAATAACCAATAATAATACCATGTAAGCTGGCAATTAAACCAAATAAACCAATAATGGCAACTGATTTTGGAATAAAGCTGCCTTCTCCATAAATACTTGCCAATGCCTGTGGGAGTGGATAATCCGCTGGTTTACCGGTACCGCCGCCAAGTCCTGCCGTTACGACTAAGGTTAAAATCGTTGCCACACCAAGCGTTAAAATACCGGAAATAAAGCCTTTTGGAATATCCTTCTTCGGGTCGCGCACCTCTTCTGCTGCCATCGCTCCTCCCTCAATCGCAAGGAAGAACCAAATGGCATATGGAATCGCTGCCAAAACACCGGACCAGCCATGACTAAAAGCCATATCATTAAAGATATTGGATGATTGAACATGAGGTAAACCGGCCACATAATAAATTGCGAGACCGATTAGTGCCAATATCGTTGCCACTAACTCAATGATAGCGGCACCTTTTACACCGATGAGGTTGACCAAAATAAATAAAATAAACATTCCGACCGTAGCATAAACGGCATTAATGCTCGGGATTAAGAAATTGATATACGCTCCAACCGAAACCGCAATCGCTGGAGGGGCAAACACGAATTCCAGTAAACAGGCTAAACCGGTTATAAAACCCATAAACGGCCCCATTGCCTTTCGGGCATAGGCAGACGGCCCGCCGGCATGAGGGATGGAAGTGGAAAGCTCTGAATAACTAAAAATAAAGGTCGTATAAAAGACAATAATAATCAGTGCGGCAATGCCGAGGCCGATGGTGCCGCCTGATTCAAAACCATAGTTCCATCCAAAATATTGACCGGATATAACCATCCCTACGGCAATACCCCAGAGATGGATTGGTTTAAGCGCTTTCTGTAAATGGTTGTTTCCCTGCTCCATAAACCCTTCCCCTTTCATAGTAGATCTCCTGGAAATATTAAAAGAAAACCATATCCTCCTACAAGACTATTTCCAAAACTAGTAGTTACTAGTTTAATATAAAATTGTAGGAGGACTCACAGGTTATATTATCCAAATATTATAGTGTCTTCAATATCGACATGACATTGCGAACAGATTGGGCTGATTGATCCAGGGCTGTTTTTTCTTCAGGGGTTAACGCAATTTCAATGACCGTTTCAATCCCATCGCCGCCAAGGATCGTTGGAACACCTAGATATAAATCCTGATAGCCATATTCCCCTTCCAGATAGGCAATACATGGCAAGATTCGTTTTTTGTCCTTTAATATGGCTTCAGCCATTTGGACCATGGAAGCTGCCGGTGCGTAGTAGGCACTGCCTTGACCTAGCAAACTGACTATCTCGCCGCCGCCTTTACGCGTTCTTTCCACAATCGCTTCAATTCGATGAGGCGGGAGAATTTTATCTAGCGGAATTCCGCCGGCATAAGCGAATCGAACCAATGGGACCATATCATCCCCATGCCCGCCAAGGACAAAACCCGAAATATCCTCCACTGACACATTCAATTCCTGGGCAACAAACGTATTGAAACGCGCAGTATCTAAGACACCGGACTGACCGATCACCCTATTTTTAGGAAACCCTGTTGTTTTATAGCAAACATAGGTCATCGCATCAACGGGATTACTTAAGACGATAATGTAGCTATTAGGCGCGTATTTTTTAATATTTTCTGAGACTTGCTCGATAATTTTTGCATTGGTAGAAACCAAATCATCCCTGCTCATCCCAGGTTTCCGCGGCAGCCCTGCCGTGATTAACACCAAATCAGCATCCTGAATATCCGCATAATCTGAGGTACCGGTTATATTTGCATCAAAACCTTGGACAGGACTGGCTTCCAGAATATCCAGTGCCTTCCCTTTGGTCGGATCGTTTTGAGACGGGATATCAAGTAGAACGACATCTCCTAATTCTTTTTGCGCAACCATCAGCGCTGCTGTTGTACCAGTAAATCCTGCACCAATCACGGCAATTTTTTTACGTTTGAACGACATGTTTCTCCCTCCATTCTTTTAAAAATTATTCCGTTTGAGCTGGAGGCTCTTCTTGTTTTGCTTTTTGACCTCTTTTTGCAGGTTTAGGTTTCTCCTCGCCCTTTTTCGGCGTCTGAGCCAACATTTGCCCTACTCCCTCATCCGGACGCGGGATCACATGCGCGGTTACCAGCACCCCGACACTTTGAGCTGCATACTTGCCGGCATCCACCGCTGCCTGGACAGCCCCGACATCTCCTTCTACTAAAATCGAAACGAGGCCGGCATCCACTTTTTCTTTTTTAACTAAACGTACATCCGCTGCTTTGACCATTGCATCTGCGGCAACGATCGAGGCAATCAGTCCTCTTGTTTCAATCATTCCTAAGGCCTTTGACATCGTTTACGCACCTCCTTCTGCATCAATAGAATCGATAATTCCGATAATGACAGCATCAATCGGCAGTCTAGTCTCACCGATAATATTTGCCGCCGCACTTCCCGTTGTGACCATCACTTTATCTCCGACTCCGGCACCAATCCGATCCACCGCAATAAACGGTGAAAGGATAGGCGCCCCGGATGGAAGCTCCGGCTGGACAAATAAATATTTTAATCCTGTTAGATTCTCTTCCTTCCTTGTCGCCCACACATTACCAATCACCGTTCCAACTAACAAAAAATCATCCCCTTACACTACTCCATAACCTGGATGGTTTTTTTCAGCTCTCTTGCGGCATCCCGTGCCAGTGGAGTCACAATTGTGCCTTTTCGCACCGAAATCATCTGATACTGGCATGCCTGCACATCTCTTTTGGTTAAGAGATTTTTTTGAAAATAAACTTCTGTTGGTACCATTTGTTTAGGGGATTCCTGATTGGTCACTGTCTCGGTTTTCACCAAAGGTTCCCCATCCTTGACAAGAAGACCAGCCTGACCGCTTGTAATGAACCCGGCATTGGCTTCATCGGTATCGATATGCATCTCAAGCCGATATCTCGGTGAAACCCTTATAAGAACTTTTTCAAACGAAATCGGTCGTTCCCCTTCTGTTCGGATTCGTACATACTCGCCGTTTTCTACGCCAAAATAAGTGGCATCCTCCGGGTTCATATGAATATGAGCCTGGGCAACGATCAGTCCTTCATGTTTAAAAATACTTCCTTTGGGCCCTACCAGTGTAATCGGAGCAGAACCAGCAATATTGCCCGATTCCCTTAGCGGCGGCTTCAACCCAAGCTTTAATGCATCTGTTCTGCTGACTTCTACTTGTGTTAACGAACGGGCCGGACCGAGAATTCGCACTTTTTCAATGCTTCCTCTTGGTCCGACAATGAGCACCGTTTCATTAGCCGCAAATTGACCGGGCTGTGACAAGTCCGCTTTTTTCGTTAACTCATACCCTTTGCCAAAAAGCGTTTCTAAATCAGCCTGACTTAAGTGGCAATGGCGTGCAGAGACAGCCAGAGGGATTGTACTTTCTCTCGAGTCCTTTTTTAATAATTGCTGAATCACTTCTTCAACTACCGTTCGAATGGCTTGTTCATTCATCGAATTGGCTCCTTACTTCTTACACTTCCACTTCTAATTTTGGTAAAATGCTCTCCAATTCATTATGCGGACGTGGGATGACATGAACAGATAATAGTTCCCCAACACGTTCCGCTGCTGCCGCACCTGCTTCAGTTGCCGCTTTAACCGCACCTACATCTCCGCGGACAAGAACCGTTACAAGCCCTCCACCCACATGTACTTTACCGATTAAATGGACGTTTGCTGCCTTTACCATTGCATCTGCCGCTTCCACGGATGCTACCAAACCTTTTGTTTCCACCATTCCTAATGCTGTTAATTCTCTAGCCATTATAAATTCCTCCTATTAATTCATTTGATATTTTTTTAATACTTGATTTACCAATTCAGAAATTACCTGTGAATCAAGCTGGTCCGCTCCATTCACATTGCTTAAAACCTGATTCACAATCTCGTCTACTTGGTTGCTGGCACCCCATTGTGGAGCAGAACTTTTACTGGATGGTTTTGGAACGTTAACTTCTTTTGTTCCAAAGGCCATTCTTTTAATATTGATTAAATGACGGGCCGTAAGATTGTCTGAAGTAATATTACCGCCAAATGATCCACAGCCAAGTGTCAAGGATGGCATTAATTCCGTGGTGGCTCCAACCGCACCAATGGACGAAAGAGTATTCACCATCAAACGTGATACCGGCATTACTAACGCAAATTCACGGGCCACATTGTCATCATTGGTGTGTAGGGATAAGCTATGGCCCATCCCGCCTAAATGTAAGATTTTCACACACAGCTCTTTGGCACGTTCATAGCTTTCAGCTGTATAAATCGGAAAGATCGGCGACAGTTTTTCGATGGAAAATGGAACGTCCTTCCCGATCCGGGTTTCTTCCGCAATTAAAATCGTTGTTTCCGCTGGAACAGAGATACCCGCCAACTCTGCAATCTTGACAGCACTTTGGCCAACAATTGCCGGATTGAGTTTTCCTGGAAATGGTGAAATCACCTTTTCTAAAAGGGATTTCTCCTGCTCGTTTAAGAAATAGGCGCCATTCTTTTTAAGCTCCCTTACGGCCATTTCTTTGACATTCTGGTCCACCACAATGGCTTGCTCCGTTGCACAAATCGTGCCGTTATCAAACGTTTTGCTTTGAACAATCATTTTAACCGCTTTTTCGACATTTGCCGTTTTTTCGATATAGACGGGCACGTTTCCAGGACCGACACCATAGGCAGGCTTACCTGAACTGTAGGCAGCACGGACTAAATCTTTTCCGCCAGTTGCTAAAATCAAATCAATATCACGATGGCGCATTAATTCTGTGGTTGCTGCCATTGTCGGCCTTGAGATCCAGCCGATAATTCCCTCCGGTGCTCCCGCATCAACCGCTGCCTCCAAACAAATCTTTAAAGCGGCGACTGAGCATTCAACTGCCCGTGGGTGCGGACTAAAAACGATTCCATTTCTTGTTTTTAGGGCGATTAATGCTTTAAAAATCGCACTCGAAGTGGGATTTGTCGTGGGAATAATCCCGGCAATCACGCCAAAAGGTGAGGCGACTTCAACGATTTTCTTTGTATGGTCCTCGTTAATGATTCCAACTGTCTTTTCGTTTTTAATAGATTCATAGACAGCTAGTGAACCGACGTCATTTTTCATTTTTTTATGTTCAACCACACCCATTCCGGTTTCTTCGACGGCCATCTGGGCTAATTCAAGTGATTTGGCAGCAGCCGCCTCGGCAGCTCGTTTCACGATGTTGTCGACTTGTTCTTGGGAAAACGCCAAGTACTTTTGCTGTGCTTCTTTCGCTTTCTGAACTGCATCCCGCATTTCCTGAATGGATTGTAGATCTAAATCAAATGGCAACAGGGACACTCCTTTCTCTCTTGTATTTTTGTAACTTACTACCTATTTTTCAAAACTAACGACATTTTCAGGATATTTTTTGGAAACCATCCCATTCTTCATATACTTACGACATCTTTCTGTTCACTTACGACATCTTTCTGTTCACTTACGACATATTTTCAGTCACTTACTACCTATTTTTCGGAACTTACGACATATTACTGGATATTATTTGGAAACTATCCCAATCTTCATATACTTACGACATGTTTCTGCTCACTTACGACATATTT
>NZ_JBALPP010000039.1:0-7815 GCF_036965425.1 Neobacillus drentensis | reverse complement strand
CTTACTACCTATTTTTCGAAACTTACGACATTTTTTGGATATATTTGGAAACTACTCCAATCTCTATTTACTTAATACAAATTTACTCACTTAGGACATTTTTTTGTAAAATGACACGTAAGCAGCATTTCATCAAATAGGAGACTAATACTGTCGTGGATTTCTCGCAATCTCGATAATCACATCACGAAAAGCATCCGCTGCTGCCTGGCATGCCGATTGTGAACCGGTTAAAAGCCCGCCGCCAAAGTTTGTTTCTGATGGCGGACCGAAAAACTTAACGAGCTCAACATCCGCTGCCTTCAAAGCGGCATCGATTCCATAAACTGCTTCTAGCGGAGGGGCAATCAAATAGGCAAGCGCCTCACCTTGATTAATGCCGGCCTCTGCCGATAAATAGGAACCAGTTCTCGCCACCACATGAGCATATAGAGCATGACTTTTTTCATCATTTAATGCCTCAAAATACGCTTCATTTTCAGCGGTTTGAATCACTGCATCTATCCCGCTCTTCACTTCATCAGGACTTGGACCGGCCAACACACCGATCATTTCCCCGGACAATGGCCCTGATGCATGCGAGGAACCTGCGTAGAAGGACTTGGCATAGACAACATCCACATCTGCGCGTTTCGTTGCTTCATCCAGAGCTGTATAACCGACATCGTCTATCGTTGAGGTGAAAATGGCTAAACTCCGTTGATGGGGTTTTAACTGAAACTGTGCGGCTAAGGCAGGGTCAACGTTTGGAATAATCCGAACAGCCAAGATTTCTGCATGAAGTCGTTCTAATGCCATTTATTAACCCTCCCCTTATTGCTCTTTTTGTACCAGCGAAACACCGCTAGCCTGATATTTTAATATTTTTTGTACGATCGTTCCGATATAGGCGCCGGCCTCCACCGGTGGGATGCCGCCCTTATGGATATTGGAGATGACCATCCGGTCAGCCTCAATGGTACCGTGGCGTGGTTCATAGCAGAGATACGCACTTAACGATTCCGCACTCACGAGACCAGGACGTTCACCAATCAAGTAAACAATCACTTTCGGTGTTAGGAGCTCCCCAACATCATCCATTGCCGCCACCCGGCCTTTTTCGATAAAAAATGGTGTTCCGACATCGAGCCCTAAGCTTTGCAGCGATTGATTAAGAGATAAATAAACATCCTCTAAATTTTCCTCGACCGCTTTCGAACTTAAGCCGTCAGAAACAATAATTTGAACTGTCGGAGACTTTTTACATTTTTGAACAATTAATTGTTTTGCCTCATCAGAGAGCTTTCGGCCGAAGTCAGGACGGCGGACATAGACCTCTTTGTCGGAAACCTTTGTGGTAACTTTTAATAAGGATAAGCTTTCAAGGATTTTCGGATCGACATCACCATAAACGGCATCGACGGCTGCAGCATGATCAAAGCGAAACTTCAGCCAAGTTTCCGTTTTGGGCCTTAATCCCGCACGGCCGACGCCAATTCTCGCTGGTGTTTTGCTCATTAGAAGATCCAGCTCTTCTTTATTAAAAGGATTTTCAATCCCTACAGGCGGCTTTGGTTCAAGAGGTATTTCTTTTTCATGGGCTGAATCCGTGCAGCCCGGACTTTGATTGCACTCAGTTTCAACATGGTTCGTCCGGTGGTTCCAAAATTTCACTTCCACTTTTTCCGAGGTATCAATGTTCGTCTTTTTCTTAACCTCTTCTACCGGCGCATTGCCAGCAGCGGTCTTTGTCTGCAATTTTTCTATCACCATTTTCGTGATTTGTTCCACTAACTCAGGATTCATTTCTTCCACCTCCTATCGGGAAAAAATCGTCGGGTCACCTGCATATTTACTTAATTTCCCGTTTTCAAAAATCCCCATTTTCTCCAGCCATGCTTCAAATAATGGTGCAGGCCGTTTATTAAGCGTCTGTCTTAATGTCGCAACATCGTGATAACTTAAGCTCTGGTAATTGAGCATACAATCATCACCCATTGGTGCAGCGATAATAAAATTCACTCCCGCTGCCGAAAGCAGCACCCCAAGATCTTCAATGTCATTTTGGTCAGCTTTAATATGGTTCGTATAGCAAATATCAACGCCCATTGGAATGCCATGCATTTTCCCCATAAAATGATCCTCAAGACCCGCTCGAATCACTTGTTTATTGTTGTACAAATACTCCGGGCCGATAAAGCCGACGACAGTATTGACAATATACGGGTCATAGTAACGGGCAAAGCCATAATTCCGGGATTCCAATGTCATTTGGTCAATATCATAATGAGCTTCGGCGGATAATTCCGATCCTTGACCTGTCTCAAAATATAACCGTTGTGGACCGGTTCCTGTACCGTATACTTTCGCCATTTCGTTTGCTTCCTCCAGGAGGGCAGCGGTAATCCCGAAAGAACGATTGGCCGCTTCGGTTCCGGCAATACTCTGGAAAATCATATCTGCCGGTGCCCCCTGCTGGACCGCTTTCATTTGAGCTGTCACATGGGCAAGCACACAGTTTTGCGTTGGAATTTCCCATTTTTGAATAAAGTCATGTGTCGCATGCAATAACCGCTTTACACTTTCAACGGAGTCATCTACCGGGTTTATTCCAATGACGGCATCTCCAATCCCATAGGCAAGCCCCTCTTTCATGGAGGCCATCATCCCGTCGACATTATCCGTCGGATGGTTTGGCTGCAGCCTAGAGGCTAACACTCCTTTTTGACCGATCGTAATATTGCATTTGGATAAAACTTCAATTTTATTGGCGGCATGGATTAAATCGAGGTTGGACATAATCTTTGCCACCGCTGCAATCATTTCACTATTCAGACCATTGCTGAGGCGTTTCAAGTCTTCACCGGTAGTTGAATCGTTCAGGATGTACTCGCGAAGCTCCGAAACAGACCAATTTTTAATCGATTGATAGATAGGTTCGTTAATCTGACCCTCGATAATCCTTGAAACCTCATCCTCTTCAGGCGATAGCATTGGATTTTCCCTAATATCTTGTAGTGTTAAATAGCTCAACACTTGTTTGGCTGCAATTCTTTCCTGAACGGTCTCAGCAGCAATCCCTGCTAAGCGGTCTCCGGATTTTTCTTCATTTGCTTTCGCAAATAAATCCTTTAGTGTAGAAAATTGATAGACGGTACCTAAATAGGTGGACTTTAATTTCATAAGAATGCCCCCTTTCGTCATTTCTGGAATGTTAATGTTTTTATGATGACAGGAACAACATCGGATTCGAGCACTTGGCCTATATCCAAATAGTCCCCATTTTCAACTTTAATTTGATCAATACAAATGACGGATTGCACCGGAGCCTTCCGCTTGAGTGTTTGCCCGAGAACTTTTGCATAGTCCCGGTCAAGCACAAGGACCAATGGCTGATCTTGATTCGGTTTTTGTTTTATTGCTTCGAGGATGGATTCAGCAAATTCATCGATTTCACGGAATCGTAAGTAAGGCAGTTCTGAAAAATAAACTGCAAAATTTTGTCCTTCACGCTGCGGGTCATAGAGATCGAGTGCTTCCTCAATCCTCTTGGAAAATTGGTTTATTTCCGTTTTAAAATCACCCTCGAATCGCATCTGGTAAACCGGCAAGTTTTTCATCGGCAATTTACGTTGATCAGCTTCAATGGTTGCACCGCTGATTTCAGTCGTTTGCATTCCGGCGCCCAGCACTGTGGCCCGAACCGTTTCCTGCGGCTTTACCCATGTCCACCCAGAAAGACTTGAGCTTTCCTTTAAGGAGGCAGCTAACATCAACCCAATATCATCGTATAGGGTAGACTGTACGCTTCCGGTCTCAAGTTGATAAATGCATTCACTTATTCCGCCTGAAAACATAATCGCCTCAACCTCTTCCTCCCAATTGGGTTCATGCCCTAGCAACAACGGGAGATCCTCGTTTGTGAGTGCCTTTTTTAACATCCGCGCAATGACATCTGCCATAAAATCGGTAACTTGTTTTATCGCTGCTGGATTTTGGTCTTGCCCCTCCACCATCCTTGAATCCCATTGTCGAAGTAAATTCTTAACAGGCGGAGAAATACTCAGGATTTTATGATCGTTACATTCAATTAATCGGCCGCCTACATGTAACGTACAGGTTCCGCAAAGTCTGCCAGATTTATAAACGGCCACATTGGCGGTACCCCCGCCGATATCGATATTGGCGATAACCTTCCCCGTATCTTTCGAATATTCATAGGCGCCCGATCCCTTAGCGGCAATGATTCCTTCTAAGTCAGGACCAGCTGTTGCCACTAGAAACTCCCCAGCCTGGTCAGACAGCTGATGCAGCATAACTTCTGCATTTGACTTTGTGGCTGTTTCACCCGTAATTATCACTGCCCCCGTTTGAATATCTTTCGGCTCAATACCTGCTTTCTGATATTCCTTTCTGACAAGGTCTTCAATTTTTTCAATATCAATCGTGGTTGGTGAAAGCAGTGGTGTCCGGTAAATCGGGCTGCGATGGATGACCTGTTTGTCAATGATTTCAATTCGCGGCACATGGGCCCCGCCAGCCATATTCATTAACGTGAACCGGCTGAATACCAGCTTGGTTGTACTGGTGCCTATATCGATTCCCGCACTGATCATTTCTTCTTTTTGCGGGCCTTTGAAATTCATCTCAACCCCCCCAAAAACACAAAAAGCGCCCCTTGTAAACTATCCCAAATTAGATAGTTTAAAAGAGGCGCCATTGCCATTAAATTCATTTGTTATTCATAATATAAATTATTTTCTGGATACTGTAAAGGCTTTCATTTAAAAAATAACAAATGGGGATGGATTTCCTTCCAGATACTGCTTCATTTCCTGTGTCGAACGGAAGTTTACCAGATTCCTGATCTCCGCTATTCCTTCATTTTTTAGGGAAGAGGTAATGACAATCGGACCTTTGGTTACGATTACCTTTTTTAACAAAGAAACGGCTAGTTCAACGTCAGCCTGATCTGAATCACTTTTTGTGACCACCCCTATTGGAATTTTATTGATTCCGCTGCTGAATCCTGGCGGGAAAATCATTTTCTTCTTGGTCGCATCCTGTAAAAACAGGACATGGGTCACTTCTAATGCCGTTGCCATGATGTTTTTATAGTAGAACGGGTTTTCGCAATATTCTCCTGGGGTATCCACAATCCAATCATAGTAATTCAGTGACTGCGTTTTGACAGCAGGCACTTCCCGGCCAAGCAATGCATTTGTTAACGTTGATTTTCCCGCCCCAATGGAACCAATCAGCATGGCTCGGTTCTTTTTCATCATCAGATTTCCTCCCTTCTTAAAAAATCTATCTTATGATTCTATGACTTGGTGATCTCGGCCGGGGTATATTTCAGTGTAGCCTGCAAAAAACGGTTGATTTCCCGCATCGCCATTTCCACCTCTGAAACATTGCCGACAATCACAAGACTTCCTGTAAAGCGATCCAAAAACCCTAACTTGACATTAGCCGCTTTGGTGGCTAAATCCCCGGCAATAATCACCGTCTCACTTGGGGTCAGCGTTAAAATCCCTAATGCCCCAGCCTCCTGGATCCCTAGTTTTTCAAACATATCCGGGTCCGGATTGGCAATAATATGGCTTAAAGTGACCTGTTTCCCTGGGACAAACTCCTGTATAAACCGCTGTTTCTCTTCGTTCATGAAAAACCCGCCTCTCAAATTAATAAAAAAAATGCCTAATAGACTTTATTTTTATAAAAAATAAAACCTATTAAGCACCATTGCTTCGTCTATTCACTTGTAAACTAACTTGGGTACTTCAAAATAATGTACTTTGCCACTTTTTCCAATGGCATTTGTTTTTTCATGCTGAGGTCTCTCATCTTATTGTAAGCCGTTTCTTCAGGTAAATTCAATTGTTTCATTAAAATTCCTTTTGCTTTTTCCACGAGCTTTCGGTTTTTCAGTTCCCGATTCATTTCTTCTACTTTTTCTTTGTAAAGAATCGCATTTTCAGCCTGCTTCAAAGCAATTTCAACCGCCGGAATCAAGTTGGCCTCCGAAATCGGCTTTACAAGATACCCTAAAATATTTGCCTTCTTCGCTTTTTCTATATATTCCTTTTGACTATAGGCCGTTAACAGCAAAATCGGGATATTGAATTTGTTGGAAATAATCTCACTGGCCTTTAATCCGTTCAGCTTTGGCATTTTAATATCCATGATCATTAAGTCAGGCTTAAGGCTGTAGGCTAATTCAATTGCTTTCTCTCCATCAGCTGCTTCCGCCACAACATCATAGCCCGCATCCTTTAACATGAGAGAAACATCCAATCGGACGATGGACTCATCTTCAACAACGATAATTCGCTTTTTCATTCCTTAAACCTCCCTCGCAAAAGGAAATTCGACGATTGCTACCGTTCCTTCCCTTGTTCCATCAACAGAAAAATGGCCCGATAAATCGTGTTCAATCATCATTTTAACTATATCAAGTCCTAATGACGGCTTCATGGAAGGAGCATAGCCAATTCCATTATCTTTTACGAGGACTCTTACTGCAGATGTCTCTTCTTGGATGACTACTTCAATTTGGCCCTCAGTCATCTCCGCAAATGCATGTTTCACACAATTTTGAATTAATTCATTGATAACTAGAGCAACGGAAACAGCTAGATTCGATTTAACAAACAGCTTTGGACCGGAATAGTTGATCGAAATCGATTTTCCTTCATGATCTTCACTAAAGACCAGCATATTCCCGATTTTTTCTATTAAACTCACAAGTTCTACATCATCCTGATTTTCAGAATTGGATAAGATGATTTCATAGACAGAGGCAATACTTAAAATTCGGTTAAGACTCTTGATAAAATGAAACTTGCTTTCTTCAGGGACTCCTCTGCGCATCTGCAAACGGAGAAGACTCGCTACCGTTTGCAAGTTATTTTTTACGCGATGATGGATTTCCCGGATGGCCACAGTCTTTACGGTAAGCTCCCTCTCCTTTTCGCGCAGCTCTGTTAAGTCACGAAAAATGATAAATGATCCGCTATTTTTCTCATGCTGCACAAGAGCAATTTTTTTCATTTGAAAGACTTTATTTTGTATGATGATTTCTTGGATCACAAGTTCATCCGGCAGCCTGCATATTTCTGCAAGGTTAGGAAAATAGGAAGTAAAAAGATTACCGTTTTTACATTCCTCTGAACACATTTCTAAAACAAGATTCATCGCAGCAGGATTTGAATATTGAATCCGTAAATCCTCGTCAATGATGAATAGTGCTTCCTCCATCACTTCTGGGATAAAAGTACGATTTTCAGCCATTCCCAATAAGAGTTCGCTAAGCGTCTCATTCGCTTCTGTTAGCGCTTTCAGTTTGTTTTGATTTTGGAGCTTATCACTGTTGTCTTTCTCCATGATCAACGCGCCAATCACCTGGTTATGGATTCCAACAATCGGAACAACGCTTTGTTCGACTTTTTTCCCTTCCTGGGTTAAGGCATGATTGAGAAAAAGCGACTTACCTGTCCGAAACGCATAAAAAACAGCAGGCTCAAACGTTTCGTAGGCAAACTTTCCGACCACCGGATTTTTATAGACAGAACTGGCCGTTGAAGGTGCTGCTTCTGCCACCACAATAGCATGCTTTTTTTCTCTTGTTTGACAATCGACAAACACATTTGCTTGATTTAAATCGGCAATTAATTGTAGATTTTGAACCACTTCTTGAATCTTTTGTATGTCTTGTTCCGATAGGTCTGTGTGAAGCTGACATAGGGTTACTACGGTGTTCATCTCAGTTCTAATCATGTCATAGCCCCAATCTTTTCTCTTTAAATATATAAAAATATTTTATATATCATTTAT
>NZ_JBALPP010000038.1:41676-88458 GCF_036965425.1 Neobacillus drentensis | reverse complement strand
ATAAAATTTTATTGTAATTAGATTATCTGGATAATATAATATTATCATAATAATAAAAAATTATTAAGGAGTGTTTTTATTGGAAAAATATCCTGAAGCGATTGGCCCTTACTCGGTATACCGTAAAATAGGTAATTTGATTTATACGTCTGGGCAGCTTCCAATTGACCCAGAAATAAACGATTTTCCCAGCGATAAAATTGAAGATCAAACAAGACAATCTCTATTAAATGTAAAAGCAATACTCAAAGAAAATGGCGCGTCGATGGATGATATCTTAAAAACAACCGTTTTTCTAAATGATATGAATGATTTCAATGCCATGAATGAAGTATATAAAGAATTTTTTAGTTTTCCCTACCCTGCAAGAACAGCTGTTGCGGTTGAAAAACTGCCTAAAAACGCCTTAGTTGAAATAGAAGTTGTTGCGGTAATGGATAAATAAAAATGGAGATGAAGAAAATGGAGCTCGATACAAAATTAATTCACGGTGGTCCGTTGACTGATCTACATACCGGAAGCTCATCCGTACCTATCTATCAAGCCTCTACCTTTCATCAAGCTCAATTTCCGGAATCACAAGAGTTTACCTATACACGTTTTGGTAACCCAACAAGGAAAGCATTAGAAGAAACGATTTCCTGTTTGGAGTTTGCTAAATATAGTTATGCCTTTGCTTCCGGTATGGCGGCAATTTCTGCGGTACTGCTTAATTTCTCACAAGGGGATCACGTAGTCCTTCCTAAAGATATTTACGGGGGAGCCTATCAGCTCGTAACAGAAATGTTTCCGAGATATGGAATCGAATACACTTTCGTGGATGAGACGGATTTAAACGCCTGGAAGAAGGCAATCAAGGGAAATACAAAAGGAATTTATATTGAGACACCATCTAATCCCCTATTAACGGTTACCGATATCAGAGGTGTTGTTAAGTTAGCCAAGAAATACAACTTGCTGACCATCATCGACAATACGTTTATGACACCGATTTTCCAAAATCCGATTAAATTTGGAGTTGATATCGTCATACATAGTGCGACAAAATTTATCAATGGCCATAGTGATGTAACCGCCGGATTGGTTGTAACCAACGATCAAGAGATTGCGGAGACATTATTCAAAACCCAAAAAATGCTGGGCAGTATGCTCCCCCCATATGATTGTTGGTTAATCTTAAGAGGAATCAAGACCATGAAAATTCGTATGGAAAAGGAAGTAGAAAATGCGGTATTTATAGCGAAAGAGCTTCAAAAACATAGCAAGGTGAAGGCTGTTTATTACCCAGGCCTTGAAAATCATAACGGAAGAGAGATCCATTTTTCCCAAGCAAGCAGCGGTGGAGCTGTCTTAACGTTTGATTTAGGAAGCTATGAAAATGTAAAGGACTTTTTTGCCCATGTAAGCATTCCTATAGTGGCCGTTAGCTTAGGTGGTGTAGAGTCAATTTTATCTTATCCATACACCATGTCCCATGCCGTAATTCCTGAAAAAGAAAGATTTGAATTAGGGGTGACAGAAGGGTTAGTTCGGCTGAGCTGCGGCATTGAAGATAAAAATGATCTTCTAAAGGATTTATGTAAGGCATTGGATCATGTAAAAAGCGGCGAATATCTTACGGAAAAAATACTATAAGGATTGGAAGATGCTTTATGGAGAAAATGAAGATCGCCAATGTACCCACAAAGGTTGACAAAGTGGATTTTTTCAATAAACACTTGAACAAATCAGTTTTATCAAGCGCGATGACCAGACGGGAATGGGAACATCAAAAAACAAAATTAGAAAACTGGAATATTTATTAGCCGATGCTAAAAGCAGAAAAAGTGATTAATAAATTACCAGTAGTGGGATCCAATCGAACCATGCGAGAGCGACTGCAGTTCTGGCGGCAAAATATCAGATGAAGTCCTTGTTGATTTTAAAAGAAAGTGAAATAAATAGGACGGAAGGAAATCTATATCTTAATAAATTAGTAGGCAGCAAAAATGTAAACGCATTCGCAGTTATTTTTAGAAAAATGAGGGGTAAGCATGATTCACAACTTTGATGAAACGATTAATCGAATTGGTTCTGATTCCGATAAATGGGACAATGAAGGGAAAGGCGGCACATTGATTCCGCTGGGCATTGCCGATACTGATTACAAGGCACCACGTGAAGTATTAGACGCTGTAAGGGAAAAGGTGGATTTTGGCGTATTTGGTTATGGGTATTTTCCGCGTGAGCGATTTACTGATGCTATTAAAGGTTGGTATGGCCGTCATCACAAAATTGATATAAGGGGGGGCGAAATTAGTTATGCGCCCGGATTAATGACAGGGGCGTTATGGATGTTTTTAGATGCTTATACCAATCCGGGAGACAAAGTAGTGATACAGCCTCCTGTCTATGCCACCTTTAAAAAGGTAATTGAGAATTTTAATAGAAAAGCAATCGACAATCGATTAATTTACCACAAAGGAGATGGTTATCAGATTGATTTTGAAGATTTAGAAGACAAACTAAAGATGCCCGATGTGAAAATACTCCTTGTATGTAATCCTGCTAATCCAATCGGGCGGGTATGGACAAAAGAGGAAATGAAGAAAATGTATGATTTATGTCGCAGGAATAACGTGATGATTATAAGTGACGAAATTCATAGTGACATGATTCACAAAGGGCTGCCTTTTCACTCCTTTTTAGAGATTTGTGAGGAAGAGGATCAACATGTTGTGGTGATGAACTCCCCTAGTAAAACATTTAATCTAGCATCCTTTTTTAGTGCTTATGTGATTGTAAAAAATAAAAATATGAAGAAAGCATTTGATGATATTTACGCAAAATATCACTTTGATTATAACTATTTAGGAGTTGAGGCGTTAATCACTGCGTATAATGAATGCGATTATTATGTGGAAGAATTAAATGCTTATTTACGAAGCAATATTGATTTTTCGATTAACTATATCCATAAACATTTACCGAAGTTAAAAGTTCAGTATCCTGATTGTTCCTATTTGTTATGGATTGACTGTGAAGGGCTAGGCCTCACCGGTACTGAATTGGCTGAATTTTTTACAGACTCAGGGGTTAGAGTCAATGAGGGGAGTTCATATGGTAAAGATAGTGGTAACTTTGTAAGAGTAAATATTGCTTGTACAAGATCTTTACTAGAGCACGCATTGAAACAGATTAAGCTAAACTATGACAAATATGGTTTTTAAAAACTAATTGAATTGTGAGGTTCTGTGAATGGGGAACAAACCTGAATATCAAGGAAATGCAACTGCTGAATGGGACGGAAAGTCTTATAAATTTCCGGTATCATTTAAATATGCAGTGGTTTCTGTCTTAATCTTTTTCGGCCTGCTGCTTACAGGAACACTTGGTTTTGGTGCATCTCTGGAATTAATGTTCTTGTTGTTATGGATTGTTGTGAGCCTGCTTGTCATGAAACTAGGATATAAATATAATGAGGTTCAAAATATGGCTTGGGAGATGGGTAAGCAATCTTTTGAGCCGAATACAATTATTTTAGTAGTTGGCGTCATGATTGCTACTTGGATGGCTTCTGGTACAATCCCTTATGTTATGTATTGGGGCTTAGAATTAATTTCGCCGCAATACTTTTTAATCACGGCCTTACTTCTTACATCTGCAACATCTCTTGCAACCGGAACTTCATGGGGGACTTTGGGTACAGTGGGTTTGGCCTTAATGACAGTTGGTAATGCACTTGGAGTTCCCCAAGCAATGACAGCAGGTGCCATTATTTGTGGTTCCTTCTTCGGAGATAAATTGTCACCATTGTCTGATAGTACAATTTTAGCAGCTACCGTTGCCGGCTCTAAAGTAATGTCACACGTTAAACATATGTTATGGTCAACGGTCCCAGCGTATATTCTAACAGCAATTATATTTATCATTTTAGGCTTAAAGTTTGGAAAAGACGGAGCGAATATACTGGAGATTCAACAAATTACTGGTGTAATATCAAAGCATTTCAATTTATCCTGGATTTCATTGATTCCTCTCCTGTTTGTACTAGTAATGCTCGTAAGGGGCATTCCACCTATTGTTTCGCTGTTAATGGGAGTGTTTAGCGGTTTGGCTGTGGCTGTTTTTACACAGGGATATAATTTAACAAAAATGTTTGATATCATGACCAATGGATTTGTGTTTAAAAGCGGCAGTAAGTTAGTTGACCCCATACTAAGCAGAGGTGGGCTCTACAGTTTAATGAGCTCATTCCTTGTTGTCCTTTTAGCCATGTGTGTAACGGGAATGCTGGAACAATCTGGGATTCTGAGTTCTTTAGTGGAGCCATTAGTCAAACGAACCCACGGCTCTACATTTAGAATAACACTAGCTACAATGGTAATCGCATTAATCACAAATATGATTGGTTCATCGATGTTATTAACTTCAATTGTAGCGGGTTCACTTATGAAAAATGTCTTTAAAAATAATAATTTGGCGCCAGAAAATCTTTCGCGTAATATCGAGGATGTTGGGACGATGGGCGCACCGGTTATTCCGTGGAATTCCAACGCAATCTATTGTTCGCAGATGTTGGCGGTATCGCCATATGCCTATTTCCCTTATGTCTTTCTAGCCTTCTTTGTCCCATTATTCGATTTAGTTTATGGTGCCACTGGATTTGCAATAAAGAAGTTAAAGCCTGAGAAGCACGAGGGTGTTGAAACAGCATCTAAAGCGATCTAAGTAAATAAGGCTTTTATATAGGCGATTCCTTATAACATTTATAGGAATCGCATTTTTATTTTTGGTAAGTCGTCTATATACTAGCAATGATTTTATTCTTAATTTCCAAAAAAATCTCCCTTTTAAGACACTCCAAAAACCTCATTTAAGTAGGTCCATGTAAAGAAGTTTATATTGTTTTACCTAGCAAAAGATGATTGAATAAATTCCTAATATTGTTCAAGTAGTTACAACAACTATCTTGTATCTTTCCCTTAAAACTTTCTTGGCTTTTAATCCACCGTTTGAAATTTGAGTTGGTACATGTTTTCTTGGTCTTGAAAAAATTTTTCTCAAACGTGATAGGAAATAGGAATGATTAACTTATAAGAGGCTGAAAAAATAGTGATTTTACAAGGAATTAAAGATTGGCACGAATATTGCAAATTAATATACATGACTAAGAGATAAGGAGGTAAGCGATGTATAAAGCCGTTATTCTAGGGACTGGACCTGCTGGGTTAACCGCAGCAATCTATTTAGCACGTGCTAACATAAGTCCTTTAGTCATTGAAGGGCCTGAACCAGGGGGGCAATTGACATTGACAACAGATGTCGAGAATTTTCCTGGTTTTCCTGAAGGGATTATGGGACGAGAGTTGATGCAGAACATGCGAAAGCAAGCTGAGTTTTTTGGCGCAAAGTTTAAAAGAGG
The DNA here is from genome assembly GCF_036965425.1 of Neobacillus drentensis. Lineage (GTDB taxonomy): Bacteria > Bacillota > Bacilli > Bacillales > Cytobacillaceae > Neobacillus > Neobacillus drentensis_F. The sequence continues at coordinate 83,054 of NZ_JBALPP010000038.1, read as the reverse complement.
CTGGGTTAAAAAAGTCGACTTTTCCAATAACCCTTTTACCTTAACGGTGGAAGGAATAGGGGAGCTTAAAACGCAATCTTTAATCATTTCAACGGGAGCTTCAGCGAAACTTTTGGAGATTCCAGGGGAAAGAGAAAATATTGGGCGTGGGGTAAGCACCTGTGCAACATGCGATGGATTTTTCTTTAGAGAAAAGAAAATTATCGTTGTCGGGGGCGGAGATTCTGCTATGGAAGAGGCAAATTTTTTAACGAAGTTTGCTTCGGAGGTTCAGGTTGTCCACCGCAGGAAGGAGCTTCGCGCTTCCCAAATTATGCAAGACCGTGCCAAAAAGAATCCAAAAATTACGTGGAGCTTTAATTCCATTCCTGAAGAAGTGATCGCAGGGGATCGACACGTTACTGGCTTGAAAGTAAAAAACAGCGAAACAGGAAAAGAGGAAGTTCTGGAAACTGATGGTATTTTTATTTCCATTGGGCACAAACCGAACACAGCATTTTTAGACAATCAAATCAAAACGGACGATATGGGATATATCATGGTGAATCCTGGTACAACCGAAACGAATATCCCAGGTGTATTTGCCTGCGGGGATGTTCAAGATCATAAATACCGCCAAGCCATTACGGCTGCGGGAAGTGGTTGTATGGCTGCTCTGGATTGCGAAAAATATCTTGATGCAAGTGAATTATGTAGTGGAAACAATCTATCTATCATTGAGAACTAAATATGGGGAGGATTTTAATAATGAAAGAGATTAAAACAAAACAAGAGTTTGAAGAGGCGATTTTATCAACAAAACCAGTTATGGCCAAATTCTATGCCGAATATTGCCCAGACTGTCAGCAAACCGATTTATTTATGCCCATCTTGGAAGAAGCGTATAGAGAAAAAGTAGATATGATTGCAGTAAATCGTGAACATTTTCCAGAGGTATTAGAGAAGCTGGACGTGTATGGAATCCCAAGCTTTATTGCTTTTAAAGAAGGGGAGGAACTGAACCGCTTTGTAAGTAAACTTGGAAAAAGTCAGGAAGAGGTTGAACAGTTTCTTAATCAAATTGTAGAGGCAAGTGGAAAACTAGGATAGAAAATCCTTGCCTGGAGCCAATAAATATTGAGCAGTCACTCAATATTTATTGGCCATCTTTTTAGTCTCAACAATCTTATCAACTATTTCATAGAAACTATACAGCTTTAGAGCTCGAATAACACGCCGACTTCGTGCATTTAGTAGAAGAGTATTGTATGACCTTTTTTGCTTCAAGGGGGATAAGAAATGGAACTTATGAAATATGTGAAGGAATACAATGATCTAAAATTCAAAATGGAGACATCAGCATTAAAGTATGGCCTGCGTGATTCAAGAACGATTGAATATAGCCAGGAATTAGATCTATTACTTAATAAAGTTATGAAAATTAGATATACAGGATTAAAACAGTTTAAACGTCTTAATGGTTTGTCAGTAGAAATAGAGGATGAAAACAACAAAACGAATCCAAAAAGTACTAGTCGCAAACCGTGGAGAAATAGCTGTCCGTATCTTCCAGGCATGCACGGGGTTGGGCATCAAGACAGTTGCCATATACTCTGAACAAGATAGCGTATCCCTACACCGGTTTAAAGCGGATGAAGCATACCTCGTTGGAGAAGGAAATAATTGATTTTTGGATTGAGACCATACTTTAGTTATTCCATTACAGGGCGCTTTTCTTTAATAAGAAGGCGTCTTTTTATAATGAGTTAGATTCTAGAACAATACATTTAAGGGATTGAATTTAATTAAAATGTATAAGAGATTGTGAAGGTATTCACTTAAACTATAGGGGTGCAAGAGTTGAACAAGGATTTGACTATTAACAGCGTAAATATGAAGAGTTCGCTTTTTTAATTCATCAAGCAGCCATTCTTTGTCGAAATGGTGGTCAGATAAATTTTGGTCTAATATTTCTCCATCGATAACCAATTCTACTGGAATCTTGTTGGATGATAGAGTACCATTTACTTCTAAAATTGCACATTCCACTTCTACTATGTAAAAGATATATTTTCCGCGCAATGCCTGTGTAAGCATTTCCAAGGAATAACCAATCTTTTTGAGCGATTCTTCCAAGATTTTTCCTTTCTCAATTAAGTTTCTTAAAGTCGATCCTTAAATCGGCTTTTTTATTTTTGCTAAATAAATAGTGTCATAACATATTAGAAAAGGCCCTTTGTAAAGGAAAATTGACTTATCCAATATGGATCCAGTTTAGGTTAAAAGAACTCTTTCTTTGGTAAATGAGCGTAAAACCGACAAAAATTCAAAAATAATGTCGAATGGTGTCCATGGAAGTTACGATGCCCTACTTTTGAAGGGAGGTGACATAATGCACATCCGGCATTTAATTCTAATGGGTGTATTTTTAGGGGCAGCCGCTTTCTTGCCAAACCATGCATTTGCAGAGAAAAATGGGGCCGCTGGTCAACCAGAACCTCAAAATTCTGCAATACATACTCCCGTTTTAGAGAAAAACGAAGTTCCAATGGTTTCGGATAAAGCAGTGCCCGTAACACCTGAAAACGTACATAAAAATCAAGGTGGAGTGGTTCAAAAACCAGTGACGAAACCTAGAACCCAGCAAACCCCAACAACCCCTGTTCCGAAATCACCAGACAAGACGAATAGGGGGATTGAAAAAGCAGCTCCTTCTTCACAAAAAAACATAAAGACAGTTGAATCTGCGGAACCGGCTGCAAAGGTGAAAGCTAGTGGACAAACAGGACCAGCAAAGCCAAATGCTGTTACGAATAAGCTTCCAAAGGAACTTAATTCACTCTCCTCAAAAAATCAAATAGATTCTGAGGCGGAAAGTAACAGCCAGCCTCCAGGTTTAGATGCTAAGTCAGAAACTTTTACAAAAGATATTGAGTCCTCAGTATCAATTAAGAGGAATAGTACTCTGAATACGCCGCAGAAACCGTTAATAGTTGAGGAAAACGAGAGGCCATCTAACAATAGGCAGAATCCTGGGGACATTGAGATCATGAGTAACCCTCCACAACGAACGCAATCGACTGGAGGGCAATCAAATGAGCAGTTTAGTCCGGGCACAGGAATGATAAGCTTTATATCAAGCCGGCTTGATTGGGATGAACATTTTGGTTTGAACCTTGGCCAGATTTATACTTCCCGCCAGGCTAAATACTGTCATCAATGGATCAATGCTCCGCCTTCACCACCGCCAAAAGCTGCTCCTTTTTTTACGTTTACTGTTAATTTAGTCAAAGGTAACGATAATTAAAGGAGCAAAATAGGAAATGAAACATTACGTTAACACAATTAAACTTGCAAAATCTTTCGTATTAACTGGAGTATTGTCTTTTGGACTTTTGGCAGGAGGTCAATTTACTGCAGCTGCTGGACTTGAGAAAGGAAAAGTGGAGCCTGTTAAAACTGTTCAAGCAAACAGTTCTCAAAATGGACAAGCCAGTTTAAAGGAAACTTCTACAGTTCCAACAAAGCCGGAGGTTCCTGCTATGCCTACAGCAGAAGTAAAAGCTGAGATTCAACATAAGCAAGAAGGCAGCATTGGAAAGTCGCAGGCAAGTATCCATGCCAGTGAAACGGCAAAAATGCATGCTGCCCCAAACTCTGCAATTTTCTCCAAAACTCCATCGGCAGATTCGAGTGGAACTGATGCTGTACAGGGATATCTATTCGGATCGGATTCTGCCTCAGCAGCGAATCCTGCAGGGGAAGATTTTTATCTAGGGAAGTTAGGTTATGGGAACACGGTGCAATTTGATACAGGCACGGGCAGCGGAATTTATTTCAGTAGTGCTAGAGCACAGAATGCTAGTTATGTTTACGGTTATTGGTTTTTATCCGGTATGCAACAGGCACCAGCAGGAACTTCTGCAAGTGAGTGGGGGATCCAGCAGGCCAAATTGGCACTAGAAACCTATGAATCTATGAAGAGTGTATATGGTTCGAAAGTTAGGCCAGTCATCTTTATTGATGTAGAATCGGCTTTAACCGGTATGAATGACTATGACTATGCAAATAATCAAACGATTTATAACGCATTTGTTAATTATCTCAATCAGTATGGACAAGGAGTAAAACCAGGTACATATTCTTCTCCAGGAAACTGGGAGCGTACGATGGGAAGCTTTTCGCCAAGCACTCCGGGAGCTTATTGGGTAGCACATTACCCAAGTGACATCCCTGCAGATTTGACAACGAGCAATTCAGATTGGCTCAATTTCCCTGGAACAAACGAAAAGGCAGAAATTTGGCAGTACTATGGTGGCTACGATGACTATAATGTAGCTTGGAAACTACCATAATAAGAACATGAAGTTTGTAAGTTTATAGTTTAAAAGTTTTTTCAAAATAAGGTTCTAAAACAAAGTGAGCGACTGTTCAATAAGAGCAGTCGCTTTTTTGTGATGAGTTTACATTTGGGAAAAACCTAAAGGATTTTTTGATTACAAAAGAAACCAAATCATTATTATTTCGTCTAAGAGTTTAGGGTATTTATACGTCTTTAAAGATTTACTATTTGTATCTGTAAGAAATATAAAACCAAAGGAGAAATGATATGCGAACTTTTCAAGAAAAATTAGAGAAATACGCTGCTCTGGCAGTTGAAATCGGAGTAAATGTTCAAAAGGGGCAAATTTTATTTATTTCAGCTTCTATTGAAAGTTATGAGTTCGTTAAATTGATAACAAAAAGAGCCTATGAAATCGGTGCAAGCGAAGTCATCTACGAATGGAATGATGACGCTTTAACTCGAATGAAGTATGAATCAGCAGCCGATGAAGTTTTTACTGATTTCCCTAAATACCGTGTCATGCAGCGGGAAGAGCTAGCTGAAAAGAATGCTGCCTTTATAGTGATCGATTCAAAAAACCCAGATTTATTAAATGGAATTGAACAAGAGCGAATCTCGAATTTTAACAAAGCATCAGGTACAGCACTTACCAAGTTTCGAACCTATATGGTGAGCGATAAAATTGCCTGGACGATTGTTGCCTATCCTAATCAGGCTTGGGCCGATAAAGTGTTCCCGAATATTGATAAAACGGAACGAATCAATGCGCTTTGGGATGCTATTTTTTCTGCAACGAGAATCGATTACGAGGATACAATTGGTGCATGGAAAGAACATATAGCAGCTCTAGATAGTAAAGCTAATTATTTAAATGGACGAAAATATAAATCACTACATTACCGTGCCCCAGGCACCGATTTAACCGTGGAACTGCCTGAAAAACATAAATGGATGAGTGCAGGAAATCATAATGAAAAAGGGACACTTTTCATAGCGAATATGCCTACAGAAGAAGTGTTCACTTCTCCTAATAAGTACGGGGTAAACGGCATTGTTACCAGTACAAAACCGTTAAGTTACGCAGGAAAACTGATTGATAACTTTTCCTTAACATTTAAAGAAGGTAAAATCGTAGATTTCACCTGTGAAAACGGGTATGACACACTTAAACAATTGATTGAGACAGATGATGGCAGCCGGTATCTTGGGGAAATAGCTCTCGTTCCGCATCAGTCGCCAATTTCAAACTCAAACACCATTTTTTATAACACGCTCTTCGACGAAAATGCGTCAAATCACCTAGCAATTGGCGAAGGATTTCCGTTTTGTTTAGACGAAGGAAAAACGATGTCAAAAGAAGAACTTGCGAGAATCGGTTTGAATGAAAGTATGACACATGTAGATTTTATGATTGGCTCGCATGAAATGGATATAGATGGGATCCTTTCTGACGGAAGTATCGAACCCATTTTCCGAAATGGGAACTGGGCATTTTAATTCCCTTTTTTGAAACGAGATGAAATGTTCAAGGACAATAACCGCCTCTGCCAACTTTGTGTGGCAGAGGCCATTAATTCATAGCTTTAATCCTTCGCAAGTATTGCTTTAAGTCCCCAGAGGATTTTATATCTTCCAGCTCCTTTTTAGACACTTCATCACTAGAATCATAGGAAAAATGAAAGAGATAGTCTCGGCTTTTGATGTGTTTGTTTAAAAAAGCTTGGTAATTAAGCTTTTTATCTTTGTCAGAGATTTCTTGTTCAAGTTTTTCGTTAAAGTAATTAATATCAAGGCTGAAATACTCTAACTCCTGGGCCTTTAAGTACTGGATCAATTTGTAAACCTTATCTAACTGATGGTCCATTTCATTGGAAGAGTTAAGCGTTACATTGGCAAATAGAATGTTTCCAATCCCGTTATGCTCTTGTTCAAAAATTTCTTGATAGGTGTTAGAGATGTTGTATTTAGTATAAGTTTCAACCGGGAATGAAACATTTACCATATATGAATAATTTTCAAGGGATTCATACAGCCCTTTATATACTGAACTAAATTGTTTGTTAAGCTCAGCACGCCATTTCATGTCCAAGTAATCATCCGACACTGGCTCCATATCTTCCGTAACTGAAATACGAACAGTTAGGTTGGGGGTCTTCTTAGGGTGAGAATCAATACGGTAAGTACCCGCTTCATCGCCTAGTGGTTTTGAAAAATTTGATTCATCAATAACAAAGTCTTCGTTGTATTTTTCTTCGAGATGCTTTTCTGCAGCTTTTTCAGCTTTAGAACTAATTAGTGGGAAATAAATATAGTCATACAAAACTAGACCAATTATGAATAAAAAGATAACTGGGATAATTAGTAAGACACCAAGTGCTTTTGGCATTTCTACACCTCCTAAAAGATAGGTATTTTTACATAATACAAGACGTATAGAAACAACTAAATGTTTCAATGAAGCAGTTTTGTTGCAGAAGGAATTTGTATTTTCTTCCAGAATATATTTACTCAATAATATAAAGGAGGAAAAAATGGGTGACGGCAATTATGGTAGCATTAGCGATAGCAATACTGGGTTCAGTAGTTGCTTGGCAATTTAGCAAAGGAAAGTCAAAAAAAAGAAAGTATATCATTTGTGGCATTACCATTATGGTAGCAATCGCACCTTTCCTATCATTTTCAATCGGCTTAACATATGCATTTATTGTTAGAAATGGTTGGGCAGGATTAATTATGTGGATCTTGTTTCCGATTATTTTCATCTTAGGGCTTATTGTATTATTGGTTGGTGTCTTTAAAGAAAAAGGAACAGAAACAATGTAGAATTATTGCATAGGGATAAGGAACTAGTTTGTGAAGAGTTATACTTAAACTAATGGGTGCATTTCTTAAGTATAGGAGAGGTTAAAGGTGAAATACACTTGTCCTTGTTGTGGATACAAAACTTTAGATGAAGAACCAACTGATACATATGAAATATGCGAAATATGTTTTTGGGAAGATGATGGAGTTCAATTTCGAGACCCTGATTACGAAGGTGGGGCCAATGATATTTCTTTAAAACAAGCACAACAAAATTACATTAAGTCCGGGGCGTGCCAAGAGGGATGTATTGAATTTGTGAGAAAGCCGAATAAGAAAGACATAAAAGACCCCAATTGGAAATCGTTAATTTAGCTAGTGTTAAGCTAACAGGTCCTTTAGAAAAAAATAAGGACCATTATTGAAGTGATTTCGTATTTTTCAATATTCTGCAATCGAGTGCCTTTCTTAAATAAAAAATTGTCTTCTTTTATTACGTATAAAATTATATATAATTTGTAAACTAAATTTATCCACATTAAGATTAAGGAATCGATGATATGATCCATGATAAGTTGTTAAAAATTGGTTTATTAGGTGTTTTGTCAACAATACCAGGAGAGATTGCTTCGAGGATATTTGCTTATTTTGGCATTGGTAAGTATAGTATTTTCGAATTAGCAAGTTTTATTATTACATTTAACAGGCCTGTATTTACCATAGGATTAATTGTAGATTTTTTAGTTGGTAGTGTTTTTGCAATCTTACTTTACTTTATATTTGAAAAGTTGGGTTCATGCTATTTAGTTATTAAAACTACTTTGTGCAGTTTACTTGCATGGTTAGTATGTGAACTTTTGTTCACAGCGACAATAGAAGGAAAGTATATCCCTATTAGACCTATAAATGATTATTATTCCCATATTATCAGTGCCATGATTTTTGGTATAACATTAGGACTGTTGATAAAAAAATTTATATTCAGCAAGTTAAATTCATGAACTACATTTAACCCTTTTAAATCAAGTATTACTTTTAGAGGTCGTGGCGGAAAAACAAACGAAGATTCATTAGCGTTAGAACCTACTATATTAACAAATGTATCCATGGATCATCCAGTAATGAACTTTTTAAATAGGTATTAAATATCCGCTGGCCATTCTTGGTCAGCTTTTTTGTTAAATTCCCATGATTGAGATTTTGATTGTTTTTCTGTTATGATTTGCTTTATAAAGCTGTTTTTTTTCTAATGTTACAGACACTTTTAAAAAGTACCATGTTAACTTAATCAAATTTATGGAAGTGTGTTTTTAGTATGAATATGCCAGATGAACTTACAGCGGCAGATGTTAATCTGAAACTCGATCATTCTGCCCTATTTCAAAACATTCAATCATTTTTAAATGGTTTAGATAATAATGGCGAATCACGTTTGCCTCAGCGTGCTTATCTTGCAACGCGAAATGCTATACGACAACTTGAACTCCCTCCTGGACAAACCGTATTAGAGAGGGAAATGGTTGACATCTTGGGTATGAGTAGAACTCCGGTACGTGAAGCTCTCGTTCGTTTTGAGATGGAGGGATGGGTACGACTCATACCACGCCGCGGGTTTGTTGTAGCACCTATTGTGGCGGATGATCTCCAACATATATATGAAGTGGTAGAAGCACTTGATGGAATTGCCGGGAGCCTGGCTGCAAAGCGTGCCACACGTGAAGAATTGGACAAACTCGATTATTTAATTGAAGAGCAAGAAAAAGCACTAGCTTCAGAAGATTTGCTTGCGTGGACTGACCTTGATGAGCAATTTCATCAACTCATTGTCGTTCTCCGAAAGAACTCATCGGACTCAATGGTGGAATCTTTAATACGGCAGGTAACTTGGCCGGTATCGTCATCCCTATCGTCGTAGGATATATCTTGAGTACAACACATTCCTTCAGTACCGCTTTATTCTTTATTGGGGCAGTATTGATAATAGGAGCCTTATCTTACATCTTCATCGTGAACAAAGTAGAACGGATTGAATTACCCCCTGAGTTGAAAGAGGAAAAGCAAACTCTATTAAAAGTACAGGCATAAGGGCACATAAAAAAGGCTGACCAATTGGTCAGCCTTTTATCATTTGGATTACCCATGGCCCGGAGTCAATGAAAATAGGCTTTTGAATCAGTTACAATACCCATCCCAATTTCATAATTTGTTGAAGAGAGGACTTTAGGTATTGGTGGATATATTTGTAAGTCTATTGTTTTCTTGTCATGATGTCTCTGTCCCTTTTTCATGTGGCCGGCAAGTCATGCCGATTTTATATACTATACGGAGGTATGAAAATGAATCCTTGGCAAAACGAACTTCAAATGTTGAATGTTGGTGATTTCCAGGCGAGCGAAGCTGTTCCTTTTGACTTAAACCAGTACTATATTGATCAGGCACGTCAATTAGGTGGCCTTGGCGGTGTCGGTGGCCTTGGTGGTGTCGGTGGTATCGGCGGTATCGGCGGGATCGGTGGTGTCGGCGGTTTTCATCGCTGTTCTAGCTGCTTTAGCTGTTCTAGCTGCTTTAGCTGTTCTAGCTGCTTTAGTTGTTCTAGCTGCTTTAGTTGTTCTAGCTGCTTTAGTTGTTTCAGCTGCTCTAGTTGTTTTCATTGCGGAGGTCATCGCTGTGGCGGCTGTGGTCGATGTGGAGGCCACCGTTGCGGCGGTTAAAAGCTCTAGTTTTGGAATAATTATGTGGTCCCCCCATGTAAAGAGACCGCCCCTGCCTGAGTTTTTGCAGGGGCGGTTCCTTTTCGAAAGACATATGGGACAAATGGAGATACATAGGATTATAGTGATGAATTGAAGCAGATTTGAGGATCATTGCAGCTAAGGAGGAACGATATGACAAGTTTGAACCCCTCTATGCGTCTGAAAGTAAAAAGAGACACATTTTTTCTCCCTGATTCTAACAATGGTATGTATTTTCGGAACAACATAAGCTCGTTCCGTATGGAAGGCAGCTCGATTAATCAGTGGGTTGAAAAGCTGTTTCCGATGTTAAACGGAGAGAACACGCTGGAGAATTTAACAGAAGGATTACCGGGCCCATACAAGGAACGGGTTTATGAAATTGCGGAAGTACTGTATCGAAATGGGTTTGTCAGCGATGTAAGCAAAGACCATCCTCATCAATTGGAGGATCACTTGCTTAAAAAGTACGGTCCCCAAATTGAATTTGTGAACAGTTTTGTCGATTCGGGGGCATACCGTTTTCAATCCTACCGGCAGGCCAAAGTGCTGGCAATTGGATCGGGTCCTTTTTTTAGTTCGTTAGTTGCATCGTTGCTGGAATCGGGATTGCCTAAGTTCAAACTGCTAATCACGGATAAGATACCGACCAATAGACGGCGGATAATGGAGCTAGCAGAGCATGCTCGTAAAACAGATCAGGAGGTGGAAGTGGAGGAAATTGCATCTGAGGAGAATGGGGTTAGATTTTGGAGGGAAATCATACAATCATTTGATGCCGTTTTGTATGTGTCAGAGGAAGGCGATCTGGAGGAACTGCGGCTTCTTCATTCGGTTTGCCTGGAAGAGAAGAAGATTTTTCTCCCTTCTATTTGCTTACAAAAGGTCGGGATAGCGGGGCCGCTAGTACATCCGGACTCTGACGTGTGCTGGGAGTCTGCGTGGAGGCGATTGCACCATTCTGTGCTTATGAAAGACAGGCAAATAGCCGGATTCACTTCCAAAGCGGGAGCGATGTTGGCAAATGTAATTGTATTTGAATTGTTTAAAAAGATTACTGGAGTGACCAAATCAAAACAGAATAATGATTTCTTCCTGCTTGATTTGGATACGATGGAAGGAAAATGGCATTCGTTCTTTCCGCATCCACTCGTGACTGGACGAATGTCCGCTAAATGGGTGAAGGATACCGAGATACTGGCCGAACATGGCTTGAGAAAAGGTGAGCCAAGTGAATTGCTTCTTTACTTCCACCAGTTGACATCAAAGGAATCAGGAATTTTTCATATTTGGGAAGAGGGAGATTTAAAGCAGCTTCCGTTAGCTCAATGCCGTGTCCAAGCCGTTAATCCGTTGTCGGAGGGCCCTGCTGGATTACTGCAAGAGATTGTCAGTACAGGTCTGACACACGAGGAAGCAAGAACAGAGGCAGGGCTTGCTGGGATTGAGTCATATGTGTCTCAAATGGTCGATTTGATTGTTCCAACACTATCATCGCATTCAGCTGGTAATAGTTTGATAGAACCGCAAGAATTCGTCGGCATTGGTGCTGGGGAAACCGTTGCGGAAAGTGTATCTCGCGGGTTGCAAAAGTGTTTGGAGGAGGAACTGAGTAAGCAGCATCTTGGTAAAAAGAATTCTGTCGCACAAGTGCAGGTTAGGAAGATGGAAGATGAAAGGTGCAAGTTTTATTTGCAGTCATTGACTACCTTGCAGGGAGCGCCAATGATTGGAGTAGGCAAGGAAATATTGGGTTTCCCTGTGATATGGGTGGGAACGAATGAAGGATGGTACCGCAGTGTTGACTTGAATATAACGCTGGCTTTACGAAAAGCGTTACAAAACGCTGTTTTTGGAGTTCAAAACCAATCTTCATTCAGCCCGGAACTTCCACTGAAGCTTAGGTCAGTCCATCTCGAGGACAAGGAGGCGCAGAATATTGATATCCCTGCCAATAATGAAAGGATCGAAGCTCCTACTCTAAAGTCTGCATTAGAAGTGTTGGAACGAAACGATAAGCGGCTTTTGGTCTTTGAACTAGAGCTTGAGCCTTTTATAAAAGAGAAATTGGCAGGAGTATTTGGTGTATTGCTTAAAGGGGAGGAATCCAGGTGAACCCAGTCGTATTGGTTGTCGGAGAAGGGGTGGTGGCGGACCGTGTGTGCGAAGAATTATTCACCCATTACCATGTATTACGCCAAACCCAATTTGGAGCATTTATACCGAAAAAAATGGATTTAGCTCTGGTGTTGCAGGATGTCTGGAATCCCTCTGACCATCAAAAGGCAGAAGAGGTTTTTAGGCGAACCGGTACTCCATGGCTGCGAGGGTTTGTTTCATTTGGAGAGGGCATAGTCGGGCCGCTTGTTCAACCGGGGAAACCGGGGTGCTCTCATTGTTCGGATATACGGCGTTACATGGCAATGGCAGGACGCGATCGGAAAGAGATGAGGGAGATGCATGGGAGGCTGAAGGAAGACGGCGGAATACAGCAGGATGTCTGGGCATCTCTTACGGGGCTTTTGCAGCTGGCACACTTCATTGGGGCGGAAGTTCACCGAATTTTGCAAGGTAATGATGCCCGCTCGGAAAGTCAGATCGGTTTAATCAATTTGAAAACCTTAACGAGTTCATGGCACACCTTCCTGCCTGTTCCATTGTGTCCGGTTTGCAGCGGTGTACCTGACGATTCGGAGGAAGCTGCCCGCATTTCATTGCAGCCAAGTCCGAAGGTCAGCGCTGACAGTTACCGCAGCCGATCGTTGGAGGAGCTGAAGAAGGTCCTGGTTAAAGACTACCTGGATCATCGAACCGGTTTGTTAAATGAAAAAATGGTTTATCTCGTACCGCCATTTGCCGATGTCAGTGTCAATCTGCCTTTGTTGCAGGGCGATGAGGGAACTGCAGGACGAACGAATTCGTATGAAGTGAGTGAGTTAACCGCCATTTTGGAAGGACTAGAGCGGTACTGCGGACTGGAACCCCGCGGGAAACGGACTGTAATCTACGATAGTTTTATGAATTTGAAAAATAAAGCACTCGATCCCATCAAAGTAGGTGTGCATGCAAAGGACCAGTATGAGCGGAGTGGATTTCCATTCCACGCTTTTAATCCTGAACGACCAATGAATTGGGTTTGGGGTTATTCATTTTTGGAAGAGCGTCCCATTCTTGTACCCGAATTGCTTGCTTATTACAGTTTGGGATGTGGGCAACAAGGATTTGTCTATGAAACTTCAAACGGATGCGCATTAGGCGGAAGCATGGAAGAAGCCATTTTCTACGGAATTATGGAAGTGGTGGAGCGTGATTCATTCCTGATGACCTGGTATGCGCAGTTGCCCCTGCCTCGTCTTGACCCTACGTCGGCAGACGACCAAGAATTACAGTTGATGATCGATCGCATGCGGGCTGTTGCGGGATATGATCTGTATTTATATAACTCGACAATGGAGCATGGAATTCCAAGTATTTGTGCGATTGCAAAAAACAGAAAGCAAAAGGGATTGAATCTCATCTGTGCAGCTGGAGCTCATCTCGACCCGGTGCGTGCGGTTAAAAGTGCGGTTCATGAGCTGGCTGGCATGATGCTGACTCTTGATGAGAAATTTGAGGCGAACCGAGAGGAATATTTAAGAATGTTACAGGATGCATCCCTGGTTCAACAAATGGATGATCATGGCATGCTCTACGGTTTGCCGAAGGCAGAGGAGCGTTTTAAGTTTTTACTGGATGATAATCGCCCATTGCGAACATTTGCTGAGGAGTTCAATTGGAGGTCGAATCATACGGATCTTACCGAAGATCTGAAGGATATTCTTCAAGTATTTCGCCGATTGGAACTTGATGTTATTGTGGTAGACCAGACGACACCGGAATTGATACGGAACGGATTGTATTGTGTAAAAGTGCTGATTCCGGGGATGCTGCCGATGACTTTCGGACATCACCTTACGCGCGTAACGGGTCTGGAGCGGGTGCTGAAGGTCCCGGTGGAACTCGGATATTTGAAAAAACCTCTGACAGTTGATCAGCTCAATCCACATCCGCATCCGTTTCCATAAGGGGTGGCTTGGATAATGAATCTTGATCCAGCTCCCCCTTGGTTTTTACCGAAATCGCCCTTGGTTGAAGGGGAGTTTGAATGGTTAACTATTAAAAACCTTGCTGATTAACCCAGCAAGGTTTTTGCTATAATGGGTGAGAGAATAATTGGAAAAATGAATTATACAATAAGGCTGGCTGAATACCGTTATAAGGAGAGATAGATATAATGTATGAACTAAAAACAAAAGAAACAGAAAACAGTGTTATTGAGTTTATTGAGAAAGTTGATAGCCTTAAGAAACGGGAAGACGCGTATAAACTTTTAGATATATTTACGGAAACCACTGGTTATCCAGCAAAGATGTGGGGACCAAGTATTATCGGATTTGGTTCCTATCATTACAAATATGAATCCGGCCACGAAGGCGATGCACCACTAGTTGGCTTTTCTCCTCGAAAAGCAAAAATCAGTTTGTATTTTGCACCGGGTGATACAAAGCGAGAGGAACTGTTAAAGGACTTCGGAAAATATACAACAGGAAAAGCGTGTGTGTATATCAATAAAGTTGCGGATATTAATGTGGATGTTCTAAAAGAGTTAATTAACCAATCTATTTTGTTTTTGAAGGAAACCTATCCGAATTAATAAAGGGAAACAGTACTTTTCGCTATTCCCATATCTGGAAGGAGATAATTGAAATGTCAGGCACGATACGAGAAAATATTAAACCCGGAATCAAAGTACGGGTTGTACAAAAACAAGACCAGCGTACCGGTAAATTAACAGAAGGTGTGGTCGCAAAATTACTAACCAAATCTGCCACACATCCGCACGGTATTAAGGTTATGCTGGAAAGCGGTATTGTTGGCAGAGTGAAGGAAATAGTGAATTAATCAGTAATAACAGTAGAAAGAGAAGGCTATTTTATGAGAGTAATCGGTATTGATTTGTCCGGACCAAGCAATCATAGGGATACGGTTCTTTCAGTATTTAAAACACAAGGGAGATATTTAAAATTTATTAAATGGATTAATCCTGTAAGCGATCAGGGCATCTTGAATGAGATTTTAGAACAAAGTCAATTAGATGAAGTCGTTGTAGGCATTGATGCCCCATTATCTTATGAAGATGGGGGAGGAGACAGGCAAGGTGACCGTGAACTTAGAAAGTTTATTACAGCATTAGGGATGAAGCCGGGATCCATCATGACGCCCACTATGACCAGGATGGTGTATTTAACTTTAAGAGGAATCAGGCTAAGCAGAGAAATAGAAAGTCTTAAAACTCCAAATCCTATTTCGATGGTAGAAGTGCATCCTGGCGCTGTTATTGGCTCAAGGATTTCTCCAGATGATTTGAAGTATGTTTTGAGCTACAAACAAAATCTATCAGCGAGAATGTTTATTTGGGACTGGCTCGGACAGCAAAACTTAACAGAACTCCCCATATTAAAAGAAGAACAAAGTCATTTTATCGATGCTTGTGCAGCAGCATTGGGTGCGTGGCATTGGAAGGAATCTTCCTTAGGACCGAAGTGGTTTTTCCCTGCAATTCCTCCACTAAATCCCTATGACCTTTGTTGTTGATTTCCCTATTAATGTTGATAAAAAAATGATGACCTTGCTGCATTGCAGCAAGGTTTCTTTAATATAAAAGTGGCCATTTTCATTATGCACTTTGGGAAATTTGTTCATTCCCTGCTTTCTTATATATCAATCTTCCAAGGTAGGGCGTAAGCCAACGATCCAATCCAAGTTTACCTGCATTCATTCCTGCTGCAAGAATAATCAATCCTAATAAAACCATCTGTGGATTTGTACTTGTTGTTCCTGATAACATATATGCAAAGTTCATTGTAAGCCCCATAAGCAGGGAAAGTGATGTGAAAATGCCTAAAATTAATCCGAGTCCTACTAAAAATTCTCCCCAAGGAACCATTACATTAAAAAGATCGACATATGGAATGGCAACCTCTTTTAGAAAATTGCCCCACCAAGGTTGAACAGCAGGGTGTTCACCAGACATATTTTTTACTGCTCCACCCAAAAAGCCGCTTGCATCAAAATTTCCACTAGAGATCTTTCCCCATCCTGCATTTAACCACTGCCAGCCAAGATAGAGTCGAAGTACAGTAAGGATTAAGGATACATAACGGTTTTCCTTTAAAAATTGAATAAACATAATCATACCTCCTGAGTTAATTGATAACAATTATCATTGATATCGATTATCATTATCATTTAATGCTCTGGAATTATCAATGAGGAATAGGTACCGAAATTATTTTCCAATTGTAGATAAATATTCCTAAATTAGTAGATCGTTATAATGTAAACAAGACGGCAGGGGCCGCCTCGTTCTTTAATTATGTTGATATTTCTTATTGACCAGAATTGCCGTCGTCACTTTGTGAACCATCATCAGTTTGTGAGCCATCATCGGTTTGTTGGGTATTGGGATCATCTGTTTTCGAGCTAGTGTCTGAGCATGCAGTAGCCGCGCCAAGTAACATCAATGCTGACATCAGAGCAAAAAACCACTTTTTGAAAGATTTCATTTTTATTCCTCCTTGAATGCTTGCATTTGGTATTACAGTCTTATCTTACAAGTTTTAATAGAAAAAAGAATGCAATTTTCCATTTCTTAACATATCTTAACCGTTTCATTAAACAGCTGAAATATTCATTATTTAAAATTTACAGATTATTAATGAAATTCACATCTCTTAAATTCAGTGGATAAAACGACGAATTCTTATTGAATTTTTTGAATCCGTCCTTCAATATTGGGAGTGAGCGGAACTGGAAACTGTAACATGTATTTTTTTAAGACATCAACATCTATAGAACCAACAGTTTTATGCGTCCCTTCAAGGAAAACCATGAAGTTGTCACCGCCCCCGGCAAGATAGTCATTTACCGTAAATGTGTATGTTTCTTTCGGATCAATCAATGTTCCTTTAGTAGTGAAAATATCAACCACTTTGTTGCCAACAGGTTTCTTGTCGTCCCAGGTATATTTCAACCCGGAAATTTGCAGCATTCTCAATTTAGCGGGCTGCCATTGCTGATTTAAAAGGAGGCGGATTTGATCGCCTGTCAGCGTCATTTTCACGAGTTTCCGTTTAAAAGGCAGGATGGTTAATAATTCCTCATACGTGATATTTCCGCCATGAAGGTCAGCCCGAATTCCACCCGGGTTAATAAACGCGAAATCGGAATGCAACTCTTTCCTCATAGAATCAGCAATGAGATTACCCAACGCGGATTCTCCATTTTTGTTTCGATGGCTAGTAATGTCGTTAGCAGCCTTGCCGACGACTTCATTAACAAAGGAAGAAACATCGGCTTCATACTTATCTACCATTTTCTTGATTTCTTCATCCGGTTTAATCGAATCCTGATAGACCATTACAATTTCCGCCTTTTTGCTTACTATCTCTATTGTGTTGGGATCAATCTCTAAAGTAACATCGGAAAAAGCCGTTCCATAAGAATAGGCTTGAACAAGCAGCTTTCCATTGACTACTGTATTAAGATACGTATGGCTGTGTCCGGCAAACATCACGTCAACTTCCTTATCTACCTTTTTGGCCATTTCAACGATTTCGCCGGCAGCGGGACCATCGGGACGAGCCTGCCTGCCCTCATTATGAGCCAATACCACGATCGCTTTTACACCTTGTTTTTTTAACTGTGACACCGCTTTATTAATGGCGGTTACTTCATCGACGAATTTAATGTCTTTTATTCCATCAGGATTCACCATGGATGGTGTATCGTCTAAGACAACGCCGATAAATCCGATTGGTATGTCATTTACTTTGAAAATTTTATAGGGAGGAAGGAGTGGTTTACCTGTTTTGATGTTAATAACATTGGCACATATATAGGGGAATTGAGTACCTTCAAAATATCCAGTATTGGGGTGGAATCCTCCTTGAATCAAGCGCATCATTTCTTTCACACCTTGGTCAAATTCGTGATTTCCCAAGGTTCCAACATCGAAGCCTATTTGGTTTAACGCTTTGATCGTTGGTTCATCCTGCAGGACCGAGGATACGGGGGCACTCGCCCCAACCATGTCACCGGCATGAACCAAAAGGGTGTTCTTATTCTTCGCTTTCCTTTCCTTCAAATAGGCTGCAAGATAATCCGCTCTGCCGACATTTTTTCCATTGAATTTTCGGGTGATGTTTAGCTGTCCGTGAAAGTCGTTTACGCCGAGTAAATGCAATTGAATGAACCGCTCCTTATTATTCGCTTTGCTTTGGGGGACGCCTTTTTTATCCGGAATCCCAGAGGCCATAACAATACCCGCCGTCAAAGAAGATGTAAGAACAAAAGCAAGAACTGCTTTGCTCATGGCGTTCCTATTCAATGATCCTTTCACTCTTTCCCTCGCCTCCCAATCCTCTAGTTGTTACAACTAAAGCATAAGGAAGGAATGTTAAGTTCGAATAACATTTTTGTCAATTTTCAGTTAATTTAAATGGAGGTTAATTAAATAATGGCTCCTGAAAATGATTTGTTTTAAATACTTGCACCGTGGTAAAATTTAACTGTTTAGAATTGAATCGAGGAGGGGAGTTAAGATGGGAATTGATTTTCATAGTAAAAAAAATCGCGTTACATATACAACCAGAACGGCTGATCACACCTGGAGCGAAGCCATAAAAGACCTTGTGCCTATCGAAAAAATTTCTAAAGCGGTAGATATAGGCTGCGGCGGAGGAATTTATTCAATGGCACTATCAGACATGGGTGTCAACTTGGTTACGGGTGTTGATTTTTCCGAACCTATTCTTGAAGGAGCAAGAGAAAACTGTAAAGAGTATAAAAACATATCCTTTAAGCATGGAAGTGCATTTGCATCTGGTTTAGAGAGTAATAGTTTTGATTTGCTGCTGGAAAGAGCATTAATTCATCATTTTAAGGATTTACCAGCCTGTTTCAACGAAGCAAATAGAATTCTTAAGGAGGATGGTTACTATATCGTTCAAGACCGTACTCCAGCAGATTGTCTACTAGAAGGAACTTATAGTCATATTAGAGGATATTTCTTTGAACTTTTTCCACGATTAATTGAAATGGAAACGGAGCGCCGACACGATACCCAAACTGTTGTCTCAGCTCTTAAGGAAGCAGGATTTAAAGATATTCAAGAGATAACACTATGGGAAACAAGAAAGGTGTATGAAACGAAAGGTCAATTACTTCAAGATTTGAGTGAAAGAACAGGCAGAAGTATTCTACATGAATTAGATGATAAGGAATTAAAGGTATTAATAAATCATATCGATGAGTCACTTAAATCAGAGACGAATATCGTAGAAAAAGATAGATGGACCATTTGGAGGGCCGTGAAATAATCTTTGAAGAGAATCACTAATAATATGTTCATTGCAAGTAAAAAATAAGAATCCATACAAATTAAAAGCAGGTGATCACGATGAAAGATGAGGAGAGAGATTTGCTGGCTGAAGCCATTGAAAAGTATGAAAGTTTGGAAGCACAGACAGTCGATGGGATCACAATCGCACAAATGGAAGATTTACTAAAGCAATGTTTTGAATGAGCTTGGGATACAATCCTAAGCTTTTTATTTTTTGGCTGTGTTAAAGGATAAAACTGGAATGTAAACGTTTTATATGCGATAATTTCAGTTGATGAAAAAGGGGGTTGGTCTAAATGTTAGTAAGAGAAGTAACTGAAGCTGCATTCTTAGAATCAATGAAACTATCAATGTATGCCTTTCAATATAAGGTTCCGGAATCGGAACTGCCAGCCAGAAAAGAAGCAGTAAAAAATCATAAAATTTTAGGAATATGGGATGAGAACCTTCTAGCTGCCAAATTACACATTATCCCGTTAAACATTTACATGAACGATGCCGAATGGAAAATGGGCGGCATCGCCGGAGTCGCCACATACCCTGAATATCGACGAAATGGGTATGTCAAGGCACTCATGATTGATTCCTTGAAACAAATGCGCGATAACAATCAGATTGTATCGCTTCTGCATCCATTTGATATCTCTTTTTATCGGAAATATGGATGGGAAATATTAAGTGAAAAGAAAAAAATCACGATTGAAAAAATGGATCTAAAGTTTCTAGAACCGCAGGAAGGTTTTATTAGGAGATATTCCAAGGAGACCCATAACGAAGAAATAGAACAAGTTTATGAGCAATTTTCTTCCCGATTTACAGGTATGCTGAAACGCGAGACAAATTGGTGGAAACAAAATGTATATGATGAAGATTCCCAGCTTGCTGTCTACTATGATTCCGCGAGCGAGGCTGCGGGCTATATTTTGTACCACGTGAAGGATAAAAAAATGGATATCGAAGAGCTGATTGCCCTTGACCACGAAGCAAGAATCGGGCTTTGGAATTTTATCTGCCAGCATGACTCCATGGTGAATACAGTAACAATAAATCTCGCAGGTCACGATCCTTTTCCTTATTTTCTAAAGAAGCCAAGAGTAAAAACAGATTTGTATCCATATTTTATGGCGAGAGTCGTAGATGCAGAGGAATGTTTACGGAGATTTTCGTTTAACAAAGAAATTGAGCCCCTATTCCTCCATCTTGAAGATTCACATGCGCCTTGGAATAATGGAAGCTATTTACTTGGAAATGGCGAAATCAAGGTATTTAAAGAAAAAGCCGGAGGTCAATGTGTACACCCACCTAAAAAAGGGATTCAATTGAATATCAATTCCCTTTCGGCGATTCTATTTGGCTACAAACGGCCAATGGAGCTTTATGAAATGGGATTCTTAACTGGGGCTAAGTCAGAGATTGAACTTTTTGAAAAAAAGGTTCCAGTGATGAAATCAGCGTTTTTTGATTTCTTTTAATTTTGACACCATCGAGCACCATTCGTACTCATCCAATAAAAAAGCTGGCCTCAATCAATGAGGCCAGCTTTCTTGCTATTTATCAGCCCCATAAGGGTCTATTGTTTGAATTGTTCCGTCTTCGTTATATTTTAATTCCGTGTATTTCACAGAGCGTTTATGGTCGACGCCATCAGATAACGAGCAATCGTGATAAAACAGATACCACTTATCCTTGAATTGGACAATCGAATGATGGGTGGTCCAGCCGATTACAGGTGTCAGAATGGTCCCTTTGAACACAAACGGGCCCTGTGGATTTTCACTAACCGCATAAACAATTTTATGAGTGGTACCCGTAGAGTAGGAGAGATAGTAAAGACCATTGTATTTATGAACCCATGGGCCTTCGAAATATCTCCGGTCTTCGTCACCTGCAAGAATCGTGTTGCCTTCTTCATCAATTATGGAGATTTCCAGCGGTTCGCCTTTAAACGTCAGCATATCGTCGTTTAATTCAGCTACTCTTGGTCCTATTGCCGGTTCGGTTGGAGCTGGACCTTCAGCATCAGGATTGAATGTACTGGTCTGCCACTTTTCTAGCTGTCCACCCCATAGGCCGCCAAAATAAACGAATGCTCTTTCATCGTCATCCACTAACACAGCGGGGTCAATACTGAAGCTGCCCGGTATATAATTTTCCTCCGGTGTAAAAGGTCCAGCTGGATTAGAGCTTGTCGCGACGCCAATTCTGAAAATGCCATCTTTATCTCTTGCTGGGAAATATAAATAATACGTGTTATTTTTATACGCTGTGTCGGGTGCCCAAAGCTGTTTACTTGCCCAAGGAATATCTCTTAAGTGAAGGACTTCCCCATGGTCTACACATGGTGCGTTGACATCATCCATCGATAAAACATGGTAATCTTCCATCTTATACTGATCACCATTATCATTAGAAGGTTCATTATGATCAAGGTCATGTGAAGGATAAATATAAAGCTTACCTTCAAAGACATGTGCAGAAGGATCTGCCGTAAATATGTGCGTAACTATAGGTTCATTAGGTTTTGAGTTTTTTTCCATAATATCCTCTCCATCAAATAGAATCGGTACTAATAAAATTATTATAACTGAAGTTGGTTAACTTTGTACATTCATTAAACTAACTTTTTGTTGAATATTTTTTATTGAGAGTGTTCATGGACAAAAAAGCCAAAAGGATGATGCAAAAGCTGTCTTCATAGAGAGTTCATGAGGACAAGAAAAGCCAAAAAGAAGGAAAAGTTGTCCGCGTAAATCTTTCCCAAAAAAGACATAAAAATACAGCAATAGTAAAAAAGCAGCCCCGCCTTCTTTAAAAGGCAGGGCCGGACGATTTCGCCAGTAATATTCAATTTAGGAAGTTCTTGCTTCTTCTTTGATGAAGTTCTCAACAACAAAAGCTGATACACCTAATACTGTAGAATACTTTCCAAGCTTGGAAAAGTCTAATTTCAATTCCTTTTGATGATGGGAGAGGGTGTGATTTTCAATAATCGTTCGGATAGGCTGCTCCATCCATTCTTTTGCCATGGCTAATCGGTTTCCGATGATCACCTGGTCGGGGTTGAACGTATTAATAATGTTATTAATACCAAACCCGAGGTACTGGCCGATTTCTCCAAAGAGATGCTTAGCGGTTTCATCACCATTTTCAGCCCGCTTAATCAATGCCTCAAGTGAATCCGTGTTTTTGCCAGCCATCTCCAGCAGAGCATTCTCTGATGCATATGCCTCCCAGCATCCTCTGCTGCCGCAATTACACAGCTTACCGTTGATATCAATGATCATATGTCCCATTTCGCCGGAAAAGCCATTTCTCCCTTGATATAACACTTTGTTTAAGATAATCCCCACACCGATTCCAATTCCAGCACTAATATAAATAATGTTCTGGTAGTCTTGACCTGCCCCAAACTGTTGCTCGCCAACAGCCCCTGCATTAGCCTCGTTTTCAATCATGACAGGGACACGGAATTCATTCTCAAGATCGGTTTTTAACTGAACATTTTTCCATCCTAAGTTTGGAGCCAGAAGGACAGCCCCCTCTTTGTTAACAATCCCGGGCACGCCTACTCCAATCCCGACAATACCATATCTGCTGCCCGGCATCTCATCGATGAGCGATTGAATCATATTTTTAACAATACTCATGATTTCTGAATAGACAGTTTGTTCAAGGGGGTGATTTTTCTCAATTAGAATATTGCCTTTTAAATCCGTCAAAACACTTAGAACATAATTAACGCCAATATCAATCCCAATTGCAAACCCGGCAACTTTATTGAAATGAAGGATAACAGGGCGACGGCCGCCGCTAGATTCACCTGGTCCTGATTCAAAAATAAGTTCTTCCTCTAATAGTTCGTTTACCAAAGAAGAAACGGTTGCCTTATGCAAACCGGATACTTGGGCAATGTCTGCTCTTGAAATCGGTTCTTTTTCGATAATTAATTGCAATACGAGTGCTTTATTATTTTTTTTAACAATCTGCTGATTCCAAGTCATTGTTTTCACAATAAAACTCCTTATTCGGTAGTAAATATATTTTAACACAAACTTAGTTTACTGGATATACAAACGTGGATTCAGATGTTATAATCAACTTAGTTTAACGGATATACAAAGATAGTTGAGGAGGGAGTTTGTTGAGTAGGATTCGATGGGGAGTCATTGGCACAGCAGATATTGCTAAAACAAAAGTAATTCCAGCGATTTTAAATTCAGACTATGCTGAAGTTGCGGCGATTGCCAGCAGAGGTGACAAAGCGAAGGATATTGCGGAGAGATTCTCAATCCCGAAATTTTATGATTCCTATCATAAGCTGCTTATGGATCAAGAAATTGAAGCCGTTTACATCCCACTTCCTAATCATTTGCATAAACAATGGGTGACCGAAGCTGCCAAACATGGGAAGCACGTCCTTGTCGAAAAGCCGGCTGCCTTAACTGCTGAAGAAACACAAGAGATGATGGATTGCTGCCGTGAGAATAATGTGATTTTCATGGAAGCTTTTATGTATCAATTTCATCCGCAACATCTTAGAGTTCGAGAAATAGTAACATCAGGTGAAATTGGTGAAATCAAATTCATGCGCGCAAGTTTTTCTTATTTTTTAAAAGATGAGCTTACCAATATCCGTATGAAAAAGAAAATGGGCGGCGGAAGTATTTATGATATCGGCAGCTACTGTATCCATTCTATCCGTAACATCATGGAATCTGAACCCGTCAGAGTTGAAGCGTTCGCAGAACTCGATCCGCGATCTGGAATCGACCGATCCGCGATTGTCTATATAAAGCTGGAAAATGGAATAAACACTGTGTTTGATTGCAGTTTTGATATGTCATTTAGACAGGAATATGAAATTGTTGGAACAAAGGGCAGAATTACTGTTCCAGCTGCCTACCGGCCAGATGTTTCAGACAATGCAGGAGTCATTCTAATTGAATCAGTGCAGGGGAAACGTTCTGAAATGGTTAGCGCTGATCAATTTAAAATGCAAATTGACCATTTTTCACAGGCTGTTATAGAAGGTTACCAACCTAAATATTCAGCAGAAAATACACTTAAAAATATGAGGGCTATTGATGCATGCTACCAATCGATTGAAAGTCGAGCTGCAGTGACGTTAGTTTAATGGTTAATGAAAATATAATTTTTTGAGAGCAGGTGAAGAAATTGGTTAAGAATATGTTTTTCAATGCACATCATTCACCAATCGGGGCATTTTCAAGTTTCACACTAGGATTTTATGGTAACGGGGGCGGTTTGGATTTAGAGCTTGGCCGTTCGCCGCGGAAAAATGTCTACGTTGGAGTGGAATCTATTGAACAAGAAGGCATTTTCAATGCCCTGCCGTTCTTTGAAGTGGCTGATGATGAAAGCAAGCGCTATGACATCGAAAATATGGACCCGAACCCAGATAAACCGAAGATTATCCTGCCATTCAATAAGGAGCAAATACAACGTGATTTTCAATTAGGAACAGACTCTTGGAAGGCCGGCGATTTAACTTTTACAATTTATTCTCAAGTTCAGTCTGTACCGGACCCTTCATCAGCGGCAGAAGAGGAATTGAAGAAGACGTTAATACCTGCTGTTTGGGCTGAGCTTACAATTGATAACACAAAGGGGGCTAGGAGCCGCCGGGCTTTCTTTGGATATCAAGGAAGTGACCCTTACAGTTCCATGCGCCGTTTGGATGATACGTGTGATGGCATTTCTGGTATTGGCCAAGGTCGTTTAACCGCGATAGCCACGAATGATCCTGAAGTGAAATCTGCTTTGCACTTTAGTTTAGAAAATATTTTAACCACGCCATTGGAAGAGAATTGGACATTCGGTCTTGGACCGCTGGGTGCACTTGTGATGGACGTTCCAGCCGGCCAATCACGGACCTATCATTTTGCGATTTGTTTCCACCGCGGCGGATATGTAACGGCTGGATTGGATGCTTCCTACTTTTACACAAGATATTTCCCTAATATCGAATCGGTGGCAGCTTTTGCATTAGAAAACTTTGATGAATTTACAAGTCGTGCTAAACAAGCGAATAGTTTAATAGATAACCCGAACTTATCAGATGACCAAAAGTTCATGATGATTCATTCGATTCGCAGCTATTATGGCTCCACGCAACTATTGGATGCCGATGGCGAACCCTTCTGGGTAGTAAATGAAGGAGAATACCGGATGATGAACACCTTTGATCTAACGGTAGACCAAATTTTCTTCGAACTTAAAATGAATCCATGGACTGTAAAAAATGAGCTGGATATGTTTGTAAGCCGTTTTAGCTATGAAGATAAGGTGCGTTTTCCAGGGGATGAAACAGAATATCCAGGCGGAATCAGCTTTACGCATGATATGGGAGTAGCCAATACTGTTTCTAGGCCGCATTATTCTTCATACGAACTGTACGGTTTAGATGGATGTTTCTCTCACATGACTTATGAACAGTTAGTAAACTGGGTGTTATGCGCATCCGTTTATGTAGAACAAACAAGAGATCATCAATGGTTAAAGGCTAATTTAGACGTTTTCGTCCGCTGCTTTGAAAGTATGCTGAACCGTGATCACCCTGAAGCAGATATGCGTGATGGAATTATGGGACTCGATTCGACGCGTGTCATGGGCGGAGCGGAAATCACCACCTATGATAGTTTAGATGTTTCGCTTGGACAGGCAAGAAATAATATTTATCTGGCGGGCAAGACATGGGCATCATATGTGGCATTAGAAAAGCTCTTCAGAGACAACGGTCTGGACGGCCATTCAAAAGAGGCCGGGGTTCAAGCTGAAAAATGTGCAGCTACGATTGTCTCACAGGTCACTCCTGACGGATATATTCCGGCTGTTATCAAAGAAGGAAATGATTCGAAAATTATCCCAGCCATTGAGGGGCTGATTTTCCCATATTATACAAATACTCAGGAAGCGTTAGATCCTAATGGCCGATTTGGAGCCTATATTCAGGCACTAAAAACGCACCTAGAAACAGTTTTAACAGAGGGAGTCTGTTTGTTCGAAGACGGAGGATGGAAGATTTCATCTACCAGCAATAACTCCTGGTTAAGTAAAGTTTACCTCTCTCAGTTTATTGCCCGTGAGATCCTTGGCTTGGAGTGGGATATAAAAGGAGCAAAGGCAGATGCGGCCCATGTTGCCTGGCTGACACACCCAACCTTATCGGTTTGGAGCTGGAGTGATCAAATTATCTCTGGTGAAATTGCCGGAAGTAAGTATTATCCTCGAGGAGTCACCAGCATCTTATGGCTGGAAGAAAGTAAAAAATCCGCACCTTTAAGTAAGGTTGAACAGCAGGCTTAATAAAGAATAAAGGCTGTTTGAGCTTAAACAAGCAGCCCTTAAAAATAATTTTAGATAAACTTAGTTTATTGAATAGACAAACAAAGTTTATGGTGCTATAATTTGATTAAACAAGGGGAAACAGATTAAAAGATCTACGACCCTTTTGTAAGCAGTTACAAGTTAATTTAAACCCACAAACTACTAGGAGGCATACCCCCATGGCATATTTCGAAACGGTAAACAAAATTCAATTTGAAGGCGCTTCATCAAAAAATCCATTGGCATTTAAATACTATAACCCTGAAGAAAAAATTAACGGCAAAACCATGGAAGAAATCCTTCGTTTCTCCGTAGCATACTGGCACACCTTTACTGCTGACGGAACAGATCCATTTGGGGTAGGTACAGCCATCCGTCCATGGGATCGTTTAACAGGATTAGACTTGGCAAAGGCACGTGTAGAAGCGGCATTTGAACTTTTTGAAAAATTAAATGTACCTTTCTTCGCCTTCCACGATGTGGATATTGCTCCAGAAGGAAGCACGTTAAAAGAATCGAACGAAAACCAAGATGTTATCGTGGCAATGATTAAAGAATACATGAAAACAAGCAAAACAAAATTGCTTTGGAGCACAGCGAACATGTTCACGAATCCTCGATATGTTCATGGTGCTGCGACTTCTCCAAACGCAGACGTGTTTGCTTACTCTGCGGCCAAGGTGAAAAAAGGCTTAGAGGTAGCAAAAGAACTTGGTGCGGAAAACTATGTATTCTGGGGCGGCCGCGAAGGCTATGAAACTCTTCTTAACACAGATATGAAGCTTGAACAAGACAATTTGGCACGCTTCTTCCATATGGCAGTTGATTATGCCAAAGAAATTGGCTTAAATGTTCCATTCTTAATTGAGCCAAAACCAAAGGAGCCTACAAAGCATCAATATGATTTTGATGTAGCTACTGGACTCGCATTCTTACAAAAATATGATCTAACCGATTACTTCAAGTTTAATATCGAAGCCAACCACGCGACACTAGCTGGTCATACTTTTGAGCACGAGCTTAGAACGGCACGTATTAACGGTATGCTTGGTTCTGTTGATGCAAACCAAGGGGATACATTGCTTGGCTGGGATACAGATGAATTCCCAACTGACTTGTACACTAATACACTAGCCATGTATGAAATTCTGAAAAATGGCGGACTAGGCAGCGGCGGCTTAAATTTCGATGCTAAAGTCAGAAGAGGTTCGTTCGAGCCGGAAGATTTATTCTACTCACACATTGCCGGCATGGATGCATTTGCTGTCGGCCTGAAAGTTGCAAACAAATTAATTGAAGATAAAGTACTAGATAGCTTTATCGAAGAACGCTACAGCAGCTTTACAAAAGGCATCGGTTTAGAAATCGTAGAAGGCAGAACAAACTTCCGTGAGCTAGAGGCTTATGCCCTTCAATTAACAGAAATTAAGAATATTTCAGGCAGAACAGAACGCCTTAAGGCTACAATCAATCAATATTTACTAGAAACTCTTTCAAGTGTAACCGTTTAATAATAATGTTGAAAAAAGTGCTGGCAGCCTATTACTCCAGCACTTTTTTTAGAAAAGGATGATAAGGATGAAATACGTAATTGGTGTTGACCTCGGAACGAGTGCAGTAAAAATCTTACTCGTCAATCAGAATGGTGAAGTGTGCAAAGAAGTGTCAAAAACCTATCCCCTCATTATTGAAAAATCAGGTTACAGTGAACAAAACCCGGAGGAGTGGGTTGAAAAAACCACTGCAGGTTTAGCTGAACTAATCGGGCAATTCGATGGAGATGTAAACGATATCGAGGGCATCAGCTTCTCCGGGCAGATGCATGGTCTTGTTCTATTAGATCAGGATAATCAGGTGCTGCGAAACGCGATTTTGTGGAATGACACGAGAACAACAACACAATGTCAAGAAATCTACGAGGTGGTTGGCAAACAGCGTTTATTGGAGGTAACCAAAAACCCGGCCTTAGAGGGTTTTACCCTGCCAAAAATTCTTTGGGTAAAAGAAGAAGAGCCTGAAATCTTTGAACGTGCGCATCTATTTATGCTTCCAAAGGATTATCTCCGTTACCGAATCACCGGAAATATCCACATGGAATATTCTGATGCGGCGGGAACCTTGCTGTTAAATGTCGCAAATCGTGAGTGGAGCAGTGAGGTTTTAGAACGATTTGGTCTTTCCGCTGAATTCTGCCCTCCATTAGTGGAATCTCATGCCTTTGTTGGAACGATTACGGCTGAATTTGCCGGAGCAACTGGATTATCGGAAGCAACCAAAGTATTTGCCGGCGGTGCGGACAATGCCTGTGGCGCCATTGGCTCAGGGATTCTTTTTGAAGGCAAAACGTTATGCAGCATCGGCACTTCAGGAGTCGTTCTTTCTTATGAAGAGAGAAATGACCTGGATTTTGAAGGGAAGGTTCACTACTTTAATCACAGCGAAGAAAATGCTTACTATACAATGGGTGTAACCCTGGCGGCGGGCTACAGTCTAAGCTGGTTTAAAGATACATTCGCCGGCGCTGAAGCCTTCGATCAGTTTTTAGAAGGTGTTGAGGATGTAGCGGCAGGAAGTAATGGATTATTATTTACTCCTTATTTAGTCGGTGAAAGAACTCCTCATGCAGATTCAAATATTCGCGGAAGCTTTATTGGCATTGATGCAGCACATGAGCGGAAGCATTTTGCCCGGTCTGTACTCGAGGGAATCACCTTCTCCTTAAATGAATCAATTGAGATCTTTAGAAATAATGGCAAGACAATTGATTCCATTATTTCGATCGGCGGCGGGGCCAAGAACGAAACATGGCTGCAAATGCAGGCAGATATTTTTAATGCAAAAATTGAAAAGCTTACAAGTGAACAAGGACCTGGAATGGGAGCGGCTATGTTAGCAGCATATGGTTGCGGCTGGTATCCATCCTTAAAGGAATGTGCACAAGTATTTATTCAAACTGCCAAAACCTATTACCCCGTTCCGGAAAATGTGGAAACTTACAAGAAACTATTTACCCTCTATCAACAAGTTTATTCACAAACAAAGGAACTAAATGAGCAATTACGAGCTTTTAGAAAGTAACAAATGAAGCCACTCAAGCTGCTCGAGCCTGGTGGCTTTCATTTATTTCGGGTTAGCTTCATGAAAAAAGGAGGGAAGAGTTTTTGAAACTTGAACAAGGTCAAAAACTATTATTTATTGGCGACTCCGTAACAGATTGTGAGCGTGTAAAGCCGGAAGGGGAAGGATTGTTTGGTGCCCTCGGCAAGGGCTATGTTTCCTTTGTTGATGGGCTTTTGCAAGCCGTTTACCCGGAGCTTGGAATCCGCGTGGTGAATAAGGGGATCAGTGGCAACACCGTTCGTGATTTGAAAAGTAGATGGCAAGAGGATGTCATTAGTCAAAAGCCAGACTGGTTATCCATTATGATCGGCATTAACGATGTATGGCGTCAGTATGATACGCCGTTTATTAAAGACTGGCATGTGTACCTTGATGAATATGAGGATACGCTTCGGAATCTTGTAATGGAGGCCAAGCCGTTTGTAAAAGAAATAGTTTTAATGACCCCATTTTATTTAGAAAGCAATCAGTTGGATTCTATGCGCCAGTCAATGGATCAATATGGTCAGGCTGTCAAAAGAATTGCAGAAGAAACAAATTGTATATTCGTTGATACGCAAGCTGCCTTTAATGTGGTTTTAAAGGACCTCTATGCTGCAACTATCGCTTGGGATCGTGTCCATCCTTCCACTGCTGGACATATGGTCCTTGCCCGGGCATTTCTGAAAGAAATTGGCTTTGATTGGAACCGCGACTAACTGCTTGAAATGGAGGGAAGATCAAATTGAAAGTTATTCATGAGAGTTTTGGTCAAATTGATCACCAGACGGTCTCATTATTTACATTGGTTAATGATAACGGAGTAGAAGTTACAGCGATGAATTATGGCTGTACCATAACGAAAATCGTAGTTCCTGATAAAAACGGAAAATACGAAAATGTTGTCCTTGGACATGATTCACTGAACGATTATTTAAAGGATCCCTATTTTCTCGGTGCAGTCGTTGGCAGAGTGGGAGGTCGAATTAAAGGCGGATCTTTTGAACTGGATGGCCAAAGTTACACTTTGGCGAAAAATGACGGTAATAATCATTTGCATGGCGGGATAAAAGGTTTTGATAAGGTTGTTTGGGATGCGGAAGTCATAGGAGAAGGAGTGCGTTTTTCTTATTTCAGTCCCGATGGCGAGGAAGGGTACCCTGGGAATCTGCATATACAGGTTACGTATACACTAAATAACAATAACGAATTCACCATTCACTATGCGGCCCAAACTGACAAAAAGACGCTTTTAACCGTCACAAACCATGCTTATTTTAACCTTAGCGGCAGCCTGAAAAGGGATATCGTGAATCACACCCTGACAATTAAGAGTGATCAATTTTTAGAACTCGATCAGGAGTTTATTCCAACAGGCATTTTTGTGGACGTTAAAAATACGCCATTTGATTTTACAAGTGAAAGAATAATAGAAACAGGTATTGCATCAGACCATCCACAAAACGTATTAGTAGGGAATGGTTACGATCACCCGTTTCTATTAAAGACAAATCATGATAACGAAATTGTTTTGAAGGATCCTGACAGCGGACGTGTTCTGACGATTGAAACAGATGAGGCCGGGGTAGTAGTATATTCGGGTAATTCCATAAAAACAGAAGGAGAATTCCGGGGAGCGCCATCTGGAAAACACCTTGGTATTTGCTTGGAGACTCAAGGGATGCCTGATGCCATCCATCATCCTCATTTTCCATCAATCATTTTAGACAAAGATCTGCAGTATTCATCTAAATCAGTTTATAAGTTTGGAATTGAAAAGGAATAAAAGAGGAGTTTTGAAAATGAATTATCGCGAACTAGGCAATACAGGAATCATGATTAGTGAAGTCAGTTTTGGAACATGGGCGATCGGTGGTTCATGGGGCAGGACGAGTGACGAAGAAGCACTAAAATCCTTGGAATATGCCATTGAAGAGGGTGTAAACTTTTTTGATACAGCAGATGTGTATGGGGATGGACATAGCGAAGAGTTATTGGCAAAAGCTACAAAGGGCAAGGAAGATCAAATCTATATTGCAACCAAATTCTGCCGGCAGGGTGATATATTTGATCCGAAAAGTTACAGCTATGAACAAGTATCCGCATATTGTGAAGC
The DNA here is from genome assembly GCF_036965425.1 of Neobacillus drentensis. Classification (GTDB taxonomy): domain Bacteria; phylum Bacillota; class Bacilli; order Bacillales; family Cytobacillaceae; genus Neobacillus; species Neobacillus drentensis_F. The sequence goes on along the minus strand of NZ_JBALPP010000038.1, from coordinate 51,192 downwards.
CAGCCTGCGCCACTTAAACAGAGAAGCGATTGATTTGTACCAAATTCACTGCCCTGCCACTGAAATTTTGAAAGATGGCAGTGTATTTGAGGTGCTCGATCGTTTGCAGACAGAAGGGAAAATCCGTCACTACGGAGTCAGCGTCGAAACCGTGGAAGAGGGCTTAATTTGTTTGAAATATCCGAATGTAAAAAGCCTGCAGATTATCTTTAATATGTTCCGTCAAAAGCCATTAGAAACATTAATTCCTGAGGCGTATCAAAAAGGGACAGGCCTGCTCGTTCGATTGCCGCTTGCCAGTGGGCTGCTGACAGGTAAATTTACTGATGAACATGTTTTTGAGGCCGATGACCACCGACGTTTTAATGAAAATGGAGAGGCATTTAATGTCGGGGAAACATTTGCCGGTTTGGGATTCCGAAAGGGTGTCGAATTGGCAGACCAGTTAAAATGGATTGCCGAAGACCGGAAATCGATGGCTAGTGCCGCGCTGCGCTGGATTTTGGATCAAAAAGAAATTACTTGTATTATTCCTGGTTTTAAAAATGTCAAACAGGTTGAGGATAATCTTTCAACTCTTGAGACAAAACCATTTACAGAGGAAGAAAAGAAAGCCGTACAACGATTCTATGAGGAAAATGTAAAGGGTTTTATTAGGGGGCCTTATTAAATTGAGAGGGAGCATTCCAAATGATTAATGAAGTTCCTGCATTGCAGAAGGTTATTGCGATTACGTTTGACGACGGGCCTAACCCTATTTATACACCACAAGTATTAGAGATTTTTTCAGAAGTCGGCGGAAAAGCCACTTTCTTTATGATTGGCGAGCAAATGAGCAAGTATCCTGAGATGGTAAAAAAAGTGGCAGAACAAGGACATGAAATTGGAAATCATACTTTTACTCACCCAAAGCTGTCTCAATTAACACAGGAAGAATGTTCAGAGGAAATTGAACGTAATGAGAGTTTGGTAGAGGATTTGGCTGGACAAAAGCCAGTCGTCTTTCGTCCTCCTTACCTTGATTATAATCATGAAACACTCTCAGTGCTCGAGCAAAAGAGCTATCCAATGATTGGAGCGCTAAATCTGGAAGCACATGACTGGGAACAGCCAGGGGTGGATCATATTCTTGCCAAAACAAGAGACTGTGCTAGAAATGGGAGTATCCTACTTTTCCATGATGGCTACGGGGACCGATCTCAAACAATAGAAGCGGTCCGTATTCTAGTGGCTGAATTATCATCCCAAGGCTATCAATTTGTTACCGTAAGTAGTCTATTAAATGGACAGATGTAAAGTAAAAATGGGAGCCCATATTTAAATGGATTGTGCTCCCTTTTGCTTTTTTTCTATTTTTTGAAAGGATAGATAGCAGCCAGCCATTATAATCCCTGCTGTTATGCTCCCTCCATAGAAAAATAATAGTCCAGGTATTACTTTTACCACAAAGTATACAGCAATTACTCCAAGCAGCATGACAATGTTATTTATCGGATTGATCAGCATAATGAAAAGAGCATTTTTAAATAGTTGAATAAACGTAACATTGTAATGGACGTATAACGGAAAAATATACAAAAGGCTCATAATGATTGCAAAGATAATTAAGTATAAAGGTATGTGAGTTAATTGAAGTAAATGGCTGGCATCGATTTTCATGTAGTACAAATCAGTGAAAATAAGACCTGTGAATAAAGCCAAAATAATCCCTAATCCATTGCTTCTAAGAAACTCTTTTTTATAGGCAGTCCTGAAGGTTTGAAACACGGGAATATCACTTTGTCCCATCATCCATTTACGCAGGACCGTAAACATGGCCACTGTTGCAGGGGATAATCCGAATAGGACTAACCCAAGTAAAGAAAAGCCAATCCATAAAAAATTGAGATAGGCAAACTTGGTAATCCACTCGGTAAGGGAGTAAAGACCTCTCATTGATAGTTTATTCATAAAAACCTCCCTTTCATTTATAACGCTTACATTTGTCGTTATATTCAATTATAGACCATTGAAGCATAATTGAACATTGGTTAGAATTGCTAATATTTTGATACTGAAATAATGTTCAAGATTTCAATTAAATACGTTATATTAGATAAAATACTATTCTGGAATAAAAAAGGTTGAAAAATAATGTTTTCACTGTTGCATAAATGGAACACATTACGAAATCAAATACTTGTCGTATTTTTAGTGGTTATGGCAATTGTATTATTAATTGTCGGTGTATTAACTTTTAATAGAGTGTCCGCTTTACTTAAACATAATGCAGAAAAACAAATTAATCAAACTGCCGTTGAGGCAAATGGAAGATTAGAATCTTTATATAAACAAATTAGTACGGCATCTAAACTAGTTATGACTAATGATAATATTCAAAAAACTCTGACAAAGGGTTATGAAGGAAAAGTGATTACTTTTACTGAGCGGCAGCAATTGGAATCTACTGTGAACACCATTCAGGCGAATACGGATGGGATCTTTTCCTTTGAGCTTTATACAAATAATTTAACCCGGCTGATGCCGTTAGATGATACCAATTTAATCAGCAGAATTGATGGCAGGTGGATTCAAGAAGCTAATGAAGCGAATGGTCGACTGATTTGGATTGGAGATGACCCGAATAATTCAGATAATATATTAGCACTAAGACGTGTGAATTTAATGGGCCATGACTATGCGAATGGCGGTTATCTCCTCATTAGTGTCTATCGTAGTTATTTACAATTTGCCAACCAAGATGAAACCACGATACCCAACCAGTATTCCATTCTATTAGACAGAGACTCTAAGCCGATTCTATCCAACTACGAAAAAACTATCGAGCCTATCCTAACAAATGATTCACTTACTCTTACATTGGACAAGCAGGATTATATGGTAACAAAACAGACCTCGAATGAAACCGGCTGGACTTTGATTATTCTAACTCCAATAAAAGCTTTAACCGAAGGAATTAGTGTACTGAAGGCTGGAATTATTATATCAGGTATTATTGGATTTATTATCTTTTTTTTCAGTTCACTATTCCTATCGACTTTTATTACCAGACCTATAATCAAATTGACGGAAACGATGCAGGAGGCCAGCGCAGGCTCTTTAACGATGAACCCGAGTGTGACAACGGTAAATGAGATCAAAGAATTAAATAGTACTTATAATCAGCTGGTTAAAGAAACCAATCATCTGATTAAAATGGTGTATCAAAAAGAAATTACCCGAAGCAGAAGTGAATTAAAAGCATTGCAGGCTCAAATTAATCCTCATTTTCTATTTAATACTTTGGACGCTCTTAAGTGGACACTTGAGGATAAGGATGAGGAGGAGCTGGCCGAGTTTGTCGTTGCCATGTCTGAATTATTCCGTTATACCATAACTAAACAAACGGATGGAGACTGGGTCTCAATTAAAGATGAAATTCACCATATCGATAATTATATGGAAATTATGAAAATGCGTTTTGGTGATCAATTAAAATGGAAGCTTAATATGCCGTCCGAATGGGAACAGGTAAAAATTCCAAAATTGCTGATTCAGCCTTTAGTTGAAAATGCTGTCCTGCATGGGGCAGGCAATACGGCAAAGCCATGCACCATTTGCGTTACTATTCAGCCTGCTGTGGATCCCGTGTACCTGAACATCCTTGTAGAAGATGATGGTCCGGGAATCAATCAAGAAAAGTTGGAATCTATTAAACAAGCGATGCAATCAGGTGGCGTAATGTCAATAAAGAAAGGCAGTGGAATGGCGATTTCCAATGTGCATAAACGTTTGGAATTATACTATCAAGATCGTTTTAAAAGTGGACTTGCCATTACTAGTGAAGTAAATAGGGGGACAACTGTTTCATTTGTAATACCTGTGAGGGGAGTGGAAGGACTTTGATGAGCCCAAAGACTATTTTAGTTGTAGATGATGAACCAAGAACGCGCCATGGATTGAAAAAATCATTGGTTACATGGGCTGAAGGAAACTATCAGATCTTTACGGCTTCTAATGGAGAAGAGGCTATTGAATTGATGCAGAAACAAAAGGTCCATATTCTTATCACAGACATTCGGATGCCGGAGATAACGGGCCTGGAATTACTAAAAATGGCAAAAGCACAAAATTACTATCCCGTCATCATTGTTATTTCTGCCTACTCTGAGTTTGAATATGCCCAGGAAGCCCTTCGTTTAGGCGTGATTAACTATTTACTAAAGCCAATCAGCAAAAAGGCTCTAATTGAGGCTGTGGAAGGTGCTGTTCAAGCCGTTGAAAAACAGGAGCGGGCCGGCATGATAGAAAAAGTCGTAGACCAGAAGCTTATGGATGTTAATGCCCAAAACCCTTCGAATCGTGTACCGATAAGGGATGCAATCGATTATATCAACAAAAATATCAAGAATGAACTGACTCAGAAAGAAGTGGCCGATCATGTTCATTTAAACCCAAGTTATCTAAGCGTATTATTTAAGGAACATGTCAAGCTAACCTTCAGTGAATATGTAACGAGACGGAGAATTCAGCGTGCGAAGGAATTATTAATTTCTACTAACCTTCCGATCAACGACATCGCTGAAGAATCGGGGTATAAAACGGCTAAATATTTTATTAAGATATTCAAAGAATTAGAGGGTCTGACACCAAGTGCATATCGGAAAATCAACAATGAAAGGGCTTTCTAAAAATAGTAGTATTTTTCCTAATCGCCGTGACCTATTTTTCAGAACAATCTGACTGTATTCTATAAATGTAAAGAAAATCAAAGAAAAGGTCATAGGGGGAATTACATTGTTTAAAAAGAAAACGGTTGCAATGATCATGTCTGTAATCATGCTTGTCTCTCTAGCACTTGCAGGTTGTTCTTCCTCAAGTTCGACTGAGGAAAAAAGCGCAGATGGTAAAAAGGTCATCAAATTCATGCATTTATGGCCTGAAGGCAGTTCCAATGCCCAATTCTCCATCGTTAAAGATATCATTGGAGAATATGAAAAAGAACATAAAGATATCAAAATTGAAACTGAAATCCTAAATCCTGACCAATACAGAGAAAAGCTTAAAGTTTTAGCTTCTTCCAATGAACTTCCTGATATCGGTATGACTTGGTCAGATGGATTCATTAAGCCATACGTCGAAGGTGGAATGTTAGCGCCATTGGATGATGTCGTTGATAAAAATCCAGATCTTAAGGATGCGTTTATTCCTGGTGTAAAAGAATCATATGCTGTTGATGGAAAAACATATGGTCTGCCGCTGGAGTTAAACATATCATACGTTTTCTACAACAAGGAAATCTTCAAGAAGTATAACCTTGAAGTGCCAAAAACTTTTGAAGAGTATAAAAAAGTTGTCAAAACTTTAGCTGATAACGGAGTAGTTCCTGCCACTGTAGGAGCGAAAGATGGATGGCCGGCATCATTCTGGTTTATGTATCTTGCAGACCGTATTGGCGGACCTACTATTCTAACAGATGTTATCCATGGTAAAGCGAAAATGGATGACCCGGCTATTCTTAAAGCAGCGCAAGAAGTACAAAACCTTGTAGATATGGGCGGCTTTGTAAAAGGTGCCAGCGCTTTATCTAACGATGATGCAAAAGGTTACTTTATGAATGAAAAGGCAGCGATGTTCCTAACAGCTACTTGGGAATTGCCAAACTATACAACAAGCCCTGATGTTAAACAAGAATTTAAAGATAAAATCGGCTATTTCAAGTTCCCAACTTATGAAGGCGGTAAGGGTACAGATATCAACAGTTATGTTGGCGGTCCTGGTGTAGGTTTATTCGTTGCAAAGGATTCTAAGGTTCAAAAAGAAGCAAAAGATTTCGTTGGCTACCTTGTAAAGAGATGGGGAGAAAAATCAGTAACAGACGCTGGTGTTATCCCTGCTACGAAAGTTGACACATCAAAATTAGATCTTGCTCCTATGTACATTGATATCTTAAAAGACTTGAGTGAAGCATCAAACGTTACAACCTATTTTGATACTCAATCAAGCCCAGCTGTATCAGAATTACACCACGATTTAGTCACAGCTCTATTCGGAAAACAAGTTACGCCGAAGGATTTTGTTAAGCAGCAAGCGGATGCACTTGCAAAAGAACAAAAGTAATCACGTGTAATGAAGGTTCTATAAGTCATAGAGGGCATATCGGATATGCCCTCTATCTATTTAGGAAGGGAGTATAGAAAATGAAAAATGTAATGTCTAACAAATTCGTCATCACCCTTTACGTACTTCCTGCGTTAATTCTAATTCTTCTCTTAATTTATATCCCTATCGTCTTAACTGGTTATTATGGATTAATGGACTGGAACGGCATCGGCAAGATGAAGTTTGTCGGTTTAGATAACTATATCGAGTTAGTCAAGGATAAATTATTTTGGCAGAGCACATGGCATTCCCTGCTACTTGGTCTTTTTTCTACGGTCAGCTTGGTAGGTTATTTAATTTTATCGCTGATCCTGGCAAGTAAAATCAAAGGTGCCAACTTTTTACGAAAAATTTATTTAATTCCAATGCTATTATCTTCGGTTGCTATTGGACAGCTTTGGGCAAAGATTTTTGACCCTACAAACGGCATGATTAACAGATTGTTAACCATATTTGGAGTTGATAATCCTCCAGTCTGGTTAGCTGATTCTAAGATTGCGCTATATGCCCTCTTCTTTCCAATCGTTTGGCAATACGCGGGCTTCTATATCATTATTTTCTATGCAGCCTTAAAGAATGTGCCGGAAGAACTGATTGAAGCGGCGAAAATTGATGGAGCAACTTCCATTCAAATTGCCTATAAAATAAAGCTTCCTCTCATTGCCGGTGTCATCAAAGTCATGGTTATTCTAGCAATTGTCGGCTCATTAAAGTATTTTGACTTGATTTTTGTCTTAACTGGCGGCGGACCTAACCATGCGAGTGAGGTTATGGCCTCTTATATGTATTCCGAAGCTTTTAGTAAGTATAACTTCGGATATGGAAGTGCGATTGGATTCGGATTATTGATCATCTGTCTTGTGATGACTTGGCTGATTCAAAAATTACTATCTTCTAAAGAAGTTGAATTTTAACAAAGGGGAGTGAAAAAGATGAGTAAAGCAGTAATGGAAACAAAATTCAATACGACCTTGTCGGCTCCTTATAAAACTAGTAAATCGCTCGGAAGTAGAATCGGATACGGAGTACTTTACGTTATTCTGGGAATCATTGCGATTATTCAAATTTACCCGTTAATTTGGCTGCTCTTGTTTTCCCTAAAAACCAATCAAGAGGTTTTCGGCATGTCACCGTTCTCACTGCCACAAAATCCACAGTGGGGCAACTACGCAAAGGCATGGTCAGCAGGCCATATTGATGTTTACTTTTTTAATAGTGTGCTTTACACCGTTATAGCTGTTGTACTGACTGTGATTCTTGCAAGCTTTGTAACGTTTGCCATCACCAGAATGCATTGGAAATTGAGCGGGCTGGTTCTTGGTTTGTTTATGGCGGGGTATATGATTCCCCTTCACTCAACCTTAATTCCATTATTCAACATTTTTAAATCGACACATCTTATTGATAACCCAGTTTCCGTCATTTTATCTTATGTAGCGTTCAATTTGCCGATTACGATTATGATACTAGCAGGATTTTATAAAACACTCCCACGGGAAATTGAAGAGGCAGCTGTTATGGATGGGTGTTCCATCCACAGGATCTTCTTCCAAATCACTTTGCCAATGACTATTCCTGTACTTTCAACAACCGTCATCATTAACATGATTTATAACTGGAATGAATTCGTGTTTGTCAATACTTTCCTAAGTTCCGACAAATGGAAGACTATTACCGTTGGTGTGAACAACTTTGTCGGCCAGTACTTAACAGATTGGGGCGCGATTGGTGCAACCCTAATGATCAGTATTATTCCAGTATTAATTGCTTACTTTATTCTGAGCGATCGGATTGTTGAAGGGATAGCAGCAGGATCTGTAAAAGGATAAGAATTAGGAGGAGGCATTAGTACCAACCAGAATGATCGATATCAAATACCTCGAATCATGATGCTTCAGAACCATACTTTGGACGACTTTATTGGAATGGTTACAATCGGTGACTAGAAATTAGTGAGTTGATTAGTTTGTCAGATTTTGAAAAACCTTTTCAAAAATATATTTCTTAAAAAGGAGATAGAAACATGCTAAAAGTCTTACGTAAACCCGTTATTTCAGGATTAGCCTTAGCTTTATTATTACCTGTAGGTATGTCAAGCGTATCTGCATCTGATACAGCATCATATGCAAAAAAACCAGCGATTAGTGGATTAGAGGCACCACAGCTTGACCAAAGATATAAAGATTCCTTCACCATTGGTGCAGCGGTTGAACCTTCGATGTTACAAGGAAAAGATGCACAAATGTTAAAGCGCCATTTTAATAGCATTGTTGCTGAGAATGTCATGAAGCCAGCAAGCTTGCAGCCAGCCGAAGGCCAATTTAACTGGGGGCCTGCTGACCAAATCATTAAGTTCGCAAAAGAAAATGGTATGGACGTTCGCGGCCATAACCTTGTATGGCATAGCCAGGTACCAGATTGGTTCTTCAAGGATATAAATGGAAATTCAATGGTTGTTTGGCAATACGGAAGGCAAGTGGTTGCCGATCCAGCAAATCTTGAGGCAAATAAAAAGCTTTTATTACAGCGCTTACATGACCATATTAAAGCAGTAGTATCACGTTATAAAAATGATGTGAAATCTTGGGATGTTGTGAATGAGGTAATCGATGAATGGGGAGGAAATCCTAATGGTTATCGTCAATCTCCATGGTATCTAATTACTGGTCTTGACTATATTAAAGTCGCTTTTACAACGGCTCGAGAATATGCTGCTCCGGATGCCAAGCTTTATATTAATGATTACAATACAGAAGTAGAACCAAAAAGAACGTACCTCTATAAACTAGTTAAGAGTTTGAAGGAAGAGGGTATTCCAATCGATGGTGTTGGTCACCAGTCACACATCCAAATCGGATGGCCATCTGAAGCAGAAATTGAAAAGACGATTAACATGTTTGCGGATCTTGGGTTAGATAACCAAATTACCGAGCTTGATGTAAGTATGTATGGCTGGCCGGTATATTCGTATCCGACCTATGCTGCCATTCTAGAACTCAAATTCATGAATCAAGCGGACCGTTATGATCGTTTGTTCAAGTTATATGAGAAATTGGGCGATAAAATTAGTAACGTTACATTCTGGGGAGTTGCTGATAACCATACTTGGCTGAATGACCGTGCAGATGTTTATTATGATGGAAGTGGAAACCTTGTTTTAGATGGCAACACTCCTGGTGCTGAAATGTCACCAGAAAAAGGTAAAGACGCACCATTTGTTTTTGATCCTGATTACAATGTAAAACCAGCTTATTGGGCAATTATTGACCATAAATAGGATGAAAAAATCAGCTCTGAGGTTTAGGAGCTGATTTTTTAATAGTTGTGGATAGGAAGCCCTATTGAGGACATTTCTGTTGATTTTTAAACTAGTTT
>NZ_JBALPP010000038.1:8165-41612 GCF_036965425.1 Neobacillus drentensis | reverse complement strand
TTTTAAACTAGTTTTGTCCTCAAGAGGCCCTATTTAGGACATTTCTATTAATTTTTAAACTAGTTTTGTCCTCAAGATCTTATTAATGCAAGAAAAGGAATTGTTCATGTGACAATTCCTTTTTTTAATGTCTATTCATGGTCCAAATGAGTTGTGGTTTTCAGGTGGATATTCTTTTATTTTCTCCCTAAGCTGCAATTCATCTGGCGGATTAGACCCAGATCTTTTATCAAAATAAATAGCAATTCCGCCTAAAATAAAGACAGGCATCAGTATATATAACCAAATCATTATGACACCTCCAAAAGCTTATTATAATTATTATATTATAAAATTAACTTTTTTTTACAATTTTTCATAAAACTTAAATGCTTGGATGGAGTAAAATTTGTTTTTATCGTTACAGCAAAATCATATATATAGTGTAAAAGTTAACAGGAGTATAAAACATTGGACAAACAAAATAGCCGATTTAGATGGGTTGTATTTGCTTCTGTATTGTTCACTTACTTATTAATGTCAAGCCAGCGGACCGCTCCGGGATTGATTACAGATCAAGTGATGAGGGATTTTCATGTAACAGCTTCAACGATTGGGATACTGACAAGTATGCAATTTTTTGTATACACTGGTTTGCAAATTCCAATGGGTATTCTGGCTGATCGTTTTGGCCCCAATTTTTTTCTAATAGCAGGTGCAACACTTACAGGCATAGGCACGATCATTTATAGTTTGGGTACGGATGAATTTGTCCTGTTTTTTGCCAGAATACTGACTGGGACTGGTGATGCGACCATCTGGGTCAATATGGTGTTAATAATGAGCCAATGGTTTAATGCAAAGGAGTTTGTTCGATTAATTGGTCTGGCTGGAATGACAGGAAGCCTTGGGTTCCTTTTGGCGACAGTCCCTTTCTCCGAATGGATTGATTTACTTGGTTGGAGGGCGGCCTTTTTTTCAGCGGGACTATTATTATGTTTTTGTGGCATTCTCCTTTATTTTGTCCTGTTAAAAAAACCAAACGAATCGGCATTTGTAAAAAATAAAATACAACATGAAAAAACGTTCGATTTATTACAAAGGATATTTTCGAATAGACAGGCCTGGGCTTTATTTCTTTGTCACTTTGGGGTTGTCGGCGCGTATGTTGGATTTATCAGTTCCTGGGCAGTGCCCTATGGGATGAATGTATATGGGATGACCCGTTCCGATGCAAGTCAGCTCATCATGATTGGTCTGATTGGGGCTCTAATAGGAGCTCCTCTAACCAGCTGGATATCAAGTCGGTTAGAAACTACTAAACGTCCATATGTCATTGTTCATATCTTTATGTTATTAAGTTGGTCTACCTTTCTATTATTTAGAGGGACTCCTCCCTTTTTCGTTCTCAGTGTGCTGTTCTTTATCATTGGCTTTGGATATGGGGCAAGTGCGTTAACGTTTGCTGTCGTTCGTCAATCTTTTCCGATCATAGAATCTGGCATTGTCTCTGGGGTTGCGAATACCGGGGGTTTTCTAAGTGCTGTCCTGCTGCCAAGCATATTTGGAAATGTATTGGATCATTTTCAGTCTGCTTCAGGCAGTATTAGTGAGGGATACTACTTGGGTTTCATCACCCCTGTAATCTTCTCCATGATTGGCTTGATTGGAGTGGTTTCTATTAAGGAAAAGCGTCAGGATGCAGAACATAAAACCAATATCCATTTATCTTAATTAAAAGGGGAGATCGTTTTTAATAACAATCTCCCTTTATTATTAGTTGTTTTTCAGAATCGTGTCAGCTTCCTGCTGCAGGAAATCCTCGGTCGAAACGACAAGGGCATAAATTCCGTTAAGTGCACTGATAAACGCATTATGAACCTGATCAGCTGGTACTTTCTTTTCTTGATAAGATAAGTCCCGTGTTGTACATGCATCTTCAATAAGCGTAACTTCAAAACCTAGATCCCTTGCAGCTCTGACCGTCGCATCAATGCACATATGCGTCATCATTCCGCCAATCACTAGCTTAGTGACTCCATTTTCTCTTAATTTGTTTTCTAATTCTGTCTTGAAAAAGCTGTTGGGTCTATGTTTTACGATAATACTTTCATGCTGTAACGGTAAAACAGCTTCATTTATTTTGGCCCCATCTGTGTCTGGAAGAAAGAATGTTGCCCCTTCTTGAATAGAGATATGCTGAATATGAAAAATAGGATGATTCTTCTGTCTGAACCAATCAAGGATTTTACCTGCATTAACAGCTGCTTTTCCAGGATTGCTTAATTCCATTTTTCCATTTGGAAAGTAATCATTTTGAATATCAACTAAGATTAAAGCTGTTCTCATTTTTTTCCACCCCATCAAAAATTGATTATAATAATATCATAGATAATCTCTTGATTTTAATCGATACTTTGATGAAACACTTTTAGCTAAAATAATTTCATGGTGAAAGGAATTTATATGGAACTTGATCAAATTGATTTTCAAATCCTCCGGTTATTAACCGAAAATTCACGTATTCAATGGAAAGACCTAGGGGAAAAAATTCATATGACTGGACAGGCAATAGGGAATCGTATTAAAAAGCTTGAGGAAAGTGGTGTCATTAAAGCCTACTCCCTCATAGTCGATGAAATGAAATTAGGGCTCATCTTTACCGCGTTTGTCATCATTCATATGAAAACAGCCAATCATGATTTGTTTATCCGTTTTATTAAGGAGCGAAATGAGGTAGTTGAAGCGCACCGAATATCAGGGAAAGGATGTTACCATTTAAAAGTAATCGTTAAATCCCAAGATCAATTGAATCTGTTTCTTAATAAACTTCTCGAGCATGGGAACTACAGTTTAAATCTATCCATACAAGAGATCAAACAGCAGAATCCGTTAACAGCTACTTTTTAATAAGTCAAAAGCCATAAAACAAAAAACAGGAAATCATTAACGATTTCCTGTTTTATATTTTAATAGATGACTACCGGCTCGTATGTACTGAGATTCTCATACACGGTTTTCATAGCATTTACCGGTGTGTTGACACAGCCATGGGATCCTGCATTTAGATAGGCATTGCTTGCCCAGTTTGAACGAAAGCCGGCATCGTGGAATCCTTGCCCATCATTCGTAAATGGAGCCCAATAATTAACTTGTACTTGATAACTAGGTTTTCCTCCAAGTTCTCTGCCCGTTAGTGTGGCTGGTGTACGTTTATAGAGAATATACCATACTCCTTTTGATGTATCATTACCAGTACTGTGTTTGCCGGTAACGACATTTGTTGTGATGGCTAATTTCCCATTTTTATAAATCCAAATACGCTGCTCAGCAATGGATACTTCTGCATACGTATCGCCAATGCCATTGTTCGTTAACGTGTCAAAACCGTAGCCTTCACCTTTCCAGCCATGACCGATGATATTGGAAGCCGTAACGGTTTTCTCTGCTTTTTCAAAAGCGGCCTGAACCAGTGCGGCTTCTTTATCCACATCTAACGCCCAGCCATAACCTTGTCCTTTTACCGAAACGACTTTGCCTGAATGAGTCTTAAAGGAAAAATTTTTATTCAATGTGGATTGGGTACTATTAATTTCGGCAATTTTCTTGTTAATATCGCTTGGGTCAATTGTCACCTTCATGTCTTTTGACACAGAGGCAGTTTTAATTAGTTCGCTGGCTTTTAACGTATGAACTTTATCCTGTACCTTATAATCAACTGTCCGAGCAAGGAGTTCCTGCAGCTTTTTCTGTTCATTTTTGATAACCTGGCTGTTTTCTTTGATTGGCTGTATGAATACAGGTGTAAGACGGATTTCACTCGTGTATATATGCTCATCATAGGACTTTAAAAGGCTAGCAACATCATACTGCTCTCCGCTGCTGCTTTTTGTGACAACGATTTTACCTTGTTCCAAATGAACCTCTGCATCTTTCGAAGCTTTTAAAGTCTTATTCAGAGAAATAAGCTTTTCTTCCACTTGTTTTTTCATTGTTTCGCTGCGGTATTGATCCAAAGTGCCTGGCATTAACGAAAAACTTTTTGCTTTTGAAGAAGGAAAAAAGCTCTGCTGGTCTTTTAATAATTTTTTGACTTCAGAGAGATCTGAACTCGTAAATTTCATTTCTGTATCGTTTCCGTCTAAAATTTGCTGTTGTCCGACATAGACTACGTTTTTTAATACGGAAGTTTTTAATTTTTTAAGGGCCTGCTCAGCCGTTAGTCCCCCGACCTTTGTGCCATTAATCTTGACATTAGCGTTAAAGTGTTTTGCCTGATAATAGCCGATTGCCGCTATTATGATTGCAATAATAATGATAATACCTGTTGTAATGAACTTCCAGTTGGCAAAACTTTTCTTTGAGCTGCTTCGCCGTTTACCCAATTCTTCTACTGATTGATTTAATGCACTTTCCAAAAAAATTCCCTCCCGCAACGGTGATCCAGCTGTCTGCCCACCGTTTTAAAACTTTAGGTCTTACAACCAAAGATTATTACAATTATATTACTCTATTATTACATGATAAATACTATTCTACTAGAAATTTAAGTCGAACTTTGTCACTATTTGTACACTTGGAAAAATTTATTTAAAGAATACTAACTAAGCCTAAAAAAGCCCCTTTTTTTGGGGGCTAAAAAAAGGGGGGAATAAAAGCGAGTTAAATTTGAATTTGTATTTAAACTGAGGTCATATCCTTTTGTGATATGCTCCTCTTCCGATAGGCTTTTGTAGATATAGCTGCAAGGAGAAAAATGGCAATAAGAATATAAGCAGCACCGCCAACCAACCCTAAAGAACGCGGTAAAAGATAATGCAGTGCAAATCCAGCTAAAAACATGGAAATACCCAATATCGTGTTTCCGATTGTTGCCAACAGTCCAAACATCGTTCCATGATGCTCTTCAGGAATCTCCTTCATTAGCACGGTATCAAAACAGGAATTCCCAATGCCAGACATAAATGCCACACCACAAAACAAGAGAAACGCAAAACCAACGAAATGGGTCCAACTCAATAATAATAGAAACGTTCCTTCAAGCATTAAACAGAGTAAGCCAGTGACTAAAAAATTTTTTCGTAACCGATTCGCCACTGAATAGCTTAGCACCAGACCAATCCCTAATGCCCCATAGAACAGCCCAACACCGACATCTCCCAGACGATACTCATTAACAGCGTACACGCTGATCAGAACGTTATCGATTCCATTCATGAAAGCAATTAATACTTCGCAGATTAATAGGATTTGAACGGGAACCGACAGGCTGATGACTTTCTTAAACACGAACCAAAGCGATTCTTTTTCGAGAAGCTTTCCTTCCATATCCTGTTTATGTTCTGGAAACGCAATGGTCGAGATGATCGCTGCTGCACCTAAAAAGGAAGCTGCATTGAACCAAAAGGTAATATGGGGACCAAAAATAAAGGCCACGATTCCTCCAGAAAAAGCGCCACCTATTAATACAATGCCAATCAAGACTTGTTCCAAACTGTTCACTTTCATGAGCTGCTCTTTTTTTACGAGCAGCGGTATGGCTGATTTTCTTGCAGGGGCATAAATGGCTTCTCCCGCGGCTAAAAGAAAGGAGCTTACATAAACAATCCAGAGATCTTCTTTGCTGTCCACCAACAAGAAGGTTAAGGCAAAGATAATTCGAATTAGGTCGGTTGTAACCAAAATCATTTTTCTTGGAAAGCGGTCAGCAAGCCTACCGCCAATTGGTCCAAAGATGACAAACGGTATCAGCCGGATGGCCAGTGTGATTCCCACGGCAAAGCCTGATCCTGTTAACTGCAGCAGCATCGCTAATACGGCAACTGAACTAAAGCGGTCGCCAATTCCGTTTACGACTCCGGCGAGAAATAGTTTTCTATATTGTTTTTCTTGTCTTATTAACATTCCATCACCTTCTTTAATAATCATCTAATTTTATAATTATCTAATTAGTTAAGTAAAAAAATACGGTGTACCTGGACACCTGGAAACTACTTTAATTATCATCTAATTAGATGATAATTGAATTGGTTCTGGGAATCAAGTGTTTTATGAAGATTTAAGTGCAATTTTTAGGATCGCGGTCACTGTGAAGGAGCCAGAGTGCCCGTCGAGTACAATATCTGAAGTCAGTGGTCACTGTGAAGAGGCCAAAGTGCCCGTCGAGTAAAATATCTGAAGTCAGCGGTCACTGTGAAGGGGCCAGAGTGCCCGCCGGGTACTATATCTGAAGTCAGCGGTCACTGTGAAGGAGTCAGAGTGCCAGTCGAGTATAATTTCTGAAGTCAGCGGTCACTTTAAAGGAGTCAGAGTGCCCGCCGGACACAATTTAAAGTATCAGAGGTCACTGTGGGGGAAACTCAGCGAATTGCACAATGCTCTCAGTCAGATTTCTTAACTAGCAGTGCCGAAAATAGTATAATATTTCGTGTTCCTAAAGTAATATGCAGCTATTTTCGAAAAGGGCGTGAAATCTATTTGCTTCAGTTAAATAATTCAATTCTTCGTCAGCCATCTTTTGTAAAATTTTGGTTCTCACGCATTTTGGCCTCTACATCTTTTCAGATGTTGTCCGTGGCAATCGGATGGCAAATGTATGACTTGACGCACGACGCTTTTAGTCTCGGTTTGGTCGGACTAGCTCAGTTTATCCCAATGGTTGTGCTCACATTAGTTGTCGGGCAAGTGGCAGATCGCTTTGATCGAAGAAAAATTGTTTTTTGGTGTTTGCTTATTGAAGGCATGATGGCCGGTCTTCTGCTCTATGGAAATCATGCAGGCTGGCTGGGGCGTGAACAGATTTTGCTGGCAGCTGCGATCATCGGAGCTTGCCGTGCCTTCGAAGGTCCGGCCTCATCAGCCCTATTGCCACAGTTGGTACATAAAAAGATTCTTCCACAGGCGATATCATTAAGTACGACGGCTGGGCAAACAGCCCAAATCCTGGGTCCATCCCTTGGCGGAGTGCTTTTTTCGTTAGGACCCGCATTCGTGTATGGTACCGCAACTGTAGCATTGCTTGCTGCAGCCATCCTGACTTATTTAATCACCGGCATGGAGCAAGCTATCCGAAGGGCGGAACCGGTATCAATAAGCTCCATTTTATCGGGATTGGTATTTGTCTATCGTAATCCTGTCATCCTGGGAACGATTTCGTTAGATCTTTTCGCAGTCTTGCTTGGCGGAGCCACAGCCCTTTTACCAATATTCTCGCAGGATATTCTTCATACTGGTCCTTGGGGATTGGGATTAATGCGGACAGCGCCAGCGGTTGGGGCACTAATCGTGTCAATTATTTTAGGCTATTTTCCCTTGAAGAAAGCCTATGGCCTAACATTGTTTGGGGCACTCGCCATTTTTGGATTGTCTACCATGCTTTTCGCTATTTCAACAAATCTAATTGTATCGTTGGTTGCCTTATTTCTTATCGGTGGATCAGACGTAATCAGCGTTGTCATTAGGTCCTCACTCGTACAGCTGCAAACTCCAGATGAGATGCGTGGCCGGGTAAATGCGGTGAATGCCCTGTTTATTGGGACTTCGAACCAACTGGGGGAGTTTGAATCTGGCACGTTGGCAGGTTTTTTAGGAGCAGTTCCGGCAGCCTTCATCGGTGGTCTGGGAACGGTCCTTGTCGCTGGCCTGTGGATGTATTTATTTCCTTCCATTAGAAAGCTCCGTTCTCTCTCATAAAGTGTATGGAAGTTATTACTAAACAAAAGGGTCGGACTTTTACGATCAAATAGTAGAAGTCCGACCCTATTTTTATTATTTTTAATGGTAGTTTTTTTAATCAGAAAGCTGTGCCCAGAGCAAGGAGACCGCTAAGAATTGGAATGAAATTCATCTTTTACTAACAAAATAGTATTGGCCCCTCCTACGCCAAATACCATGATAGTGGCTATTCCCTCTGGTACCGAAATGGAGACTATCATCGTTTTGGATATGGGGCCAGAGCTAGAAGTAGTGGGTCTTGCTGAAAATGGCCAAAAAGCGATTGAGATATGTGAAAAACAGAACATTGATGTGATATTGATAGGTGTACATATGCCCAAAATGAATGGTGTAGAAGCAACTAAGGGGATTAAACGAAAGTGGCCGGATATTCGCGTGATCATCTTAACCTCATTTCAAGAAATTGACTTTGTCGGAGACGCGTTAGCTGCAGGTGCAGAAGGATACATACTAAAAGCGATTCACCCGAAAGATTTGGCTGCCGGAATTAAATGGGTTTTTCAAGGAGGAACCTTAATCCCGCAAGAAAAAGCGCAAATGTTGGTTAGACAATTAAAAAATCCTCAAGCTTCAGAAGTGAGAATTTCCTCCGAAAAGAAATCCTTTCCCCAATACGGATTAAGTGAACGGTAAGCCGAGGTTCTTCACTGTATATCAGAAGGGCTAAACAACCGCGAAATCTCTCAGATGCTTTTTTTATCAGAGGGAACTGTGAAAAATTACGTCTCTAGTATTTATTCGAAAATGGGAGTCCGTGATCGTGTTCAAGCATCGATGAAAGCTCATCAGGAAGGGATTATTTAAATGTTCTGTTCACCAGGGGAAACAAGTATAATTGTGTGCATGAGTAAAACAATAGTATTAATCGTATATCCATTTATCTGTATGTATATTTCTTTTGTGTAGATAAAGCGTATGGAAAAGAATATCCATATCTATAGACAACTAAGTGAGTAATGGCAGTTACAATAACAAATTTTATGTTAAATAGGCAGGAAAACAGCAAGTTTTTTTGTTCAAAGATCGGGCGCGTTTTTGTGGGAACGTGTCTTTTTCTTGTACTATTTTGATGATATTGCGTAATTTTGTTGATAGCTCTCTATGTAGAAATTTATACTGAATTAAAAAGAATTCGGTGAACATTTTATTTTACTATCTAATGAAAATCATTTAGTGCTGAGTAAGAAAAATTTGGCTAACCCAAGTTTTCGAATCGGTGCAGCGGTGTGGGTGAAAATTACGTAAAATGGAGTAACGCAACATAAGGGGCTGTATGAATGAATGAAAAAAAAGTGATCATACTTTTGATTTTGGTTTGGCTTCTTACATCGGGTTTCGCGGTTGCAGAAGCATCCTCCTCCAAAAATAGATATGATGAAGTCTATGAAAAATATAGTAACATTGCAGACTCTTTTTCCAGCGAATCGATTCCATTCACAGAAGAAGAAAAAGAGTACCTTGATGAAGTCAGGAAAAAAGGGTTGAAAGTTCCTATTAATCTTGATTCCATGGGGGGATTCTATGAATTTCGAAATAATGGAAATGAATATGGGGTAAATAAATTCTTCTACTCAGCACTGGCAAAAGTGTTAGGGGTAAAACTTTCTTATGTTGCAGTGAGCAGTTCAGAGGATGTCTTCAATCAAATTTCGAATGGCTCTTTGGATTTGTCACCAATAATCAAAAGGCGTACGATAGACTATCCTGATATCCTGCTTAGTACACCCATTAGCATCAATATGAATTTCATATTTTATTCGAATGATAAAAAAATAACGTATGATACACTTGGATACACACTTGCAGGGAAAAAAATTGGTATTCTAAACATGATAGACGAAAACAGTCAACCGCTAAATCAGTTTAGCGACATAAAATATTATCCGTACAAAGATATTTCTGTTGCTTATAATGCATTGAAGAATAATAATATTGAATTTATTTACTCAAATGTTGAGAATTACAGAAGTTTTATTGATCGTGGTCTCTTGTCGCTTCCGGTCCCTGATTATCGGAACGATGAAACCTACCGTGCGTTTACTAGCAGCTCCAATCCTCTATTACTATCGATACTGAATAAAGCGATTTCTGGTGCAATAGGACCAATCGTTACAGAATATGAAAAAGAAACGCGGAAAGCCTATTTGTATAATCACTTTTTTATGACGGAAAAGGAAAAGGAATTATTACGATCAGTGGGAGAAGTGCGTGTTATGGTGGATGACAACTTTGCTCCCCTATCCTTTTATGATGAAGCCAAAGGTAAATATTCAGGCGCTAGCGTCGACCTTTTTGAAAACATTGCAGACATCATTGGGTTAAAGTATAGCTTTATACGCGATGAAAACCTCAGTTGGTCCGATAAGGTTAATAAAGTGAAAAAGAAGGATATTGACCTCCTGTTTCCAATAAGCATTACACCAACCAGACAAAAATTCGGTCTCTTTTCTCAACCTTATGTTTCCACATATTATTCTGTGATTGCAAAAGCAAACAACTCAAAAAAGATAAACTACGCGCAAGAACTTCTTCATAAAAAAGTAGGCATAGTGAAGGGAACAGCCATAACAGATTTCATTGAGACAATCATCCCTAAAGAACAAATCACATATTTTGATAGTGATAGTAAAATGTATCACGGACTAAAAAATAGGGATGTTGACTATATCATTCAAAATGAAAATGTCTTTTTGGAAGATTTTTATGAAAATGAACTTTTTGATTTGACTTCTGTTTATCGCATTATAGAGTCACCTAAATATTATTGCTATTTTTTTAAACAGACCCGTGAGATGGATACCTTAGTAAGCATAATGAATCGGGCTATGAATTATTTTGATACCAATGAAATAATAGCTAAGTATAAAGTTGGTGAAAGTGATCTGAGGAACAGGTATATCACGCAAAAGAGACATCGAAATTTAATTAGTTTCATTTTGCTGATTGTATTGATCGTTTTAACGCTATTTGTATTTGGGTTTATTCGAACCAAAAAGTTTTCGAAAAAGCTCGAAAAGGAAGTAGCAATAAACGAAATGGCCTATTTGCAATCGCAAATAAAACCTCACTTTTTATACAATGCTCTAAGCGCGATCATGGCCTTCTGCTATACCGATTCGGAAAAAGCGGGAGAACTATTGAATAGTCTCAGCAAATACCTAAGAATCGTATTTAATACTGATAACCGTGGAGAGCTAGTGACACTGCAACGTGAAATTGAACTGGTGAAATCCTATGTGGATATTGAGCAAGCTAGATATGGAGAACGACTTCAAACCATTTTCGATATAGATGAGACTTGTTTACAGCAAAGGATCATGCCATTGATGATACAGCCTTTAGTAGAGAATGCAATCCGGCATGGGGTTATGAAAAAAACGCAGGGGGGTACGGTAAAGCTTTCCGTCCAGCCAAAAGGCGAATCGATTAAAGTCACTGTTACAGACGATGGCGTCGGGATGTCGGAACAAAAAATCAAAGAAATTTTGTCTCGAAAGGAAACCGTTTTTGGAGTAGGGCTTGCCAACATCAATCAAAGGCTGGGACATTTTGCAGACAAGAAACTGACCATAGAAAGCAAAGAAGAGCAAGGTACGATTATCACCTTATATTTACCGTTCAAGGAAAACACCTGATTATTAACTGGAGGAGGAAATTTACCTTGCCAAAGCTGATTGCGATAACCATAGATGACGAGTATCCAAACCATATTCTATTAAAACGAGTCATTGATCAAAATGGCCAATTAGAAGTAGTCAAGCAATTTACCCATCCTGAAACGGCTCTTGAAAAAATTCGTGAGATTAAACCCGATGTTGCGTTTGTAGACATTGAAATGCCAGACATGAATGGTTTGGAATTGGCAGAAAAGATTTTGGCGATTCATGGGCAAACGCATATCATTTTTGTCACAGCATACAGCCAGTATGCAATAGAAGCTTTTAAAGTAAATGCTCTGGATTATATTTTGAAGCCTGTTGATGCGCATGAAATGAATCGAGTGGTTCGTAAAATCATAAACCGCACGAGGCAGCAGAGGCCAGAATCCTCAAATGAGGCTCAAGATATCATGCATAAGGGAAGAATACTTTGTATAGGGGAATTTGAAGTCTACGGGAAACATTCAAATCAAAAGGTACACTGGATGACATCAAAGGTAGAAGAGCTCTTGGGTTATCTTGTAATTCACCTTGGGAAACCCGTAGACAAATGGAAGCTCTGTGATTTGCTTTGGCCCAACCTAGACCCTGATAGGGCGAAAACCAATCTCCATACCTCCATTTACCGCTTAAAGAAAACGATTGCGATTGAAAAGGTGCCACTACAGATTAAAAGCAATAGTAACGGTTACTGGGTAGAGCTAGAGGAATGTCTCTTAGATTATAAGGAATTTGTAAGATTATCCATGGATTTGTTAAGGAGCATACAAAAGCCTGACAGCGAAAAAGAAGTGTCGTTGCTTATGAAAGCTGAAAGATACTTCCGTGGAGAGCTTTTTGAAAATAAAGCTTATCTTTGGAGTGCTGCTCATAGTGAAAGCATCAATCAAATGTATATTCGACTGGCATATCGGCTGATCGATTATTTTGGTAAGAACCAATCAATTGAACATGAATTGGAATACCTGAATAAGCTATTGCGATTTTTCCCTTATGAGGAAAAGGCATGTATCTTGGCTATGGACATTTACGAAAAACGTAAAGACAAGCCAGCCCTCATCAGGCAATATCAGCAGCATAGCCAATATCTTATGGAAGAAATGGGCTGCACACCCTCTTTAAAAGTTGAAAAGCACTATAAGAAATTAATGAAAATCCTCTAAAAGACCAAGAGCGATTTGAAAAGGAGTTGATTCCGATTCAAGTCGCTTTTTTCTATGCTCATTTATTTGTTTTCGTAATTTTCTCTAATGTCAGAAATATGTCAGAATGACGATATAACATGGTGGTAAGGTAATTAACAACGAAGAAGAGCACGAACAAAGATTGCGTGTTGAAACAAAATGTAGCAGTAACCTAAAAAGCTGTACAACTATTTTTGCAAAAAGTACCTTAACGCTCGTTATCGTATTTTATGCTATAAAAAATTTGAGGGGGATAAAGAGAATGAAAAAACACTTTTCGATTATGATGGTCGGTTTTATGGCACTAAGTGCGACAGTTGGTTATGTGGTCGGCTCCTCCAAGCAGAATTTAACACAGGTACAGGCGGCATCGGCACAGCAAGAAAAAGCACTAGAAACCGAAGGTCCTACAGGAGATGGACTCAACAACATACTAACTATGGCTGTTGCTTGGAAGCAGACCGCCGCAGAGTATAAGGCGCTATATCACCAATCCTTTAATATGGCCCGAAAGCAAGTTGATCTAGCCCTTGCCAACCACAGACCAGGTGATAAGCCGTTAGCCGTTATCACGGATTTGGATGATACGGTTCTTAGCCCGGTCAACTATTGGGGATACCTTATCAACAATAATATAGAGTTCTTCGACGATGCTATCTGGGACAAGTGGATTCCAACGTACAATATGGTTGCCACTCCGGGGTCACTGGATTTCTTAAATTACTGTAAGGAAAAAGGGGTGGAGGTTTTCTATGTGTCGAGCCGTGACCAAGGATCAAAAACTTATCATTACGCAAAGACGCAACTTAAGAAACTTAATTTTCCTTATGTAGATGATAATCACCTGACAATTCTAAGAGACACATCAAACAAGGAGACCCGCCAAAACGAAATCGCTCAGAATTATGATGTAATCTCCTATCTAGGTGATAACTTAAATGACTTTCGTCGAGTTTATTACGTGAAGGATGTTGATGAGCGTGCCAAATTGATGGAACAGGATAAGGATCTCTATGGAACGAAATTTATCCTCATGCCAAATCCAACTGACGGACACTGGGTACGTGCCATCTTCGGAGAATCAGAACCTCCAGCGACTGATGAAAACCGGGCAATATGGAAGGACGCTGCTACTCGTTCTGCCTGGGAACAAAAGTAAAAGAACCATACTCGATATAGCATTGCGTCGTCGGAGGATTATTTTAAAGAAAATTGGATTTTATCGTAGAGATTTTGAAAGATTGTACTTAAGCTAACGGGAAGTTAGTTGAAAACGAACGTTTTAATTATATTAAAAGATATTAGGTGGTATAGATGTCAATTGACGTGCCCTTCTACATTAAAAAGCTGACAAGAATGCTAGAAATAATAATCGAAATGAAAAGAAATAAGATGATAGCTTTAGGCAATCAATATGGACTTACGGAACCTGAGACAGTTCAAGTTAGTGAAGAACTTGACCAATTAATCAATCTTTATCATAAGATTGTTACAACTTAATCTTATTAGTTTGAAAATTAAATCAACTAAGATTCTCATAGATTTAGAGAATATAAAGCAAGTACACCTAGTAAGGAATTATAAAAAGGGATGTCTCTTAAAAATTTATACTTTTGGGACATCCCCTCAATTATTCTTTGACACAAAAGGTATAGCCGTTACTCGATAAAATACATTTTCCCATTCACTTCAAGAGATACGGATGATTGTTTCATCTCTTCCTTAAGAGATTCAGCGTAGGCAACCACTTCATTTATTTTTTCCTTATTCAAATCTTCTGCGAAGCTATAGACGATGGTTACTTTTTCCTTCACTAACTGATCATTATCCGAGAGCCAAGCTCCTGTCCCATCGATCGCTGTTGCCCCACCAAACATTTTTGAGAATTTCTCTAGTGATTTATTAACATATGGTGTGTTATCAATGGGTTGATTTACATTATATGTAGATGGTACGTAGATTTTCACAATGTCTTTAAGGTAGAATTGTCCCTTTAAAGCAGAGGTTTGCCTTACTTCAGGTGCTTTTGGCTGTTGTGCAGCATACACTGCATTCCCTAAAAAAGTAACTAACACAAATGGGATGAACCAATAAAAAAATTTTTTTCCTTTCATCATGAGGCCTCCTTTTTTATTAGGCTCTGTTAAAAGACA
Source organism: Neobacillus drentensis (assembly GCF_036965425.1). Lineage (GTDB taxonomy): Bacteria > Bacillota > Bacilli > Bacillales > Cytobacillaceae > Neobacillus > Neobacillus drentensis_F. Next base: position 26,903 of record NZ_JBALPP010000038.1, on the reverse strand, counting down.
TTGTTCATTTTTAAAACTGTTGATTGGATCGAAGCACATGGAGCGCAAATCAACAACAAAGTTTAACAGAGCCTTTTATTAAAATGTAACTAACAATACCCTGGTGACTATCATTCTATTAATTTATACATTAATCAACGTATTTTAAAAAGAGTAATTTTTCCTTATTTTCCAAATTTTATATAATGTTTTCGTCTGTATTAAGAAACAGATTCCTTTTCCAAAGAATGCGACTTTATTTTCGCTTTTGATAGATTCACATTTCCCGCTGCAATTCCGCCTAAGATCAAAACAACTCCGAGCCATTGGGATATGCTTACATGTTCTGCCAAGAAAAGCGTCGATAAGATGACCGCAATCGGAAGCTCAGAGGCTGTCAAAATGGTTCCAAGTCCAGGCTCGATATGCGGCATGCCAATTGAAAATAACAGCGGTGGCAGGGCGACCCCTAATAAGCCAAGAAATAATCCATACGGCACGATTCCAATCAAAACAGGTATATGGAATAACTCCGTAGGTTGAAACATAATGAAAACTGTAATCAGCCCGCCAGTGGAAAAAATGGCACTTTTCTGCACTGGCGGAAGATCTATTTCCACCGTGCCGCTAAGAAAAATAAAAGAAGTATAGGATACAGCGGAAAGTAGTCCCCAAACGGCCCCTTGCCATGTGATCACCCCGTTGTCTCCTGCGAGAACGCCAGCCGCAAGAATAGAGCCAATAATGAGAATCCCAATTGAAACTATTTTTCCTATGGCTGGTATTTTCTTATAAAAAAACCATTCAAAAAATGTGCCAATCCAGACAAATTGAAATAAAAAAATGATCGCAAGCGAAGCATGAAGGGTTTGCAGTGATTGATAATAAAATACACCCGTTAAACCGAGTGGTATTCCTGATAAAAGGAGTTTACCTATTTTACCGAGTGTCAGTTTCTTTTTTTTCGAAAAAAGTGCAACTGTCCAAATCAGTAATGTACCTAGTAAGTATTGAATCCCCGTCACCTCTTCCACCGAAAAACCTGCAGCATATGCGAGCTTTACGAAAGTTGATAATGCTCCGTAACAGCATCCGCCTAAAAGAACAATAAATGAGTATTTCCATGTTTTCATTTTTATTTCCCCTTTCAATCTATTAAAAACAATGATAGATCCATTAATTGGTTTTGCGTTCCTATGGCACTTTTCTAAACAAAAAAGCCACACAGCCTATAGGAGCTGTGTGGCGAAAATAGAGATTCCTCTAGAAAAATCCACAAACAAATAGATTTTAGTATTCAAACTACTTTTATTACTTTAAATCAAATAAATAGTGAATGTCAACGTTCTTGTTGGAGCCTATCCCATAAAAAAAGAACGTTAGACTGGGGCATAAATAATATCCATTTCATTCTTTAACATTGACTTTACATTATCTTAATGTTGGATTAATGTGGAGTTAACAATGTGGATTTATGATAAAACCGTAACAAACATTAAACAACATTATAAATTCCACGTTGAGGAGAGATACTTTTTATGAATTTTAAGAAATGGTGCAAATCGGTTCAAGTTGTGATGTTAGGAATGAGTGTACTTGGATTAGCCGCGTGTGCAGAAACAAAGGAGCCGGTTGCATCGAGTATTAAGGATCCGAACTCGTTAACCCTTAATGAAATTGAAACAAAGGCCAAAAAAGAAGGGGAAGTCAATAGTGCCGGTATGCCTGATTCATGGGCCAACTGGGGAGAAACATGGGATGAAATAACAAAAAAATACACATTAAAACACAATGATACAGATTTATCGAGTGCTGAAGAGATTGCCAAAATGGAATCAGAAAAAGAAAATGCCACCGCGGATATCGGCGATGTAGGGATGTCCTTTGGACCGGTTGCTGAACAAAAGAAATTAACAGTGCCCTATAAAACTTCCTATTGGGATGATGTACCTGACTGGGCAAAAGATGACAATGGGGACTGGGTTGTCGGGTACCAAGGAACGATTGCCTTCTTAACGAATAAAGAATTGGTGAAAAATCCGCCAAAATCTTGGGATGACATCCTAAAAGATAATTACAAAGTAACCGTTGGAGATGTACAGCGAGGAACACAGAACCAAATGGCGGTTCTTGCTGCGGCAATCGCTTACGGTGGTGATGAAAAACATCTCCAACCAGGAATTAACTTTTTTAAAAAGCTTGCGAAGCAAGGACGTCTTAGCTTAACAGATGCTAAGCCAGCGAACATCGAAAAAGGGGAAGTGGAAGTGGCCATTGTTTGGGATTTTAATGCCCTTGGTTATGCAGAACAAATCAATCGTGACCAATTCGATGTCACCATTCCGAAAGAAGGTTCAGTCGTAAGCGGCTATACCACCATTATTAACAAATATGCGAAGCATCCTTACGCCGCAATGGCCGCTAGAGAATATATCTTGAGTGACGAGGGACAAATTAACCTGGCAAAAGGCTTTGCCCGTCCTATCCGTGATAACGTGAAGCTCCCGAAAGAAGTAGCGGATAAAATGATACCAAAAGAAGAATACAAAAATGCCAAACCAATTAAGGATTTCAAAGCTTGGGAAGAAACGGCTAAAACACTTCCGCAGCTTTGGCAAGAAGAGGTGTTAGTCAATGTCAAATAAAGTAATCGCTATTGTTGTGGATGGAATGAGATACGATAAAGCTTGTGAGACACTGGGATATATTCAGCATCTTGTAGAAACCAATCAGGCAGCACTTTACAAGGTTCGGTCTGAGCTGCCTAGTCTTTCCCGTCCATTATATGAAGTGCTGCTTACTGGTACACCGGCTTCGATGAACGGTATTACCTCGAATCAAGCTGTGCAGCTTTCCACGGAGAAAAGTCTCTTTCATCTGACGAAGGAGAACGGGTTAAGGAACGGAGCAGCAGCCTATTACTGGGTAAGTGAACTGTATAATCGTGCTCCATTTGTGTTTGTTGAAGACCGCGAGCAAGAGGATTCAACTAAGCCTATTCAATACGGGAAATTTTATTGGGACGATGATTATCCAGACAGCCATGTGTTGATGGATGCGGAAGCATTGCGCCGAAAGCATGACCCACACTTTTTATATATTCATCCGCTTGGTGTTGATGTAAAAGGGGAAGCGTTCGGTTCGGAATCGAAAGAATACCGTGAACAAATCTTAAAGATGGGAAGCTTGCTCGCACAGCTTTTACCAATTTGGATGAAAGAAGGCTACCATATTTTAATTACATCTGATCATGGGATGAGTGAATATGGGAATCACGGCGGGATAACCGATGGTGAGCGTGATGTCCCACTCTTTTTCATCAGTCCGAAAGTGGCGCCAGGCAACCACAGTGGGGTCGTTCCACAATTGGCGTTTGCCCCGCTCGTTTGTGAACTGTTAGAAATCGAGCCGTCCGATAAAATGATCAACTATTCAATGCCAGGCCTTAAGGGGAACGTGTCCGTTTAATTTTCGAAAAAAGACTGCCGGGAAATGGTTTTACGATTAAAACCATTTCCCCTATTATTAGCGAAAATAGAGGAGAGGGAAGTCTTGCGAAAAATAAAAAAACAAAAATTTTACTTATTAGCGCTCTTACTGCCATTTATTGTATTTGTGGTTGGGTTTGAAATCGGCCCATTAGTGGCCATGCTGAAGGATAGTTTTCATGCAGATGATGGAATTCAAGTCACGATTCAGCAATATGTAACGATTTTTAAAAGTAAATTTTACTTGCAAGCGATCCAAAATAGCCTTGTCATTTCGTTGGTTTCTGCTGTTATTTCTGTGATCATTGCTGTTATTGCCGCTTATTCTTTTACAAAGTTTTCACAAAAGGTCCAAAATCGCTTACTTATGATTGCCAATATGACTTCCAATTTTGAAGGAATACCGCTTTCTTTTTCATTTATTATTTTACTAGGAAACAATGGATTGTTTACGCTGCTTTTTTCCAAGATGGGCTTAGATGTATTTGCAGACTTTAATTTATATTCTTGGACAGGTCTCATTCTCGTCTATATTTATTTTCAAATTCCGCTCGCAGTTATGCTGATTTATCCATCGTATCAAGGAATTAAAGAGCAATGGAAAGAAGCTTCATCTTTATTAGGCGGAACCAAATTATCCTTTTGGCTTCACATCGGGATTCCGGTTTTGCTTCCAAGCATAGCCGGTACATTCAGTATTTTGTTTGCCAATGCAATGGGTGCATATGCGACTGCCTATGCATTGGTCGGAAGTAACTATAATTTATTATCATTGCAAATTGCCTCTTTAGTCTCGAGTGACGTGACCTTAAAGCCACAGCTAGGCAGCGCGATGGGCGTTCTTTTAGCTTCGACCATGATCGGGGCGATGTGGTTCAATAATCGAATGATGCGCCGCATTAGGAGGGATTTACGATGAAAACTTCACTGAGCTTTCATAAAGTAATCGTTGGTTTCCTTGTGATTTATTTATTAATCCCGCTGGCAGGAACGTTTTTATTCTCGATCGCCGGCAAATGGGATCACACCATTTTGCCTGAGAGTTTTACGATGAAATGGTATATCGAATTATTTCAAGATGAACGGTTTTATGGTGCACTACAGCATACGATGTTTTTAATTGTTGTAACGGTTGGTCTTAGTGTGATGATTATGCTTCCAACGATTTTTATCATTACCGTCTATTTCAGCAAATGGGAAGGATGGCTCCAAGCAGCCGCTATGCTTCCTTATGGAATACCTCCGATTGTTGGGGCTGTAGGCTTGATCAAGGTCTATTCAAATGGACCGCTTCAAATTACCGGAACACCGTGGATTTTAGTTGGTGCTTATTTCATCACAATATTACCTTTTATGTATCAAGGGATTCGCAACAGCCTTAGCACGGTGAATGCGGTCCAGCTTGTTGATGCAGCTGAATTACTGGGCGCTACCAAATTTCAGGCGTTTCGCACGGTCGTATTTCCGAACATTATCTCTGGTATTTTGGTGTCTACCTTATTATCTGTCGCGCTGTTATTTAGTGAATTTGCGTTTGCGAATTTGCTTGTCGGAGGCCGATTTGAGACGATTCAAATTTATCTTGCTGACAAACTAAACAGCAGCGGCCACTTAACAAGTGCTATTGTGATTACTTATTATTCGATCATTTTACTGTTAACAGGAACGGTATTAAAACTTACGTTTAAAAAAGAAAAAGTCCATGACATTTCTTCTAAAAAAAGATCTCTTTTATTTTTAATGAAACCATACCGTCAAAAAAATACAGCTTTAGAAGGTGAAAATTCATGAGTTATGTAACGATTGATCAAGTGACGAAGGGCTATCATCACCAAGTCGTGTTAGAAAATATTTCGTTGACCTTAAAAAAGGGAGAATTTGCGACCCTTCTTGGACAAAGCGGGTGCGGAAAAAGTACCTTATTGCGATCGATCGCCGGACTTGAAGACGTAGATTCAGGAAGCATCTTCATTGATGGGAAGGATATCACTCATATATCACCGCGTCAGCGTGAAGTCGGTATGGTGTTTCAGTCCTATGCACTGTTCCCGAATATGAATGTTTTTGATAATATCGCCTACGGTCTTAAAATGAAGAAGGCAAAAAATATCAAATCAAGAGTAACGAAGATGATTGAACTCGTCGATTTAGTTGGAAAAGAGCAATCTTATCCACATCAATTATCTGGCGGTCAACAACAAAGGGTCGCTCTTGCCCGTGCGCTTGTCATGGAACCAAAAGTACTGCTTTTGGATGAGCCGTTAAGTGCATTGGATGCGAAAATTAGAAAAAGCTTGCAAAAGGAATTAAAAAGGATCCAGAAAGAATTAGAGATCACCACGATTTTTGTGACCCATGATCAGGAAGAAGCGATGACGATGTCGGATCGGATTTTTGTCATGGATAAAGGAAAAATTGTTCAATCCGGTTCTCCAGTGGAAATATATACTTCTCCAGTCAATACCTTTGTCGCAAAATTTATCGGAAATTACAATGTTTTAAGTATGGAAGTTTTCCACAAACTTGTTCACAGTACAGAGTTAAACGGGAAGGAAATCGCCATTCGTCCAGAAGTTTTGCAAATCGTTTCTGCTAATGAAGATAACTTAGGTATACATGATGACTGGGGAATCAAAGGGTTTGTTAAAGATGTTTCGATGACAGGGAATGTACTAAGATATGAAGTAGAAACAGAAGTGGCCGCTTTCCTAGTAGACAATCTTCATCACAAAGGGAAAATGTTTGAACAAGGGGCGCAGGTTCAGATTTTTGTACCGAAAAAAGAATGCATTATTTTATAGTCTATCAATGATTCCGGAGGAAGAAATATGTCCGTTTTGCCAGAAGAACGAAAGAATGAAATTTTAAAAGAATTAAATAGAGAGGGAAAAGTAAAGGTCATCGATTTGGTGGAGCAGTTTCAGGTTTCAGAGGAAACAATCCGTCGTGACTTGATGCTGTTAGAGGAAAAAGGGCTCTTAAAGAGGGTTTACGGTGGAGCGATTAAATCGGTTTTTCCATTTGAGGAGCCTCCATTCGCACATCGGACAACAGTAAACCAGGAAGCGAAAGTAAAGATTGGAAAAAAAGCAGTAGAACTCATTTCTAACGGTGATGTCATTGCCATTGATGTAGGGACCACCATGCTTGAATTTGCACAATGTATTCAAGATAAGAAGGATATTACCATCATCACCAATTCTCTTCCTGTTTCATCTGTGTTGACGGAATCTCTTAATCAAAATAAGTTTACGGGCCAAATTTTATTACTAGGAGGGCTATTGGATCCGAAGCAGCAGTCGATCAGCGGCAGTCTGACGGAACAAACGTTACAACAATTCAATATTAATAAAGCGTTTATTTCTGCTGGCGGTGTTTCGATTCAAAATGGGGTTAGTAATTATCATTTACAGGAAACTTTGGTTTCACGCAAGATGGTCGAGGTCTCAAAGGAAGTGATCTTGCTGACAGATTCTTCTAAAATCGATGTTGATACTTTTTGTAAAGTTTGTCCTCTCGAAAAAGTCGATGTGTTTGTTTGTGAGCAATCATTGCCGGAGGGATGGAAGCATCAAACGGCATTAAATAAACTCAATTGGATTCAGGCATAGTGATCAAGAGCAGGAAATATAGTGATTGAAAAATGGGTCTTCCTTTAAAAAATGAGTAAAGGGGTTTTCAAAATATGAGCTTCATTGCGATAGATATGGATGGGACATTATTAAACGGCGAGAATGAAATTAGTGAAGAAAATAGAATGGCGATTCACTATGCCATGGAACGAGGTTTTGAGGTCGTCATTTCAACAGGGCGGGCTTATTTTGATGTTCAGACCATTTGCAAAAAGGCCGGGATTTCCCCCTACATCATTGGGACAAATGGTGCAACGATTCATTTGAAAGATGGAAAGCTTCTTTCCTCTATTCCGATATCGAAAGAGAGTGTAGAATCGATTCTAAAGTGGCTGGATGAACGCGATTTTTATTATGAAGTGTTTACTGACAAAGCGATTTATACACTTAAGAAGAGGAGAAAACATTTTTATCATGAGATTCAACATTTGAAAAGCGCGGATTTGGATAAGGAACAGAAAAAGACAGCAGCAGAAGCGGAAAGCCAATTTGATCAGTTCGGCTATGTTCTTGTTGAAGACTATCCTGACATCCTAAAACAGGAGGAAGAAGTATTTAATATTGTAGCCTGTTCGTTTGATCAAAAGAAACTAGCTGAAGCGTGGAACCGATTCGACATGATTGGTGAGTTGGGGGTAGTTTCATCGGCTGACCATAACATTGAAATTACGAATAAAAGTGCTTCAAAGGGAAATGCCCTTGAAAAATTGGCGTTTTTGATGAATGTGTCCTTAGAAAAATCTATGGCCATTGGAGACAGCAACAATGATTTATCCATGTTCCGGAAGGTCGGATACAGTGTAGCAATGGGAAATGCAAAAGATGACATTAAAGCGGTTTGTACCACAACAACCCTTAAAAATGATGACGATGGGGTGGCTCACGCGATTTATCAATTTATAGAGAACTACGCTCTTCAAAAATAAGTGTCATGTGTTGAAGGAGAGAACAATATGGCATGGATTTATATTTTAATAGCAGGATTATTGGAAATTATCTGGGTAATAGGTCTTAAATATTCATATGGATTTACCATCATGATCCCTAGTATCATAACTGTCGCTATCATAATCCTAAGTTTCTTTTTACTTTCAAAAGCGTTACATTCCTTTCCCTTAGGATCAGGTTACGCCATTTTTACTGGATTGGGAACGGTGGGTACAATCGCAGCCGGGATGTTTCTATGGGGAGAGACTATTAATCTATCGAAAGTATTTTTTGTGACGTTAATGATTGCAGGGATTATTGGATTAAAAATAAGCCAATCAGAACCTAAAACATCCAAGAACATGACTGATAGGTTAAATGTTAGGGGATGATTCAATGGCTTGGTTTTTTCTTGTTATCGCCGGCTTTGCCGAGATTGGCAGTGTAATTAGCATGAAACGTGCAGATGGGTTTAAACGATGGCTTCCTACTATAGCTTGTTTAATTTGTGGGAGTTTAAGTTTTTATTTTCTTTCATTAGCTGTCGCTTCCCTTCCAGTGGGGACCGCCTATGCAATATGGACGGGTATGGGCTCTGTTGGAAGTGTTTTAGCCGGCATGTTCTTCTTTCATGAACCTAAAAATTTGAGATCAACATTATGGATTATGTGTATTATTGCAGGGGCAGTAGGTGTTAAAATAACTTCTGGACAGTAACCTTAGGGAGGAGAAGAGTGATGAAAACGATTCAAGATTGGATAAACGAAAATCCTTTAATAAACGAGTTAGTCGCTACAAAGGAAGTATTTTGGTCAAATCCTAAAAAGGAAGCCTTTCAAACGGGATTAAAAAAACTTTCATTGAATGAGAATGATGTAGAAGATGCAGAGGAACGGTTAAAGCGCTTTGCTCCTTACATTGCGAAAGTTTTTCCGGAAACAAGAAAACTGGGTGGAATCATTGAATCTCCTCTTGTACCTATCCAGGCAATGCGTGAAAAGCTATCAAACATGTATAAGACTCCATTAGAAGGGAGATTTTTGCTGAAATGTGACAGCCACCTTCCGATTTCAGGTTCGATTAAAGCTCGAGGCGGCATTTACGAAGTGTTGAAACATGCAGAAACATTAGCGCTTCAACATGGTTTATTGTCGGTAGAGGATGATTATTCGATTCTTGATAGTGAGAAACTCAGAAACTTCTTTTCTGATTACTCCATTGCAGTAGGGTCCACAGGAAACTTAGGATTAAGTATTGGCATCATGAGTTCCAAATTAGGTTTTAACGTAACGGTTCACATGTCTGCAGATGCAAAGAAATGGAAAAAGGATCTGCTCAGAAGCAAAGGAGTCACCGTCATTGAATATAAGGAAGATTACAGCAAGGCGGTCGAAGAGGGACGAAAACAGGCTACAAGTCAACCAAATTGTTACTTCATTGATGACGAGAACTCTCGTGATCTGTTTTTAGGCTATGCAGTCGCAGCCAGCCGGCTAAAAAATCAATTAGAAGAAATAGATATAACAATAGATGAAAACCATCCCCTTTTTGTTTATCTTCCATGCGGAGTTGGCGGCGGACCGGGAGGAGTGGCATTTGGCTTAAAACTTCTGTATCAAGATCGAGTCCATTGTTTTTTTGCCGAGCCAACCCACTCACCATGTATGTTACTTGGTTTAATCACAGGGCTGCATGATCAAATTTCCGTTCAAGATGTTGGAATTGACAACGTGACAGCAGCAGATGGACTAGCGGTTGGACGGCCATCCAGATTCGTTGGTCAAACAATTGAGCCACTATTAAGTGGAAGCTATACGGTAAGCGACCAAGAATTATTTAAACTCTTAAAAGCAATGGCTGATACAGAAAACATTCAACTGGAGCCGTCTGCATTGGCGGGTGCGATTGGACCTGTGAAATTATCGATGGAGAAAGACGGAAGATCCTACATTCAACAACATCACTTAACAGAGCACATGAAAAATGCTGTCCACCTCATCTGGGCGACGGGGGGGAGTATGGTTCCTAAAGAAATAATGGAGGAATATATGAGTGCCTGTCACGATAACGAAGAATAATAGGTTTTTATAAATAGTTCAACAAAAGGGTCAGACTCCTGCGATTATGAAGTAGAAGTCCGACCTTTTTGTTTAAATAAAATTTAGAGATTTATCTAAATATCTAAAAGGATTCATTGACTAATTTTAAAAATTGCCATATTATACATTTAGATAATTTTCTAAATACCTAAACATAGGATGTAAAGGAAAAGGGTGTTGACATGAATGAAGCTTTTAAGGCGTTGTCCGATCCAAGCAGGAGGAAAATTCTCCAATTATTGAAAAAGAAGGACCTATCCGCAGGAGAAATTGCTGACCAATTTAATATGTCAAAGCCAAGCATTTCACACCATTTGAATTTATTAAAGCAAGCGAACTTGGTGGACTCAGAAAAAAAGGGACAGCAAATTATTTATAGCCTAAATACGAGTGTGTTTGAAGATGTAATTACCTGGTTTATGGATTTTCTAAAGAAGGATGAAGGGGAAGAGATAAAATGAAAAGAAACTGGTTTGGCCTGTTTTTACTTATAATCATCATCATCGGAACCTGTATTTCCTATCCATATTTACCGGAACAAATTGCGGTGCATTGGAACTATAAAGGTGTCCCAAATAGCTTTGCGGATAAATCTTTTGGAGCTTTTCTTCTGCCTGGGATTATGTTAATCTTATATGTTTTTAGAATACTATTGCCTAAAATTGACCCAAAGAAACAAAATTATCAACGATTTGAAGGGACCTATATATGGATTATGAATGGAATTCTATTGTTCCTGTTTTTGCTTCAAATTGTGCAAATTACGAGTGCAATGGGGATTATTAATCCCGCAATGGTGGTTCCTGAATTAATTGGATTATTATTTATCTTTATTGGCAACTTAAGTCCGAAATTCAAACCGAATTACTTTGTTGGAATTCGCACACCATGGACTTTAGCGAGCGAAGAGGTATGGAAGAAAACCCATAGATTTGGCGGAAAGGTATTTGTTATTCTAGGATTATTGATGTTATTGGTCCCAGTTATTCCAACGGCAATCCAAGTTTACTATGTAATCAGTGTTATCGTCGTAAGCTTGGCACTTATTACTCTTTCTTCTTACTATTTTTTCATTAAAAAATGATATTCAATAAACGAACGTCAAAAAAACACATTAAGTGAAATTAATGTGTTTTTTCAATTTTTATTGATTAGAAGCCTTTTCAAGACTGACAGGCACTTTATGAACGCCAAGTTTATCTAATAGTCTTGTACTCTCTGTATTTAAGCCTATTAGATTGACCTTAACTCCATTTTGATTATACTTCAAAACAACTTTATCAATCGCTCCAATGGCCGAGTCATCCCAAAGGTGGGCAGCAGATAAATCAATATCAATTTCTCTTATACCTTCTTTAAAGTCAAAATGATTCACAAAATCAGTGACAGAAGCAAAGAAAAGTTGTCCCGATACACGATAAATCTTTTTATGGGACTCTTTCACTATTTGAGTCTTTATTTCAACCCTTGAAATCTTAGAGGCAAAGATAACCGCACTTAGGATGACACCTACAATAACCCCAATGGATAAATTATCGGTTGCTACTACGGTAATAATGGTAACGATCATCACGACAGCATCCGACTTAGGCATAATCGTCAATTTCTTTAACGAAGACCAATCAAAGGTTCCGATGCATACCATGAACATTACGGCTACTAATGCGGCCATCGGGATTTTAACAAGCACATCATTTAAGACAACAATAAGAATCATTAGAAATACTGCAGCCACAAAAGTTGATAGCCGGCCCCGTCCACCTGATTTGACATTAATCCCAGATTGACCTATCATCGCACAGCCAGCCATACCTCCAAATAAGCCTGAAACAATGTTTGCAATCCCTTGACCGCGGGCTTCTCTATTTTTATCACTGGTCGTTTCTGTCAAATCATCGACAATTTGTGCTGTTAATAGAGACTCAATCAATCCAACAACAGCAATTCCTAGTGAATAGGGGAAAATGATTCTGATTGTTTCGAAATTAAAAGGAACATGAGGAATAAAAAAAGTAGGCAGTGATTGGGTAAGAGTCCCTAAGTCACCAACCGTCTTAACGTCTGAGTTTGTTGCCACTGCAATAATAGTGATGGTAATAATCGCTACAAGTGGTGAAGGAACAGCCTTTGTGATCCGAGGGAATAGATAGATCACTGCTAAACCGCCCACAACCAATGCGTACATCACCCACGATTGCCCTTTGAAATGAGTTAATTGTGCCATAAAAATTAAAATAGCTAATGAATTCACAAAACCAACCATAACGGAACGCGGAATAAATTTCATTAAACAGGCTACATTCAAGGACCCAAATATAATTTGAATTATTCCTGTTAGGATGGTAGCAGCTAATAAATACTGCAATCCATGACCTTTCACTAAACCCCCCATCAACAAGGCTGTTGCTCCTGTAGCTGCTGAAATCATAGCGGGTCTGCCGCCTGTAAATGAAATCACAAGGGCAATACAAAACGAGGCATATAATCCGACCATTGGATTCACACCCGCGATAATAGAAAAGGCAATCGCTTCCGGAATTAATGCTAACGCCACAACCGTACCTGAAAGAATATCACCTTTTATATTCCCGAACCATTCATATTTAATTTTAGATAAATTCAACGATTAAACACCTCATTTTTATATGATTATTTGTTTTGACTTTCAACTCTCATGAAAGTCGGGGCCGTTTACAACAATTGAAAGTATAGCTGAATATGACAATCTTGTGAAATTTGATGTAACCGCCATCATAGTGGATTTACACTTGAATCCTTCCTTTTTCTGCTGTTTCATCAGATTTCTAGAAAATTGAATTTTTCGTTTGGGAATATAAGGATTTGTAAAAAAATGAGGTTGCATTTCTTTTTCATTTGTTTTATAGTTAACCACATGGTTAACTATTATAAAAGTAATCTTGATCAAGTATTTTCAGTTTTATCAGATCCAACCAGAAGGGCCATTATAAAGGAACTATCTAAGGGAGAGAAAACCGTTAAAAAGTTGGCGGAGCCATTTGATATGTCGCTACCTGCTTTTTCAAAGCATATGAAGGTTCTGGAAAGTGCGGGACTAGTCTCGTATAGGAAGGCGGGAAGGTATAAATACTATTATCTTCACCAAGAAGAGTTTTATGATGCAGCCCGATGGCTAAATGATTTAAAGTCATTCTGGGAAAGTCAGTTATCCAGCTTAGAAAGATATTTATTAAACAATGATGAAGAAGAGGGAGGAAACAAAAAATGATCACAATGAACAGCGCACATGATTTTACTTTAAAGTTAAATAAAATCTACCCGGTTAAACCAGAGAGAGTGTTCAATGCTTGGACAAAATCAGAAGAATTGGAAAAATGGTGGGGGCCTGAGGGGTTTACAACGACTATTGATGAAATGAATGTCGAAGTGAACGGAAAATATAAGTTCAATATGCATGCGCCAAACGGTGCTGTTCATGTTCTTGCAGGGCAATATCTTGAAATCGTGCCAAATGAAAAATTAGTCTTTACATGGAAATGGGAAAACGGGAAAGGTGATTTTCCTGCAACAAAAGTGACTATTGATTTTATCGATCAGGGCAATTCTACTGAAGTAGTTGTAACCCATACTGAACTTCCTAGTGAAGAAGAAGCGAAGAATCATAATCATGGTTGGACAAGCTCATTAGAGAGCGGTTTGAAAGCTTATTTAGTATAAAGAAAATTTTAATAATAAAAAGGGGAAACTATCATGAATGAAAAAATGTTCTTTGATCAATTCGAATTTGCTCGAAACGTTACATTAAAAGTGGCACAAGGAATTACCGAAGAAAACGCGGACGTGCTTCCAGTTGGGGCACCAAACTCTCTTCGTTGGCAGTTAGGTCATATTTATGTATCGGTTGAGGGAATTGTGTTTCACTTTGCAAACGAAACACCAAATCTGCCGGAGGGATTCATGGAATTATTTAATACCGGGACAAAACCTTCTGAATGGAAAACGAATCCACCTGCAATCGGAGACATCCTTCCATTATTATCAGAACAAGTTAATCGTGTGAAAGAAACGTTCACTGGACGTCTCGATGAAAAAATCGCCCAGCCATTACCGATAGGTCCTTTAAAACTGGAAACAATTGGAGAACTTCTATCTTTTGCATCATTCCATGAAAGTGAACACATTGGCATTATCAAAAGCTTAAAAAATAGCCTAAAAGCCGAATAATAATTAGAGAAATTTTTAAAAAAAGGAAAAGCAGGAATTACCTTAAGGTTCCTGCTTTTCTAAATGAATGTAGGTAATGAAATTGGAAATAAGGCAGAATTTCGTTTCCCAAAGGCAGGCTTTTATGTAAAGGCAGAGATCACAGCCCTTCAGCCGAATCAACTGGTTGAATGGAAAGTGGTTGATTCCATGCACCCTGAGGCCAGTGGATTTTGCAATTTAAGGGATTGGGAAGGGACAACCATCCGCTTTGAAATGGACAAGGTTTCAGAAGAGGAATCGGTTTTAAACTTTACTCATATTGGGCTGTCAGAGGAACTGGAATGTTATCAGGCTTGTGAAAGAGGCTGGACTTCGTACTTAACAAGCTTGAAGAATCTTGTTGTAAATGGAAAGGGAAACCCATATAAGGATGATTCAAAAGATAAGATAAAATGATTCTTCTAAAAAAAAGCCAGGCTTCTATTACGATTATGTTGTAGAAGTCCGGCCCTTTTTTTCGATTTTTAACTCACTTAAAAAAGTGGCGCCAAGAACAAGGATGCCTCCGAGCAGTTGAATCATGGTCATGCTTTCATGCAAGAAAATCGCAGCGATGAGGACGGCAGAAATCGGATCGATATAGCTAAGGACTGCAATCGTTTGTCCCTTTAATTCTTGAAGTGATGTGAAATATAAAAAATAAGCTAGTCCAGTATGGATAATACCAATTATTAATATGAAAATGACCGAAGTAGAATTGATACCTGAAAAATCCAAATGACTTTGCCATACTACATAGGGAAGCAGCACCAACGCGCCTGCCATTAATTGAACTAATGTAATTTCAAAGCCTGATAAGTTTTTAATAAATTTGTTCATTAATATCACGCTGGCATAAAAGGCTGCCGCTAACAGGCCATATAAAATACCAACTACATTATTCTCCGAACCGCTTGAATTTCCGGAACCAGGATTAACGATTAAAAATAGTCCAATCATAGCCATAATAATGCAAATAACCTTCGTGCTCGTCAGTTTTTCTTTCAAAACCCATGGTGCTAAAATCATTACAAAAATCGGAGCAAAATAATAGCTAATCGTGGCATTGGATATAGTTGTATACCGATAAGATTGAAAAAGAAAGATCCAATTAAGGCCAATGGCAGCACCTGATACCAGGAGCAGAACCGCATTTTGTTTTAACGCTTGAAAGGATGGCTTATGTTTGACGATGAAACTTACAATTAGCAAGAATAAACTACCGATGATCCCCCTTAAAAAAGCAATTTCACTGGAAGACAGGTCTATCTTTTTAACAAAAACCCCGATGCTTCCGAAAATGAGCATCGTCATGATGAGTCTCAGTTTTCCGTTCAAGTTAATCCCCCCTAATTCTTAATCCAAACATAAAATGAATGAATTCTCAACAAAAAAATCCCATTAAACCAAAAAAAGGTAACCACAATTTGGGTCACCTTCTACATGCTTAATGCAAGGATGCTAAAATTTCCTGCATTTTTTGTGTCACTAACGGATAGAAATTATTTTTTGCACTGGCAGTGGAATTACCGCCGAAAAATCCAGTACCTGGGCATGTTTTAATGGCATGGCCTGCACTGTTATCTAATACTCTTTCTCCCGAATTCACATCCCACCAATGATGATAGGTGATACTGTCAACTGTAGGAGTTAACCCGTACTTGATCATAAGCAGGGCAGTGACGGTAACAATTGTTTCCCTTTGTTCCGCTGTCATTTTTTCCGCATCAAAGTTCCCAACATTTTCGATGGCTAACGCATCAGCCTCAATGGCGTGCATGGCCTCTTTATTGAGTAACCCAAATGAACCTTCAGGAGCGATGTTAAATGGACGGCCGACGACAACTTTTCCATCTGGAAAGGTAGTTAATTGCTGACTAATCATGCTCCATTTCATTCCAGTTACATGATAATCCTCCATGCCCTTCATCAAGGCAAAATGATTGGAGCCATTGAATGACTGGTATGATGGCTGATAAGTGTGATGCTGCTGAACTTTTCCAACCCTTCTCGTAAACTTTTGGTTGAAAATCCAATCTTTAAATTCCTCCCTGGTCATAAGAACAAATTTTCCATCCATGGACAGTTTTTTGGGAGGAATTTTTAATTTTTGCCCTACGTAAATAACATCGGACGAAAGGCCGTTTGCAGTTACGATTAAAGAAACTGTAGAATTAAAGGCTTGTGACAGCTTCCAAAGATTGTCCCCTGGAGCAACCTCGTACATGATGGGAATCCTTAATTTCTGGCCAACCAAAAGTACATCTGATTGTAATCCGTTAATTAGTTTTAAATCTTCAACAGAAGTCCCATAGGTATTGGCGATCTTCCATAAATAATCCCCAGATTTCACCTCATAGGTATTGCGCGGGTTATTTGCTGCATGGGCAGGGGATAAATGCATTTGCATTCCTAAAATTAAGGCAAATAGAATCACAAATTGTTTTTTCATTTATGAATTCCTTTCATGATGATTTCACAAAACAACTCTTTTTATGTTTTGTAAATCAAGACATTTGAATTCATTTAGGTGTGCGGATGAGTCAAATTTTTTCGTTAATCAAAAAAAGCGAACAGTGACTAGCACTGTTCGCCTTTTAAATATACCGATCGCGGCCTGATATCATCCCAAATAGCATCACGACTACAGAGACTAAAAGGAGGGTGATAAGCGGAATAGTCCACATATGGGTCTTATCATATAGAAAACCAATGAACATTGGGCCAACAGCCGCAAGGATATAACCGGTTGATTGTGCCATACCTGATAATTCAGCAGCCTGTGCGGCATTCTTCGCACGGAGTCCAATATAGCTTAGCGCTAATGGAAAAGTTCCCCCTAATCCTATCCCAATTAAAATAATACTGATAATGGCAATAGGATAGGAAGAGCTAAGCAGTAATCCGCCATACCCAGCAAAAGAGCAAATGTTTAACAGTAAGGCAATCCATGATTGTGAGCGGAACCGGCCTGCAATAACAGGGATGAAGAAACTAGCAGGTAAACCGACTAATTGGGAAAACGAGAGCATCCATCCTGCCGTGCTGCTACTCATTCCACGGCTTTGCAGGATTTCAGGCAGCCAAGAAATCGTGACATAAAATAAAAAGGACTGGAATCCCATAAACATCGCGATTTGCCAGGCAAGCGGCGAGCGCCAGATTAGATTAGAATTGGAGCTAGCCTTTTTGATCTTATTTTGACTTCCTTGATTGGATTTCACAAGAAGAGCCCAAACCAAAATTGCGATTACAGCGGGAATTCCCCATACAATTAAGGCTCCCTGCCAACCTAGATTCAAGCCGTCCGCTAAAGGCACACTTAATCCTGATGCTAATGATGCCACTAATCCCATAGAAGTTGAATATACACTTGTCATTAAGCCGAACTTCTGAGGGAATTTATCCTTTACAACGGCTGGCAAAAGAACATTTCCAATCGCAATACCCATTCCTGCCAAAAGGGTCCCGGTGAAAAGAAAAAACGTGATGGGAATAGAACGGATGCCTATTCCGATTAACAGTGAGAACAAGCCGATCAGCATTGTCCTTTCATTTGAAAACCGACTGGCTAATTTTGGAACGATCGGTGACATGGCGGCAAAAACAAGTAATGGCAGACTCATGAGGAAGCCGGCACTCCAGTGGGCTAGTCCCACATCAGCCTGAATTTTTCCCACCAATGGCCCTACCGAGGTAATGGCTGGGCGCAAATTAAAAGCTACAAGGACAATCCCAGCTACGAGTAAAAATATATAAGTCGAATTCGATTCAGATTTGGTATGAGCAATTGACTTTCGTAATTCCACAAATAGAACTCCCTTTCTTACAAGCAAACTTTCTTAAGTATATCACAACAAATAAAGAAAAAGCTAAAGGGCGAACAGATGCCAACTGTTCGCCCTTACAAATTTATATTCTTTTTAAACACCAATAACATTCAAGGATTGACGGAGACCTTCAAGCGCAAACATCCTAATAAATCTGAAGGCGAATAAGGCAATAATTGGTGAAAAATCAATAGGGCCTAGAGGGGGAATAAACCGCCTGAACAAGCCTAAATAAGGATCAACTATCCTAGAAATCCAACTTCCAATTTTTGATGAATGAAATTGAGGAAACCAAGAGCCAAAAATCGAAATCAAGATTAACCAATAATAAGCCTCAAAAACATATTGTACAAATAGAAAAATGTTAGAGCCCAATGTATATCTTCCATTCTCTTTTTAATTTTTTTAAACCGAACAAACTCTTGTCCAGATGATACATATACGATTAAGATTCAAAAAGGTTTCAAAATTATTATGTAGAAAAGAGCAAATATTATCAACTCTTAATTTTTTTGCACTGTTAAACTTGATTGTTGATTCGCGCTCCAGGCGCTTCGCT
>NZ_JBALPP010000038.1:0-8121 GCF_036965425.1 Neobacillus drentensis | reverse complement strand
CCTCGGCGCTTTTGGCGCCTCCGGGGTCTCCCCTGCCCCGTACTCCCGCAGGAGTCTTCGCGCCTTCCGCTCCAATCAACAGTGCTAAAAATCAACATTGGCTTTTAACACGTCTATTTTTATAAAAATCCACTTGAATTGTATGCGTTACCAATGCTGTCAGGGTAATGCTAGCTGGTCCTTTAGGTGATTAAAGCAATAAAATTAGTGTGTCAGATTAACTGACACATTCGTGTAAATTGACTTTCTAACGTGTTATAAAATATTCAAACAATTTATTTTCTAACATGGAGGGGGTAGAAACGCATGACGAAACAAAAGCTGGTACTTGTCGGAAATGGAATGGCCGGGGTCAGAGCAATAGAAGAAGTGCTGAAAATTAACCGGGAAAAGTTTGAGATAACGATTTTTGGTCAGGAGCCATATCCGAACTATAATCGAATACAACTATCTACGGTCCTGCAAGGAGGTACTTCTGTTCACGATATAACCTTGAATGAATGGAAGTGGTATGAGGACAACCAGATCCGTTTATATCCGGGTGAATCGGTTACGGCCATTGATACGGAAAACCAAATCGTCTATACAGATAAAGGGCGAATAGAGTCCTATGACAAACTGATTTTGGCGACAGGTTCAAACCCCTTCATGCTGCCGCTGCCGGGAGCAGATAAAGAAGGAGTTACCGCCTTTCGGAACATTAAAGATTGCGAAAAAATGATTGAATATTCGAAAAAATATAAGAAAGCAGCGGTTATTGGCGGGGGGTTGCTGGGCCTTGAAGCTGCACGCGGGTTATTGAACCTTGGGATGGAAGTGGAGGTCATCCATATTCATCATTACTTAATGGAACGTCAATTGGATCAGACGGCAGGAAAACTTTTGCAAACAGAACTAGAAAAACAAGGGATGAAATTTCTTTTACAAAAAAACACAGCAGAAATTTTAGGAAAAAAACAGGTAACAGGTATTCGCTTTAAGGACGGCACCAAAATTCAGACGGACTTAGTAGTAATGGCGGTTGGGATTAAACCCAATGTTTCTTTAGCAATAGAAGCTGGGATTCCCGTTAACCGTGGAATTATTGTCAATGACTACCTGGAAACGGATGTCCCGAATATATACGCGGTTGGGGAATGTGCGGAGCATCGCGGCATTGCCTATGGTTTAGTTGCCCCGTTATATCAGCAAGGGCAAGTGTTAGCTAAAAGACTTTGCAGCATCGGAGATGAAGTTTACAAAGGCTCTGTCCTTTCTACACAGCTGAAAGTATCGGGCGTCGATGTTTTCTCCGCTGGGAAAATACATGAGGACGAACATACGAAGGCCTTCAAAGTGTACGATGATTATCGCGGTGTTTATAAAAAAGTTTTAATCGAAGACGGAAAAATATCTGGGGCTGTTTTGTTCGGTGACACAAAGGATGGGAATCGTCTACTAAGCCTCATTAAAAGGGAATCAGCCATTGAGGAATATTTAGAGACGGACTTAAGTAATGGACATGAGCAAAGTGCCGTCACTGCAATGGCTGATGGAGAACTCATTTGCGGCTGTAATGGCGTCACCAAAGGAGCCATTGTGGAAGCCATCCGTTCGCAAAGCTTGTCAACCGTAGACCAAGTAAAGGGCTGTACAAATGCTTCACGCTCCTGTGGAGGATGTAAATCACTTGTAGCGGACCTCTTACAATGTACCCTTGGTGATCAATATCAGGCAGACCAAAAGGAAGCCATCTGCGGATGTACCGACCTGTCTAGAGATGAGATTTTGCAGGAAATCCGTGAAAAGGGTTTAACTCATATTCGCGAGGTTATGAATGTGCTTGATTGGAGAACGGATGGATGCTCGAAATGTAAGCCAGCATTAAATTATTACTTAGGAATGATCTACCCATTAAGTTACAAGGATGAGAAAGAAGCCCGCTATGTGAATGAAAGGATGCATGCCAATATTCAAAAGGATGGCACTTACTCGGTCGTTCCGCGAATGTATGGAGGAGTGACGACCGCAGATGATCTAAGAAAAATTGCCGATGTTGCGGATAAATACAAGGTAGGACTGATTAAGGTTACAGGAGGCCAGCGCATTGACTTACTTGGTGTAAGAAAAGAGGACTTACCGAAGATGTGGGCTGATCTGGATATGCCTTCCGGTTCTGCCTATGCCAAAGGACTTCGAACCGTTAAAACGTGCGTTGGTGAAAACTTCTGCCGCTTTGGTACACAAGATTCCATTGGAATGGGGATTCGTCTGGAAAAGAAATTTGAGGGACTAAATACTCCGCATAAGGTCAAGATGGCCGTTTCCGCTTGTCCGCGTAACTGTGCAGAAAGTGGAATTAAAGATGTTGGTGTTGTCGGTGTCGATGGTGCTTGGGAAATGTATGTAGGCGGAAACGGCGGGACGCATCTCCGTTCAGCGGATCTTTTATTTAAATTTAAATCGGGGGCAGCGCTTGAAGAAATGATTGGTGCGTTCCTCCAATATTACCGAGAAACGGCCCATTATTTAGAAAGAACCTCAGGATGGGTCGAGCGTTTAGGGCTTGATCATATTCGGGAAGTACTCTCCGATCCAAATACAGTGAAAGAATTAATGATACGAATGGAAGAAGCATTGTCTGTTGTTCAAGAACCTTGGAAGAAAGCCATTCAGGATAAAACACTGTTAAAAGACCTCTATGAATCTTTGAAACTCCCGGTGGAAACGAAATAACGGATTATTGGAGGGGAAAGAAAAATGGAAAAAACACTACGTCCCATATTGATTGGGAAAGCGGAAGATTTACCGCAAAAGCTTGGAAAAACCGTTACGATTGGCCGAAAAGAAGTCGCTGTTTTTAAATTGGAAAATGGAAAAATTCGTGCCATTGAAAATCGTTGTCCTCACAAAGGCGGAGTACTTGCCGAAGGAATCGTCAGCGGGGAATTTGTTTACTGTCCTTTGCATGATTGGAAAATCAGCGTGATGGATGGAAGAGTGCAAGCACCCGATGTGGGGTGTGTTCAATCCTATCCAGTCGAAGTCAGAGATGGCCAAGTATTTATTTTTATAGGCGAATAAAAAGGGGAGTGAAAGAATGTCATTACTAAGCCCAAATCAAGTGGTAGAAAACATGATTCAGGCAGGGGAAGCGAAAGCCAAACTGCCGATTAAGGATTTATTGATTCGCGGAGCGTTGGCGGGAGCGTTTCTTGGGTTTGGAACGACTTTAGCCTATTCGGCAGAATTGCAAACTGGAATGGGGGTCGCAGGAGCGATTCTTTTTCCGGCTGCCTTTGTCCTCATTATCCTGCTTGGGTTGGAATTAGTAACGGGCAGTTTTGCACTGATTCCGGTTGCCGTCATGGACAAACGGGTATCCGTTCGCCAAATGATTAATAATTGGTTTTGGGTTATTGTTGGTCATATAATTGGAGGAGTTTTTTATGCCTGGCTATTTATGATTGCCTCTACACAGTTTGGGCATGTGACCGATAATGCTGTTGCAGCGAAAATTATCGCCGTATCACAGGCCAAAACAGTTGGCTATAAAAGTCTTGGAGTTGATGGATTCATTGTTGTGTTTGTTAAAGCGATGTTATGTAATTGGATGGTGACATTGGGAGCAGTAATGGCGATGACAACCAAGTCGGTCATTGGCAAAATTGCAGCAATGTGGCTGCCGATTTTAATCTTTTTTGCCCAAGGCTTTGAGCATGCAGTTGTGAACATGTTTGTCATTCCAGCGGGGATGATGCTTGGTGCTAATGTTTCCTTCACAGATTGGTGGGTATGGAATCAAATTCCAGTAATAGCTGGGAATTTGATTAGCGGTTTTTTATTTACTGGCGCAGCCTTATATTATACACACAGGAAAGCTGAGACTAAAAAGGTGTTGGATATGGCAAAGAAGGCGGCCCCTCTTACAAGTCCACAGCAAGGTTAATAGAAAACTTCAACTAAAAGCCCCTAGTTAAAATCAAAGGGGCTTTTTATGGAAATGGGTAAGGACTTCAGAAATAAAATCGGCATAGTTGTCGATATGAAAATCTGCTTCTATATTACGATTCTGAAAGGCAACGGTTTTGATATTTAAATGCCTGGCCGGAATTAAATCTAAGTCGCGGTCGCCGACTACCAAATCAATATGATGACTCTTTAGGACATACTCATAGGAAGAATGATGAGGCTTTCTAGTGAATCCTTGTTCTTCAACGGATACGATCTCCTTAAAGTATTTGGCTAAGTCGTATTTTTCAAGGAGATAGATAGTAGATTCTTTATCGCGATGAGTCACAATAATATTGTTATCAACGGCCGATAATACATCCACTAAGTGTTCAAATGGAACACTGTGTGTTTTCGAGTAATAGTTATGCAGCTTTTGGTATTCTGCTCTAAGCTCTAACGAAATTCCATAGTGTTTAAAAGCTGTTAAGGAATCTTTTTTTAACCATTTCAGCACTTCAGTTCGGTCTAGGTCTTGCTGGCTTAATTGAATAAATCCTTCGACAAGGGCTGGATATGTATCAAAAAGAGTCCCGTCGAAATCCCACAATATATTAATATGAATCCCTCTCTTCAAGTTCATTACTACCCATTATAGAAAGGTCATAATGTAAAAATCAACTGAGGTTTATCCAAAGGATTTTGTGGCCATTTTGTAGAAACAAGAAAAGAGCTTTATAGAGGAGGGGAATGTTATTAAAACTAGAGATCATTATCCATACATATATTTTTTCAGTGAACCAAATGTTGTTTTTGTCTATCAAATTGAAGGGGATGACTATTTAACGGCGTCAGAATTGTCGGAGAGAGGAGAATGGCAAACCTACGAACTCCATCATTCGGCTGACTTTGATACATTTTATCATGAGGAACAGGAACCTTTGGAAGGCAGTGGTTATTTTGTTCAACAGCATCAATTAGGTTTTATGGCTGAAAAAATCAACCAACTGATACAAAGGCAGCGGAAAAAGATGCCCTCTGCCGATTTTTTAAGGGAGCACGGTCCGGTGCATCTTGTTTCATCCTCCTCTACAGCTGGAGCATTAAGATATGGTTTGGAGCGTCCAAAGAAGGTTATTGGCTTTCAGGAACCCTTTGCAATCGGACCGTTATGGAAATTCGATAGTAAAATAGGACAAGACTACCGTTATGAATGGCTATCTGAGAATATCAATTTTGAATTGGAAGTTCATGAATTGGAGAATTATTTTTCCAAAACGGTATTAGAAATTGAGGATATACCAGATGAAATTCCTGTTTATATTTGGACGGCTAATAATGGTGACGAACAAACGTGGCTTCGTTTTATTCTTTTTTTATTACGGGATAAACCAAATGAGATGATTCTAATTAATACGACTGAACAATGGAGTGAGGATGAAGGGAGGTCAATGATACACTCGGCATGGCTGCATCCGGAACAGTTAAAAGCTTTATTTGACCAAAACAAAACCGCCAAACCGTTATCAAATGAAGAAAGAGTCCAGTTTCAAGAAGAATGGGAACAATTATCGCAAACAAAAGAAGTCCTTCGTTTATGGCAGAACGGAAGAATAACGAGTGTGCCAGAGGATTATTTTGATGGGTTCATCATCCAGACCATTGAGCAGCTTCATCAACAACAGGAACCCAAAGAGTTTATTCGGGCCGGAGAAGTAATTGGTGAAATCCTAGGGCAGCTCGATGAATTGGTTTCAGATTGTTTTTTTGAATATCGAATCAGACATTTAATCTATAACGGGGTTCTTGAGTTAAAAGGAATCCCGAAATCGATGAGGCATTATCGTGTAAAGTTGCGCGGGTGAAAAATTGTTATCGGAGAAATGTTCCCAATATGGTTCATTGGGAACATTTCGATGATCGTATTGTTTACTTACCAATACTTGATGTCTCTTTTTCTTTCATAGGGTTAAACTGAATTTTTTTAGGTTTGACATCCACTCGTAGTAGTGGACTTCACACAGCCCTCGAAGAAAATGATAATTATAACAATCTTCAACTCCGCATAATTTAATTTCCTTGGGTGCATGTGGATAGCCTGTTTTTTTATAAATGTAGTTATGATGTTCGCAGTAACCATTGGCAAAGTAGGGTTTGGAACAATCTATTGCCAAACAATGGTCAACAGAGCGAGCCTCTACTCTGATGGTATCTGTATTCCCTCTTCTTCTCATTCGCACGTAATGCTTATTACATAGCTGCCGAGCTTTAATGGGTTCACAGCATCCTTCTACGGTACACAGACCTTTCGTAGAAAACCGTTTTTTTTCAAGTGTCTCCAATTGTCCTCACCCCCCTAACTAAATTGTTTCAAAAAATGGAATATCTTGAAGTATTTGGTATAACCCATTTTAATTGAAAAAACCTCTCCTAAACGAAAGAAGAGGATTCTTACTCTTCAGGACACAAGAAGAGTAATTGGCTGAAATGGTTATTCTAGTAATAGCACCTATATTTAGGTCTATTCTATATGTTGTGAGATATATGGTGAAGTTTATACAATATTTTTATTATTTAAAATAATAATACAAATACTACAATTTGTATACCCACTTAAAAATTTTCACAATATATAGATTTGTAAGCGTTTCTAAATCCAGAGTTTTACAGAAGGTCATGAAAAGGAGCGAAACAAAGATGAACACAGCTAATCATAAAGAAACCCCGCATATTAAACCAAATGGAGTAGAAATTGCGGAAACCATCCTTTTGCCTGGGGATCCACTAAGAGCAAAATTTATTGCCGAAACCTATTTAGATGACCCGGTTCAATTCAATTCCGTCCGTAATATGCTAGGTTTTACTGGAACATATAAAGGAAAGAAAGTATCTGTCATGGGAACAGGGATGGGTATGCCGAGTATGAGTCTTTATTCTTGGGAGCTGATTCATATTTTTGGTGTGAAAAATTTAATCCGAATTGGGACATGCGGTGCTATCCAAGACTCTATGAATTTGTATGATATCGTTTTTGCCATGGGGGCTTCTACGGACTCCCGGTACGTTCACCAATACAATCTTCCAGGAGAATACTCCAATATTGCCTCATTTGCCTTATTGGAAAAAGCGAAAAGGTCAGCGGACCAAAAAGGGTTTCCAGTTCATGTCGGAAATGTTCTTTCAAGCGATATTTTTTATAATGCCGATGAAACCGCGTTGGAAAAATGGCGGAAGATGGGGATTTTGTGTGTGGAAATGGAAACGGCCGGTCTTTATATGAATGCGGCCTATGCCGGAGTAAATGCGCTCACAATTTTAACGGTAAGTGATCATATAATTCGACATGAACAAACGACACCAGAAGAAAGACAAGTAGCTTTTACAAATATGATGGAGATTGCTTTGGAACTGGCTTAGCCATAAAAAAGGCGAACAGTGATTGTCACTGTTCGCCATCTGCTGTCAAAGATGAGTTTGGTGGTCTTTCTCCATTCTGCAAATCAGCAATCGTCAAGCCAAAATCCATTTCTAAATGGGGATAATCTTTAAATTTGGCCCAATCGCCGCCCCATTGGAATCCTAAGGATTTCGCCATTTTAACCACCTCGGTCCAATCCGCGACACCATTTTTATTTCCATCATAATTCATGTCCCAAATGACATTACCTTCAGGAGTCTTTAGCGCAAAATCGATGGCAAGCCCAAAATTGTGGTAGGACTCTCCGCCTTTTGCATACGTTACAATATTTCCTTCAGATGTACGGCCTTTTTCAAAAAGTCGATCCTGATCCTCCGCACTTCGGAAGCCATCCGTAATCACATGCACAATTCCTTTTTTGGCAGCCTGCTGGATTAATTGATTGCTTCGTTCTTTCACAATCGGATGGAGGTCAGTTGGTAAAGGCGTTGTCTGCTTGTTATTCGACTCCATAAAAGGAATCGATTCCTTATGAAACACAATGACGTATAGGATAGTGAATGTGATGAGTAATAATGTGAATGATAAACTTCCTATCCGCTTCAATTCTTTAGATTCCTTTCGTAAAAAAATAATTACACTTACTAAGACGAATAACATAACGTGGTTGTTTCATAATTTTATATCGTTATTGATAATAAGAGCAAAAATGGCCGCCTCCGGTCATTAAGGAGGAGCTTCTAATGCCCGTCAGCAAGAAAAAATGCCGCTCG
>NZ_JBALPP010000037.1:6207-15859 GCF_036965425.1 Neobacillus drentensis | reverse complement strand
TTAATATCCTCTAAAGATTAATATTAAATGAAGGCTGTCATACACTTAGTAAGTCTACATTATTATTTAGGAAAAAATCTTTCATATTCATTCTTCATGACAAGACTCTTAGAAGGCGTTCCGATTTCATCATAAATGTCTTTATTGATATTTAAATGAAGAATGGTTTCTGGCGGTGCCTCATCATCCTCATTAATTTTTATATTAATGGTTTTATTATTGGCCCAAGTCATCTTTACATTATTTTTCATTTCACTAACGTAGATTATTTTCTTGAAATCCATACTAGGGGAAACAACTTCTACCCATAGAATGGTGTCGCCGCCACTTTGGCGGTGTATTTTTTATTAGGAGATGGGACGGATTGAAGTAAATCTCCTTTGCTAGCATCAAATGCATAGGCATAGGTGACTTGGGAATAAATGATATAACACTATACTATTTCCACTAAGATTGAAAATATGATGACATATTTATTGATTATGAAATTGAATATCATGTGCTTCCTCCATATATGTACAAAAAACAATTTGGCAGGAAAATCGTATCATAAGTACCTTTTCAGTGAGATATATGGTGAAATGGTAAGTTGCGGTAAAATAAAAAAGCTGCTGAAGTCACCTTCAACAGTTTGGCAATTTCTATTACGAATGTTCAACCGCTTTTTGTTTTCGGTATACCTTATTTTCCATAATGTGCCCGAGTATTCCCATCAGCAGTCCGAACACAATCCCGTTCACCACAGGATAGTCTAGAAAACGAATTGCTAAGTGATGCAAGATAAAACTGCCGTCATGCCAGAATAGCCCGAAATCCATTCCGACAACCAATCCAAGGAAGAAACCGGAGAAATAGGTTCTATGTAGTCCTTCTTCGCCTGAAAGCTTAGCGTTATTGGCCCTTGCGGCATTATAGGCCTGCCAGATGGCGTAACCATAAATCGATGGATAAAAAAGCCCCCAGCGATAATTAATCGAATGATGAGCAGAATTTATATCACCCACAAAGGTAGTGATAAGGGATAGGTTTAAGTCTGCGTTCAAATTCACTAGAAACTCCAAGACAATCAGGGCAAAACCGACAAGATAATCCTTATTGTATAATTGGCCGAGTCCCGGTAGAACTACCGACCATAACATTGCAGCATTTGGAGATTTATATTGTCGAGTTTGCCTCATCGTCATCTTCACCTCTAATTGGAATTATGTTACATATAATTTCTACAAATAATTCCCAAATTCCTCCTAGTTCACAAATTTCGGTCATTAAGTCATGCATTTTTCTACTACTTAGGAAGTAATTCCTATAGTACTTAATATTTACCCTATAAAAAACAAAAAACTGCCGATTTCCTCTGGCAGCATTCAATCTATATATTTAGCTAATCATCATATTTTTGAGATCGACTTTTATATCTTCAATTAATTTTTCCGGTGTCATTCCATTCTCATTGAGACCCTTTTCATATGCCTTCTTCACAATCTCAGAAAAATCGGCGACATTCGAGTTATTTTTATCTTCCCGTTCCAAATTCGACTATCCTCCTTTTATCTATACTAGTTTCATATTCTACTAGATTAAAGGGTCAATGTAAATATATTACCAGTTGATAATTGTGGAAAATGTATGAATATTGTCGAAAGTTTGAAAGAACAGGGGAATGTGCGGTGTTTATGGCGCAAAAAACAGTCCGTTGTGATGGACTGGCTTTTATGCTAATTGAATTATTTCAAGCTTCCTTTTAATTCAGCAAGCTTTTCTTTAATAAATGGCTCCATTTCTTCAGGTAATTGATCTAATGGGAAAAATGCAGCCTCGATCGCTTGATTCTCATTCGGCCTGACTTCCCCTTCATAATCCGTACATATATATCCTATTGCTACCATCTGATACTCGTCACTGCCGTCCTCTGGTTTATCCAATAAGGCCCCGCCGGAAAATACACCAAATAAGGATAATCGATTCAGCATTAATCCAATCTCTTCTTGTACATTTCTTTTGATGCAATCTTCAACCGATTCATCTAACTGCAATATCCCGCCAGGTATCCCCCAGCTGTCGCCTGAAAATCTGCTCAGCAATATTTCCCCATGGTGATTCATGATTGCGACACTTGGCCGCACGATAATCAAAGGGGTATTCCCAATCATGCTCCTCATCATTTCACAATAATCCATAATCAAACCTCCTATAGTTATGTATCCAAGGAGCACCCTACTCCTTTTTAGTTGGTAGTAGTCAGCCACCTTCCACACAAGTAGCCATTGAACTGCCAACAAAAGCATTTAAGTCCTTCAGGAGAGCGGGAAGTACATCTGGTTTAACAACTGCTTCTAAGGTCGTTTCCATTATGGGAACATGATATTGTTTCAAAATGGTTGCTGCCCCTTCCCAAACCTCCACAATCGCTTTTGGTGACATGTTTGACTGAATGACCATTTTTTAATCAAGCTCCTTAAGCCTTTTATTTCTTAATCAATATATTACCATGATTTAGCAGTTAAGTTTGCAGAGTCACAACTAAATGATAGAAAACGAATGGGAACGAGAAAAAGGGCTGTTCAGGAGCAGCCCCTATTTAATCGGTACATGAAAATAGTGAACCATAAACACGATGATCACGACGGAGATTCCGTATGTAAGAAACGGCCGGCTGTAATGCAGCCGAATCATCCCGAACATAAATAAATAAAAAATTGGTTCCATCCAATTCTCATATCCATTAATGAAGAGCAGCCGGTCCCATTTTACAAATGGATATTCTACGAGAAAAGCACCGATGATCCAGGTGAGAACATATCGAGACTGTTTCGGCTGCGGCTTTGAGAAGGGAAAGTGGCTTAAATAGAGCAAGGTAATCGAAGGTAGATTGATAAACGTATATAATAATTCCACCAATACATGGGATTTGGGCAAGATGTCGGGGCGATATTTCCAAAGCAAATGATCTCTGCACAGGACAGCGTAAAGTAAATTACAGGTAATCACATAGAAGATGGTGTGAATATATTTTTGCCAATGTCGCCAATCACCTTTCCATATTGCAAACATTAATAGGATGAATGTTAACAGAGCGTGCATGACTCTCCTCCAAACGAAAACCGTACCATTTTTTCATAAAAAGTGTGGCAAGCTGAAAATCATTCTCATTTTATTTTTTCCATTACGAGAGTAACCATACTGAGCGGTATCTAAAAAAAAGAACGGCTTGTCACAGCCCCTATTCCTCCATTTCCTTTGCTATCCCTTTGAAAAACCATACACAAAACCATCTGGACAGCATAAAGGAGATAAACAGGGAAATCCAGGTCAAATACCAGGACCAGTGCAGGTACTCTATTAAATCTGTATACTTTTCAATAATCACTTCAAGGATCGTTAAAATCGTACAGAACGAAGCAAAGTATAAGAACCTCATCATATTGCTGCGGGCATGAGGATAATAGGCATTAAAAACACCGCAAAGAACGGGAAAGGACAGAAACTCATAGGTAAAGCTGGTGTGATTGACAGTCGGAAAGCAGCGAACTGGATAGGCAATCAGCCCATACTCCACTACCACTAAACCGAGGAGCCAGGTAATCACTTGCGTAAATAAAAAAGCGACGATGGCTATTCGTCTTTTCTTTTTGGGGATAATGAAGACCAACCCCAACGTGATCAGCCAAACCACAAATAAAATCATCCACTCTATTCTCATTGTGCCGCACCCTTATCACTCTGAAACATGGCTTTATTTTTGAAAAACCATCGATATAGTAAATTCGTGACTGCAAAAATACAAAAAAAGTTTAGCCATGACCAATACCACGCATAATGCTGGTATTTTAATAAGCCTGTATATTTTTCCAATAGTTTTATGATCACGACTACACCCGAATCCCAAACGGCTAAATAAAGGAGTCGCACCGTGTAATTTCTTTTTGGCTCATAGATGATATAGAAACCACAAAGGAGTGGAAAGAAGAAATAATTCAGTGCCAATAGCAAATGAGTGGCTTTTGGAAATTCGCGAATGGGATAAGAAATCCGGTCAAAATAAACTAGCAGAACGGAAATCAGCCAGGTAAAGGATTGACAAATCAGAAAAGCGATTAAGAATCTCCGCCGGCGATTTTTTGGAACAAACAGCATAAATGCCAAAAGACCGATCACCCACAATAGTATTAATACCAAAACATCAACCGTCATATCACGCATACCTTTCAAAAGGTTTTGTTTCTATCGTTCCCTAGTTCTGGATAAACACACGAAAAAATAGCCCGGAGTTTGAATCCGGGCTATCTTTTTAGAAGATGTAATTGGCTTTGATACATAGGAAACACCCATCGATAAGTCTTATCCGGTCTCTTCTTCCGCAGTTTCATTGTCGGCTTCATCGGTTGGAGGTATGTCGCCGCTTTCGTTGTGCTCGGAGCCTGATGCAATGATGCTCTTCTTCACGATGCTGTCGCGCACTTTGATGCCTTGCTGTCCGCCCGCTTCATCATTGTCATTTCCGGCAATTCCGCTTCTGCCGTTGCCATCGGCGAAATTGGAATCGGTATTGGCTGATGCGCTGTGATCAATCGCATTTTGCCCGCCTTGATTGGCGTTTGTGCCCACATGCTTGTTAATTTGCCCGCCGCCCTCTGCTCGCTGTTCGATATGATTTTCTGTGTTTCCAATATTAAAGGTATAATTGATGTTAATGTTGATTTTGCAGCAGTCACATTTGTGTTCGTGTTCGGTTTCTTCTTCTTGATTTTTATCTTTTTTGCTATTCGACATGGATAAATCCCCCTTTCTTGTACTGATACTATCAATATATGGCTGCCGCTAGGTTTCGAATGGACAAGTTCAATGCAAAGGAGTTTTTTTATGGAGATTCACTATCACTTAACTGAGGAAGATTATTTAAACTTCAATATGTTTCATGTTAAAAATTCCAAAGCCGCAATGCGTTCCTTAAATATTCAGCGGTTTTTGCTGCCGGTTATTTTTATTATTGCGGCCTATCTGGCGTCTACGTATGGCGATATGCCCTTCGTGACGGCGTTTGTGATTTATTTTATTATTGCGGTTCTTTGGATTCTTTTTTACCCGAAGATTTTCTATCGTCATGTTAAGCGGATGACGAAGAGAATGATGAATGAGGGTAAGAATGAAGGGATGCTTGGCGATCACGTGCTGCGAATGACGGATGAGGGGATTGTGGATTCTAGCGCTCATGGCGAAACAAGGGTGACTTGGGCTGGGATTGTTGAGATGAAAGAGGATCAACATAATTTCTATCTCTATAATAGCGGAGTTAGTGCTTGTATTCTTCCGAAAAGAGAGTTGCATGACGTGGAGGGAGTGCGGAATTATCTTGCTGGGAGGATCAAATAGAGTTTTTGCGGTGTAAAAGTACACTTTTCCAGGCCATATTTTGATTTATCGGCGGATTTCGTGGGTTTATCGGCGGATTTAACCACTTTATCGGCGAATTTTTCATTTTATCGGCGAATTTTTCATTTTATCGGCGAATTTCATAGGTTTAACGGCGAATCGTAAAATAGGCAAAGTTGCCAACAATATCAAATTGACAATTAATTTACAATTGCTTTATATATTTTTCACAAAAAAGGTGTACACTAAGATTATAAAACCTAAAGAGGTGGTCAACATGATGATAATCGAAATGCTTATTCGTCTTACAATTATGACTACATTCCTCACCCTGGTTTGCCCTTAATGCCTCTTAATCAAGGCTTTTTTTTTGCAAAAAAAATATCCGGCACAAGGCCGGATGCGCAACAAATATTTTTATAAGGGGGTCAAAGAGAGAGTTGATTAAGCTGTTCTCTTCATGTACTTATCATACCCCCTAGATATGAACAAACTATGAACAAATCTTTAAGGTTATTTAAAAATTGTAGAAAAGTATTAAAGCAGCACTACTTTTAGTGTGGCAAAGTCACTAGAAGAAATATTGACTACTGGAAAGCAGTGGCTTATAGGTGATTAAGAATACTTAACTTGCAAAATGATACTTCTTGTTAATTTAACAAAAGTATTAACTTGCGATTTTTCATTATGGCAGCTTTGCGTTCTTTCGACTAAATTCCGTATATGCTATACTATTCAATCGTTTGATTAAAAATCCCTTAAACCCGCTCTAATCCTAGAAAAACTCCATTAACAGCCTAAAAAGTATGTCGATTCGTAACTAGTATCTGTATTTATTTTTACATTTCCACATATTCTATTAACAGAGGTGGATTGTATGCGAGAAGAACATAAACGATCAAGAAACTCTTCTAGTTATGAGGAAGGCAGTCCTTATTTAGATACTAGTAATAATTCGTCCATTCAGGCAAATTTTGTTGGCGGAAGTCCTTTTTTAGATTCAATTGAGGATCCTTCCACAAGGACTATTTCTGAAGGCGGGAGTCCTTATTTAAATACAAGTGAGGACTAATCTACTCTGGTCTATTGAAGGCTGATATTGTCTAGGACCATTAAAAAACTAACTCCCCTCAGAGGCTGAAGGGAGTTTCAATTTTAACAGCGGATAACGTCTATTTACTGTCGTCTAGCCTTTCGGGAGGACATTTTTCTCTCGGATAACCTATACTTACTCTCACATGAGATATATTTCTCTCGGATAAGATATACTTACTCTCACATAAGCCGCTTTTACTCTCAATATGCCCTGACTGGAAGGCATATTCCCCAAAGCCCGCTCTTTCTTACTGAATTTCCAATTCTTGCATAAAACGGTAAGGAACGAGATATATTAACTCCATGATAACACACCAAAAAGGACGCAGACAGAGAGCATATCTCGGCACGCTACATCTGAATCTATTACATTTCACGAACCCGTGGGTAACTATAGCCTGGGCATGGTTTATGCCAGGATTTGGTCATCTCTTATTAGGCCAGTACTTGTTAGGCTGGATTTTGTTTGTCTGGGAAGTTGTCCTCAATGTCCAAACACAATTCAACGTTGCCATTATTTATACTTTTATCGGACGATTTGATAAGGCTGCACAGACCCTAAATAGCGGGCATGGTGATTATTGGATTTTAACTTATGGGGCTGTTTTCGTTTTTACCATTTACAGCACCTATAAAATTGCGGTAGATAACAATATATTTTATGAGCTTGCTCATAAAGAGAATGCACCCATTTCTACATTCAAAATAGACCAAATCCAATGGAATTCTCTATCAAAAAGAAGCCCGATTGTGGGAGCTTTATGGTCATTGTTCATCCCAGGTATCGGTGCAGTTTATACGCAGCGAGTCTTAACAGCCGTTTTTGAAGTTTTGTGGTGGAACTTCATCTTGATGAAGTCACATCTTCTTGCAAGTATCGAATACACCTTAATCGGAAAATTTGATAAGGCTGTTTCCGTCCTTGACCCAGAATGGGCGTTATTTATTCCCTCGATGATTAGTTTTACCGCTTACTTTACCTACGTGATTACCGTAGAGCGAAATAAACTTTTTGATAAGGAACAAGCAAACTACCTGGCGCAAAACTACCAACATAACAAACGATTTCGATTACGGATAAAGGATGACCCCATAAAAATGCGATTTATAGCTTCCTTCAACCACTCAGAGCATTTGGAAAACGCAATCACTGCATTAGAATCGCTCGGCGTTATGCAGGAAGACATTTTTGCAGCTCCACTAGATAAAAGAAATGAAAAGTCGCAATGGTTTGATACAATTCGACGCTCGGATGGGAAAAGCCTGTTCGATGGCATCATGCTTCTTGCTGCGTTAGGCTGTTTTTTCGGAACCGTTTACGGTTTTGTCCTTCACTGGGGTCCAGTTGTTTGGGGAGTTGCCGGGTTTATTGCCGGATGCCTTTTAGGCTGCATAATCAAGGGAATTCCGATTTTACTTACAGCAAAAAAGAGAAAAAAAGTACCCAAGACTGAGGTCGTGTTGATTGTGGATTGTGAAGATGATCTCGCTCGTAAAACCGAGCAAGTCCTGTGGTCGAACCATGCTTTTGGACTTTCGCAAATCAAAAATTGACGAAAACTCCTCAGGGTATCATTTGAGGAGTTTTTAATTTCGCAAAACTACTCTAAGAAAGCATCCGCAACTAAATTACTAAATTCTCTTAAATAGTATAGATAGTTGTCCCCGCCATAGTTATTTGCCCAAAAGAAAAGCTAACTGTTAAGACAGCTAGCATTTAAGTAAAACCTCGCATGGATCGGCTGCTTCCATTGTAAGCGGACCCTCGAACTCTATAAGACCTACTTTTATCTCTTCTCCTGGTTCGAACTCAATTGGTATTTCACCTAAAAGATTTTGAAAGAGTTGAGGGATTTCTTGATTTCTAATGATCAGTACCATTTTTCTGATTTTCCTGCCATCTAAAGATGGAACCGCATCTGCTCTTCGCTGCAGTTCAATTTTGAACCCAAATGGGGTGTAAATAAAGGTGCGACGCTCTCCTTCTTCTACTTTTAAAGAAAGGCTTTCGGCATTTTTGCAAATAGAATCATATTCTTCTTGTGAAACTAGAAAACCCAGATGGTCAAACTTAGCAGTCTTACCGAAACCAAAGGTGACATTGACACTGCCTAACACCATTTCAATCGTACGGAATAATGGAGGGCTGGGTTGGAAATCGTCCCAGGTAAGCGGCGGATTAAACGTTTCGAATGGTCCATTCCTTTTTCCAATTCGAAGCTTTACGGTGAAGCCGATGTGGGTATAAAAGTCTTCCATTTCTTTCGGTTGCGGCGTCCAATAATGATAATGAAATAATCTCATTTGGATTTTTTTAACACCCTCACTAATAGAAATCCTACGCTAACAATTAAAGCTAATATTGCTAACGGGACTAATGCATTTGAAATCATATACGCTCCCCCTTCCAACCTCCATTTTACCATAAAACACCAATGGAACGACTAAACCATATTCCTTTGGTTTAAAATGTAACTATTAAGTTGGAAAGGCTGTTCAAATGTATTTACTCTTTGTTGTTCTTGTTTATATCCTTTTTGCTATTTATTTTGTTGATTGGAAAAATTGGCGGTCCTATTACCCAACTGTCCAATACTTTATAATTTGCAATTTGCTTTATAACTTTATTTTTTACAACCATAGTCTCTGGAGATACAAAGCGGTAACGGTCGCTTGGTTAAACCACACGTTAATTGACCTTACCTTTTCCTTTTTAATTGTCCCCGTAGTGATAATGATCTTCTTGAGGTACTATTCAAAAGGAAAAAAACAGTTCCTTTATTTAGCGATTTGGATCGCTTATTTTACTGCGATTGAATACCTTTTTTACAAAAAAGGGCTATTTATCTATGAAAATGATTGGAATATATATTGGTCGGCTGTCTTTAACGCGATTTTATTTACCATGGTAAGGATTCATTATAAACATCCTCTGATGGCCCTTTTACTATCGATATTTATAATCGGTATATTATTATTCTTTTTCCATCCTTCACTCGCTGAACTAAAATGACATGTTGGTGATAAAGTGGCAACAAATCAACTATCCACGCCTTTATTTTTCATACTATTAAGTTCCATTTACATTTGCATGGCCATTTATTTGATTCGAAAGAGGAGATAGTCTTTCATTTTCTTTGCTTTGTATGATTCGCCGATAAATTGGAAAATTCGCCGATAAAGTCGT
>NZ_JBALPP010000037.1:0-6159 GCF_036965425.1 Neobacillus drentensis | reverse complement strand
ATTCGCCGATAAAATCGAAAATTCGCCGATAAAGCTGAGAAATTCTCCGTTAAATCCGATTACGCCACAAATAGTTTGTAACTTTACACTAAAATTGTGGTGATTTTGGATAGAATAAGTGGAAAAACGAGATATTGGGGTGTTGATATGGAACACAAAGTTCTGCCAAGGAGCGAATGGCTCGAAGCGCGGAAAGAACTGCTGCAAAAAGAAAAGGAATTCACGAAACTACGGGACGAACTAACCCAACTGAGACGAGATTTGCCATGGGAAGCTGTCACCAAGTCTTATACATTCGACGGTCCCAGCGGTAAGATGTCGCTGGCAGACTTATTTGCCGGAAGAAGTCAATTGATTGTGTATCATTTCATGTTCAATCCAGGCTGGGATCAGGGCTGCAAACATTGTTCGTTTTGGGCCGATCATTACAGCGGGATGATTCCGCATTTAAATCACCGTGATGTCACCTTTGTCTGTCTTTCTCGTGCCCCTTTAGAAAAACTGGAAGCATTCAAACAGCGAATGGGTTGGACCTTTCCATGGTTTTCATCGGGACAAACAGATTTTAATTATGATTTCCAAGCCTCTTTTACCAAGGAAGAAGTCGAGAAAAAACAAGCCTATTACAACTATACCCTTCAGAATCCGATGAGTACGGACAGAGAAGGCGTGAGCGTTTTTTACAAAGATGAAGAAGGGCAAATCTTTCATACCTATTCGACTTACGCCCGCGGCATTGACATGGTGAATATCACCTATCAGTTTCTCGATTTGGTGCCAAAAGGACGGCAGGACGACCGAGGACTGCGTCATCGTGATCAATATGTACCGAAAATATAAAACTGGTACCATCAAAAAAGTAATTTCTGGAACTTACAATTTGAAAGGTTTTTTCATAAAATTCGATTATTAACTTAATTGGAGGATCGAACTTATGGAAAATACTTTTCAAATCACTTACAAAATCAACACCGCAATCAGCCCGGAAGATTTGTCTGCAGTTTTTAAAGCTTCAGGAATTAACCGGCCAGCCGAGGACTTGCAGCGACTGCAACGGATGATTGATCATGCCGATATTTTAATTACAGCATGGGTAAATGAAAAGCTCATTGGAATAGCAAGGGCGCTGACGGATTTCAGCTACTGCTGCTATTTATCTGACTTAGCAGTAGACAAAGAGTATCAAAAAACGGGGATTGGTAAGGAACTGGTCCGATTAGTACAGGAACAAATCGGCGAAGAAGCAACTCTAATCTTGCTGGCCTCCCCAGTTGCAATGGAATACTATCCTAAAATTGGTTTTGAAAAAATAGAAAATGGGTTCAAGATTCTACGAAAGAAGTAGGTTTCCACTTTTGATACCTACCAGGTCAAGTATTTTAACTATATTAAGAAAGAGGAATTGCCGCCGCAATTCCTCTCTTCTTGCTTATCCCCGATGCGTACTTCCTTTTAAAATCCGTCTATCTTTAACCACAATCACAATAACGACAGCTAGCACAGCTCCCGAAATCGCAAAGACACTCCGCACTCCTAAATAATCGGATATAAGCCCCATGATTAATGAGCCAACACCGAATGTACCTGTTGAAATGGTGCCAAATGATGTATACACCGTGGCCAATTGTTCTTTCGGAATACTCGTTTGGATGATGGTTTGCTGCGGAATATTTTTCAACTGCCCAAAAACGCCAATCAAAGCCGATAACAATAAAGCGATTAAAGGGTTACTGGTTAAACTAAAGAGAATGGTGAAAAAACAGTTCAATACAATGCCAACCATAATAAATCCGTACTGATTTCGTTCTAAAAAACGAGGAAACTTCACACACAACAAACTCCCCAGAACCAATCCGATGAAAAAGGCACTGTTAATGAATCCCCACCACTGCTCCTGTGTATTCAAGGCCTGCTTCACATAGACAATCAAGATGGCCGCAATCCAAACGGAGTTCGCGATTGTTTCCATGAATTCCATTTTCGCCAGTGTTTTTAATACTGGTGTAAGACGAATGGTCTGCCAGCCTTGTGTAATCAAATCCCGCATTCTTTCTTGTCGTTCCGCTTTGTGGTCTACATTTTTTAAAAAAGCCAAAATAAAACTCGATAAAACGAATAACCCAGCTACCAACAAGATTAACTGATTGGGACTAAACACAATCAATAACAAGCTGCCAAAGAACCAGGTTCCGATTTGAATCGATTGTGTAATGGTTTCAGCGATTCCGTTCGCCTTGATCAGATGTTCTTTTTCAACATAGTATGGGATTAACGTCTGCCTAATGGGATTGGCGCAGCCGTCCAGGAGCGCAATTCCCGCTATCATGAAAAAAACAAAATAATAATTGGTTAAGGCTAAACCGCTCATCATACAAGCACTTAACCCAAACAAAATGACTGTCTTCCCTATTTGTGAACCGACTAACAGCTTTTTCAGATTCACCCTTCCAATCAGAATTGGTGTCAGGATGCTTGAAATAAACATGGCGAAGGTAATGGTAAAGGGCACGATGGCCGAGACTGCGGCAGATTTGGTTATTCCAAAAATAAAACTGATTACAGCGACGACATACAACACATCCCCCACATTGGCTAGTGATTGGCCAACCATGAGGAAAAGAAAATCACGATTACGTTTCAATTTGATCCCCCATTTTTAAAAATTTTTTAAATGAGGGGGAATTTAGATTGGATTACTGAACATGTAACGTAGCTCCTTTTAAAAGAGGCAATTAGATAAAAGCTTAGGGGGACCACTCGTTTTATCGTCATTGCGTCAAATTTTCTTTCTTAAATTATACTTTGTTTTTTAAGAAGGGATACATCTTTTTCCCGTTCATAAAAAAAACGTCCCTGCATAGGACAGGAACGCTCATTTTATCGGAATCGAATTTAGGTAAATCAGTATGATTGATATGGGGATGGATATTAAGATGGTCAACACCGGCTTTTTATGATGTAACCGAATGAGAATAAACATTAGGATACTAAATAAAAACGAGTGGAATAGTGTCCAACCGTGTTCATATTTAAAAGTTCCGGTTTTTATTAATATCCATTCATTTGCGGTGTAAATGATGACCCAAAGCGCGGTCCACCAAGCCGATAGAAAACGGTGAGCTGGATACCTGCCTAAGAAGATTAATATCGTGCTGGCAAATACAATAAACTCACCAGCTATACAAGTCAGTTCGTTTTTTAGCGGCCATGTAGGGATGAGTGACCAGAGCCGATGATTATAACTGACATAATAATAAAGCACGTCGCCAAGAATGAAATAAAGTATCGTTCCATAATACATGCGCCAGTTTCTCCAGTCGCCCCAACGAATACCCGCAAATATCCAAGAACTGACCCCAATAATTTCAGCCATTTTTACGCCTCACTACAAAGGAAATTGAATGCATATTGTATAATACCCATTTATGGAAAAAATTATCAAAATTGATAAAAACTTTGTTGGATACCCTCATAGGACCCTTATGGGCACTCACCCAAGTCTGCCTAAATGAATACTTTATGGTTAAAACGATATGAAAAACGGAGGAATCGGGATGGGATACTTTGTTACGGTAGAACCGGGTGTGA
This sequence comes from Neobacillus drentensis, assembly GCF_036965425.1. Classification (GTDB taxonomy): domain Bacteria; phylum Bacillota; class Bacilli; order Bacillales; family Cytobacillaceae; genus Neobacillus; species Neobacillus drentensis_F. Next base: position 2,571 of record NZ_JBALPP010000037.1, on the reverse strand, counting down.
ATTTATATGTTGAAGATATTAACCCAAGCGGCAGCAAGACCATCGTCTTTATCCATGGCTGGCCGCTCTCCCACAAACAGTTTGAATATCAGTTTGATGTTCTTCCCGCAATGGGTTACCGTTGTATCGGGATTGATTGGAGGGGCTTCGGGAATTCGGATAAACCCATCAGTGGATACACATTTAACAGACTGGCAGATGATATTCGCGCGGTTGTTGGTACATTACAATTGCAAAATGTCACACTTGTTGGTCATTCTACCGGGGGAGCGATCGCGATTCGATATATGACCCGCCACAACGGTTACGGGGTGTCCAAGCTCGTCCTTGTTGATGCTGCCGCTCCGACAGGCTTTACAAAGGAAACGGCCGATAAATTTCTCAAGGAAACCTTAAATGATCGTCCGAAGATGATGCAGGAAGTGACAGATAGCTTTTTCTTTCAGTATATAACACCAAGATTCTCAGACTGGTTTTTTCAAATGGGGTTACAGGCGGCTGGCTGGTCGACTGCTGCAGTGGTTGTATTATTAAGAGATGAGACGCTTTTTGAAGATCTTCCCAAAATAAATGCACCCACTTTAATTATTCACGGTGTTCATGACAAAGTGATTCCGTTTGCTCAAGCACAGGAAATGAATCAGAAGATAAGAAATTCACAGCTTGTCCCGTTTCAATATAGTGGCCATGGACCTTTCTGGGAAGAGCGTGATCGGTTTAACCAGGTTTTGGCACAATTTGTTTAATAGGGAGTCGGCTGCCATCGGTGCAGCTTTTTTATTTTGCAACTTGTGAAGTGGATGGTTTATTTTTAGGTGAATTGGATGGTTAATAGAGTGTACAATTGCGTTATTATATAATTGTCATTAATTTATAGCATTAATTAAGAGGTGAAGTATGAAAATAATGTTTGGTTTGGTCATATTGATCTTAATTTTTTCAGTGGTTTCAACTCTAATACTTACAAGGAAGCCTGACGAAAACTATAGGGGTTCCACCAAAAGAAATACGACTAATTTAACGTTAATATATGTGGTTATTATTTTTATCGCTTTAGTTTCTTTAGGGATTTACATTTGGTTGACTTAAAGGAGATAGGGAATATGACTTGGACTGTGCTTTCAATCATTCTAATAAGTGCTATTAAAATTGGCATGACCTGCCTTCCAACCGGCCCTGTGAACTGGCTTATTAGAAAGTTCGAGACCCATTCAAAACTTAATGTTGAGAATGTAACCATAACCATTAATGGAAAGCGGTTAGATGGGGAAGACAAAATTCAAATGATTAATGATTTTAATGAGGCAACATTTATTAAGCAGCAATATATCTATCCTGGGACCGAAGAATTTTATTTATATCCAGAGAATCATAAAACTCCGATTGTCATTGACACTAAAAATGGCAAACAAGATGTGACCATCTTTTTGTATCATTATAACGATCATGTTGATGTTGTTAAACAATATAAGAAGAAAGTAATTGCCTATAGTTTGTTCTCCGATCGCCTCCAAACCGTTCAAGGAGCTTAAAAAAATCAGAGTTTCCAGCCTGGAAACTCTTTGTCTTTTTTTTGTTCTTCATACTCTTTCATTCTTGAATATGAATTTCCCAGCCTGCCAACAATGTATCCTTGTGGGCTCGTCGTTTCTCGTTTCCCCGTTAATTCCTCTAATTTTATCCTTGCAAACATGTTTGCCACTCCAGCTAAGCTTTCAATTGTATCCATTAATTCAGGGTTATCACTGTTGTACCTTTTAGCAATGTAGATAATATAATCAAGTCTATTTTTAATGAGCTTAAGCGTTTCGGTATCAAACTGTTCCTGGTTCATCACATTCCACTCCTTATCCTTAAGCTTATGTACAAAAAGTGATTTTCGAACAAAGAAAATAAATAATACCTACAGGTTCTTTTTTCCTTTTAAATGATTATTTTCACAACCGGAAAGCATTCCCTACAAAGATACTTGCGCATTATTTTCCTCTATTAATTTGGATAATAACGCCATTTTCAAAAACTGCAGCCTGTCGTCTCCTTGCTTTCACTTTTGAATAGTGTTACTATAAAGAGGAATTATTTTTGTTCGGTGTAAAGAAAGATGTATTAGTACTGACTTTCGTCTTGAAGATCACTGAGAGCAAGGATAGTAATACAATGTGTGTACAAACACACTAGGAGGCAACAAAAATGGAAAAAGGCAAAGTAAAATGGTTTAACGGCGAAAAAGGATTCGGATTCATCGAGCGTGAAGGTGGAGAAGACGTATTCGTCCATTTCTCAGCTATCCAAGGCGAAGGCTACAAAACATTAGAAGAAGGTCAAGAAGTGACTTTCGACGTTGAGCAAGGTCAACGTGGTGCACAAGCAGCTAACGTGCGTAAAGCATAATATAAATATAGAATTAGCCTCTAAATTTTAGAGGCTTTTTTATTTAGGCTGTGTTAAAGGACATTGTTGATTTTATAACACTGTTGATTGGAGTGGAAGGCGCGAGACTCCTGCGGGAATACGGGGCAGGGGAGACCCCGCAGGCGCTAAAGCGCCGAGGAGGCTCCCCGAACCGCCCGC
>NZ_JBALPP010000036.1:0-22413 GCF_036965425.1 Neobacillus drentensis | reverse complement strand
AAATAAAAGGAATCCGCATTTGGATTCCTACTTTCTTTTTACCTAGTTTGTTCTTGTTTTAAGATTCCTTTTTTATATTTTTTAAATAGCAAAACACCTAAAAGGAATATTCCGAGAATAATGCAAATTACCATTATGTATTTCTTAATGATCCCGTGAAATAGGAGCTCCCAATTCGGACCGAGCATTTTTCCTAACAAAATAAAGCTGGCAACCCATAGAAAAGATCCTAAAAAAGAATAGATGGAAAATACCTTTAAAGGCAGCCGGGTGATTCCTAAAAAATAGCCCGTAATATGTCTTAAAACCGGGATGAAAAAAACAATAATTAAAAGCTTGTTTCCATATTTATTAAACCATACTGAGGTGGAATGAATCTTTTCCGGGCGAAAACGCAACTTTGAACCATATTTTTCAAAAAAGGGCATACCAAGTTTTGCCCCAATATAGTACGAGACGATCATACCAATTACACAGCCCAGTGTAGCTGCAATGACACAGCCAATCCAGTTTAGCTGACCTTGAAATGAAAGAAAACCTGCATAACCCATCAAGGCTTCCATTGGAATTGGAAGTACGATAATTCCAAGTGCCAATGAGAGAAATAGGACGAGGTATCCATATTCGTTCATAAAGGAAAGTAAAAACTCCATAATCTTCACCTCTCCCGAATAAATATTAAGACCATTTTTTGTCATAACCATATTTTATCCATCTTTCGCATATCTAGTAATCGAATACCCATTAATTAATAATAAAAAAATGCCGGCTTCCTGGTTGGAAACCGGCATTTTATTCTATTAATCTTCTAAATTGCCCTTTGGACCAAAGAATTCATAGTGAATTCTATCTCTATTCACTCCTAATGCTTTCAAAAAGCGATAAATTGCTTTCATAAAAGGTATTGGTCCGCAGAAATAAAAATCGGCATTTTCAATGGAGACTTTTTCTTGCAGCCATTCACTTGTCACATAGCCTTCGACATCGAAACGATTGTTCTTACGGTCTTCCTCTGTTGGTGAATCATAGAAGAAATAGGATGATACATTTTCCAGTTGAGCTAATTCCTCTACTTCATCCCTAAGAGCATGAACATTTCCATTGGCAGCGGCATGGACAAAGGTAACTTTACGTTCCGGCTGCACTTCCACAACCGTTTTTAACATGCTCATCATTGGTGTTAACCCAACGCCGCCACTTAATAGAACCAATGGTGTTGATTTTTCTGTATTAAGGACAAAATCTCCTGCTGGAGCACTTACCTTCAAAATATCCCCTTCATTCACTTCAGCATGAAGGTAATTGGAGACCATACCATCAGGACATTGTACTCCTGATTCACGCTTAACACTGATTCGGTAATAATCTTTACCAGGTGTATCAGAGAGACTGTATTGACGAATTTGGGTATATTCCTCTCCCTCGATCTCTAGCTTGATACTAATATATTGACCAGGAATAAAGTCTGCGATTTCCTTTTGATCCTTAGGCTTAAGGTAAAAGGATGTAATGACATCACTTTCAACTACTTTCCTATCAACGACAAAATTTCGGAAGCCATCCCATCCGCCTTTTTGGCTTTCAGCTTCATCATACATTTCTGCTTCAATATTAATAAAGGCATCTGCGATGACATTATAGGCTTGAGCCCAAGCATCAATAATTTCATCTGTCGCCGCATCGCCTAAAACATCCTTAATTGCAAGCAGCAGATGTTTTCCGACGATTGGATATTGTTCAGGTTTAATCCCAAGGCTTCGATGCTTATGGGCAATTTGCTTTACAACTGGAATAATTGCTTCAAGGTTATCGATATACATGGCAGCGGCATATACTGTGCCGGCAAGAGCTTTTTGCTGCCTGCCCTGTTTTTGGTTTGCATGATTAAAGACATTTAAAAGTTCTGGATGATTCCCGAACATTAGCTGATAAAAGCGCGTTGTAATCTTTTCTCCATGTTGTTCTAAAACGGGTACGGTTGATTTAATGATATCAATTGTTTTTTGGTTTAACATTTTAAACACTCCTTACTTGTTTTCCCTATTTCCAAAGTGATTATATTGCTAAATTCACATCAATTAAGTGATTTAAATCACACTTTGCTATGATTCAATAATTTTTGCGGAACATTTCACAAATTGTTCACTTTTTCATATGACAAATGTAACTAGTGATAAATTTGCTATTTTTGTATTGTGAACCTAGTTAGAAAAAGGATTTTATAAAGGCAGGATAGGAAAATATGAAGAAAGCAAAAATTGCTTGGATCACCGATACGACTTCTTCTCTAAGTAAAGAATTCATTCAACAGCACAATGTACATGTGATTCCCTTACATGTTGTAATTAATGATGAATTTTATAAGGAAACAATTGATATTTCCGAACAGGAATTTTACAACCGAATGAAAACCGAGGACGGGAAGTTTCAGTCCTCTCAGCCTTCCATTAATGACTTTGTAGAACTTTATCGCCAATTAAAAGAAGACTATGACTTTGGAATTGCTATCCACGCTTCGAGCCAGTTAACTGGTACCTATCAATCGTCGGTTATGGCAGCTGGCATGGAAGATTTTAAATTGTTTCCGATTGATTCACAAACTGGGTCTTTTCCATTATCTTTCTTAATCAAACGCGGAATTGAACTGGTGGAGCAGGGGCTGGATATTCATGATGTGGTTGCTGCTTTAAATGATTATCGTGAGGACACACGATTATATTTAGTGCCTTCCAATTTAGATCAGCTGCACAAAAGCGGCCGTGTGTCAGGTAGCCAAAAACTATTAGCGTCCCTTTTTAATATCAGGCCGATCTTATCAATCGAAGAAGGAGCTGCAAAAATTAAAGATAAAGTCCGTACCGAAAAAAAATCTCATGCGTGGCTTATTAATAAATTAAAGGAAGACCTGGAATCTAAAAAGGTTCGAAAAGTAGCCATCGTCCATGCCAATGACCTCAATAGGGCTATCGGGCTTGAAAAATTAGTAAACGAGTCATTCCCAGGAATTGAAACAGAAAATTTAATGCTAATAACAGTTGCGGGAGTACATACGGGGGTTGGGACACTTGGACTTTCGTGGGTATGTGAATAAAAAAACTCTTTATTAAGTTGCATTCATGAGGACAGAACCCCTGTTTATAAAGTAACTCTGTCCTCATAAAATTATCGTAAAGTTATAATATCCCTTTAGTTTTTGCTTCTTCTAACCAGGAAGGAAATTCATTTAAAAGCTGATTATACAATTCTTCATCCGTTGTTCTTTCGATATCTTTAATATGGAAAAAGTTCGCATTATCGACAAAGCGTCCTTCCATCGAGTCTAATTTTTCGAGCACTTCAAAATTGGAATCACCTACGCCAACAAATTGCCAGAAGATGAGTTTATTTGAAGATTCAACCACAGGTTTCTTAATCGTTCTTTTGCAGCCGCCATCATTAATAAAAACAATAAATGCTGGTTCTTTAAATGGGGATTCAATGGTGTATTTCTCAATAACATCCTCCATAACAGGAGGCTCATCATTTCTCACAAATTTATGAATCAAATCGTTATTTAAAATATTGTCTTCAACATAATTGACAAAATCACTCTCAGTGACTGATTTTAACCGAGAAAATTCATTATCATACACCCAAACATCCAGTGTGCCATCGTCATCGAATTGGCTTGCAACTGCCAAAATCCGCTCAACCACCTTCTGCACAGTACCGTTTTTGTATAATCCTCTCATTGAACCAGAAATATCTAACACTAAACCAACTCGTGCCACAACATTTGTCAGCTGCTTCTTTTCTAAAACAATACCCGCCTTTTTCTTAAGTAAACTAATTGTTGACATTTAAATTCCATCCTAATATGTACGGCTGAAGTCCTATCATTGATAAAAGATTCTTCTATTATTATACTCTATTTGAAAAATATGTTAGTAATTTCAACAATACTAATTTATTATTTTGTATAATATGATAGATTGTTATATAAAAATTTACTGAAATGGATTTGAAATCATGAGGAATAAGAAAAAAGCATTTCAGTTGCTGAGGTTATGTATGACTCTAGGGCTGATCTTTTTCGTCTTTTTACAAGTTAAGATTAGTCAATATAGTAATGTTGAAGCACCCAAGAATGCAGATTATTTGATTGTCTTGGGAGCAAGGGTGAAAGGAACTGTACCTTCACTAGCCTTTGCCAGCAGAATAGAATCAGCAGCGAAATATTTAAGGGAAAATGTAAATACAATCGTTATCGCCTCTGGTGGAAAAGGACCTGGGGAAGATATATCTGAAGCAGAATCCATCAAGAGGGAGCTTATTAAAAAAGGAATAAGCGAGAATCGGATTATCCTCGAAGATCAATCAACTGATACATATGAAAATATTCGTTTCTCAAAAATACTGATTCCAAAGGAGGCTAAGACTGGAATCATCGTAACAAATAATTTTCATTTATATCGAGCTATTTCAATAGCACGTGCCAATGATTTGGAAGTGAAGGGCATACCTGCGAAGACTCCTTTGATAGCTGTTCCGAAATCCTATACTCGTGAATATTTAGCGATTACGAAGTTTTATTTAAAGAGATATATTCTAGATAGTATATAAGAGTACCAATTTTGGTACTCTCTTTTTAATTAGTTTTTGCAAATATGCAAGTGTCTCTTAGTTCACTACCATCTGCTGAAAAAGCATCATTTATTAAAATACCTTCTAAATTGAAGCCGAGCCGTTCAGGGATGGCTTTACTTCTTACATTTTTTGAATCGCAGCGAATCTCAACTCTTCTTGCTTTCAATTCAGTAAAAGCAAAATTGGTAATTGCTTCTACCGCCTCCGTTATGTACCCTTTCCCACTATAACGCGAGTCAATCCAGTAACCAATCTCAAATTTTGGCACATCCCAGTTAATTCTATGTAAACCAGAAGATCCAATAAATTTACCAGTCTCTTTATCATATAGGTGCAGCCTTAAATCTTCGCGAGTTAGAAACTTGGCGTGTGCATCACGCATGTTTGCTTCAACGACTAGCTCAGTCTGTTCCCGATGGGCCCATGGCATCCATGGCATAAGTTCCTCAATGGAAGCCTGCATAGCTTCGTAAACGGCTTGTCCGTCGCCAGACATTGGTTTGCGGATCAGCAGCCGCTCTGTGTAAAATTCTTCTAGAAAGTCTTTTAGTATAGGTTTCATCTTTTTTGTCCCCCTTCTGACTATATTAAAATTCGCTTTATAAACTGAAATTCCTTTTTAAAAAATCGATTCGCCGATAAAGTTGTTAGATTCGCCGATATAATGAAAAATTCGCCGATATAATCGTAGATTCGCCGATAAACTCCTAAAATTCGCCGATAAAAATAAAATGTCTCGACTTGAACCTCTTTTAAGAAGCATAACTATACAAAAAGGCCCTTCCACAATGGAAAGGCCCGAAAAAAGAGTAATTTTTAGTATGCTTTTGCCCAATAAACCATCTTATCTGCTTCTTTTCCACAGCAAACACAGTTTTCAGACAGTTTTTCCTGCTCGAATGGGATACAACGAGATGTCGCCGTCGTGTCCTCTTTAATTTTTTCCTCGCAGGCTAACTCGCCGCACCACATTGCTTTAATAAAGCCTGGTTTTGCTTCCAGTGATTCTTTTAATTCAGGAAGAGTCAAGGCAACAGTGGTTCTTTCTTCACGGTGATTCAAGGCTTTGTTATATAAATTGCTTTGAATGTCATCCAATAATTCAACTAACTTTGTTTCTAATTGATCCAATGGAACAATTACCTTTTCTAATGTATCCCGTCTTACTAAGACAACTTGCTTGTTCTCAATGTCCTTTGGTCCGACTTCAAGACGAACTGGAATTCCCTTCATTTCGTACTCATTGAATTTCCAGCCTGGCTTTTTGTCGCTGGCATCAATATCAACACGAGCAACAGTGCCAAGAGATTTTTTCAAATCATAGGCAAAGTCAAGCACGCCTTCTTTATGCTGCGCAATTGGCACAATCATAACTTGAGTTGGTGCTGCTTTTGGCGGAATCACAAGGCCGCGGTCGTCGCCGTGAACCATAATTAGTGCCCCGATAATTCTTGTTGTAAAGCCCCATGATGTTTGGTGAACATATTGAAGCTTACCTTCTTTGTCCGTATATTGAATGCCGAATGCTTCAGCAAACCCTGTTCCAAAGTGATGGGAAGTTCCAGACTGTAATGCTTTTCCGTCATGCATCAAGCTTTCAATTGTAAATGTCGCTTTGGCACCGGCAAATTTTTCTTTTTCGGTCTTTTGTCCTTTTACAACCGGAATCGCAAGAATTTCTTCACAAATTGCTGCATACACATTCAGCATTTTAATCGTTTCTTCCATCGCGTCCTCATCAGTCGCATGGGCCGTGTGACCTTCCTGCCATAAGAACTCTAATGTCCGTAAGAATGGACGTGTTGTTTTTTCCCAGCGGACTACGTTAGCCCATTGGTTATATAGCTTTGGTAAATCTCTATAGGAATGAATGATATTTTTGTAGTGCTCGCAGAATAAAACCTCTGAAGTTGGACGGACAACTAATCTCTCAGCCAATTCTTCAGAACCGCCATGTGTTACCCATGCTACTTCAGGGGCAAAACCTTCAACATGATCCTTTTCTTTTTGAAGCAGGCTCTCTGGGATGAATAATGGCATATATACATTTTCATGCCCTGTTTCTTTAATGCGACGGTCAAGTTCATTTTTAATATTATCCCATAAAGCATAACCATATGGGCGGATAATCATTGAACCGCGGACGCTTGAATAATCAATTAAATCTGCTTTTGTGACAACATCTGTATACCACTGGGCGAAATCCTCGTCCATGCTGGTTACGTCTTTTACAAATTCCTTTGCCATTTTTGACACCTCATTATTAAAATTAAATATAAAAAGGCCTTGATCCTAAAAAGGGACCAAGGCCTGGCGGTACCACCCTAAATTTATAAAGCTATTGCTTTAAACTCTTTTCATGATAACGGATTTTATCCGCATGTATCTTCAAAATATCCGATACAGAACTCAGAGGCAGGTTCAAATGAGGATCTTAAGAAACCTCGCACCAATGGTTTCCTCTCTTTGTAAGACCGTTTCAAATTACTAATCCTCGTCAATGTTTCAATAGTATTTTTTGAAAATTATATATGTCCCAATACAAAAAGTCAAATCTTATTTTGGGATATTTTTCATTAAAACCAAAATACCGCTTTCAACATATAGATAAATCGGTTAAAATGCAAATAATTAGGAAATTATGGGGTGATTTGCATGAAAAAAGAAAACAAGGATGAACTCGAGCAGGAGGAAGTAGAAAAAGAATTATTGCTTGAAATTATTAGAATGCAAAATGAAGCCCTAAAACGCATTTATAAAAATACGCTAGATAAAGAAAATCACTCGCAGCCTTAATATTCATAAAACGTTCAATTGCCTCTAACTCCAGGTCAGATTTTTGTATTTATAATATTCTTATGTTGTTTAATCTCAATAAACCTTAACGACATAAGAGGAGACTAATATGGACATTTTTTCGATTATTTCAGCAGCTATTGTTACGATTTGCTCAGGGTATTCTATTTTTCTTGTTTACCGTAATAAAACCAAACTGGCAGGCACACAAGGTGTCATGATTAGTATGGTCATTGCGGTTATCACCGGCCTGCTTTCAGGGAGTATCATCGGCATTTTATCCGGAGAGACCTTCCTTGTCGTGGGAGTCAGTATGATTATTGGATTCGTTATTGGGTTCTTAGCCGGACATCCGATTGGATTATTGGCAATCTTAATGGGCTCGATTGCAGGTTTGATGGGTGGTATAAATGGAGCAATACTCGGAGTATTTCTTCAATTCATAAACCCTTCGATTTTATTAGGTATTTTAATTGGTTTTTATATTCTTATCATCGGTTTTGTCATTGTTTATATTTTTGTAGCGACAAATAGTAAATATTCGATAAATACCGAAGAGCTATCACCATATGCGATTATTGGTGCAGGAATTGTGCTTGTTTCCTTATTTTTATTTATGTATTCGAGCGATATGGTCAAAATACCAGGCCAAACAGAAACCGCTCAAGCTCAAACCACTCAAACACAAACCAGTCAGGAGACTGCAAATACAGAAGTAGATGTGACAAAGGAACAAACTCCAAAAATAAAAATGCTTGTAACCGAAAAGGGATATAGCCCTAACGTAATCAGGGTTAAAAAAGGAGTGCCTGTTGAACTGGAAATCAAAAATCCGCTTGAGAACAGCTGTTTATCCACTTTTATGATTCCAGATTTTAATATTAATAACGTTAACCTTAAGACCGGTACAACCAACCTTACCTTTACACCGGACAAATCAGGGGAATATACCTTTATCTGCGGAATGCAAATGTTTAAAGGCACCATCATTGTTGAATAGAAATGAGCAAAGCACACGAACCAAATCCATCCGTGTGCTTTTTTCCATATTAATCTACATTACCTCAAAATCTTCTTCTTGGCGTTTTCTTCTTTTTCGATCGGCGCTGAGAACTTTAATTGATAAATAGATACCTGATCCCGTTAAAAAAATCATGGCAATTGCTGTAAGGTCGATCAACCATTTGATGTTTGTATTGCCAATTCTCCCTTCATGCAGACCTCTAATCGTGCTTACGATAGAGCCCTGACCCATACCTTCACCTCGTGTTCTGAAAGCGAAGTTACCGTTATTCCTAAACCCTGGTGGTCCTTGGAATTGACCAGTCGTTTGACCTGGCGTTTGACTGTTCGCTTGTCCTGAATTTTGACTCGTACCCTGGCCTCCTTGGTCTTGATTAAAATGGCCTCGATTAAATTGTCTTTGGTTGAATTGTTCTGGTTGGAAATTACCTCGGCTGCCTTCAACTTGGGCTTGTCCAATGAGCCAAGGTTCGTTCATCAGCAGTCCTGTGATGGACTCCATTAAGATTAGAACAGAAGCAATTAAGCCGATCCACAAATGTGCTCTTCTCATTTTTTTCATTTAAATTGTTCTCCCTTCAAATTCCATGTTGTTTTTGGACAAATTGATAAGCATATTATGAAGGGGTTTCCTTAAGATTTTCTTAAAAAAAGAACTCAAATTTAATTTTTTTGGGTTCTTGGAAAAATGATTTCAATTGACGTGCCCTTACCAAGGGTACTGTGAACTTTTGTTTTACCATGATGTTTCTCAATAATCCATTTGGCGATCGATAAACCAAGACCGGTTCCTTCAGCAGCTGTCCGGGCTTTATCACTTTGATAAAAACGGTCAAAGATTTTAGGTATATCTTGTTCTGGAATGCCGATTCCATTATCCTTTACCTCAAGGATAATCGAAGAATGAGTTTGCCTGCAGGAAAGCAGGATATCCCCGCCTTCGTTTGTGTATTTCATCGCATTATCTAACAAAATAACAATCAGCTGATGAATCCTTTCTTTATCCGCATAAAATCTAACTGGTTCATCGGCTTCTAACCGCAGCGACTTTTCTTGGTACATCGCGATTTCTTCGTAGTGTTGAAGGATTTCCTTTAAAAGGTCATCCAGCTGAAACGAATTTTTCTTCATTTCGATTTGATCGGAGTCTGACCGTGCCAGCGTTAAAAGGTTAGATACCAGCTTGGACATGCGTCTTGATTCGGTAGAAATCGCAGACACATCGAGTATTTTATCCTGTACAGTGGCGGAAGGACTTCGGAACAATAAATCTGTCTTTGCCTGGATAACCGCAAGCGGAGTCCTTAACTCATGTGAAGCATCAGAAACAAACTCCTGCTGCTTCTGCCAGGCATTTTTAATCGGGACTAGCGCCTTGCCAGCCAAGAAATACCCCGCCGCTATCGCACAGATTATACCAAGCCCGCAGCCTATCAGCATAATTAACAAAAGCCTGTCCAACAATTCCTTTTCTGAATTCACATTACGAATGAATTGAACAGTAAATTTCCCCAATACAGGATTATCCACTTTAAAAGCCACATATCGAAACGAAAAGTTTTCTACATCGACATCCTGCAACGTTTTTAACTTTTTCGGGCGAATAATTTTTTCGTTACCTTGAAAAATCTCAGATTCTCGGTTTTGTTCTGCTAAAAGATTGTTATTCTCATCCCAAATCAAGGTCATGATTCGCGGATCTCTCCGAATGAACCTGGGACCAGGATCTTCTTCATCATGCTTAGCACTTAGCCCGGGCTGCCGCTGCTCTTCAATATGGTTCACGGATTCCAATAACGACTGATTTACATCCTTATAAAGCCGATTTTCTGTATAAAAATAAATGATGCTGCCAAGGATGCTAATCAAAATGATAAAGACTAAGGAGTTTAACAGAGTAAGTCTAATGTGTGTTTGACGAAACATGATATACTCCTATTCCTCGCTAAGCATATAACCAACGCCACGAATCGTTTTGATATCTGCATGATACCCATATGGTTCTAGTTTTTTACGGAGATGGTGCATAAACACTTCTACAATTGCTATCGTCGTATCAGAATCAAAGCCCCAAACTCTGTCATAAATTTGTTCTTTTGTTAAAATCGCGCCTTTGTTTTGAATCAAATATTCCAATAGCTCATACTGCTTAGTAGTAAGCTTAATAGAATCACCATCGACTTGAATATCTCTCTCCTTACCGAGAAGCTCAATTCCCCGGTACTGAATCGTTTGATTGGTCGTTAAACTGCCGCTTCTTCTTAATAATGCCCGAATTCTTGCCTTTAGCTCAGCAGCCTGGAACGGTTTCACTAAATAATCGTCACCGCCGAAGTCCAAACCTTTTACGCGATCCTCTAAGGAATCCCTAGCTGTCAAAAATAGGACAGGTATTTTGATGCCGTCCCGCCGGATGGTTTGAAGCACTTCAAATCCGTCAATTTCCGGAATCATTACATCCAAGACAATAGCATCATGAATATTCTGCATCGCTAAAAACAATGCATCCTCCCCATTGGATGCTTGATCAACTTCAAATTCATCAGATAAAAGCTCGACGATGGATTCTAATAATGGAAGATTGTCTTCTACAACTAATAACCGCATATTAATCTCTCCAATTTTAATAAAGGCTTATTTAATACATACATTATATAGCAAACGAAGCGGACACTACATAGTCGGGTCCGCCCTAAAACTTAATTATTCATAACGAAGGGCTTGAATCGGGTTTAATTTAGATGCTTTATTAGCAGGAAACACCCCGAATACCACACCGACTCCCAATGAGAATAAGAAGGATAAAAGCATTACGTTTGATGTAAAGGAAACGGTTAAACTTAGAATGGAGGAAAGTATTTTCCCAATTCCGACTCCGGCTAGTATGCCGATTAGACCGCCAACACCGCTTAATACGACTGCTTCGATAAGGAATTGGAGAAGTACATCACGCCTTTTTGCACCAATGGCTTTCCGAATCCCGATTTCCTTTGTTCGTTCAGATACAGAAACTAGCATGATATTCATTATGCCAATCCCGCCAACTAATAAGGAAATGCTGGCAATTCCGCCTAACATCATCGTCATTGTACTGGATACTGAGCTCATCGTATCCATGATATCCTGCTGGTTTGTCACACTATAGGAATCACTTTTGCCTGGATACATTGATGCCATTGCCATTTCTACTTCATTCATGACAAAATCCATTTGATCCTCGCTTTTTCCTTGTAAATAAACTTGATTAATTGATGTGCTTTTCACTAACCGCTGCCCGGTGCTTAGCGGGACAATCACGACGTTATCACCGCTTTGACCAAGGGAGCTTCCTTTAGATACGAGAACCCCTACAACTTTAAAGGATGTCCCTTCAATTTGAATATATTGACCGACTGGATTTTCCGCACCAAAAAAGGTGGAGGCCGTTTCCGAGCCAATAACGGCAATTTTCTGTCTATATTCTATATCAAGGTCATTAATAAAACGGCCATTACTTACCTTAGTATCCCGAACTTTGGAATAATCAGCATTGGTCCCTGTTAATGTAACTTGTGAGGTGGTTCGATCCTTTTTCACGTTTACACGGCCGGAAACCACCGGGGATAATGCTTTGACTCCATTCAGTTTACTTAGCTCATTTATTTTATCTTCCGTTAAGGTTAAATCCGTCCCAAAGGTATTAATCGTCAAAAGATTTGTTCCTAACTGATTGATTTGGCTGGTTACGTTCTTTGCCGAACCTTGGGCGATCGATACGAGCACGATGACGGAGGAAACACCAATAATCATACCGAGCATGGTTAATGCCGACCTAAGCTTATTACTCTTGATGCTGCGCAGGGCCATTTTAATAGATTGCAATATTCCCAATGAGTTCACCCCCATTCTCCTGAAGCTGTCCGTCCTGAATGCTGACCATTCGCCTTGCTTGTTTAGCAATCGCTAAATCGTGAGTAATTAAAATGATCGTATGGCCTAACTCGTTTAATTCTTTCATTACCTGCAATATCTCTTTGCTAGTTTTGCTGTCCAGCGCACCTGTCGGTTCATCAGCGAGAAGGATAGCAGGATTGCCAACTAGGGCTCTAGCAATCGCTACCCGCTGCTGCTGGCCACCTGAAAGCTGTGTCGGTAAATGTCCTGCTCGCTCTTTCAATCCAACCTTACTAAGGCCCGCTAACGCTCTCTCCCGCCGCTCTTTTGCTGGAACACCTCTATATAACATAGGCAGTTCCACATTTTCAAGTGCGGTTAATTTTGTTAATAGGTTAAAGTTTTGAAAAATAAATCCGATTTTTTGATTTCGAATCGTTGCTAACTGATTATCATTCATTTTTCCAATATCCTTACCATCAAGGAGATATTTACCGGTATTCGGTCGGTCCAGGCAGCCAATCATGTTCATTAAGGTTGATTTACCTGAACCTGAAGGACCGATAATAGCTAAAAATTCTCCTTTATCGATCTCAAGAGAAACATTATTTAAGGCATGAACCGTTTCACCACCGAGTTTATAGGTTTTCATTAAGTTACTAATTTGAATAATCGGTCTCACCACTAGTTTCCGCTCCTTCCGGTAAATTGCCTTTGTCCGGTTCCGCTGCGGTTAAAGCCGCCAGTGTTACCGAAACCGCCGAATCCTCCTCCAAAGCCGCTGCCCTGCATCATTCTTTGGCCATTATTCGTAGTACTTCCAGTGGCTAATTGCGGTAACTGAACGGTTTCTCCTGCCGTTACTCCATCGGTAATCTCCACATAATCTTCATTCGCTAACCCCGTTTTAACAGTTTTTTGCTCGGACCCTGAATTTTGATTAGTTGTATCTGATGATGCGATAATGACATATTTTTGATTATTGGACGTGTAAATGGCATCAAGTGGTACATAAAGGGCATTATCTTTACTTGCGGTTAAAATACTGGCTTCTGTACTCATCCCAACTTTGAGGTTGTCGGGTTTATCGATATGGATTGTTACATCAAAGGTAGAAACACCATTTGTTGAGGTCCCTTCCTCGGCAATGGCTGTAACTTTTCCCGTATACGCTTGGTCTACAAAGGCATTTACTTTTAAACTAACCGTTTGGCCTCTTTTAATTTTTGGAATATCAAGTTCATCAATTTGAACGACGGTTTGTAAGTCTTTGTAATTTGTTAAATGGGCAACAACTTGTCCGCTTGTTACACGTTCTCCTGCAGTAACCGACATGGTGGTGACAACACCATCAGCAGGTGCTGTAACAGGGTCACTTCCGTCTGTAAATGTAATAAGCTCGTCCCCTTTCTTTACCTCGTCACCTGCAGCGGCTAACACTTCGTCGATTTCGTTGTTATCAATTGTTGATTTTATATCTTCACTCGTAACTGGCTGTACTGTTCCAGAACCACTGATCTTCACTTCTAATTTGCCTTGTTGGACAACAGCAGTCCTTACACTGGCTGAAGCCGTTTGTGTACTATTTTTTGATGAATACCATTGGTAGCTAACAAATCCTACTACTAAAACACCCAAAGCAATATAGATCCATTTTTTCATTTTTGCCTGCTCCTTTTTAATCCAGGCCGCCTGCCTGGAGATGAAATATTTTGGAATAAGCCTATTATTCAATTCAATTCTTAACTTTTCCTTAATGAAAATAATTGAAGCACGCTGGACCATGAGTCAGCGTGCTTCTTTTCTATTTTAATGGATTAAAATATTCCGAATTTACTATTCCATAATAGGCAAGGTCTTCGTATTCTCCCCATTTAATGACATGCTGCTTTAAGGTGCCTTCATGCTTCATTCCAATTTTCTCCATAATTCTCCAGGAGCCTTGATTATTCGTAAATGCTGCTGCAAAAATTCGATTTAGATGGAGTTCTTCAAAGCCAAGTTTTATAACTGCCTTTGCCGCCTCGGTTCCAAATCCCCTTCGCCAATATTCCTTTCCAATCCAATAGGCCAGTTCCCCTCTTTCATGGTGGATATTGATCGAAAGGTTAATAATGCCTATTAACATACCATCCTCTTTTTTTGTGATGGCGAAAATAACAAGCTTTCCCTCTTTCTCAGCATCATCCATCTTTAAAATAAACTGCTTCGCGGCTCCTTTTGGATAGGGATGCGGAATGGTCAATGTAGTTTTTGCTATTTCATAATCTCCAGCAAGTTCTTCCACCCGTTCTGCATCACTCAATAGTAACGGCCTCAGTAGCAATCGTTCCGTGTCGATCATTTTCTTTATCCCTACCCTATTGCATTTTTTTATTCATTTTAGCATAATATTCCATTACGATATGACAAAAACTTATTTTAAATGAAACTTTTCTAAATCTAAACCGTACATATTATTAATTAACAAATTAGGAGTGAAAAGTGTGGGTGTTACGCTTAGTAAAGGCCAGAAGGTGGATTTGACTAAATCCCATCCCGGCCTTCAAAACGTTGTTGTCGGCCTGGGATGGAATATTAATAACCTGGGTTCTAATTTTGATTTGGATGCTTCGGCATTTTTATTAGGTGCCACTGGAAAGGTAAACATCGATCAAGATTTTGTTTTTTATAACAATCCCTCTGGTGGAAATGGTTCCATCCTATATAGTGGAGATAATCGTATTGGATCCGGAGTAAGGGATGATGAACAAATCAGAATTGATTTAAACAGAGTTCCTGATCATATACACCGAATTGCATTCACAATTACGATTCATGATGCCCAGGTGAAACGGCAAAATTTCGGACAGGTATCCGATTCCTACGTGCGGATTTTTAATGAATTGACGAATGAGGAGTTAATAAGATTTAACTTAGGAAGAGATTTCACAGTGGAAACTGCCATTGTCGCAGCAGAACTTTACCGCCATAATGGAGAATGGAAATTTAATGCGATTGCGAGCGGATTTCAAGGCGGTTTAGCAGCATTATGCAGGAATTTTGGAATTACTGTTGACGATCCAGCCCCTTCCGCGCCAATACAGCCATCACCACAACAAAATTATCAACAGAGTCCGAGTACCCAAAATTCATATCAGCAAAATACAAGTAATCATAATTCATATCAGCATCAGCAAAACCAAACTCAATATGATCCATATAGGCAAAGTCAAAATAACCAACATAGCTATCAGCAGCCTATTCATTTGCAGCCCGAATCACAAAATCGGCAGCCTGCTTTTGGATATCCAGCGCAGAGCTATTCCACATCCGCTCCTTCATCACATACATATGGCGGAGATGACATCATATGTCCACGCTGTCACTCTTCGAATGTAAGGACTGGAAAGAAGGGCTTTGGTCTAGGCAAGGCAGCTGTTGGCGGACTGATTCTTGGCCCTGTTGGCCTGCTCGGCGGTTTTATTGGGAAAAACCAATTAAAGTTTACTTGTAACAATTGTGGAAGCACCTGGTCCCCTTCCAATACGGATTATATGGAATGGGCCAATACGCAAAAGAGAAAAGCACAAGAATTATTTAATCGTTATAAAAGTCAGGATGTTTTGGAGGCAGTTGTAGCCGCCTGTGCATTGACAGCCATGGCGGATGGATACTTAGATGCTTCAGAAAGGCAAAAAATGCTCGATTTTGTTCATCAAAGTGAGGAATTAAGAGTTTTTGATACCAACAAAGTTATTCAGAAATTCAATATGTTCATTTCTAAAATGGAACATGACCGGATGATGGGTCGGGCTGAAGCCTTCCGTGCCTTAGGTAAAATAAGGACGAAACCTGAAATCGCCCGATTAGTGGCCCGCTATTGTATTGCCATTGGATATGCTGATGGACAATTTGATCAAAATGAACAGCAGATGGTGTCTGATATTTGCCGCGAGCTGGGGTTAAATCCAGCTGAGTTTATATCCTAAATGCATATAGCAAAAGCCTCGTTCCAGACATGGAATCGAGGCTTTCTTTTTATACTTTCCAAACCCGTTTATTTTCTACCCGCTTAGTTAGCCCTTGTGCATCCAATCGTTCTAAAAATGGAATCATATATTTACGGGAAAGGTCAAGCACTTCCTTCGCTTCCCCTACATCAAACTCAGTGCCTGTTCCCGTTCGAAGCTTTTCCACTGCAGCTGCAAACACATCCCCTTGATAAGCAAATTGTTCATCCAACGGAACAATTAAGGCTTGTTCCTCAAGAAACCGCTTTAAATCAGATTCTAGATTTTCAGGAATACCTGCTGCTTTAAAATAATCTTTTACATAACGGACCTTTAATCCATCATTTTTCATTTCCACCAGCATATTTTCAGTCCTCTTTTCCCAGTTTTTCGTCACATGAGGAACAAAGGAAGCTAATGAAACAAATTGTTCCCTTCGCTTAAATAGGCTATCAGTGATTCCATTTTCAATCACATACTCCAGCAGCGTCTTAGGAAATCTTTTTTGCATTGATTGTAGCAGTTCTGCTTTGTTTAATCCCTGTTTCATCGAATGGGCTTGATGAAACTCCTGCAATCTATCAAAAATATCTTCTTCAATAGAATTGATTAGTAGGCGATGAGAGTATTCCTTTCCATTATATAAAACAAAGTCTTCATCACCCAATTGTTTGTTTAAGGTTGTTTCATCAAGTGCTGTCCGCTTTATCAGCTCAGAGAGCGGCAGACTTTTTGCTTCAAATAAAGCAGCCGTAATCCGTTCTTTCGGAGAACCAGCCTTTTTCTTTTCAAGTTCTTCAATTGTTTGATTCCCAAAACGATATTTTTGGCCTCTGGGGTCAATTACCCATCCGCCGCCAATTGTTTCCTGCGGGCTTGGTCTCCGTAAAATAAAACGGTCGCCCCGCTTTGTGAGAATTTCTTCTTCAAGTCTTAGCTGGCAAAGAATTTCTCCATTTTCTTCTTTAATTTCATTACGGTCAAAGAAAACAATTCTTCCCATTACCTCTGTCGTACCAATATGGAGCTTAATTGGCATTCGCTGCTTAATCAAATGCACGAGCTCATCAACAATTCGAATGGCGACATCAATAGTCTTCGTTACGATAAAATGTTCGGAAGAAACCAGCACATCCCCACGCTCCAGGTCTTCCTTAGAAACACCAGAGAGATTTATCGCAGCTCGCTGCCCTGCATAGGCTTTTGGTGCTTGATTGTGATGGACTTGTATTTGACGGCTTCGAACCTCGATCCCTTTTGGCATTACGAGTAATGCTTGCCCTTCCTCGACTGTCCCTTCATATACCGTTCCACGGACAACGGTTCCCTGCCCTTTTACAGTGAACACCTGATCAATCGGAAGGCGAAAATCTCCTTTTGCATCACGCATTTCTTGTTCCTTTAATGTCTCAATAATCAATTCCTTAATTTCATTGATTCCCTTATGGGAAAGGCTGTCAACGAGCACAAATGGTGAATCCTCAAAAACGGTATCAGTAAGTTCTTCTAAAATATCATCCTTAACCAGTTCAATAAATTCCTCATCAACCCGATCGATTTTCGTAATCGCTACTAAACCATTCTTCACACCCAAAAATTTTAATATATCAAGATGTTCCCGCGTTTGCGGCATGACTCCTTCATCTGCAGCTACGACCAGAACGACAAGGTCTATCCCAGCCACTCCAGCAATCATTTGCCTAATAAACCGTTCATGACCAGGAACGTCAATAACAGATATCTGAATTTCTTCATCTTCATATAATGGAGCAAATCCGAGTTCAATGGAGATTTGCCTTTCTTTTTCTTCTTTTAAACGGTCAGTATCGACATTGGTAAGCGCCTTTGTCAGGGACGTTTTACCATGATCGATATGTCCTGCCATACCAATCGTAAAATATCGTTTTTCCAAGTTTGCCACCTACTTTATCGGTCTTCCCCTTTACTGTAGCTTTAAAAGGTACATTGTTCAAGCGAACTTTTTTAGACAAAATCATAAGCCCCAACAGCGCCACAATATTCCCCTTTATCTAAAAAAACTGCTTTTAGCTCAAATCTTTTCAAATAGTATTCTAGTGTTGATGTTAATGATTCATTTCCAATTAAGGTGCTTCCAATAAGGACAACTGTTTTAACCTGATGAATAGCGGCAGCTTGCAGCGTAAAGAGGGCAATTGTTTCAGCAATCATATTTGTAACAGCAGCCATTCGATCGGCATCTGAATGCTTCACCTTTAATCCCTTTGCAAAGTTAGCCGCCGTTAAATGCCCATCAATTGGCGGTTCGGCCGATTCATAAATATCTTTTACCAGCAGATCAATATTCTCTTTCTCACCTTTATTAGCAAGATTAATAAGATCCTGAAATTCTTCCTTTTTGGTTAATAGGGAACCAAGCCCGATAAAGGTGCCTCCGCCAATTCCACTGCCGAGGATGCGCTCATACTTTTCTCCAGCGACTAAATGCCAGGATGTTCCCGTTCCAATGTTCACAATTAAAAAGTGTTGATTGCTTCGTTTCTTCTCCTCAAGCATTAAAATCCTTGCACCCTCGCAGGTGGCTTGAAACTCAGGAATAAGTACGGCGTTATGTAAATACTTTTTTTGAATTAGGTGGGCCTTTCCTCCCGTTAGTGCGACTCTTACATTTGGAGCTGCTATTTTGAACCATGAAATAGCTTCATTTATTTGACTTATAGGATACTTTTTATAATGCTTATTATTATCCTCCTGATAAACGATTTTCACGAGGGACCCGCCTGCGTCAATCCCTGCTTTTTGAAGTGCCAATCCTTTCACCCCCGTGGTTATTTAGAAATCGATAAAATATAACAAAAATAGATTGGACGAACAAATAAATACAGATGGAGTAAGTAATGTTATAGCCATCTTTGTACTTAAAAACGCCCATTTTATGATAGATCCATTCGATTCCGATCGAAAAGGCAGTGGAGATAAGGATGAATAACACTAGGTGCTGATCTCTTATTCGAAGTTTTTTATAGAGGAATAAAAATATATAGCCGGCAGGCGGATATAGGAAATATACCAGTATATCCATAACTGTATAGGCAGGTCCGTCCATAATATCATATAAATCAAACGGAGTAGCACCAAAGGAATTATCAAATATACCAGAAATGGTCAAGCTATATAAAAAGATAAGAACAGTAAATTGCTTGGAAAAAATCTTTGGAAGAAAGTAATAGATGGTCCATGAGCTAAATACCGCAGTAATCACAATGTAATCATTTAAACCAAAGCCTTTTTCTGTGAACAGCATCTCCTAAATCCGCCTCCTTCCTTTCTAACCGCTTAAACCACTTCAATGCTATAATCATAAATAACAAAAATAGAAGATAATACCCTAGTGTAAAAAAATGATTCCAGTTCTTGAACCTGTACAGTTCAAAACTGAGGCTTACTTTATCGACCCCCAGAATGATTAAACAATATATGAATAGGTACATTAGCTTTTTATTGTTTGGGCAGTTAAAAAATCGAAGTGTGAAAAATGATACAAACAATGGTATAAACACGCTTCTAAAAAGGAGAAAGGCAATATATAATTTGGGATCTGTTGTTGTTTTCATCCATTTAAATGTCTCAAATAGGCCTAAATAGGTTTGCGAATTAATGAGGCAGCTTAGTAATACAAGAAAAGCCAATTCCTTTTTCGTGCCCCAGCTTTTTTTACGATTAAAAATGAACAACCCCATCATCAGCCAACTTATAACAAAATAAAAGGTAATAACCATGAAATCTCCTTAATTGAACATTTTCCTGACATCATTAATTCTATGATTACCTTATTTTTAAAAAATACTTTATTGTTTCTAACCTGAAAAATTATTTTTAAGTTGGAAGAAATTTTTTACACAAATAATCTAAAACCTGATATTATTCTTTTGGATTGAAAAAAAATTGAATAAAGGGGAATTATTCATGGCTAGTAAAAATCAAAGAATACATATGGGTGAACACACCATCGATGTGAAATCAACAAAAGAAGGCAGTGTTGTTGCCAGTCTAAGTTCTGGATTATCTTTTAAAGTGTTAGAGATGGAGAAAACCTCAAAAGGTGAAATTCGTTTGAAAGAGATGGAGCTTGGTTCTGCTCATATTTCATCTGAACATTTAGCAATCCTGCTGCACCATTCTGATTTAGCAGATGATGTTTTGAATTCTATTGAAAAAGTGCGTCAGTTAATGACTAAAACGGTTGATTCTGTTCAATTAGGAAATAGAAATATTGTTGTTACTGTTAATAAGAACGGCAGCAAAACAGCAAAGTTAAATTCCGGAAATAGTTTTGGAGTTATCGAGCTGGAGAAAACCACTGATGGTATTCGTCTGAAAGAAATGGAAACTGGGTCTGCGTATTTAACTCCTGAAGAATTTGCTGCTGTATTATTTTATGCAGATTTAGATGTAGAGTTGGAATCAGAAATCAAAAAGGTCAAGGAGTTCTACAGCAGCAAGTAATATTAAACCATTAAGGAGCCACAATTTCTGGGCTCCTTAATGGTTTTATTAAATTCCTATCGTTTTCAAATCGTTTAATAGCATGGATTTTTCATTTTCGTTTTGAACTTGTTCGGCATATTCTTGTGCATGGTTCGTGTGTTCTATTGCTAAGTCGCGCTGATCTAAAAGGACATTCGACCGACCTAATGCTTCATACGCATACCCCACATAAAAGGGTTCTATCTTATTCGCTAAACTAACATCAAGGCAGCGCTCCGCATAGTATTGTGCTCTTTCCCCGTTGCCAACGGTTGCGTACACTCGTGAAAGCTGCCAATATCCAATTGATAGATTTTTAGGGGTATGGCCCTCCACTTGAGTCCAATGCCAAAAGGAGGAGTGGGCAAGATGCACCATTTTCTCCTCTTCTTCTTTCGTTCTCTTTGTAAGATCAAGGATATCCCACGTTGCATTAAAATATTTTACGGCCAATTGTTTGTGTGTGAAAGTAGATGTTTCCTTGACTGTCATTTTATTTCTTCCTTTCTTTTTTCGAAATGGCTAATAAATAATCCAGGCACAACCTCAATATCCCCCGTTAACTGAAACCCATTTTTAAGATAAAGATTCTTGGCAGGGCTGTTTTCTTTCCCTGTTGATACTTTAAATATCGGTAAGTCAGAATGTTTTTTAACAACATAAGTCAAAAGTTTTTGCGCAATGCCTTTTCGAAAATGGTTTGGATGGACAACCATTCGGCAAATCGTAACCTCTTTCCCTTCAATAGTGTAAGAGATAGCCCCCTCCAACTCGCCATCTTCGAAATACCCAAAGAAGGTTTCCCCACTCTCCTTTAGATCCTCCTCGGACTCCATTAAAGGCGGTATTTCGAAAAAATTGATTAACTCCGCCTCAACATGATAGGAAGCTCTTTGAAGGTTAAAGAGGTCTTTTAGTAAACAATCTTTTTGAAAATTGATCTCTCTGATCATGGTGCTTTCTCCCTCACTAATACAAAATTCCTGTTTATATCTTTCTACATTTCTTGCAAAAATACCTTTCTTTTTGGATGTATTCATTTTTAGTGTTGATTTATTTATTTTTTAAAATTGGGTATAGTTAATTAATCAGAATATAAGGAGGAAATTTCATGTCTGCGGTAGTTTTTATGGCCCTATATCGGCCAAAACCTGGTAATGAGAAAGAATTGATGGAAGTCTTGAAGGAACATATCCCTACTTTACGTCAAGAAGAGTTAATCACAGACCATGAGTTATTAACGCTTCAAGCTGAAGATGGTACCATTATAGAAATAGCTGAGTGGAAATCGACAGAAGCGATTGAAAAAGCACACCAAAATCCAAATGTTATGGCTGTTTGGAATAAAATCGGTGCACTAGCTGAATTGACTAGTCTTTCAACTCTTGCTGAAGCTCAGTACCCGTTTCCTAACTTTAAAGCCCTTTAGGTGGTAAATGTAAGTGCGTTTTATTAATCGCCTTGCGGAAAAGTCTCTTTCTTCGGGCAATGGTAGTGCGTTTCATTTACCGTCACGAGGAAAAAACACTACCCTCGGGCAATGAAAGTCCGTTTCATTTACCGCCAAGTGGAAAAAACACTACCCTTGGGCAATGAA
>NZ_JBALPP010000035.1:0-43644 GCF_036965425.1 Neobacillus drentensis | reverse complement strand
TTATTTTACTGAATTGTCTCTCATTTTGCAAATAGCCATCTATAAATTGGTATTTGGAAAAATTTCATTTTATTTTGTGGGAATAAGATTAATTTTGTTTTTATAATGAAAATAGTACAAATAACTCCCAATTTTTATAAACTTCAGCATTTTTGCTACATTATATTCGGATAATATAATATTTTTAAAAATTTTTAAATGTTGAGAAATTTAAATGAATCCCCGTATAATAATAAAGAAAGCGATTACAAAGTTGTTTTAGGGGGATGGACATGAATTTCGATTTAACATCTGAACAAGAAATGATAAAACGGATGATTCGCCAGTTTGCTGATGAGGAAGTAGCACCTGGTGCGATAGAGCGAGATCGAACAAAACAATTTCCTGAAGAGATATTTAAAAAATTGGCTGATATGGGGATTATGGGACTTCCTTTCCCTGAAAAATATGGCGGAGGCGGGGCCGACACTGTTAGCTTTGCCATTGTTACGGAGGAGTTAAGCCGGGTATGTGCTTCAACTGGTATTACCTATTCTGCGCACATTTCCTTAGGAGGGGCACCGCTATACTTATTTGGAACTGAAGAGCAAAAACAAAAATATTTGACCCCCATTTGTACAGGCGAGTCATTCGGTGCTTTTGGTCTCACTGAACCGAACGCTGGCTCAGATGCAGGAGGCACTAGAACTTCAGCTAAAGAGGATAATGGTGAATTTATCATTAACGGCAATAAGTGCTTTATTACCAATGCAAGCTATGCAAACCATTTAGCTTTAACGGCAATCACGGGTGAATCTGATGGAAAAAAAGAGATAAGCGCGATCATTGTTCCAACGAATGCACCGGGTTTTTCAGTAATTGATAACTATGAAAAAATGGGTTTAAATGCATCAAATACAACGGAACTTGTTCTAGAGGATGTAAGGGTCCCTGTCGAAAACCTTTTGGGGAAACGCGGAGAAGGTTTTAAGCAATTTTTAATTACTCTTGATGGCGGCAGGATTGGTATTGGTGCCATGGCTGTAGGGATAGCTCAGGGGGCTTTTGAGAAGGGGCTTGCATATGCTAAGGAAAGAAAACAATTCGGAAAATCCATTTCTTCTTTCCAGGCGATTCAATTTAAATTGGCAGATATGGCCATGAAAATTGAGCTAGCGCGAAATATGGTTCACAAAGCGGCATGGTTAAAGGATCAAGGTAGACCTTTTTCTAAAGAAGCAGCAATGTGTAAATTATATGCTTCTGAAATTTGTATGGAGGTAACGAATCAGGCAGTACAAATTCATGGCGGGTATGGCTATATGAAGGAGTATCAAGTTGAACGAATGATGCGTGATGCCAAACTGCTTGAAATTGGGGAAGGAACCTCTGAAGTTCAAAGGATGGTTATTTCAAGATTAATTGGTTGTTAACAAATAAATAGGGGAATATAAAAGAGACTGAACAGAAGATTGAATTGTTTTTAGTCTCTTTTCTCTTTTTTACAAAGATTATAGTGATAAAATAAGTTTAGGGCTTTTCCTTCTGTTCATTTTCAAGTAAAATAATAGTTGTTTGTAGACATTTTATTATTTACAAGGTATTCGTACATAAGGGAGGTTATTATCTTGAAGAAAAATCCGGTTATTCCTTTTATCATCATCATGGTTTTTGGTATCGGACTAATGTTTCTATTGTCTTTCAAAGGCCTTGGTGATATGAAAGAGGTCGCAAAGGATAAGGGCGAAGGCGGCGGAAATGAGAAAACGGAAGTGGCTGCCTCCAATCCAGAAGACATTTATAAACAAACATGTATAGGATGCCATGGCGACCAGTATCAAGGGGTTGTAGGGCCACCATTAAAAGGTGTTGGCAGCAAATATTCAAAGGATGAAATCAAGACTTTCATTACAAAAGGTAAGGGAAGCATGCCGCCAGGCCTAGTTCCAGAAGAGCAAGCTGCTGCAATGGCAGATTGGGTATCAAAGATTAAGTAATCAAGCAACATATAAAAAGTCCTTTGCAACTGTAAAGGACTTTTTTATATACTAAATGAAATACATACATATAAAAAGTGGTGGTATTTTTGAATACAGATAAATTATCAGCTCGTTTAGCAGCGGTTGCTAAATATGTACCTAATGGAGTCAGCATGGCTGATATTGGTTCGGATCATGCCTATTTGCCTTGCTTTTTAGCTAAAAACCAAGGTGTTCGATTTGCGATTGCCGGTGAAGTTGTGGAGGGACCCTATAATTCCGCTAAAAATAATGTGAGGTCTGAAGGTCTCACCGATGTTATCTCTGTCAGGATGGGGAATGGCTTAGAAGTAATCCGTCCCGGAGAAGTTGAGTGCATTACGATCGCTGGAATGGGAGGCGCCTTAATCACAAGTATTTTAGAAAGCGGAAAGGACAAACTCAGCTCCGTTAAGCGTCTGGTATTACAGCCGAATATCAGTGCCAATACAATCCGAAAGTGGTTTTTAGAAAATAATTGGCAGTTGATTGCGGAAGAAATAATGGAGGAAGATGGGAAGATTTATGAGGTGCTTGTTGCTGAAAAGGGAGACCCATTAAGAACGTATTCTTCAGAGTTAGAAATAGGATTATTAGTTGGACCTTTTCTTCTCCAAAATAAAAACGAAGCCTTCAAGAAGAAATGGACAGCAGAAAGGAATAATTGGTTAAGAATATACAATCAGCTGGAAAATGCTGCTCAAACACAAGATACAATAGAAAAAAAAGAGGAGCTGTTAAATAAAATAAAATTGGTTGAGGAGGTTTTGAAGGATGAAAATGCCAAACGGTCATGAACTAATTCAGCTTTTCGAACAATTTTCACCGAAAGGCCTGGCGATGGAAGGCGATAAGATAGGTTTGCAAATCGGCCGATTAAATAAAAAGATTGAACGAGTTATGATTGCCCTTGATGTACTCGAAAATGTCATTGATGAGGCGATTGAAAAAAATGCCCAATTAATTATCGCCCATCATCCCCCCATTTTTCGCCCGCTGAAAAATATCAATACAGACACAGTTCAAGGACGGATGATTGAAAAATTAATAAAGCATGATATAGCCGTTTATGCTGCACATACGAATTTGGATGTGGCAAAAGGGGGCGTCAATGATTTACTGGCATCAGCTTTAGGGCTGCAGGAAGCTGAAGTGTTAGTTCCTACCCAGGATACTCAGCTTAAGAAGTTAGTTGTGTTTGTTCCAGTAAGTCATGCTGATACCATTAGAGAGGTACTAGGCGTAGCTGGAGCAGGAAATATCGGGAGTTATAGCCATTGCTCTTTTTCTGCAGACGGAACAGGACGATTTATGCCTGGGGTAAACACCAACCCTTATATCGGGCAAACTGGTCAGCTTGAAGCTGTTGATGAAGTTCGAATAGAGACGATTGTTCCTGAACCACTGTTAAAGAAGACGATCACGGCCATGATTAAAGCACATCCATATGAAGAGGTTGCCTATGATGTTTATCCATTGGAAAATAAAGGTGAAGTCCTCGGTCTTGGAAGAATCGGGAAAGTTGTTGAGATGACTTTAGCTGAGTTTGCAGAACGGGTTAAATCGGCGCTAGAGGTTGAAAGAGTTCGTGTGGTTGGTGATTTAAGCTCGAAAGTAAAAAAAGTGGCAGTTCTAGGCGGGGATGGAAACAAATATTTTAGTCATGCAAAATTCAAAGGGGCAGATGTGTACGTAACAGGAGACATCTATTACCATACGGCACATGATGCAATGATGCAAGGCTTAAACATGATCGACCCTGGCCATAATGTCGAAAAAATTATGAAAAAGGGGCTGACTGCTACATTACAGAAACTATGTCATGAGGCAGGCTATGAAGTTGAAATTTTCCCTTCAGAAGAAAACACAGACCCTTTTCAATTTATCTAAATTCCACTAACCAAGATGTCCTTTATCTGCCTGATGAAGGACATTTTTAATGCAGCTGAAGCCACTTTAAAATGCTGCACAGGAAAAATGTATCTTTGTATTATATCTATTAGTTTTATATAATAAATACATAGTTTATGAATCATAGTCTTTTAGGGGGACTTTTTTATATGCAAATAATTAAAATATCACCACGCGGTTACTGCTACGGTGTTGTTGATGCAATGGTTATAGCGAGAAATGCCGCTTTAGATAAAACATTACCTCGCCCAATCTACATTTTGGGAATGATTGTTCATAATAAGCACGTTACGGATGCGTTTGAAGAAGAAGGTATTATAACGCTTGACGGGAAAAACCGAAAAGATATTTTAGATAAAGTAGATAAAGGGACCGTTATTTTTACAGCACATGGAATTTCTCCAGAGGTGAGAGAGATAGCTAAACAGAAAGGGCTTGTCACAATTGATGCAACGTGCCCAGATGTTACAAAAACTCATGACTTGATTGAAGAAAAAACAAAACAAGGCTACCAAGTCATTTATATTGGTAAAAAAGGGCATCCAGAACCGGAAGGCGCTGTTGGCGTAGCACCGGGTCAAGTCCATCTCGTTGAATCTCCAAGCGATGTGGATGCATTGAATCTTGACAGTGAGAAACTAATTGTGACGAATCAAACAACGATGAGCCAATGGGATGTTGCGGATACGATGAAGAAGGTTCAGGAAAAATTTCCGCATGCTGAGGCTTATAAAGAAATCTGTCTTGCCACTCAAGTGCGTCAAGAAGCTGTAGCAAAACAGGCAACTGAGGCAGATGTAACGATTGTGGTCGGTGATCCGAAAAGTAATAATTCGAACCGGCTCGCACAGGTTTCTGAAGAAATTGCAGGAACTAAAGCATACCGTATCGCTGATATCACGGAACTGGAAATTGAATGGATTAAAGATGCTAAAAACGTCGCCGTAACCTCCGGGGCCTCGACTCCAACCCCGATTACAAAGGAAGTCATCACCTTCCTTGAACAATTTGATCCAAATAACCCAGCTACATGGGAACGACGCAGGAATGTACCATTAAACAAAATTTTACCTAAGGTGAAAAAATAAAATTCATAAGAAAAAGCACACGGGATTTCAGAAATTGAAATCTTGTGTGCTTTTTTTTATATATACATTTTGGGAACAGAGGTTCCTTTTTGCTGCTGCCTATTGCTATTCGTTTTTGGCTGTGGATTCTTTTTTCGTGTCGTATTCGGCTTAGGAGTTTCCAGTTCACTTGACTCATTGCTTGATGATTCTTCCATTGCTGCTTCAGTGGTTTTATCCTTATTTTCCGTTGATTCATCCGTGCTTTTCGAAGCACTTTTTAGTCCTCTATACAGTTTCCACATGGCAGGCAGATTTTTTACCAATGGCCCATATTGTTGGACCATTGGACCAATGGTTTGTGCTGTTTTCAAAACCTGCTGTGTATTGTTAAGAATGTTTGTAAGCCCACCAGGGTTACTTAATGATTGGAGTAAGCCACCGCCGCCCCCTGAAGCTGCACGTCCAGCTCCTTGCATTCCCATTAATCCGCTTGCTTGATTTCCTCTTCCGAGAAGTCTCGAAAGTAGGCCGCCACCGCCCCTATTCATTTGTGCTCCACCCATCATGGGATTTCTTCCTCCAAAAGGATTTGCAGATGCTCCCATCATCGGAACTCTCCCTCCAAAGGGGTTAGAACCTGCCCCCATCATTGGACCACCGCCGCCGAACTGGCCTTGCATCATTTGCGGACCCATTCCTCCCTGCATGGGGAATCTTGGTCTTGGCTGCATATTTTTAGCCTCCTTTCTGATTTGACCCTTATGAATTAAGGTATGCATTTATCATAAATTGGTTTAGGTAGAATACACAGGACAAAAACAAATTTAGTTGTTTAAAAGTTCCCAATAGGTAAAAAATGATACTAATAGGAAAGATACTGGTGTTTTGCAGGAATCTTTAATATAATTGCATGATGGATATTAAAGTGGAAGCTCTTGCTAAACATAGAAAACTACTCCATAGTCATTAGATTATTTTTATATTAAGGAGCAATTACATGAAAGAAAATCGTTTTGATCGTTTTAAGTTTCAACCGTTTATAATAGAAGCCATTAATCATTTTGGATTTTATGAGCCGACAGAAATCCAAGAACGAATGATTCCATTGGTATTAAAAGAAGAGAGTGCTATTGGACAATCACAGACTGGTACTGGAAAGACACTTGCTTTTGTGCTGCCAATCCTCGAAAAAATCAACCCGCAGCGGCAGGAGGTCCAGGCAGTTATTACAGCACCGACTAGGGAACTGGCATCGCAAATCTATCATCAAATCCTGAAAATCACCGAACATTGTAATCCGGAGCAAGCCATCATGACAAGATGTTATATTGGCGGAACGGACAAGCAGCGCACCATCGAAAAATTAAAGGTACAACCGCATATTGTTGTAGGGACGCCAGGCAGAATCAATGACCTCATTGCAGATCAAGCCCTATTTGTTCATACAGCGGGAATTCTCGTTGTGGATGAGGCAGATATGATGTTAGATATGGGATTTATCGAAGATATAGATCGTGTGGCGGCCAGGATGCCTGAAAACCTGCAAATGCTAGTATTTTCAGCTACCATTCCAGAAAAGTTAAAGCCCTTCCTTAAAAAATATATGGAAAATCCGAAAACCATTCAAATTGAAGCAAAACAAAAGGCAGCGGAAAATTTAGAGCACTATTTATTACCGTCAAGACATCGCAATAAAAAGCAGCTGGTTCTTGACGCTCTGCTTGCCTACAATCCTTATTTAGCAATTGTCTTTACGAATACAAAAAAAATGGCGGAAGATGTTGCCAGGTTTTTAAATGAAAAAGGCTTAAAAGTTGGCCGGGTTCACGGAGATTTAAATCCGCGTGAACGAAAAAAAATGATGAAGCAAATTCAGGATTTGGAGTATCAATATATCGTAGCAACCGATCTTGCCTCAAGAGGAATTGACATCGAAGGGATAAGCCATGTAATAAATTATGAATTGCCTTCAGATTTAGATTTTTATATACATCGTGTCGGCAGAACGGCAAGGGCAGGAAATACAGGAATTGCTTTGACCATTTATGAATTATCTGATGAAGATGCTTTAAATCGGTTAGAAAAAATGGGTATTCAGTTTAAGTATGTCGATTTGAAAAAAGAAGGATTTGTGGAAGCGGATGAACGGAATAAACGGAAGACTCGGGTAAGGCATGAAGATAAGGCCGACAAACTTGCGAAATCCATCGTTAAAAAGCCTCAAAAAGTAAAACCAGGCTATAAAAAGAAAATGCAATGGGAAATGGATAAAATCAAAAAACGGCAGCGAAGATTAAATCAGAAAAAGAAATAATGAAGAAATGGAGAGGAAAGCAATGTTAAAAATCGGATCACATGTCTCGATGAGCGGAAAAGATATGTTGCTTGCTGCAAGCCAAGAAGCTGTTTCTTACGGGGCCAATACGTTTATGATTTATACGGGGGCACCACAAAATACAAGACGGAAAAAAATTGAGGATTTGAATATTGAAGCGGGAAGAAGGCATATGGAGGCAAATGGGATTTCAGAAATAGTGGTCCATGCTCCCTATATCATCAATATTGGTAATACAGAAAACCCGGATACCTTTGAATTAGGCGTCCGCTTCCTTCGTTCGGAAATTGAACGAACTGAAGCGCTTGGAGCGAAACAAATCGTGCTTCACCCGGGTGCCCATGTCGGTGCCGGGACAGAAGCAGGAATTAAAAAAATCATTGAGGGTTTGAATGAGGTTCTGACTGGGCAGGAACAGCTTCAAATTGCCTTGGAAACCATGGCTGGAAAGGGTTCTGAATGTGGGAAATCCTTCGAGGAAATCGCGATGATTATGGATGGGGTTAACTATAGTGATAAACTATCCGTTTGTTTCGATACATGCCACACTCATGATGCCGGTTACAATATTGTTGAAGATTTTGATGGTGTTTTAAATGAGTTTGACAAGATTATTGGGATTGGAAAATTAAAGGTACTTCATATTAACGATAGCAAGAATGCTGTAGGAATGCGGAAGGACCGCCACGAAAATATCGGGTTCGGTCATATTGGCTTTAATGCACTCAATTATATTGTTAATCATCCGCAGCTGATGGATATTCCCAAAATCTTAGAAACACCATTTGTCGGTGAAGATAAAAATAATAAAAAAGCACCATACAAATTCGAAATCGCCATGCTCCGTGAGCAAAAGTTCGATGAAGACCTATTGGATAAAATCATGCAATCATAATCTTAATGTAAAATAAGCTGTGCAGAGTGCACAGCTTATTTTGTAAATGACATAAATAATTTATTGACCTCGCGTGCTGTTTCAGGCCCAGCCACTTTTGCGATTTCTCTAACGATCTGAGCCCGCTGTACATTATCAAATATATTGATATTTTTTCCTCTTAAGTATGCGGCAATTTTTCCTGCCTGCTGCCGATTAATTACAATATTAAATTGATCTGCATATTTTAATAATTCATCTGCAGTAATCGTATTTATTTTATGATTAATGATGTTTTCAAAAATTTTCATTCCTCACCACTCCTCCCTGCTAATGTATGAAGATGCGGCAAGAGTGTGACAACATGCTTTACAATCTGAAAACACTATTGTATACTTTTTTAAGTTAAATCGGAATGATTCTGATAATTAAAAGGTGAGAGTGCAGATATGCAATCAATTATTGAAATTAAACATTTATTCTATCGTTATGAAAAGGATACTGTCCTTGAGAATATTAACCTATCCATTCCAGACGGGTCTTTTTTAGCCATAGTCGGTCCAAATGGCTCTGGGAAATCAACCCTCCTGAAATTAATTTTAGGATTGTTAAAACCGCAAAAAGGGGAGATTTTTTTATTTGGCCAGGAAATAAGCAAATTTAAAGCTTGGCAGCAAATCGGCTATGTCTCACAAAAGGCTAATTCTTTCAATACGGGGTTTCCTGCGACCGTATTTGAGGTTGTCGCAAGCGGCCTGACAAAAAAGCTTGGGATGTTTAAGTTTTTTAAAAAAGAGCATTCACGTATTGTTTTAGATGCATTGGATGCCGTTGGAATGAAGAATTTTCATAACCGGAATATTGGTGAACTTTCTGGAGGGCAGCAACAGCGAGTTTTTATCGCACGTGCCCTTGTCAGTGAACCCAAGCTGTTGATCCTGGATGAGCCAACGGTCGGAGTCGATGCTGAAAATGTTAATGCTTTTTATCAAATGCTTGATGATTTAAATAAGAATCGAGGAATCACCCTTCTTTTGGTTACCCATGATATTGGAACGATTTCAGACAAGGTAACGCATGTTGCCTGCTTAAATAAAAATATGCATTTTCATGGGGAAACTAGCGAATTCGAGCAGCTAAAAAAAGAAGATATGTCTAAAGTTTATGGTCATGATGTCCATCTGATTGCCCATAATCATGATCACGGAGGCGTTTTAAAATGATTCAAGGAATTTTTCATTATGAATTTTTACAAAATGCCTTTTTAACCGGAATCTTAATTGGAATTCTTGCGCCGTTATTAGGTGTATTTATTGTCGTTAGAAGGTTATCGTTAATTGCGGATGCGCTAAGCCATGTGACGCTTGCAGGTATTGCGGCAAGTCTTTTGCTTGAACGAAATGTTGCAGCGTTAACTGGTTTAAATCCACTTTATTTAGGGATGGTATTCTCAGTAGGCGGCTCCTTGTTTATTGAAAAGCTTAGAGGTGTTTATAAGCATTATCAAGAGCTTGCCATTCCCATTATTCTTTCAAGCGGAATAGGGCTTGGGGTCATATTTATTTCATTGGCGAATGGGTTCAATACCGATTTATTCAGTTATTTATTTGGTAGTGTATCTGCAGTAAGCCGGACGGATTTACTCGTCATTTTTATCATTAGCATCCTTGTAATCACCGTTATTATTTTATTATATAAAGAATTGTTTTTATTATCGTTTGACGAAGAACATGCGAAAGCTTCTGGTATTGCCGCAAAGAGCATTCATTTCATTTTCATTGTAATGGTGGCATTGGTAATTGCAGCATCGATGAGAATTGTTGGGATTTTGTTAGTTTCATCGTTAATGACACTTCCGGTTGCGGCAAGTATTCGCCTTGCCAAAGGCTTTAAACAAACGATTTTTTTGTCAGTTTTATTTGGTGAAATTTCTGTCCTTGGAGGACTTTTTACAGCATATTATTTAGATTTGGCCCCTGGCGGAACGATCGTAATGCTTGCGGTTCTAATACTAATAATCGCTATCTTTTATAAGAAATTAATCATTAAAAAGCATGTGCTTTCGGAGGTAGAGTCCAGTGAACGTTAATGAAGCTATCCAATACCTAAAAGAAAACGGCTTTAAACAAACAGGGAAAAGAGAAGATATGCTTCAATTATTTGCTGACAGCGACAAGTATTTAACGGCTAAGGATGTTTTAGATCAATTGAAAGATGATTATCCAGGCCTAAGTTTTGATACGATTTATCGAAACCTCTCTCTGTTTGTTAACATGGGAATATTAGAGATGACTGAATTATCAGGGGAAAAGCATTTTCGCTTTACATGTTCGAGACATCATCATCATCATCATTTTATTTGTCTGGACTGTGGAAAAACGAAGGAAATTGAAACCTGCCCGATGGATGGATTGAGTGAAAATTTAAAAGGATATGATATTTCCGGGCACAAATTTGAAATCTATGGAAGATGCCCTGAATGTGTAAACTAAAAAAACAGCTTGCGGCCTTTGCCGCAAGCTGTTTTTTTAAATGAGGGAGCTCACCAAATTACGATTGTCCTTTTGCTGCTGTCTCAACCAATGCTCCACCCAATCATAGGCCTCTGCCCAATCATAAACGCGAATGACCCCTTTAGGGATTGGATCTTGGTTATAAGGGGTATCAAATAATATGACGGGAATGTGACACTCCTCGTGAATGGTAACAGCATTATCGTGTTTATCTTCAAAAAAGATATCGATTTGATGCTTTTTCACGGCTTCAATTTTATTATGGGTTCCAATCAATTCAATATGGTGGTAAAGCAGTTCATTAGCGGTAAACCACTTTTCTGTTACATCATAGAGATGCTGGCCTCGGGCACTGATAAAAAACAATTCATGCTGATTTTCCCATTTTTTTAGGACGCTTTTTGCTCCTTGAGCCATCGGTGAACCTTCATAGATGATCGGTTCATTTTCGTGAAACCATTTGGCAAATTCTTTTTCAGAAACATTTACAAACGGGGTCAATTCATATTGATTAACATCCTCATACGCAATGTTTAGTCCAAAAGCTTTGTTGATAAAAGGTAAAATTGAAGTTGGGCACGTAACCGTACCGTCGATATCAATTCCAAAACGTTTTCTCATTTGTGCTCACCTTCAAATTGCATTTGCTTATCTCATTCTATTTTACCAAAGAAGCGTGTTTTATAAAGTAAATAATTTTATGTAATATTTTTCGGGATTTGAAATAAAAACCTATTTAAGACAAACATTGACATAGTAAAAAGAGGCTTAAGGTAAACAATAATAGTGCTCCTATTACTGAAAGTGAGGGATTCGAATGGCAGATGAGAGAGACACGAAAGTGCAAGAAGCTCTTCAAAGTGCTAATATAGGACAGGATATCCCAAATTACCCTTCAGAATTTAGAGAAGAAACAGCTTCAGAAATTGCTCCAGAAATTGGTGCATCTGTCCCGATTAGACATTCTGATTATAGGGAAGAAACTGCTGCAGAAATTGCGGCCCCTGTACCAGTTATACGCGGAAAGGACCATGGAGCTGTTAGAGAAAGAGCAGAGGGTGGTGCCGGGATTGGCACAGTAGCTTTAGCACTATCCATTTTATCTCTGTTTGTATTACCTATTCTTTTTGGTGCTGCAGGAATTGTGTTAGGTTTCGTTGCTAGGCGCAGAGGTGCACAAGGACTCGGTGCCTGGGCAATTGGGATTGGGGCCGTATCGATTATTATCGGTATCTTTATTCTCCCGTTCTTTTAACATATAGCTGCATAGGGGCAAAAAGAAACCCGGCGGGATACCTGCCGGGTTTTCCATATGTTATTTTGCGGCGGCTTCTTCAGCTGCTTTTTTCTGAAAGTACTCTTCTGCCACTTGGTCGATTTCTTTTTTCAATTCTTCGACCATTTGAGCTTCTGGAACCTTCCTTACAATTTCACCTTTGCGGAATAGTAATCCTTCACCGCGTGCCCCGGCAATACCAATGTCCGCCTCACGAGCTTCTCCAGGCCCGTTAACGGCACAGCCCAGAACGGAAACTTTTATCGGAGCTTTAATTTTCTGGATATATTCTTCAACTTCATTCGCGATGCTAATAAGATCAATTTCAATTCTTCCGCAGGTTGGACAGGAAATTAATGTTGCAGCATTGGAGGAAAGGCCAAACACCTTCAAAAGCTCCCGTGCAACTTTTACCTCTTCAACTGGATCTGCGCTTAGGGAAATCCGAAGTGTGTTGCCGATTCCCTTGCTGATAATCGCTCCTAAACCAGCAGCACTTTTTACTGTCCCTGAAAAAAGCGTCCCAGATTCGGTAATTCCTAAATGCAATGGATAATCGAAGGCACGGGCCGCTTTTTCATAGGCTTCAATCGCAAGATTTACATCTGATGCCTTCATCGAAACAATAATATCGTGGAAATCCAAATCCTCAAGAATTTTAATATGATGGAGGGCGCTCTCAACCATTCCATCTGCTGTTGGATATCCGTATTTTTCTAATATCTTTTTCTCCAGGGAACCAGCGTTGACTCCAATCCGGATTGGAATTCCGCGCTCTTTAGCTGCTTTTACGACAGCTTCCACTTTTTCACGCTTTCCGATGTTACCCGGGTTGATTCTGATTTTATCCGCGCCGCCTTCAATGGCTTTTAAGGCTAATTTATAATCAAAATGGATATCGACCACAAGAGGGATATTGATTCTTTTTTTGATTTCAGCAATGGCATTTGCCGCACGTTCATCAGGACAAGCAACTCGGACAATCTGACAGCCAGCCTCTTCAAGCCGTTTAATCTCGGCAACTGTAGCTTCAACATCGTGGGTTTTTGTTGTCGTCATACTTTGGATAATTAATTCGTTATTACCCCCGATGGTTAAATTTCCAACCTTTACAGGCCGGGTTTTTGTACGATGTATAATTTCACTCACGTGGAATTCGCTCCTTTAAAATGGGATTCCAATAAAAAACGATAAAAACAATTCGACTTTATTTTATCAGTCTACTTCTATTTTTGACAAGGATAAGGGTGGTATCTTCATTATTTTGAGTAATCAGGAAAATGATATGTAGATCCAATTTGAATTTTTTCCGGATTGCGGCCTTGGTTTAATTTCTTAAAGTCTTCTATTAAATCTGTAATCGATACTGGAAGAGGTTTTTCTAATCTATGCTCTACAATTGAAATGACGGTTTCACCAGGTTTAACTTTTGCCTCAAAGGATGGAAGTCCCGTTTGCTTCTTCATAACGGTCTCCACTTTTGCATCTACCTGCTTTGCAGGTGAGGGGGTGGTCAGTGTTCCGACGGTTAAATCAAAATAAATGACATAAATAACAAGTACGGTCAACAGGAATCCAAATAATTTTTTCATCGGACAAGCCCCCAAATGGAAAGTTTGTACATTGGTATGCTTGTCCACAAATAATTAGAACTTCTTTATAGAAAAAAAGCATCCGATTTGGATAACCAAATTGTCGAGAAAGGGTAGTTTTCTCGGCGGTTTTTATTTTGTCTGAATTTAGATTATCGAATTTTTTTAAAATTGATTGTCACTGCTACCTGGCCTGTTGATTTCCACTCCGGGCACTCGCTTTCCGCGGGGAGGTCCTGGAGCGCAAATCAACAGACCAATTTAAAGCCCATATTCAATCCTATTAACAAATTAACGCGGCGTAATATTAACGATAATGGACGAATTAAAAGGCTATCGAAAGTTTTTCGATAGCCTGAGCATCATATCCTGTTTTAATTGGCCTTTTTAGGTTTTGGTATTTCATTAATGGCTAAAAATAATACGATAATTGCTACAAACCAATTTATAAAAAAGCTATTTGGTACAGTTGTTTTTATTGCCGCCATAACAGTAAAAAATAAGGTTGGTAATGTTTCGCTATAGGCAGCCATCCTCCATAGATGACGATAGGTTAACTTCCTTCCAGCGAGATTCTTTAATGCTAATCCAATAAATGCTAATATTGATACTTCAATGAAACTTGAGGCACTTGAAAACAAATACATAAAGACCGACAGTACAGGAATGATTATAGCTTTCAATCCGCGGATTGTATCAATAAAATTAAGCAGGTCGTCTTTAGACATTTTCTTTAACATCGTGTATTGATAGGATTCACTCTGCCCCGCAGACGAAAAAACAAATTCATCTTTTAATAACGCAAACGCATTTCCTTCCTCTTCTACATCTGCTGCTTCAATCGTTCCTGTTGGATCTAGAATAACTGTAAAATCTTCTTTATTAATTGTGACAGGTACTTTTGTTTGTGCAGATAATTGTCCATTATTAATAGAAAAGGCAGGAAATTCATCTTTAATGATAGACCGAGCCGAATCTATTCCTGTAGAGAGTGCTGTACTCAAATAAATTATTGACGGTAAAACGGAGATAAGTGTAAGGAAAAAGACATATAATATGGTTTTTCCAATTCCTTGAAAACGAAATAAAGCAATATCCTTAGGAGAATAAATGCTTTTTATAAATTGCTTAAAAATATTCATAATGACCACCTTAATATAGATTCACCATTCTATTGTAGCTTTTGTAAACCTTATATACAAGAATGACCTATTAGGGGTCCTTTAGAATTTCAAGACTGCATAATTAATTTATTCCACAAATCTCATAGGAACAATTTTGACAGTCAACACCTTCTTTTAAATAATGGATATTATTTATGGTAAGCTTTTGATTTTCATATGTGATGATTCCCTTTTCACGCAATTCTTTTAAAGCCCTTTGAATGACCTCTCTTGTTCCAAAGGTTAAATTCGCCAATTCTTGATGGGTTAATGGCAAATCAATCAGGATTCCCTTTTCAGTCATTACACCATAAGAATTACAAAGACGGATAAGGATGGAATACAACCCACCCTTTTTCCCGTTCATAATTAAATCCTGGCACTTCATTTGTGCCTTTAAATATCCAGTACTTAGCCAAGCGGCAAAAGCATTCATAGCCTCGGAATCCGTTAAAATAAAATCTTCGAAAAGATCTTTTTTGAAGGCAAGGACCTCGCAGTCTGTCAACGCCTTAGCGTAAAATTGATAGCGGGGATTAGCTTTAAATAGTTGATACTCAACAATTAACTCTCGTTCGCTTAAAATCTTCAAAATAAAATCCTTCCCTCGTAAATGGACCCTTCCAAGCGCAAAGCTTCCTTTCAGCAATAAAAAGACATTTTCTACCGGATCCTTTTCTTGAAAAAGAATTGTGCCGGCTTTTATTTTTTGAACTGGTTCCCTTTTTTGAAAAAACTGCACCATTAAACTATATATAGATAAGCTGTTATTTTGCATAATTTGTCACTCCTTTTTACCCTTCAACCTGATTAAAATCCTTTATTAGTAACATGTCAATGAAGCAATTATATGGATTTCAAGTGACTAAGGTCGGATATGATAAAAATCGTTGACAGCATGCTGTTTAGCTAATTATGAAAACTTTTCGAAAGTTTGATTTATGAATGTTTTTCTTTTAGACTCAGTATAAAAAGTTGCTCAAATGAGCATTGTATATATGGTGAAATGTAAGCATTTTATTTGAAACGACGCCACAACTTTGGTATGTTAAGAACAAAGCTTTAGAAATATTCTAAATATGGATAAAGCCAATAATATCATGGATACATAGGAGGAATTTATCATGGCATTTGAATTACCAAAATTACCTTATGCAGAAGATGCACTTGAGCCACACATTGACAAGGAAACAATGAATATTCATCACACTAGACATCACAACACATATGTGACAAATCTAAATGCAGCATTACAAGGTAATGAAGAATTACTTTCTAAATCAGTTGAAGAAGTAATTGCAAATTTAGATGCTGTTCCTGAAGCTGCTCGTACAGCAGTACGCAACAATGGCGGCGGCCATGCAAATCACTCTTTATTCTGGCAAATCCTTTCTCCAAATGGCGGCGGTGCACCAACTGGTGAACTAGCTGATGCAATCAGCAATAAATTTGGCAGCTTCGAAAGCTTCAAAGAAGAGTTTGCAAAAGCTGCAACAACTCGCTTTGGCTCTGGCTGGGCATGGTTGTCTGTATCAAATGGCGAATTAGAAGTATCAAGCACTCCAAACCAAGATTCTCCTTTAATGGAAGGTAAAACACCAATCCTTGGCCTTGATGTTTGGGAGCATGCGTACTACCTAAAATATCAAAACAAGCGCCCTGACTATATCGGTTCCTTCTGGAATGTAGTAAACTGGGACGAAGTAGCAAAGCGTTATAACGAAGCAAAATAATTTGAGTCAATTTAAAGAAGGCAGCTTACATAGCTGTCTTTTTGTTTGCCTAAAAAATTGAATAATAACAACCGCCTTGTTAAAGACTACCCTTAAGATAAAGGGGAGTTTTTTTATGGCAAAAAGATTTAAGCTTTTAGGTGATGTAGAATTAACTAAGGATTTATCACTTTTGCTGATTATTGGCGGTTTGTACTCATTAAGTGTTGCTTTATCCAATACGTTTGTGAATATTTATCTCTGGAAACAAACGGGAAAGTATTCGGATATTGCCCTTTATAACCTCTCGATTGTCGTATTGCAGCCTTTAACGTTTATTCTGGCGGGAAGATGGGCTAAAAAAATTGATCGGGTGATTGTTTTAAGAATTGGGGTTATCTTTTTGTCCCTTTTCTACTTAATGGTTTTAATAACAGGAACAAAAGCTGCCACATTTTTGCTTTTATTAGGAAGTCTTTTGGGGGTAGGCTATGGCTTTTATTGGCTGGCCTATAATGTGTTAACCTTTGAGATTACTGAGCCTGAGACAAGAGATTTTTTTAATGGATTTTTAGGGATTTTATCATCCATAGGTGGAATGATTGGTCCCATTGCTTCGGGCATTATTATCACCCGATTTGAGAAATTCACAGGCTATACGATCGTATTTGGATTATCTTTAGGTTTATTTGCTCTGGCAGTCTTAATGAGTTTTTCCCTGAAACCACGTCCGGCTAAAGGGAGATACTGTTTTAAAAGGATTTTAGAGGAAAGAAAATTGAATGATAATTGGCGTCTCATTACGAATGCCCACTTTTTTCAGGGACTAAGAGAAGGGACGTTTTTATTTGTTATTTCAGTCTTTGTTTATTTATCAACCGGAAGTGAAATGGCCCTAGGGACCTTTGGTCTGCTAAATTCAGGGATATCTTTTATTGCCTATTTTTTAGCCTCCCGAATGATTAAAAAAAGCTACCGAAAAAAGGCAATTTTGATTGGCGGAATCATTCTTTATGCGGCTGTCATACTTATTGTCTGGGACTTAAGTTATGCAAAATTGCTTGTTTATGCGGGAATGATTGCCATTGCTTATCCCTTATTACTTGTCCCATATATGTCAACGACCTATGATGTAATTGGAATAGGTTGGAAAGCGGCAGAAATGAGAATTGAATATATTGTTGTTAGAGAAATTTTCTTGAATTTAGGAAGAATCGTTTCTATTTTAGCATTTTTAGCGGCGGTGACTTGGTTTAACGCGGAAAGAAGCATTCCAATTTTGTTATTGTTATTGGGTGCAGGTCATACATTGATTTATTTTTTCATTAAAAGAGTACATCTGCCAGTTGCTTAGTGCGATGAGTATTTTTACAATACTCATCGCATTTTTGTAGAGGATAAAAAATTGGTAAGGGTTATTCATAGAAAAAAGGAGCATTATCTAATAAAATAGAGAAAGTTATGTTAGCGTTGAAAAAAGGAAGTGTGTGTAGACCTTGAACAATAAAAAGAAAAAGAAGACGCATGTCCCGTTCCGATTGAACATGTTATTCTTTGTTGTGTTTCTGCTTTTCTCCGTTCTAATTCTCCGTCTTGGAGAATTACAAATAGTCTTTGGTGATGATTTTAAACGTGAAATTCAGCGGACCGAAGATGTAACTGTTAATAACCCGGTACCACGAGGAAAAATGTTTGACCGGAATGGAAAAGTTATTGTGGATAATACCCCATTAAATGCGATTACTTATACTAAAACTCAGAAATCAACTCAAAAGGAAATGATTGATACTGCGGGGAAATTAGCAAAATTAATAACCATGGATACTTCAAAAGTTCCGATCCGCGATAAGAAGGACTATTGGATATTAAAGCACCCAAAAGAAGCCAAAGCAAAAATAACTAAAAAAGAATGGGATTTATTTAAAGAAAAAAAATTAGACGATAAACAAATTTATAATAAGCAGCTTGACCGAGTAACCGATGATGAAATCAATAGTATTAAAGGCGAAGAACTTGAAACCCTGGCCATCTATAGACAATTTAATAGCGGTTATGCCTTGACTCCGCATATCGTGAAGAATAAAGATGTAACACCGGAGGAATTTGCGATAGTCAGCGAAAACCTGGAGAGCCTCCCAGGTGTTGATACGACCACCGACTGGGATCGCAAGTATGCTTTTGAGGATACGTTGAAATCAATCCTAGGGGATGTTTCTTCCTCCCAGTCAGGCTTGCCGAAAGAGCTTTTAGATAAATATCTTGCCCGCGATTATAGCCGGAACGACCGCGTAGGGACAAGTTATCTCGAAAAGAAATACGAAGATGTTCTCCATGGTCAAAAAGCAAAAATAAAAAACGTTACAGATAAGTCCGGCAATATATTATCAACAGAAGTGGTTTCCGAAGGGAAACGAGGAAAGGACCTTGTTCTAACTGTCAATATGGATCTCCAGCTTCAAACTGAAAAAATTATTGAAGAAGAAATGTGGAGTGCCAAGCAAAAACCGAATACCGGCTTATTAGATCGAGCCTTTGTGGTCGTCATGGATCCACATACCGGTGAAATCTTAACAATGGCGGGAAAACAAATCGGAAAAAATAAAAAAACCGGTAAAACGGAGATGCAGGATTATGCCCTAGGGAACTTTACCTCCTCCTATAATGTTGGATCGGCTGTCAAAGGTGCAACAATACTAACGGGATATAAAACTGGTGCGATTAAACCTGGAAGCATTCAGGTGGATGAACCATTAAAAATAAAGGGTACACAGGTTAAAAAATCCTGGAAAACCTTTGGTGCCATCAATGATTTAAGAGCACTTCAAGTTTCATCAAACGTCTATATGTTCAAAACGGCCATTGCCATTGCAGGAGGGCATTATAAGTACAATCAACCGATCGATTTAGATTATACTGCCTTTGAAACGATGCGCAGATCCTTTAGCCAATTTGGCCTTGGTTCAAGAACAGGAATTGACCTCCCTGGTGAAACTCCAGGGGTAACTGGCACAGAAAAAAAGCCTGGTTTATTAATGGACTTAGCAATCGGACAATATGATATGTATACACCATTACAGCTTGCCCAGTATGTGTCCACTATTGCGAACGGGGGAAATAGAATACAGCCGCATATCGTCAAACAAATTCGTGAACCCGTTATGGAAAATAATGAATTGGGTCCAATTATCGAAGACATCCAGCCCAAAGTATTAAATCATATTGATATGAAGGATCAATGGATCAAGCGAGTTCAAGAAGGTTTTCGAATGGTTATGCAGGTTGGCGATG
Organism: Neobacillus drentensis; assembly: GCF_036965425.1. Lineage (GTDB taxonomy): Bacteria > Bacillota > Bacilli > Bacillales > Cytobacillaceae > Neobacillus > Neobacillus drentensis_F. The sequence goes on along the minus strand of NZ_JBALPP010000035.1, from coordinate 23,913 downwards.
GTACGGCAGTCAGTTACTTTAAAAGTGCCCCGTATCACCCAGCCGGAAAAACGGGAACAGCACAGGCCTTTTATTACGGGAAGGATAGAAGCAAATGGGGAACACCTGTCATGAATTTAAGTCTTGTCAGCTTTGCCCCGTCAGATAATCCTGAAGTGGCTATTGCCGTATTGGTTCCCTGGGCCTATCAAGGGAATTCTGGCCCAAGCATCAATAACATAATTGGCCGTAGAGTATTGGATGCCTATTTTAACTTAAAGAAAACTGGGCAAGCTACTGAAACCACTGATACTAATCAAAATAGTCAATAATATATATTAACACCTGTCTCCGTCAGAGACAGGTGTTTTTTGATTATAAATTTACATAATCTCAACATTGATTTACACAACCTTTACATTAGATTAAAACCAAGTTAACAGTCAGGAAGTATTCTTATACATGTAAGACAGAACAAAAAGAAGCAACTTGAACAAACCAACATTCATAGGGGGAAATAAGGAAATGAAAAATTTGAAAAAATTTGGCCTTGGTATGACCTTATCGGCATTAATGGTAATAACTGCTGCATGTGGCGGCGGAGCTTCTAAAGATACTGCAGAAGGTGCTTCTGGAAAAGAAAATAAAGAATTAACCGGCTCATTAGTCATCTCAGGATCATCTGCAATGCAGCCATTAGTGGCAGCAGCGGCTGAAGAGTTTATGGCGGAAAATCCTAAGGTTGATATCCAAGTTAATGCGGGCGGATCCGGTACAGGCTTATCACAGGTTGCTGAAGGATCTGTTCAAATTGGGAACTCAGACGTATTCGCTGAAGAAAAAGAAGGTATTCCGGCTGATCAACTTGTGGATCATAAAGTAGCAGTTGTCGGTATGACTGCAGCCGTTAACCCTAAAGTAGGTATTAAGGATATTAAAAAAGAAGATTTAATTAAAGTTTTCACTGGAAAAATCACCAACTGGAAAGAACTTGGCGGTAAAGACCAAAAGATCGTTCTAGTAAACCGTCCTGACTCTTCTGGAACTCGTGCAGTTTTTAACAAGTTCGCACTTGATGGCGCAACTCCTGCTGAAGGAATCACAGAAGATTCTTCAAACACAGTTAAAAAGATTATTAACGAAACTGACGGTGCCATTGGTTACCTTGCATTCTCATATTTCACTGATGATTCTGTAACTCCACTTTCAATCGATGGTATAGAACCGACTGATGAAAATCTACAATCTGGTAAATTCCCAGTTTGGGCTTATGAACACTCTTATACAAAGGGTGAGGCAACAGGCCTTACTAAAGAGTTCCTTGATTATATGATGTCAGATGATATTCAAAACAATTTATTAAAAGATCAAGGTTATCTTCCAGTTACGAAAATGAAAGTAGAACGTGATGCAAAAGGAAATCAAAAAGACATCTAATTAGATGGACAATTACATTAGGGTAAGTGCGCATGGCATTTACCCTATTATGACGTATTTTAGGGGTGTTTAGTATTATGGAAAAGCTTATTCCTGCAAAAGAAAGATTGTTGAAATCCGAAAAGAAATGGATGGATGGCGAATTACGCGGGAAGATTCTTGTTATTTTATGTGCTGTGATCATGATATCAGCTACAATCTCAATTACTATTTTCCTCGGTTCAAAAGGTTTACAATCCTTTATCCATAATGGTGTAAGTCTTATTGAGTTCATAACCAGTAAGCACTGGAATCCCACTAATCAAGTCAGCCCGCAATATGGGGCATTACCGTTTATCCTTGGTTCCTTTGCTGTAACGTTTGCAGCTGCACTTGTAGCTGCCCCGTTAGGAATTGGCGGCGCGATCTTTATGACAGAAATTGCTCCATCGTGGGGCAAAAAAATCTTACAGCCAGTGATTGAACTATTAGTCGGCATCCCGTCTGTTGTTTATGGATTCATCGGACTTACAGTATTGGTTCCTTTTATTCGTGAGCATGTGGGGGGACTCGGATTTAGTTTACTTGCTGGAACCATAGTTTTAGCAATTATGATTTTACCGACAGTAACAACCATCGCGACAGATGCCATGAGCTCACTGCCAAAGAACCTACGTGAAGGGTCTTATGCTCTTGGTGCAACACGTTGGCAAACAATTCGAAAAGTGTTAATCCCTGCAGCGATGCCCAATCTGCTTACTGCCATCGTCCTTGGTATGGCAAGGGCATTTGGAGAAGCATTAGCCGTACAAATGGTCATCGGTAACGTTAGAGATTTACCATCAAATATCCTTGATGCATCAGCAACATTAACGACGATCATAACTTTAAACATGGGTCATACCACTTACGGAAGTGTCGAAAATAACACACTTTGGTCAATGGGGTTAATTTTATTAATCATGTCGTTCGCGTTTATTCTCCTCATTCGCTATCTATCCTCAAGGAGGAAAATGTAATGAACAGTAAAACAGCCGATCGTATCGCTACAGGTGTATTTATAGCAATTGCTATTATTATCATTTCTATATTAGTTGGCTTATTTTATTATATTTTAGTTAATGGACTTAAACATGTTTCGTTAGATTTCTTAACATCGCCTTCAAGTAATGTTCGGGCAGGCGGAGGAATTCGAGACCAATTATTCAATTCGTTTTATATTTTACTCATTACGATGTTAATTGCTGTTCCGCTGGGAATTGGCGGCGGAATTTATATGGCTGAGTATGCTAAGCCAGGGAAGGTAACAGATATCATTCGTTCATGTATTGAAGTATTAGCATCTCTTCCATCGATTGTAATCGGGATGTTTGGATTATTAATGTTTGTTAATTTAACGGGCTGGGGTTATACCATTTTGGGAGGTGCCTTAGCGCTTACTGTATTCAATCTGCCGGTCATTGTACGTGTCAGTGAGGATGCAATAAGATCAGTTCCTCGTGATTTAAAAGAGGCAAGCCTGGCACTTGGAATTACCCATTGGCATACGATTAAAACGGTTATATTACCTAGTGCTTTTCCATCGATATTAACAGGTGCAATCCTAGCTTCCGGCCGTGTGTTTGGTGAAGCGGCCGCACTATTGTTTACAGCAGGTCTTTCTACTCCAAGACTTGATTATGCAAATTGGAATCCATTTTCGGAAACTTCGCCATTGAATATTTTTAGACCGGCAGAGACCCTTGCCGTTCACATTTGGTCTGTAAATACCCAAGGATTAATTCCCGATGTTGAAGAGGTATCCAATGGTGCCGCAGCAGTTTTAGTTCTATCAGTATTAATTTTTAACCTATTGGCCCGATGGATTGGAAGCATGATTCATAAGAAAATCACAGCAACTAAATAAAGGGCGGGGAGAAAAGATGGTTACAGCGTTTAAAGATGAACCAATAACAAATCGTATTTTAGCTAACAACAGTCAACAACAAAAAGAACAAATTTTACAAATAAATCATTTAGAGATTTTCTATGGTGAAAAACGCGCGGTAAACGGAATAACGTTGGAAATTGAAAAAAATGCGGTAACAGCACTCATTGGTCCTTCAGGCTGCGGGAAGTCTACCTTTTTGAGAAGTATCAATAGAATGAATGATCTTATTCCAGGAGCAAGGGCTGAAGGCGAAATTATATATGAAGATCTGAATATTTTATCTGAGGATATAAATGTTGTGGCCTTAAGGAAGGAAATAGGCATGGTGTTTCAAAAGCCGAACCCTTTCCCAAAATCAATCTATGAGAATATTACTCATGCCCTTAAGTTTGCCGGGATAAAAAAGAAAAGTGAGCTTGATGTAATTGTCGAAGAGAGTCTTCAAAAAGCAGCATTATGGGATGAAGTCAAGGACAGGCTTCATAAGTCGGCACTTTCACTTTCGGGTGGACAGCAGCAGCGTCTCTGCATTGCTCGAACAATTGCGATGAAACCGACTGTCATGCTTCTGGATGAACCATCATCCGCGCTTGATCCGATTTCAAATGCTAAGGTTGAGGATTTAATTGTGGATTTAAAGAAGGACTATTCTATCATCATCGTTACACACAATATGCAGCAGGCTTCCCGGATTTCCGATAAAACTGCTTTCTTCTTAAGTGGAGATTTAATTGAATACGATGCTACTGAAAAAATCTTTACAAACCCATCTGTTAAAAAGACAGAAGAATATATCTCTGGAAGGTTTGGATAAGGAGGAGACAGGATGTCAATCGCAACATTAACAAGAGAGGTATTTCATATTCAAGACCTTAATTTATGGTACGGAGAACATCATGCTCTAAAAAATATTAACTTTCCAATTAATAAAAAAGAGGTAACGGCTATTATCGGACCTTCAGGCTGCGGTAAGTCTACGTTTATTAAAACATTGAACCTGATGATTAATATGGTACCAAATGTAAAAATGACGGGCGAAATTAATTTCAATGGTCAGAATGTCTTAAATGAAAAAATCGATCTTGTTGACTTAAGAAAACACGTTGGAATGGTTTTCCAAAAGGGCAACCCTTTTCCACAATCTATATATGATAATATCGCCTATGGCCCAAGGATTCATGGAATCAAACGAAAGAAAGATTTGGATGAAATCGTAACGAAATCTTTAATGGATGTGGCCCTTTGGGATGAAGTAAAGGACCGTCTTCATGCTCCGGCGCTAGGGCTATCTGGAGGTCAGCAGCAAAGATTATGTATTGCACGAGCACTTGCGACAAAACCAGATGTACTGTTAATGGATGAACCGACCTCCGCCTTGGACCCAATTTCTACATTGAAAATCGAGGAATTGATTTTAGAATTAAAAGAGAAATATACGATTGTAATTGTGACCCATAACATGCAGCAAGCTTCCAGAGTTTCAGATAAGACTGCATTCTTTTTAATGGGTGAATTAATAGAATTAGATTCTACTTCAACAATTTTTTCAAATCCTAAAGATTCACGCACAGAAGGCTATATTACTGGAAGATTCGGATGATGAGGTGACGATATGAGTACGAGAGCAAACTTTGATCAAAATTTAAAAGAGCTGAAAGCAATGCTCTTAAAAATGGCTAGTAAATCTGAGTATGCAATTAAAGAAGCAATGATTTCTCTAATTAATCAGGATATCGAAAAGGCTAAACTTGTTATTAAGCGTGATAGTGAAATCAATGAGTTGGAACATGAAATAAATGATAAAGCTTTGTTACTAATTGCAAGAGAATCTCCTGTTGCATCGGACCTAAGGAAAATTAATGTTGCATTGAAAGTTTCGTCTGAAGTAGAGAGAATGGCTGATATGGCTGTAAATATTGCCAAATCAGCAGTTCATATTGGGGAAGAAAAGCATATTAAAGAACTTGTTGATATTCCGAATATGATGGAAAGGGCTTTAGATATGGTTGCTGAGTCGATAACTGCTTATTATTCGGAAGATATTACGATTGCTAAGAAATGTGCAGAAAAAGACGATGAAGTGGATAAAATGTTTGGAAGATTAATCCAAGAGCTCTTGGGGTACATTCCACAAAATCCTAACTCCACGAACCAAATTATCCAATTAGCGTTTGTTTGTAGATTTTTAGAAAGAATTGCAGATCACTCTACAAATATCGCAGAGAACGTTATTTATCTTGTAACTGGTCAACGTATTGATTTGAATGCCTAAGGTGAAGCATAATTGCTTCACCTTTTTTGTCGAAGCACAAGCAAAATGCGACAATTTGCGTTTATTGTCTCCTTGTCTATGAGGTGATACGATTAAATTAACAATTATTGAATAATTTGTTTTTTTTCGCATAAAATGTAAGTTTGCAGAATGGAGGAAAACATGTTTAATGAATTAATCAAAAATAATGGACCCACAAAGGATGAAAACTCCTCAAATAACTCTATGCCACAGACTTATATTCCTCAAACAGGTGAATTAAAAGCAAAGCTTGTCACACCTCGAAAACTATTTCTCTTCTGGGATGTTTCAAATGTAGCCAAAAGAGTAATTGAATTATTTACTAATTACAAACTTGAGGAACATGTTGCAGATATTAGAATTTATGATGTTACTGATTTAATTTTCAATGGAAGAAATGCTAACCACTTTTTTGAAATTACAGTTCCCTACCAAATGGGTCATTGGTTTGTAAAAGGATTGGCTGCCAATCGCCGCTATGTTGCTGAATTAGGTATTCAAATGCCGGATAAGGGCTTTTTCCCAATTTTCAGGTCAAACTGCTTGCAAACTCCCATTTTTGAAATATCAGGCGAAAGTGGACTTAATTACGACATATTACAGTTTCACCGATATGAAGAAAATCCTCCGAAATGGCTGGATTATGTAAGCACCTATAGTTATTATTTGAATGAAAAAAACATAGAGGAGAACAATGTCACGAAGTCCATGTTTTAACGTTCAAAGCTGAAAATTTATTAATGAAAACGATGAAATTGTACCATCAAATAATTTGTAAAAGGTGTATGCGATATGAACTTAACAGATTCACAAAAAAATAAACCGTCTCTTGAACCTCAGGCTGCCATTGATTCGCTTCAGTTTATACCCGGTATTTGGGTTAATGGAAAATATTATTGGCTTCATAATTGTACAGAAAAGGTAATTTTTGATGAAGAATTGATTATAAGAGTAAAAAATGAACCTATTCATTCAAAAATTCGCTTTTCCAGTGTTTTTGTAAGTAATCACAGTAATCATAGGAAAGAGATCAAAGTTTTAGTTATGCACCATTATGCGAATATTAAACAAGACAATTTAACATTCGTGTCACCGACAGATAGTAGAATTTTTCATGTTGCAGATAAAGGTATTTTTCTGGTTAATGGAAAATTTGACGAATTTGGTATGAAAGAATATACTACCATTCCACAATGGTCAGCCTATACGGACAAAATTTGGAGTTCATTGCTTAAAGGAAGCTTAAAATATCAGCCGATGACTGGGGGCCCTGCTGCTAGTATTTACGCCATTAGAATGTCATTGGTTCAGCATGAGACGAGAAAAATGAATACTTGGACAATTGCAGGATCGAGCAAAAATGAATTGATTTCAATGGAGCAAGGACTTTTAAAAAACACACTAGCATTTCCTTTTGAAAAGTGATATTATAGAAAAGTCGTATGAACGAACTAGCTTAATCGTTTGGAGGGAAATAACATGCGTGTTAATATTACGTTAGCTTGCACTGAGTGTGGAGACCGTAACTATATTTCAACAAAAAATAAACGTAACAACCCAGATCGTCTTGAGCTTAAGAAATATTGCCCAAGAGAAAAGCGCACAACAGCACACCGTGAAACAAAATAAGCAGTAGGGCTTCCTGCTGCTTTTTTTGTTGTCTAAAAATGGAGGTCACTATTGATGAATAATAAGAACTCCCTTCGTAATCAAATGAAAGAAACTCTTTCAAAGCTTTCAAAACCCCTTTACGAGGATTATTCTTATAAAATTGCCACCAGGGTATATAATGAGAACGATTGGAAGCGAGCAAACGTGATTGGAATTACCGTTTCAAAACGGCCAGAGGTCGATACATATCAAATTATTCGAAAAGCTTGGGAAGAAGGAAAAACTGTTGTAATTCCCAAGTGCTATCCGAAGGAAAAAAGGCTATCATTTCGAACATTAACGCAATTTTCACAGTTAGAATCCGTTTTTTATGGCTTATACGAACCCATTGTGGAATTAACAACCGAGGTGAATCCTGCCGATATTGACCTTTTAATTGTTCCTGGCTTAGCTTTCACAAAAGAAGGTTTCCGCTTGGGCTTTGGCGGCGGTTACTACGATCGCTTATTAACAAAGTTTAATGGTAAAACCTTATCACTTGCCTTTAATGAGCAAATGATTTCACAATTTCATGTCGAGGAGCATGATATTCCTGTTTCAAAAATTGTTACTGTGGAAGAGGTCATTCATATAACGTAATGACGCCATTATTGATACAGGGGGTGATCCTTATTACCGGCACATCGGGATATTTACTTAACTCCTTAACCAAGTCAGGTGCGATTGCGGCTATTTTAACTGGACTTGCTGTTTATTTTGGTTTTGGGGTAAAGGGGCTGTTCCTGTTAGGGGCATTCTTTGCCACTTCAAGCCTTTGGTCAAAATATAAAAGTGCGGCTAAAGCTTCCATTGAAGAAAAATTAGCAAAAGGTGCGACAAGGGATTGGCGTCAGGTTGCTGCAAATGGAGGGGCTGCCGCCCTTTTTAGTATCATTTATTATTTTCAAAATGAAAGCCTTTGGTTAATGGGTTTTAGCGTCTCTCTTGCAAGTGCTAATTCGGATACGTGGGCTTCTGAGATCGGAAGTTTAAGCCGAAATAATCCGATATACATACGAACCTTTAAGCGAATTGAAAAGGGGACCTCTGGGGCAATTAGTTTATTAGGAAGTGCAGCAGCAATTAGCGGGGCCCTTTTGATCACTATCCTTACAATGCTTTTATTTCATTTGCCTGTTTACGAAAGTTTGATTATTTTTTTGTTTGGATTTTTAGGGAATGTCATCGATACTATAGTTGGTGCCTATTATCAACAAGAATATAGATGTGTTAACTGTGGAATTCATACTGAAAAAAAGGTTCACTGTGGTAAGCCTACTAGGCGCATAAAAGGTGTTCCATTCGTGGATAATGATATGGTTAATTTTCTGTCCGGTTTAATAGCTGCAATTTTAGCGATTTCGCTCATCCATCTTTCATGATATTTGGTTAACAAAATTGTCAAAGAGATAACGGTTTCATTTAATTTTTACAGTAAAAAAAGATTGTGAAATGATATACAATCTAAGTGTAGACAAATAAAATAACCAAACCAGATTTGTAAGGAGGAATTTTTATGTTAAATCGTGTTAATAGAGTGGCTCTTATTGGGACTGGGTTTGTTGGCTCAAGTTACGCATTTGCTTTATTAAATCAAGGCATTACTGAAGAGCTTGTTTTAATCGACTTAAATAAAAATAAGGCTGAAGGAGATGCAATGGATTTAAATCATGGCTTACCCTTTGCACCTTCTCGAACAAAAATCTGGTACGGCAGCTATGAGGATTGCGGGAAGGCAGATCTTGTAGTTATCACTGCAGGTGCTAATCAAAAGCCAGGGGAAACCCGGCTTGACCTAGTTGAGAAAAATACAAGAATTTTTAAGGGGATTGTCGAAGAGATTATGTCATCCGGCTTTGATGGTATTTTTCTAGTAGCAACCAATCCAGTAGATATTTTAACTTATGCTGTCTGGAAGTTTTCAGGGCTTCCAAAAGAACGGGTTATTGGATCAGGTACAATCTTAGATACAGCACGTTTTCGCTTTTTACTTGGAGATTATTTTGACGTTGATACAAGAAATGTCCACGCATATATTATCGGCGAGCACGGTGATACAGAGCTGCCAGTTTGGAGTCACGCCGATATTGCAGGTACTTCGATCTCTGAATGGACAAAGAATAAAGAGGGATTCAAACAAGAAGAACTTGACCAAATCTTTTTAAATGTCCGGGATGCAGCCTATCATATTATTGAACGAAAAGGGGCTACCTATTATGGTATTGCCATGGGCTTAGTAAGATTGACGAAGGCAGTATTACAAAATGAAAATTCAGTTCTAACTGTTTCCGCCTATTTAGATGGTGAGTACGGTGAAAAGGATATATACATCGGAGTACCGGCTGTGGTAAACCGTAACGGAATTAGACAGATTGTCGAGCTGGATTTAAATGAAGATGAAAAACAGAAATTTACACATTCTGTAAATGTTTTAAAGAATACAATGGAGCCTGTTTTTAAAAATATTTAATGGTTTATTATTGGATAAAAAAGTTATCATCTTCACAGAATAGTAGCAGGAGGGATGATAATGTCTCGAATGTTAACATCTATTTTAATGATAGGGTCAATTGGTTATTTTGTATTCCGTTTCCGTTATCGTTTAATTAATGTCTTGTTAGGCTCTGGCTGGATGCGGAGAATTGCGGTTGGTTCTATAATGAGTTTACCTGGTGTGAAACGAAAAATGATGCAATCGGTGTTTGGAGGACCATCTGAATGGTGAAAACCACAGATGGTTTTTTTTTATATTATTGGACCGTGTACATTTCGTTTATAATGAAGAAATAGAGGTTAATAGAAAGTTGGTGAGAAATGAATAATAAAGAAGGTTACATATTCTGGAAGCTTGCCTATGAGTTAATAGCAGATCATGGCTATAGAATTATTCAATTATTCGAGAATCAAAAAGAGCTATGGCTTGAGAAATTAGAAAATAAACCTGCTCCCATTATTAGAATGCTCCTCCATGATTTAGATTGGAGTAATGCGATGCAAAGAGATATAGAGTTTACCGCGATAAATGGGGAAAGAGTTCGAAGGCAAATTGGCCGCCATGAATTACGTGTCATTAACATTTATGTCAGTCAATACCCGCCTGTTGATGAGTATCAATATCGTCTATCAACTCCATATGTGAATTCAGAATCCAATAAAACAACCGTTCGTTCGATATTATTGGCAATGGATGAATATGAATCAGGGTTCCAGCAAATTTCCGCTCTGATGCAAACAGACGTTCAATTTCCCATTAAAGATGAAATAACAGAAATGGATGTTGACGCTCTTAAGAAAACGACTTTGGGGCTTGCTGTTCAAAAGGTAAATTCAGAAAAGGCACTTTTCATGAATGGGAAACCGTTTATTACTTATATTTTACTTATTATGCAAATTGCGGTTTTTCTCTGGCTTCAACTTCATGGTGGAAGTACAAATACTGCAACTCTAATTAAATATGGAGCCAAAATGAACCAGCTAATATACGAAGGTGAATGGTGGAGGTTTATTACTCCGGTATTTCTTCATATTGGATTTGTTCATTTGGCCATGAATTCTCTTGCGTTGTATTTTCTTGGAACTACGGTGGAACGGATATTTGGTAATGTTCGTTTTTTATTCATTTATTTGTTTGCAGGAGTTACTGGTGTTATTGCCAGTTTTATATCCAGTTATAATTTATCAGCAGGGGCAAGTGGTGCTATTTTTGGCTGTTTTGGTGCCTTGCTTTATTTCGGGGTAATCTACCCTAAATTATTCTTCCGGACCATGGGGTTTAATATAATTTTTGTCCTGGCAATCAATCTCATTTTTGGGTTTTCTTCATCAGGAATTGATAATGCCGGTCATCTAGGAGGCCTGTTCGGGGGATTCCTGGCTGCAGGGATTGTACATCTCCCTAAAAAACGGAAGATTGGATTGCAAATATTCATTTTCATTATTTCTGCTATTATTTTATGGGGTTCGTTATATTATGGATTTAGTAATTCATCAAAGTTGATTGGTGAAAAATCTGCTATTTCGATGGCACAGGAGTATATTCATCAGGAAAAATATGATCAGGCATATGATACATTAAAGAATTTCGAAGAGACGGGGGTCAATCCTTCTGAAAAATTATATTTAATCTTATCCTTTGTTGAATATAAGGAAAAGTTGTATCCAGATGCAAAAAATCATTTGCAAACGGTGGTAAAACTAGAACCAAATACAGCTGCAGCCTATTATTATCTGGCATTGGTAAACTTAAATGAAAATGATATCAAGGAAGCCAGAACAAATGCAGAAAAGGCACTAAAATTAGAACCAGATAACCAGGATTTTGCAAAACTAGTCCAATTTATCAAAGCTAATGGAGGACAGTGAGCCTTTAAATTTTAATTAACCTTTTTTCAAAATATATTTCCTTGAGGAGAAATGTGGCATACGGTATACTTTTTCTATAATATTTTTTCCTCCATTTAATAAATTAAGGGGATTCTAAATGAAAACGGTTTATGAAATTCAACAATTTTTAAAGAAATTTGGAACGATCATTTATATCGGAGATCGAGTCGCAGACCTAGAACTAATGGAAGCGGAATTAACGGAGTTGTTTCAAGCCCAATTAATTGAGCAAAGGGAATATCAAACAGCCCTTTTAATTTTAAGACAAGAAATACAATTTCTAAAAGAAAAAAGTCAATTATAAAGATAGGTGAGATTAATGTCAGATCAGTGGTTCGCAGGTGTTGATTTGGGAGGAACAACGACCAAAATTGCTTTTATATCAATGAATGGAGTTATCGTACATAAATGGGAAATTCCAACAGATAATTCGAATGAAGGTCAAAACATCACTTCTAATATTGCAAAATCAATCAATAAAAAACTAACTGAACTTGGTGCCAACCGAGAACAATTAATTGGAATCGGAATGGGAGCACCTGGACCAGTAGACTATGAAGCAGGAATTATCTTAAATGTTGTCAACCTTGGGTGGAAGGATAACTACCCGCTTAAAGAAAGCTTAGAGGCAGCAACCTCCTTGCCAGCAGTAATTGAAAATGATGCCAACTGTGCCGCATTAGGAGAAATGTGGCAGGGGGCAGGTAATGGAGCGAAGGACCTGGTTTGTGTCACCCTGGGAACTGGTGTTGGCGGTGGGGTCATTGCAAACGGAAATATTGTTCAAGGGGTTAACGGTGCTGCGGGAGAAATTGGCCATATCACCGCCATTCCTTTTGGCGGGGCTCCGTGCAATTGTGGGAAGTCAGGCTGTTTGGAAACAGTTGCCTCAGCAACTGGCATTGTTCGTTTGGCTAATGAAGCACTTTTAAAAGACGGATCAAATGGAGAATTAGCTGAAAAGCATGCAGCAAATGGAAATATTACCGCAAAAGATGTTTTTGATTCTGCACGAAATGGTGATTTATTGGCTAAAAAGGTATTAGATGATGTTTCATTCCATTTAGGATATGTTTTGGCCAATATAGCAAACACACTTAATCCTGAAAAAATCGTTCTGGGCGGCGGTGTATCAAAAGCTGGTGATATTTTATTGAAGTCTGTCAGAGAAAACTTTGAAAAATATGCATTCTCATCAGTAAAGGATTCTACTAAGCTAGCGGTTGCTACGTTGGGAAATGATGCTGGAGTACTTGGAGCGGCATATCTCATTAAAAATAACTTAAACCTGTAAGAGAATTAGAAAAAAGCCTGCATTTATTGCAGGTTTTTTCTTTTGAAATCATTTTTCCAAATCTCTTTCATATGTTACATATAAAATGGAGGGAGATATTATGGAGATAATTGTACGCTCCGGAGATACCTTGTCATATTTGAGTAATTTGTATATGGTACCGCTTGAACTCATTATCGATTCCAACCCGGATGTCGATCCAATTCATTTAAAAGTCTCAGAAAAAATACTTTTGCCTGGATTTATTTCTGTACCATATACCATTAAAAAAGATGATACCTTTTGGAAAATTGCCCATTCTAAAAATATAGACGTTGATGCCATTCTTTTATTAAATCAAAACCTGGATTCTAAAAAGTTAATATTGGGTGAAACGATGTACTTGCCTGAAAGGATTACTAAACCCAATATATCAGCAAAAGCAGGCTGCGATTATAAGAGTTTAGTTAAAATAATTAATCATTTTCAAAAGGTATACCCCTTTATAAAAGTTACTGTAATTGGAAACAGTGTACTTGGAAATTCGATTCATGAAATTCGGATTGGAAAGGGTGCTAAAAAAGTACATATGAATGCCTCTTTCCATGCGAATGAATGGATTACAACTTTGGTGCTGATGAATCTGGTAAATCAGTATTTGCTTTCTTTAACAAATGGAAGCTTAATGGGAGGGAGGAATACTCTTGAACTATATCAAAATGTAGAATTGTCTATCGTTCCAATGGTTAATCCCGATGGAGTGGATTTGGTTTTAAACGGGCCTCCTATTAGTTTAAGAGATGAAGTCATCAGCATTAATGAGGGTACGGATGATTTTATTCATTGGAAAGCCAATATCCGAGGCATTGATTTAAATAATCAATTTCCGGCTAACTGGGATATTTATAAACAAAACAAGCGGCCCAAATCACCAGCGCCAAGGGACTATCCAGGCGATTTGCCGTTAACGGAACCAGAAGCTATTGCCATGGCTGATTTGGCAAAAAATAACCCATTTAATCGTGTATTAGCGTTCCATACCCAAGGGGAGGAGTTTTATTGGGGTTATGAAGGCTTTGAACCTGCTGAATCAGAGACGATTGCTAAAGAATTTGAAAAAGTCAGCGGATATGAGGCGATTCGCTATGTAAATAGCCATGCAGGATATAAGGACTGGTTTATTCAGGAGTTTAAACAGCCAGGTTTTACGTTGGAGTTAGGAAAAGGAATAAACCCCCTGCCGCTATCGCAATTTCCAAAAATATTGAAACGGGCAGAAGCAATATTTTTAGCAGCCCTTTATTTATAAATTTAGTAAGCTCATTACTTGTATTGTCCGTATATTCTCATTAAAATTAATTATCATTATGGAAAAAAGCAAAAGAGGGATACAAGGAGGGGGAAGATGATTCTGTTAAAGAGAAAAGTGTCCTATCAAAATCATACTTTGTCCATACTATTGATTGTTATGACCCTCCTTTTAAGTGCCTGCGTGAATAAAGACCCGCAGAAATCAAAGACTTCAGCTAAACCAGATAAGAGCAAAACTCCTACTACAGAACAAAGAACAGAATGGAAGCTGCCTGTTTCACCACCAGAAGGTGAATTTTACAAATTTGCAGGGTGGATCTCAGATACCGAAGTCCTCTATATAACAAACGTCGAGCAGACTTCCAATGTCTACCGATATCAATTATTAACCGGCAAAAGTGCTTTAATTTATAAAAGTAAGTATCCAATCGTTACTGTTGAAATTAGCCCATCAAAAAATTATATTTTAATTCATTCCTCTCCATCTTCGTATGAGGGCTTAGTTACAATAATCGATGCTAAGGGTTCACAAAAACTAAATAAATCATTTCCCTCTCATGAGTTAGAGTTTGAGTGGAATCCATATAACGAGTCAAAAATACTCGTTACCAAATTTGCAGAAGATTGGACTTTCTCTGTTTCATTACTAGACATCGAAAATTCAAAAACAAAGGAGCTTTCCATACCTCAGCCATTTATTAAATGGATGAATGAAGAGGAAATAGCTTTCCTAAATTGGGATGAAAATAATCCTGCTTTATTTGCTCCACTTATCGGGATGAACCTGGATGATGAAAGTAAGAAACCAATATTTTCATCAGCCATTCATTTTTCAACATTTCGCCATTTAATTATGACTGTCACGGTGAGTAAGCAGGATCAATCTAAGGCTGTCTATTTCTTCTATGATCAAAGCAAAAAAGAAATATTTTCATTCTCTATCCCGCAATTAACGAATTTCTCGGATTGGTTAGTCCCTTTTTATGATTACAATGAGAATAAGGGACAATTTATCACTCTTCAACCGCTGAGTAGTGGTGAAATTGATTCTTATACGAGTGGTTTTCAATTAGTATTATATGATGTTAAAAAGGGGAGCAATAAAGTTATTATGGAAGGTTTAGAAAACGCGCCCATAACGATTTCACCATCCGGCTATGCCTTGTTATTTGGAAACAGTTTTGAAAATATTATCGATTTAAAAGCAAAGAAAAAATATAAGCTGATAAAAGAATGACATAAAAAAAGACTGTCGGCTGACAGTCTTTTTTTTAATGTGTTCCAGTAGGGAAACCGTGTTCAACGATGGTCATAACTGTAAACCAGCCAAAAACAAGAAAGGATGCTACACCCCAAAATGCACCTAGCATATTTTTATCCTTTAGTGACCTTAATCCTCCAAATACAGCGAGCAAGGTAACGAGAGCAAAAATGATAACCAAACCCATGAGAAATCCCCCTTTATAAGTAATAAGCAGGCATGAAGCCTAAGTTTGAAAGAAAATTATGTAACAATATTATATACATTCGATTCCTATTTTATATTTTTTTCTTTCATTTGTCGAGGGCAAAAGTGACAACAATATTATATGCCCTGGCAATTTTCTGAATCAGTTCAATATTGTCTTTATCAATAAAGAAAAGAGCTGACCCATTTTCCCTTGTTTCAAACACTAAATGCTCCTCAAATTGATACATCGCCATTTGAATGTCATTTTGATTTCCCTTGGTAATACAAAAGGGAAGGATATCAGACGCAAATAGACCGCAATGGTCAACGTCTAATTCAATCGCATAATCCTCGAAAGTTGTGCTCTTTTTACCATTTGCCACAACCAATAACGGGTGAATATGTTCAAAAAGATCAGCAGCCTCTAATAATTCTTGTGCGAGGTTCGCCTCCTCATCTATAAGGTAAATAAAAAAGTTTCTAACATTCCAATTAATGTTGGTCTCTTGAAATAACAAATCATGAATTTCTGGGAAATCGGCAATTTCAGAATTAGCTTCGACTGCAAAAGCTTGTTTCATTTTAGTATCCCCCTTTTATAGGCAATTCTTCCGCCTTCTTAATTAATAGTGTAAAATAATTGTATCTCAATTCCAATTTGGAGGACAATGAAAATGAAATGGCAGCAAATACCCTTAGGAAGTATACAGACCAATTGTTATATTGTTGAAAATCCGGATCGTGCTTGTTTAATTTTCGACCCGGGCGGTGAAGGAAAAAAACTGATCAATTTATTAACAAAGAGAGGCTTAAAGCCCGCTGCAATCCTGCTTACCCATGCGCACTTTGACCATATTGGCGCAGTAAGTGAAGTAAGAGATTTTTATAATATTCCCGTCTATATTCACAAACAGGAAGAAAAATGGCTCGGGGACCCAGCGCTAAATGGATCCGCCTTCTTTAGGTTAATTGAAGAAATTAGGGTAAATCCCGCCGACCATCTTATAAAAAATGAAGGCGTAATGAAAATCGATGATTTTGAGTTTACTGTATTACATACACCAGGTCATTCACCTGGAAGTGTTTCTTATTATTTTGAAAAAGACGGGTTTGTCATCTCAGGCGATGCTCTGTTTCAAGGCAGTATTGGCCGAACAGATCTTCCAGGCGGAAATCAGGACCAGCTGTTAAAAAGTATTCATGACAAGCTCTTAACATTGCCAGAGGAAACCTATGTATTATCAGGACATGGGTCTGCAACAACGATTGTTGATGAAATGGATGGTAATCCGTTTTTGAATGGCTTCTAACTTGTGTATGTGTTAGTAGTTATCGTTGATTTTGGCACTCTGTTGAGTGGAGCGAAGCGCCTGGAGCGCAAATCAACAGCCAAGATTAATCTAAATAGAAAGACCCTTCTCATAAAGAGAAGGGTCTTTCTGGGGGATGTTCTATTCATAATAATGGGAGGGGATATTGTTAAGCTACTAATTTTACAATATAATAAAGTTTTCACTATGTCAATAGTGTTAATTCGAAGGAGCAATGATGGATACATATTTACAACAGCTAATTTCTAATTCACCAAGTCGTCTTATATCCTATGCTGACTTTATTGGTGCAGCCCTTTATCATCCGCAATTCGGATATTATATGAAAGATAAACAAAAAATTGGACGTCTTGGCGACTTTATTACTACGAGTAATATCTCAGACGTATATGGCAGGCTAATCGCCAAATGGTTTTCACGAATATGTAAAATAGCGAATCTTGAACCTGTATTTTGCGAAATTGGGGCAGGGAATGGCAGATTTGCTCAATCTTTCCTGCAGGAATGGTATGAAACAATCAATACTCCATTACAATACATTATTGTGGAAACAAGTAACTTTCACCGAAACCTGCAAAAGGAATTACTAAAAAATTATCCTTCCGTGATCCAAATTGAGAATTTGATGGAACTGCACGCCTTTGAAGGGGTGATTTTTTCCAATGAACTCTTTGATGCACTTCCGGTTCATGTCATTGAAAAAAATCATGGGCAGTTATCCGAGGTGATGGTCGGTTATCAAAGTGAAGGTTTTGTAGAGAAAAAGATACCTCTAGAAAATGAAGATATTCTCCGCTTTTTACGGGAAAGCGATCTAACTTTGCGTGATAGTCAACGGATAGAGATTCCTTTAGCAATGGAAAAAATGTTGCAGAATATATCGAATGTACTTACCAAAGGATTCGTAGTAACGGCTGATTATGGATATACAAATGAAGAGTGGAGGAATCCCAGAAGGGCAGAGGGAAGCTTGAGAGGATATCAACAACATCGGATGATAAATAATGTCCTAGAAAATCCAGGTGAAATGGATATTACCACGCATATCCATTTTGATTATCTTATCCAAAAAGGGGAACAAGTAAGTTTACGATTCTTAACAAAACTTCGGCAGGATGAATTTTTACTTAAAACGGGTATTCTTAAGGAACTAGAGGACCATTATGACCCCAATCCTTTTTCAGAGGTTAGCAAAAGGAATAGGGCTATACGAAGTTTGATCATGCCATCAGGAATGAGTTCTTACTTTCATATTATTATTCAACAAAAAGCTCTTCAATTAAGTGAAAGTGATCTATTCTCCGTATAAAAAATAAAAACGCCGGTTTTAACGGCGTTTTTATTTTTTCTTATTCTCCGCCACCAAGTGGCATCATGAACGTTGTCCAATATGTAAAGCCAGCGAAGAAAATAGTTAAATATGCTCCGAAAACATACAAATACATACGCTCGGAAAGTTTAAGATAACTTAACAGAACAAAGAATCCTGTTTGGGCTAAGAAAAGCATAGCTGTCTTATCCAAATCACCAAGATATAACATAACGGTGAAAATGCCCGTCCAGAAACCACAAACTCTGAACATGCGATCCATATGTATCCCTCCTTTTACCCTACGATACCATCATTACAATATTATAAAGAAAAGGAGGTGCAATGTAAATAATGGTTTCGAATTAGTTTGTGACAAGTGCTTGATAAGAACAGGTTTCACAACCGGAAATCATATTTTCTTTTTCAATCAACTCTACCGATTCAAAAAGAGCTCCAAACATTCCTTTTAAAAATTCATGGTGCATACTGCAAACTGTTTCCGTATGTTCTTCAGCCACTTCTTTAAAAGGACAATTAAAAATTTGGAAGTATATTTTGGTTTTTTCGCCATTTGCTTCAAATTCCGGATAGAAACCTGCGAGTGTTGCTGCACTCTTTAATATATTTAGCTTTTGCTCGAATTCTAATTCTTCACCAAGTGAACTTTTTGTCATTTCCTGCTCAATAATTTCTGCACCAAACCGTTTTCCAGTTAAGAAAAGGGCCTCTCTGCCAACCTCCCCAAGGGAAATCATGGTTTGAATCGCAACCTTCGAAAGGAGCATATAGTCACGGTATGGAAAATGCAGCTGAATAACATCATCAGATAAGCGATATAATCTGCTAGGTCTGCCGCCTTTACCCGTTTTTTTTGTTTCGGATGCCAACATATTCACATCTTCAAGCTTTGATAAATGCAGTCTTGCCACATTTGGATGAATATTAAAATTATCTGCCACTTCTTGAACAGTTACTTCTTGATGGCGTTTCGTAATGTATTGATAAATGTAGTACCGCGTTGGATCTGACAAAACGTTTGTAATTTTTAAAGTTTGTTCCATCTCTAGTTCACCTCGGACCCCCATAATTTATTCCATTATAATACAGCAATAATAAAGAGGGAATGAGGTTAACAAGGTATACACTATATGTTTAGAAAATGTTCACATTTATAGACTTTATATTGTAACAATATTTATATTTGGATTGGAATTGAAGGGGATAGTATAATGTCAATGTGTTATTATTGGAATGTAAAAAAAGAGAAGCGGTCATGAAGGACCACTTCTTATATTTTCCTTCTTTTCTTAACTTCGGTGTATAGGATATAAGGGAGAATTCCAAACCAACGATACCAAAAGGAAGCTCTTCCGTCTTTACGTTCTTGACGTATACGTTTCCTTTCCTCTTTTGGCTGGTCTGCATATTTAACAATCGTTTGTGTCATATATTTTACATAATCATTCGTTTTCATGGACACACCTGCCTTTTTATACACATATAAGTATGTCCAAAAATTATTAATTCAAACAAATTAATTCATTTTTTCGACCCATTTTATTAACTTTTTTGTTCTCGTATCAAAATATCCTATCCCATATACCATTTCTCCAGAGTATAGGTTAAGCGTAAAATTGACCTTCTGAACATACACTATAGGAGTTTCCGCCTGATATCCCAAATTGCCCTTTTGATAAACGAGCGTTCCTTTTAAAGGAATTGCTCCAGCTGATTGGAATAGATTCTCAATTTTTTTCACTGATGAGAGAAAATAATACTCTTCCTGCAGAATTGTGGCCGTTTCATGACCCATTTTTCTTTCGGATAGTATTTGTTCAATATGGATTGAGAGAAACATAAGAAAAAGGATAAGCAGGCAAAGTGTTAAAGGATAAGTAAATCCACTTTGACTATTTTTCATGGGGCTGCATTCCAATTCACTATGGAGTAAGCAATCACTGAATAATCTTTCCCTGAAAGATCCTTAACCGTTACTTTTACCGAATTGTTTTGAATGGAAAAGGAATACTGAGATACATTTTGCAGAAGAATTTCATGTCCGGTGGAATCGACCCGCCTGCGCAGATTGGATCCATATTTCTCATATTGAATCGTTTCTGCGTCCTTTGTCAGGATTAATCGGCCAGAAATAACTTGGGCCTTTGTGGACAATCGGATTTCTTTTTTTATCTGATTGCAAAAAACTTCCCACTCCATAGATTGTAATTCTGCTTGCGAATCTTTGCTGTTAAACAAAATTTGAAAAATAGGCATCATAAAAAAAGCTAGGACAGAAAAAATGGAAAGGGCAATGAGCACTTCGATAAGCGTAAAAGCTTTATCATTCAAGTTGGCTGCAAATTTGGGTTTGTTTATGGATTGAACTGTCATCAACTCTAACGCACACCTCCTTATACTGGCTGTTTTCAGTCCAATTAATTTTGTACTCAATGCTATTGTGATTAACTGAGTAATTTAAGAAAACGGGGTTATTGTTTAATTTTGCTTGTAGTTCCTCAAACATGATTTGACGGGCCTTTTTTTCAATTTCCAGTGTTCTAGCTTGAGCTCTTATATCAATTAATAGTGGGATTAAAAACAGACAAATCATTAAAAGGGCTGAAAGTGATAATAATAGTTCCAGTAAAAAAAATCCATTATTTTTTCGTAACATAAAACCGTCCCTTTCCAATCAAAACGGTCAAGAGGTAATCATTTTTCTGAGTGTGGATCACAAAGGAACCAAATTTATTTACATTTCCGTCCTGCAGGAATTTGAAATAAAAGGGGAGAGTTCCTACCGTGAGATTAATGTTGGTTGAATATGTTCTCTCAACTATGGGCGGTACCTCGGTCCGCAAAAACATATAATACTTATACTCACTGGGGATAAAAACTACCGATACTTCATGTTGATGTGAAATTGCATAGTTCTGAGCATAATATAAGTCTGCCTTCAATTGGGTAAGAAACGCTGCATCTTCTAATACAGCATGCTGTGGTTTTAAAGAAATGGCTGTAACTAGGGAAAGAATTATAAAGATGGAGAGAACGACCAAGGACTCAACTAATGTAAATCCTTTTTGGTTATTTATCATGATGAGGCAACGGAAACATTTCCTGCAGCATCGATGACAACATTCTTGCCGTTAGGACAACCTTGATTTTCTTTTAAATATCCTGCTGTTTCCAGTTCAGCCAGGGTAGGAACCTCGTTATGTTCCATTTCGTAAGCCTGAACCTGGGCTTGAACCATTTTTACATATGCATCACAGCCTTTGTTATTGATATTCGAATTATGTTTTGTGACATTCGGAATCGTAATCATTAATATTACTGATATCACGAGCATAACAATCATCATTTCAATTAAGGTAAATCCCTTTTCGTTTTTTATTTTTTTAAAGTTCATTTTAAAAACCTCCATTTTTTAGATTCCATCCATTAGATGAAACATTGGTAATAAAATAGATAGATACATCGACACAATAAGAAGGCCAATAAATAAGTAAAGAATTGGTTGAATAGTTTTTAAGCTTTTTTCAATTAATTCCTCCATGATTGACACGCAATGCTTGCTGAAAAAAAGCAATTCCTGCTCTAATTTTCCATTTTCTTGGCCATGCTTCATAATCATTGGAAATTCTTTTTCAAAAAACGAAAAAGTTGCAATAATCGTCTCTAATTTTTCTCCGGTAACAAGCTTTGATTTAATTGTTTTACCCAGTTCACTATAAAAGGGCTGTTTTTCATTTTGCTCAAAAAGAACAAGAGCTTCTGAAACTGAAATTCCGCCGGATAAAAGGAAACTTAATTGTATGGAAAAGTAGTGGGTAAACAGCAATTTGAGGATTCTGCCAGCAATAGGTATCCGAACAAGAAGTTCCCGTTGCCTTAGGATAGAGTATTTTCGGAAGATGAAGAAGTAGTAGATTGCTGTTAAGAATAACAGGACAAGCATTGTCTCAATATAGACAGGAAAATAATGATCAAAGGCGTAAATGACCCTTGTAAAGAAATTTGCTTCAAGGCCAAGCGATGCAAATAGGGTCGTAAATCTCGGGAGCAGGGTATTTTCTATAAACACAAAGAGGAACCCAGTGATCAGGATTAAAACAAAAGGATATTGAAGAAGTTTTATCAGCTTATGTAAATCCTTATTTTTCAATTGTGCAAGGCTGCTTCCCTCGAGAAGGGCTTCCGCGAAGCTCCCATGCTGTTCAGCAAAATAAACATAACCAATTAAGTCTTTGTGAAATCCTAGTTTGTCCAGTGCATCATGAAAAGGCAAACCTCTTTTTAACTCTACTAAACAATCATATAATTCCTCCTTTCTAGATTTAGGTAAATGTAATGATATCGACTCAATTGCAGCTGCAATTGGATACCCCCTGGCTAATAGTTCACCAATTCTTTTTAAAAAGGCGGCTTGCTCGTTAACTGACCATTTACGTTTTTTCATGATCGTATACCAGCCGGTCATATTCAGATTCTTGTATATAACCAAGGGCAATGCCCTTTTTAATCACATCTTTAATTGTCCGATAATGTGTTTCAATGTTCTCACCTTTTGCCGCTTTCATGGTATTGCTTAAATTTCTTCCTGATAGCAGTTCAAACACGCTGGCTCTTTTCCATCTTCCATCTGAATAACATAATGGTGAACAATCTCCCTCACAATAGGGGCAGGTTAGCTCTACCAATCTTTGTCCTGTAACGGCAATTAATGTCTGTTCCACCTCTAACCAATTGACACCGAATTCTCTGAGGCGGTAAACCGCACCTCTGGCATCCCTTGTATGCATCGTGCTGAGAACCAAATGCCCAGTGAGAGCTGCTCTTACGGCAATTTTAGCTGTTTCGGCATCCCTGATTTCCCCAACCATGATAATATCAGGGTCATGACGAAGAATGGCCTTTAAACCGGCTGCATAAGTGACGCCGGCTTTTTCATTGACCTGTACCTGCAGAACGGATTCGTAGTTTTTTTCTATTGGGTCTTCAAGGGTGATGACATTACGATGAAATAGGTGGGCAGTTTCATTCAAAAGGGAGTAAAGTGTGGTAGTTTTGCCGCTGCCAGTTGGACCTGTAAAAATAATTAATCCATGAGCATGTTTGAGAAGTGCCAGCAGTTTTCTAGTCATAGAAGGGAAGAGTGAGAGTTGATGAAAAGGAATTTGTTCCTGCTGAGGTAATAGCCGGATCACAAGACTTTCTCTGTTGTTAGATGGAAGAGTGGAAAGCCTAAGGCCCATTAATTGTCCATCGACCTCGCAAAAAATGGCTCCGCTTTGCGGGCGTCTTCTTTCTCCGATATCCATATTGGCTGTAAATTTAAAGTGTGAGATTAATCTGTCGCATTCTTCTTTTGGAAGTGATAATCGGGGAATGAGCTTGTTAGTTAAACGAATCTGGACAAGAGTGTCTTTCTTCCGTGGAATGATATGTATATCTGTTGCCTGGTTTCGGGCTGCATCTGTGATGATCCTGTTTGCTAAAATTTCAATTGAGCTAACAATCGGTAACACCACCTTTTTATATTGTCTTTACATAAATTTCGACATGTTTCTCTCTTTTCCTCC
>NZ_JBALPP010000034.1:153308-160633 GCF_036965425.1 Neobacillus drentensis | reverse complement strand
CTACAGGTACCATATTAAATGGCACGCACTCTATTTTTTAGAAGACCTTGATGGCTCAAGAATGGTTTTGTGAATGATGATATTAACCAGTGACATAATCACGGCAAAAAGGAGTGCCATGCCAAAACCATGAATCTCGAAAGCATCTCCCATCAAATAATCAGTTAGCTCGAGGGTGATGGCATTAATGACAAACAAAAACAACCCCATCGTGATTACCGTCACCGGCAAGGTAAACAAGATCAAGAGCGGTCGCACTAGAACATTTAAGATGGATAATAAAATGCTAGCCTGAATCGCGGCAGTAAACCCTGTTAATTCAAAGCTTTCTTTAAAATATCCTGCGAGCGCCATAAATAAAACTGCATTTATCAAACATCCAATTAGCCATCTCATGTTTAAAATCTCCTATTTATTCGGCAATTGATTTATTAATCGTAATCGAGCCTGTTTTTGTATCAGCATTTATTTTTAACATTGTATCAGGATGGTTGATCGATTGGAAGCGAAGCGATTTTTGAATCATTTCGCTTTTCTCTTCTAAAATTTGCACCCCGACAAGATTGACATGGAAGCCTCCAAGGTTAGTCTTTAATTCACCGCTGACAGGAGTCCCCTCTGGAATGTACAAGTCAATCGGACCGGTGGTGGCCTTCGTTCCGATGAATTCGCAGCGGTTTCCGGCCAGGGTAAGATTAATAGTGCCGCCAAAGGTCTGTGCTTCCACCTTTTTAAAATCACCATCTAATTTAATGGCACCTGAAATGGTTTCGGCCTCCAGGACATCCAACTGGCTGTTCTTTACGTTAATTTTTCCGTTTGCCGTTTCCACTTCCGCCCTTTTTCCGCTTACATGGTCCAGCGTTATTTTTCCATTTGCCGTTTTCATCCGAAGATCCTCAACCATCAGTTCGCCGCCGGAAATCGAGCCATTGAACAATCGGATGCGAACCCGCTCATATTGAGCTTTTGGCACGTATACTAACGCTTCGACCTTCATCCATTTTTGCTGAGTGGCAAAGCGCAGCTTCTGGCCTTCGACAGAAAAGATCACATCCCGTAAAAAGTTTTGCCGTGCCTGATCCTGGTTGTCTACACGGTAAACCTTTGCCTGACACTCAACCCGGACGTCCGGCTGGTCCCAGGGAGCGATTTTTACCGAACCATTGGCCACATCAATATCCATATCCTTCAGCTCGGCATCGCCATGATGGAAAATGTGAGAAATATCAACGGATTGACCAAAATTCAAATCGAGATCAATTTCTTTAATTTTTTTCAAAGCCGAATCGACGAATTCAAAAATTTTTTCCTTGGCTGATTGGTATTTCGCATTGACGGGGTCTTCTTTTTTCGCTTCTTCAAACTGAACGGCCGTAGATAGCTCGGTTATGATTTGTTCCTGCCTTTGCTCCATGGTTTGCTTGGCTTTTTCCAATTCTTCCAGCAAGGTTAACGCTTCATCCACCGACAGTTTTCCCTCTTCAACCATTTTTAAAATTCGCTTCCGTTCCTCTGTCATCGTTTTCCACCTCTTCTTATTATTCTCTTTAAATCCTATTCAGCAATTAGGACCTTTACGCCTTTGACAACATTCCATATGAGAACTGCGACCCATAAAATGACTAGGGTGACAATACTAATAATCGTGAAGACAGGGACATTTCCTACACCATTTCCAACTTCGTAAACGACTGCAAAAAGGACTATCGGAGTTGGAATCAAGGGTATCAAGTGGGATAGCAGCGCCTTCTTGGCATGCATTTTGGTCACTTTATCCGAGCTTGCAATTAGGACCACAAGCGGAAACAGAAAGCCCGCGAAAAAAATACTGAAATAACTCAAACAGGAGAGAACCTTTCTCGAATCCATATTTTATCACCTCTAATCTTTATTTACGAAATTGGAGGTTGAAAGATTCAATTTTTCATAAAATTAAAGGTCCAAATCTGTTAATTTGGTTGGATTCCGCTTATTTGGGCAGGATTTCTGCGAAGTTCGATAATAATTCCAAAGGATCCCCGGAATAATTCCGCCGATTCTGAAGATAATTCCGCAGAACCAATATTTTTAGCAAAAAAAAGAGCCCAACCCAAAGGGGTTAGCTCTGTACACTCATTTCTTTTTCTTCAATTTGCTGTTTCATTCGTAAACGGTCACGCTCTAGGATAGGCTTTAAGTATTTTCCGGTATAAGACCCCTGAACTTCTGCGACCTTTTCCGGTGTTCCCGAAGCAATGATTGTTCCGCCCTTGTCGCCGCCTTCTGGTCCAAGGTCGATAATATAATCGGCGGCTTTGATAACATCGAGGTTGTGCTCGATACATAACACCGTATCACCATTTTCGACTAGGCGCTGCAGGACTACCAGCAGGCGTGAAATGTCATCGACATGAAGACCGGTCGTCGGTTCATCTAAAATATAGAATGATTTGCCCGTCGAACGACGATGCAGCTCAGAAGCCAGTTTGACACGCTGAGCCTCCCCGCCTGAAAGAGTTGTCGCCGGCTGGCCAAGTGTGATGTAGCCGAGTCCGACATCTAGAATCGTCTGCAGCTTGCGGCTGATTTTTGGAATGTTTTCGAAAAATTCAACGGCTGCCTCGACGGTCATATCGAGAATATCCGAGATATTTTTTCCTTTATATTTCACTTCCAGTGTTTCAC
The DNA here is from genome assembly GCF_036965425.1 of Neobacillus drentensis. Taxonomy (GTDB): domain Bacteria; phylum Bacillota; class Bacilli; order Bacillales; family Cytobacillaceae; genus Neobacillus; species Neobacillus drentensis_F. The sequence goes on along the minus strand of NZ_JBALPP010000034.1, from coordinate 157,966 downwards.
GATTATAGCGTTTGCCATGGCATACTTCACAAGGAACATACACATCAGGTAAAAAGTGCATTTCAATTTTGATAATACCATCGCCGCGGCAGGCTTCACAGCGTCCACCCTTCACATTAAAGCTGAAGCGTCCTTTCTTATAGCCGCGGACCTTCGCCTCATTGGTAGTCGCAAACACATCACGGATATCATCGAAAACGCCTGTATAAGTAGCCGGATTAGAGCGCGGCGTTCTGCCAATCGGTGACTGGTCAATATCGATGACTTTTTCTAAATAGTCGATTCCTTTGATGCTCTTATGCACACCTGGTCTCGTTTTGGCATGGTGAAGCTTTTGCGCCAGCGATTTATGGAGGATCTCATTAATCAGCGTACTTTTTCCGGAGCCAGAGACACCCGTAACAGAAATAAACATGCCAAGTGGAATTTTCACATTTACATTTTTCAAGTTATTTTCCGATGCACCCTTAATTTCAATATAACGTCCATCAGGCTTGCGGCGTTCAAGCGGCAGCGGGATGAACTTTTTACCGGATAAGTACTGGCCGGTAAGAGAGTTTGGATCCGCCATTACTTCTGATGGAGTTCCAGCTGAAACCACTTCCCCGCCGTGTACCCCTGCACCCGGTCCGATATCAATTAAATAGTCGGCGGCGAGCATCGTGTCTTCATCATGCTCGACGACAATCAAAGTATTGCCAATATCGCGCATGCTTTGCAGCGTACCAATCAACCGGTCATTATCGCGCTGATGAAGACCGATTGATGGTTCGTCTAGAATGTATAACACACCTGTTAATCGTGAACCGATCTGTGTCGCCAAACGAATCCGCTGTGCTTCACCGCCCGAAAGCGTTCCCGCTGTTCGGCTCAACGTTAAATAATCGAGGCCAACATTGATTAGGAAGCCCAGGCGCTCGAGGATTTCACGGAATATCAAATTAGCAATCTGCATTTCTTTTTCAGAAAGCTTTAGTTCTGAGAAAAATTGATGCGCTTCCTCAATCGAGAGGTCCGTAACTTGAGCAATATGGCTGCCATTAATGAGAACTGCCAACGTTTCCTTTTTCAGACGATACCCTTTGCAGGTTGGACATGGCTGCTGGCCCATGTACTTTTCCATTTGTTCGCGAATGAAGTCAGAGCTTGTTTCTTTATAGCGGCGTTCGACATTACGGATGACGCCTTCGAATTCAATATGGCCCTCACGGATTTGCCCAAAATCGTTCTCGTAACGGAAATAAATTTTCTCCCGGCCGGAACCGTAAAGAACTTTTTCCAAAAGATTTTCGGAAATATCCTTTACAGGGATATCCATGTCGATGCCGAAATGGTTGCATACCGCCTCCAATAGCTGCGGATAGTACTGCGAGCTCGTTGGCTCCCATGGGGCAATCGCATGCTGTTTCAAGGTAAGGTCACGGTTAGGAATCACCAGGTCCACATCGACCTCTAGCTTGGAGCCAAGGCCGTCACATTCCGGACAAGCGCCAAATGGGCTGTTAAAGGAAAACATCCGCGGCTCAAGCTCCCCAATGGAAAAACCACAAAGGGGACAGGCATGGTTTTCACTGAATAAAAGCTCTTCTTCACCGATAACATCGACGATGACCTTGCCTTCGCCAAGCTTCAACGCAGTCTCAAGGGAGTCAGCAATCCTTGCCGAAATCCCGTCTTTGACGACAATCCGATCGACAACCACTTCAATCGAGTGCTTTTTATTTTTCTCTAGTTCAATCTCATCACCAAGATCCATCATTTCTCCATCCACACGAACACGGACAAAGCCTTGCTTTTTAATATCTTCTAATACCTTTACATGTGTACCTTTTCGACCGGAAACAACAGGAGCAAGAATTTGCATCTTGGTGCGTTCCGGATATTCAAGAATCCGGTCAACCATCTGCTCAATCGTTTGCGAGGAGATTTCGATATTGTGATTAGGGCAGGTTGGATGCCCAACCCGGGCAAATAATAATCGTAAATAATCATAGATTTCTGTTACGGTTCCAACTGTCGAGCGCGGGTTTCGGCTTGTTGTTTTTTGATCAATCGAAATTGCCGGGGAAAGCCCCTCAATCGCATCGACGTCCGGCTTATCCATTTGTCCTAAAAACTGGCGGGCATAGGCAGATAAAGATTCCACATAGCGGCGCTGCCCTTCTGCATATATCGTATCAAACGCGAGCGAGGACTTTCCTGAACCGGAAAGCCCCGTCAACACCACAAGTTTATCTCTAGGAATCGTAACATCAATATTTTTTAAATTGTGGGCTCTGGCGCCTTTCACAATCAATTTTTCCATTGCCATGTTAAAGTTATCCTTCCGCTTTTAGTTCTAATAATAGATCACGAAGCTCGGCAGCACGTTCGAAGTTGAGAGCCTTTGCTTCTTCCTTCATTTCTTTTTCCATTGTTGCAATCAACTTTTCTCTTTCCTTCTTGTTCATCTTGCTAAAGGATGCTGCTGGTGTATACTCTTCCTGTTCTTCTGCTGCATGGGTGGCACGAATGACATCCCGAATCGCTTTTTGGATCGTCTGTGGTGTTATGCCATGCTTCATATTATATTCCTCTTGAATCGCTCGGCGCCGTTTCGTTTCACCAATCGCTAATTCCATCGAATTTGTGATCCGATCCGCATACATGATAACGTGTCCATTAGCATTACGGGCTGCCCGGCCGATTGTCTGGATTAAGGATCGCTCCGAACGGAGGAATCCTTCTTTATCGGCATCAAGAATGGTGACAAGCGACACCTCTGGAATATCAAGTCCCTCCCTTAGGAGGTTAATTCCGACAAGAACATCATATTTGCCAAGACGAAGCTCCCGGATAATCTCAATCCGCTCAAGCGTTTTGATTTCGGAATGGAGGTATTGGACCTTTATCCCGATTTCCTTCAAATAGTCTGTTAAATCTTCGGACATTTTTTTCGTTAAGGTTGTCACGAGGACACGTTCATTTTTCTTAACACGGTCCTGAATTTCCCCAATCAAGTCATCGATTTGACCTTCAATTGGCCGTACGTCAATAGTAGGGTCAAGCAGCCCTGTTGGACGGATGATTTGTTCGATCATTTCCGGTGTATGCTCAAGCTCGTATGGTCCAGGAGTTGCTGAAACAAAGATGGCATTGTGAACATGCTTTTCAAATTCATCGAAGGTTAATGGCCTATTATCCAGTGCGGATGGCAGGCGGAAACCGTGGTCAACAAGCACTTGTTTCCGCGCTTTGTCACCATTAAACATGCCGCGAACCTGCGGCAGGGTCACGTGCGACTCATCAATAACCATCAGAAAATCGTCTGGAAAATAATCGAGCAGGGTATAGGGTGTAGAACCTGCCGGCCTGAGTGTTAGATGGCGTGAGTAATTTTCGATTCCGGAGCAAAAGCCCATTTCCCGCATCATTTCGAGGTCGTAGCGTGTGCGCTGTTCAATCCGCTGGGCCTCGAGTAATTTATTGTCTTCACGCAATTCTTCGAGACGGACTTCAAGCTCTTTTTCAATATTCTCGATAGCTTTCCGCATTTTCTCTTCTCTTGTGACGAAGTGGGAAGCTGGGAAAATCGCGACATGGTCACGTTCGCCTATGATTTCCCCTGTCAGGGCATCCACTTCACGGATCCGATCGATTTCATCGCCGAAAAATTCGACCCGCATGCAATGTTCATCACGGGAAACTGGGAAAATCTCGACAACATCGCCGCGGACACGGAAGGTTCCCCGCTTGAAATCAATATCGTTTCGCTCATATTGGATATCGACTAACCGATGAAGCAGCTGATTACGCTCGATTTCCATGCCGGTTCTTAATGAAAGTACCATCTCCCGGTACTCTTCCGGCGAACCGAGACCGTAAATACAGGAAACACTGGCAATAATGATGACATCTTTTCGTTCGAATAGTGAAGATGTCGCCGAGTGTCTTAGTTTATCAATTTCGTCATTGATGCTGGCATCTTTTTCAATAAAGGTATCTGTTTGTGGAACATAGGCCTCCGGCTGATAGTAATCATAGTAACTAACAAAATATTCAACCGCATTGTTCGGGAAAAATTCCTTGAACTCACTATAAAGTTGGCCGGCCAGCGTTTTATTATGGGCAATAACCAAAGTCGGTTTGTTTACTTCTTTTATTACGTTCGAAACCGTAAAGGTCTTACCCGTTCCTGTCGCACCGAGCAAAGTCTGGTGGCGCTTGTTGTTTTTGATGCCTTCGACAAGCTGCCGGATGGCTTCGGGCTGATCCCCTTGCGGCGAGTACTTCGAAACCAATTCAAATTGATCCTTCACAAATGTTCCCTCCCTTTTTTAATAATCCGAGTCTATTACCGTTATCACTTTCAGCATGAATCGCGTTACCGAATCGGGATGGTACTGGAAAGTGTATCCTCTAAATTTCATATTAACATTCTACCACAATCCTACAAAAACAAACCAACAATATGCGAACTAATATTCGTTTTTTTATTTAAATCTCTTGTTTAAGAAGGTCCCACCGCACCCATGTAAAAAAGCCAATCCTAAAGGGTTGGCTTTCTTCACTTATTTATTAGCTCTGTTAGACTTTGTTGTTGATTTGCGCTCCAGGTGCGAGCGGTTCGCGGGCGTGCCGTGGAGCCTCCTCGGCGCTTTGGCGCCTGCGGGGTCTCC
>NZ_JBALPP010000034.1:106687-153297 GCF_036965425.1 Neobacillus drentensis | reverse complement strand
AGTCTTCGCACCTTCCGCTCCAATCAACAGTTTTAAAAATCAGTAACAGAAACATTTAATACAGCAAATATTTCTCACGTACATCCATAAATTTTTCCAAGGCTGGCTGCCATTCTGCTTTCATTTCTTCTATTGATTTGCCTGCTTCGATGCCCGCTCGGATGGAACCATTTCCAGTAAGGTTATCGAAGAAGGAGATTCCGTTGCTTCCTGGTGTTCTAAACTGAAAGTCGTTTGGATACATATCGTGGATGGTTTTGACAATATATAATCCTGTTTCAAACGGCTTATAGGAATTGCGGTCGGTCACGTGAATCTGAATTCCATTACTTAGTTTATTAACAAACTTCGACGTTGTAGGCGTAAAGGAAGCTGCACGGAATGTGACCCCTGGCAAATGATAAGAATTTAGCTTTGCTGCCAGGTCATCGCTATTAATAAATGGTGCGCCAATTAATTCAAATGGCCGTGTCGTACCGCGGCCCTCGGAAATATTTGTTCCTTCAATCAGGCAGGCCCCCGGATAAACTAATGCCGTATCCAAAGTTGGCATATTAGGTGAAGGCATCACGAAATCTAATGGTGTTTCATCATAGTACATGTTCCGTTTCCAGCCATCCATTTTCACAACCGTTAAATCGGCGCCAATCCTGAATTCCTTGTTAAATAACTGTGCCAATTCCCCTACCGTCATCCCATGTCGAACTGGAATGGCGTATTCCCCTACAAAAGAGGAGTATTTATCTTCTAGAACCGGCCCTTCTATTTTTGCCCCGCTGAGTGGATTCGGACGGTCTAAAACGATAATAGGGATATTGTTCTCCTTAGCCGCTTCCATTGCTAAGGCCATTGTGTAAATATAGGTATAATAACGCGTCCCAACATCCTGGATATCAAATAATAAAACATCGACATTGCTCAGCATTTCTGGTGTGGGCTTTTTCGTATTTCCATACAAGCTGTAAACCGGAACCCCCGTTTTTTCATCAATATAGGACTCAACATACTGTCCCGCCTGTGCGCTGCCCCGGACACCATGCTCCGGGCCATATAAAGCGGTCAGATTGACATTCGGGTTGTTGTAAAGCAAATCTACGATACTATTAAGCTTTTGGTCGACCCCGGTTGGATTGGTAATCAATCCTACCCGTTTACCTTTTATTAAATCGATTTTATCCTGTAATAACACTTCCACACCCAAACGAAACTTTTCATTTTTCTTCTCTTTATCGTTTTTAGCAATGGCGGCCGTCACCGTCGAAAGGACCAGTATCAGAACAAGAATACTGGTAAACCATTTTTTCTTCATCCAAACCCCTCCCTTTCATTTTTTGAAAAATTAATACCCTAACCCATGGTCAAATCCGTATAATACACTTCCATCATGGTTGTAAATGGTAACTGGAAGTTTCCCTGTCGGCGTATTATCCCCGAAAATAGTGTCTGCTGCTGCTTCAAAACTGGCTGGTCTGAATCCATATTGAACAAGTGAAGCATCCACATTTGGATAGGACATGACGTCATATGGATTTCTGATTCCTAGAGCGATTACCGGTGCATCAGTTTCATTGATCAGCTGGTTGGTCATTAGCATTTGACCTGCACCTGGTGCCCTGCCACTAACGGAGGATGTATAGGTTCCAACAATAATATATTTTGCATCTTTTATTTGATTAAGCTGGTCGGTGGTTAGTGTTGTAGAAGTATTGATAAACGTAACATTTTCATGATGCTTTTTCACCTCGGCAAAAAGGGAATCAACAAAATAGCCTGAATAGCCGACTACAGCAATCTTATCTTCCTCCGCTGCATGTAATGGAAGAACTCCATCATTTTTCAATAACGTAATGGATTTAGCTGCGGCTTCTTTTTCGACCTGTTTATGTTCAGCAGACCCAACAACATTGATCGCATTAGCCACCTTCTCATTCAAGCTTTTTTCAGACTCAGCCTTAACAATGCCTCGATTCAATTTCAGCGTTAAAATACGCTCAACCGATTGTTCAATCCTATTCACCGGAATATCACCGGACCTTACTGAATTGTAAAGACCACTTGCTACCTCTTGGATTCCAACTGGCATTAACAGAATATCAGCGCCTGCTTTCACAGCACGAATGGCTGCATCAACCGGACCAAAATGCTCAGCAATTGCTCCCATATTCATCGCATCCGTCACAATGACACCTTTATAGCCCATATCTTCACGCATAAGGCCAGTTAATATTTTGTGAGAAAGCGTTCCTGGGACTGCAATTTCAGTGCCGTCTTTTTTCGAAATGGCTTTCGTATCGTCAATTTTCGGGAAAGTTACATGGGCAGACATAATCGCATCAATTCCGGCATCCATTGCCTGTTGGAACGGATATAGTTCTACCCTTTTCAAACGATCCATATCATGTGGAACTTCTGGCAGGCCTAGATGCGAATCTACGGCTGTATCACCATGACCAGGAAAATGCTTTGCAGTAGCTGCTATACCAGCTTCGTGCAAACCATTAAGATAGGCTTTTCCTAATTTGGCAACAAGCTCTGGATTTTCCCCGAAGGAGCGGACTCCAATAACCGGGTTATCAGGATTAATGTTTACATCCAATACAGGCCCAAAGTTCATGTTAATGCCCTCTGCCTTCAACTCTTCGCCAATGGCCTTTCCTACTTTCTCAGCCAGTTCTTCAGACCGTGCAGCTCCAAGCGCCATGTTCCCTGGAAAATCTGTCCCCGTCTGCAGGCGTGTCACTATTCCGCCTTCTTGGTCAATGGAAACCAGCATTCCATATTTCTCGGAAGCTTCCTGATAGGCATTGACAAGTTTCGTTGTCTGTTCAGCAGTTACCGTATTTTCACGGAATAATATTACACCGCCAAGATGATAGTCTTTTACCAGCTGGGCAATTTCCGGCTGCATCTCAGTTACGTTTTGGCCCTTCCAGGTACGAAAGTCCGGCATCAGCATCTGACCGACTTTTTCTTCGAGTGACATATGATTAATCGCGTTGCCAATAAGGTCATAGCGGCTTCCTTCCTCTTTATTAACAACGATGTCCTTTTGATTTCCTTTGAATTGGATTGAAATCTTGTCACTAAATAGACCATCCCCGACAGAAATGAACGTTTTACCGTTGTGGCCGGATAATGTAACCTGGCCTTCCTGATTGACGGTTGCTACGTTTTTGTTTGATGATTTCCAATGAAGATTGTTAGATGCCAGCATGAAATGCCCATCATCATATAAATGGAGCGCATTCAAATCTAGTTTGTTATCTTTGACCTCCCTGGAAACCTGTGGAACATTAAGGTCAATGATGAGATCCTGAATGCCTGAAACAGCCTCCGCTTTGCCTGCTCCTAAAAGCGGTGCTCCGGACAAAACCAGGAGCAATATCAAAAGCGAGTGAAACAAAATCTTTGGCACATTACGCATGTAGCTCTCCCCTTTTTTAATAGTCTCTTAAATTCCAGTCATTGTTAGTAAGTTTCAGTGCCGCTGAATTAAGTTCAGGATTCAAGACATACCAGCCTCGACCGTTTGTCGTTGAATCGGTTTTGTAAATAAAACGTAATTTTTCAGCTTCTTTTGGGACAGTTAGGGCTTTTTTCTCCCAGCCGTCGCTGGCACCGGTAAATTCCCCTATTTTTTCCCACGAACCATCTTTAAAAACTTCTACATTTCCGAAATCCCAGCCATCCTCAATCCTGTGCCAGGTTGAGAAAGTCAGTTTTGCATCCTCTTTGAGATGGAGATCAGCCTCCATTACTCTGCTTAGTTTATCGCCATATCCCGCAAACCAAGCTGATTGATTACCAGGAATTGAAACAGGAATGGAGTCAGCCACCTGCCTCGCAAACAATCTTCTCGTTTGATTTGTTGACACCGTATTCCTTGATGGATGTACACGGTTGGTCAATAAAATTGCAATTGTTTTATTTTTCGGACTTACGACAATCGATGTACCGGTATAGCCTGTGTGTCCAAAAGAATAGGTGCCTTCTGACAGGGCGTCCATGTACCAGCCTTGACCAAGCTCCCAACCAAGCCCGTGGTCATCTCCAGGAAACGCTTCGTTTTGATTTTCAAGTAAAAGTTTAACCGTTTCAGGCTTCAGGATTCTAACTCCGCCATATTTTCCATCATTCAAGAAAAGCTGGGCCAGTTTTGCAAGGTCCTCTGCGGTTGAAAATACCCCAGCATGTCCTGCCACCCCATCAAGTGACCAGGCATTTTCATCATGAACCTCGCCCCATACGAGACCGCGATTAGGAGTCGATTGGAATTCTGTAGCCGCAATCCGATTTTTCAAAGAGGCAGGCGGATTGTACATCGTGTCTTTCATGCCTAATGGATCGGTAATATTCTCCTTGACGAAAACATCTTGGCGCTTTCCTGACAACCTCTCTACTAATGCTCCTACGGTAATCATGTTTAGGTCACTGTATTCATAAGTGGTCCCAGGCAGATTCTTTAGCGGCTGCTGAAAAACGCTCTTCAACCGTTCTTCTCTTGAATGTCCTTGAGTATATAAAGGAATCCAAGCTGTAAATCCTGATGTATGCGTCAATAGCTGGCGGATTGTAACCTGCTCTTTTCCGTTTTGCCCAAATTCTGGTATGTACTTGGCAACCGGATCATCTAGCTGGAATACTCCCTTTTCATAAAGAATCATGGCGGATACAGCCGTGAAAATTTTACTAATGGACGCGAGGTCAAAAATGGTGTCAGTTTTCATTGGAATAGGTTGTTCCATTTCCGTAAACTTGCCATCAGTGTATTGAGCTGAATAACCGTAGGCAGTTTGTTTAACGATTTTTCCGCCGCGTGCCACAAAGGCAACGGCACCAGGCATGACTTTAGATGCAATCGCTTGGTTCATCACTTGATCAATTTCCTCCAGTGGTGCTGAAACCATACCGGCACCTCTAGCCGATCCAGGATGTAAGACGCTTGAATTGGGGATGACATTGGAATCCCACGAAAAAACAGGATGTGGTTTCTGAGTTGGGGAAAGACTTTCTTTTTCTTGCTTTTCAATCGTTGGAACAGGGGTAGTGTCCCCACTCGCAAAAACAGTGGTAGTCCCCAAAAATACAGTACAGATCGATGTGATGAAAAAAGTTTTTTTCGCCATACTTCCTCCCCTTATATGTTCTTTAATTTATTATCATAAGCGCTTCCATTATATCTTTAGCATTGGATACGCTTACAATTAATGATAGAAATAGATAAAAAGGTATAGTTGTCTATACCACTATAGGCCTATGAACCCCTTTTTCTAAACACTTAAAGTGATCCGTTTATCTATACATCAGTTCATATTTCCTAGTATTCTCTAAAATCAGTTGAATCTGGAAGCGAAGTTAGCGAAGACCCTGATCCAAAATAGTCAGGATCTCGCATTCTTTTAAATTAGAGATTTTCGTCCTCCAGAATTTGGTTGTAGCAAAATTCTTAATTTTATTATATAAACTAAAATTTCAAAAAACAATGGATTTTTTTGAATTTTTATTCCAATACTCTCTGACTGTTGGAATTTACTGCTTGTATGGCTTTTCCGAGCTTCTGAACTCCTGACTTAATTTCTTCCATACTTAGACCGCCAAAACCAAGCATGATCGGCTGATCAAAATGAGACGGCCTTTTCAGCCAAAACTTTTCCGTTAAATAAATCCTAATCCCAAATTCTTCAGCCTTCTTCACCAGTTGTATGGCGTCGAGGTCTTTTAACTCAAGTAATAAATGAAGTCCTGCTTTTTGCCCGATAACGTGGACTTTGTCCCCTAAATATAAATCAATAGCTTTTAACAGCGCAGCTTGCTTTCCTTGATAAATTTTCCTCATTTTTCGAATATGGCGGCCGAAATGACCTTCCTTCATGAATCGATAAAGAGCTTCTTGGATGAGCGGCGACACGGTTTGACTCAAAAAGAAAAGTTTGGATTGATAGATTTCAACCAGCGGCTCCGGTAAAACGATGTAGGTAACCCTGGCAGCAGGGAGGAATGCCTTTGAAAAAGTCCCTAAGTAGATCACTTTTTCATTGGTATCCAATGATTTTAAAGAAGGAATCGGCTGGCCTGCATAACGGAATTCACCGTCATAATCGTCCTCAATAATATAGGTTTGGTTCTTCTCAGCCCATTGCAGCAGTTTCATTCGTTTTTGAATAGGCAAAATCATTCCGATAGGAAACTGATGAGAAGGAGTCACATAAACACATTTGGCTGAGCTTTGCTCCAGTTCGGCTATATTGATTCCATCCTCTTCTAAGGAAATCGGAACGACTTCAGAGTTTTGGCTTTCAAACACATACCGAACTCCATCATACCCAGGATTTTCAAGGGCCACTTTAGAGTTTTGCAGCGAGAGCAGCTGAATCAACACATTAACCGCCGATTGGGTTCCTGCAGCAAGAATGATCTGATCCGGTGAGCAGCGAACCCCTCTGGCCTGAAATAAATAGGAAGCAATTTCACTTCTTAAACCAAAATGACCTTTTTTATCACCATAGGAGAATACTTCATGGCTGGGAGCATCTATGGCGGCCATCAAACATTTTTTCCAGACCTTTAATGGAAACCGTTCGAGTTCAATATCCCCATATTGAAAATCTATTAAATGATTTGTTTTACTTTCCACATGGTGGAGCTTTAATTCGTGTTGAACCTCTTGTAACATGGGCACCTCATCTAACTCCAAAACATACAAGCCGCTTTTTTCCCTGCTCTCCACATATCCTTCTGCAATAAGCTGCTGATATGCAGTATCAACGGTGTTTCGGCTAATATTTAAACTTTGAGAAAGCTCTCTGATCGAAGGGAGTTTTTCCCCTGTTAAAATCGACCCCTTTTCAATTTCCTCGCGAAAAAACAGATAGAGTTGTAGATAAATAGGGATATTAGTATCCTTTTTTAAAAATGGAGTAATCTGCAAATGAAACATCCCTTCTGACCCTGTAAAATATTTAAAAACTGTCACTTTTAGCAGGTACAATTTCCTTTTATTATGAGTGTAACATGATGCAGGAAAGGAAGTCAGCCCTATGATACCAATGAGACAAATGAAGTTAGAATGTACAGATCAAGATAAAATAAATCGTTTTCTGGATACAGAGAAAACAGGATTTTTAGGATTGGCCGATGGAGATGCGCCCTATACTATTCCGCTAAATTTTGTGTGGCTGGATGGTGCGATTTATTTTCATGGTGCAAGTGAAGGCCGGAAAGTGAATATAATTGAAAAAAATCCAAAGGCCTGTTTTACCGTCAGCGCTGACCTCGGCACGATTTCTGATCCAGTTCCCGCTATGACCGATACTGCCTATATGAGTGTGATGATTTTTGGTGAAGCAGAGAAAGTGAACAATCTGGATGAAGCCGTTTTGGCGATGCAAAAAATGCTGGATAAATATGTTCCGGGCTATTATGATAAAGCCTTATCAAGTTCACATGTGGAGAAATACCGCTCTTCTTTAGGAAGCAGGACAGCTGTTTATAAAATAAGAGCGGTGGAATTAACCGCAAAAGAAAACCCTGTTCAACTGGAAAAAATGTTTTATCAAGGGAGAAAAGTAAAAGAGGAATAAAACAAAAAAAGTGAAGACCATCGACGGTTTTCACTTTTTACATTGATTAATAAATTGGAGAGATTTTTTGCGGTTTCTTAGGTCTTCTAACCAGTTCTCCTCCACAATTCGGGCAGACATGATTCATTTCCTCCGTACAAGGAGAGCAAAAGGTACATTCATAGACACAAATATAAGCTATCGTATCGTCTTCAATCGAGGAATGACAACATTCACAGGTATTTCTCATTTCTAAGGCCATTATTTATTGCCCCTTTCTTATATAATTATAGGGAAAATATAACATTTTCTATTAGACTATATAAGTGACAGTTATCAAATAGGAAAGAGGGTCAGATTTTTTAAGATAACTCTGTTTGATAATATGAATATGAAAGGTGATATAAGATGAGTAAAGAAATGATAATTAAAGAAAAAATGAGTTTAATGGAATGGTCAAACACATTAAAGAACATTCCAGAAAGTTTATGGTTTAAACCCTTCAGAGAAGGGGCATGGGGAACTGCAGATGTCATTTCACATTTTATTTTTTGGGATCAATTTGTCATCAAAAATAGAATACATTTCTTATTAAACAATGAGGACTTTCCAAAGATTCTAATCGATGCAGATGAAATAAATAAACAAGCTTCCAATTATGCCCGATCAGGAATATTACAAGAAGAGTTAATTAATGAATTTATCTGTACAAGAAAAGAACTGGTTACATTGTTGAAAAAGATTCCCAGTGTGAAATTCGATCAGAAATATCCTAGAAAAGAAGATATGACACTCAATGACTATTTTTTAGGAATAATAGAGCATGATCTTAAGCATAAGGAGCAAATAGAATTACATATTAAAAATAAGTAATCCAAAAAACCCAAAATTAAAACCGATAAAGGTGTAATTTTGGGTTTTATGTTTCGTATGGATAGTTAGCCTTGTTTCATCGGCTTCGGCCTCATTTTTACTGCCAGCCAGAAACCGGCTGTTAACGAAAACGCATCAATTACGATAAGTACAAATGAGGCAGTATAGCCTTTATATACAGAACCGGCAATCAATGCAACAGTCAAAACGAGTCCGATAATCCGGTTGTATGTAACCCGTGTAAACAGCAAAACCAATAACCCTGGCAAAATGAAAGCCGAAAGGTATTCAATAAACGTAACCAAAGGGGCCCCCCCACCTTATTCGTATCTGTTTATTAATTCTAGAAATATATTCGTAAAATTGCAACATAAATATGAATCGTTAAAAGGATGAATGAGCTTTTGATCCTTGCTGGGTAGCAAAGCTTACCACCACAAAGCTGATTAAGGAGAGCACAACTGGCACGACCACGGTATGGAGGCCATAGGCATTCGGGTATAATCGGTCTAATAAAATATAAGAACCCATTCCTAAAACCATTGAGGTAATTGCTCCATATTTATTGCCCTTCCTCCAATACAGCCCCAAAATGACCGGCCAAATAAACACAGACTCCAAGCCGCCAAAGGAAAATAGATTCAGCCAAACAATTAAATCAGGCGGGGTCAACGCGAAAAAGACAACCAATATTCCAATAATGGCGGTCACACTAAAACTCACTTTTTTAATTTGTCCTTCACTTGCATGTGGCTTAATATAATTCAAATAAATATCCTTCACTATAGCAGAACTTACTAAAATCAGCAGGGCATCTACGGTCGACATTATCGCAGCCATCGGTGCCGCCAAAACAATTCCAGCAACAAATGGCGGCAGAACTTTCATCGTTAACATCGGCATCACGGTATCGCCAATTTTCACACCGGGGATGACCGGTCTCGCAAAAACGCCGATGAGATGCATGCCAAGCATAATAAAACCGACAACGATCGTTCCAATAATAATCGCACTATGCATGGCCTTGGAATTTTTATAGGACATCGCACGGACGGTGATTTGCGGAAGTCCTACAACGCCAACGCCAACCAAAATCCAAAAGGACGAAACATAGGCAGGGGTTAATTCGCGGTCAGCACCGAATGGACTGATTAAATTCGGATTTTCAGCCGCTAAATCGGAGATAATCTTTGGGATTCCCCCGCCCGCTTTGATCGTCGCAACAAGCAGAATCAAGGTTCCCATAAACATGACCACCCCCTGAACGGCATCCGTTAACGCCACCGCCCGGAAGCCGCCGACAATCACAAAGAGTAGAACCGACCCAACAAAAATCAACAGCGCATATGTATACGGCAGACCAGTCAGTGACTCAACAAGGCGGGCCCCGCCAATCCATTGAGCCGTCATCGAGGAAAAAAGAAAAATGATAATACTTGCCGCCGAGATGAGCACAACAGCTTTACTTTTATAACGCTCTTTCAGAAAGTCGATTAAGGTGATTGCTTTGTACTGACGGGCTACTATAGCAAATTTCTTTCCTAAAACCATCAGAACAAAATATCCGGTGGCTAACTGAGCCATCGCCAAAAGCACCCAGCCTAACCCCTTCGTGTAGGCAACCCCTGGACCACCGATAAAACTGCTGGCACTGCCGTATGTGGCTACCATCGTCATCGCCAGGATGAACCCGCCCATTTGCCGTTCTCCTAAAAAATATTCCTCAAGGAATGAATTGGATTTAAGGACAAATTTATTGGACCAAAAGCCGACAGCAAAAATAATAAACAGAAAAATAAGCAGTGGTGTAATGACAGCCCAATTCATTTCTCATCCCCCTCTTCGTCTTCAAACGGAACATCTTTAAATAAAAATTTCACCGCGAGTATGACAAGGACAATCATAATGATTGACCCTAAAATACAGCTATAAAAGAACCAGGCAGGCAATCCAAATATATACGAATACTGTTCGACTTTTGCAGAGCCAAGACCGTAACCAAAGCCATACCACCAAATGAAATTGATAACAACTAGGATTACACCTATCCAAGCTTCTCGATGGGCAATTTTAAAGCGCTTGTCCAATGTTTTTCCCCCTCATCAAAGAGTTATGTTATTTTTAACCAATACTGAACATTTTACCAAATATATTGAATCGGTAAAGAAAATAGCGCGAAAAACCCTATCAAGATATATCCTCGTGAAACAGTACAAATTTAATAATGTTACCTAAGTTAGCAAAAAAGAGCGTTAATCCTTCTTAATTAACGCTCTAATTCTTAGGAATATCCTGTTATTTCTGTAACTTAACCTCCAAAAATTTGGATTCACGAGACCAGTCTTCTTCTACGTAGGATTTTAGAATTAGGTTACTATTTGGATTAACAGGCTCATATTCCCAAGCAAAGGACATGGATTTATCAGATAATCTTATCGGGTTATAGTGGATGATTTCGACGCTTCCTTTTTCATTTGCTAGTTGAACAAAATTGGCCTGGAGAATCGGTTCTCCTTTGATGTCGAATTTCAAAAGGGTTCGGTCTTTTCTATACTCAATTCCTGTAATAATAATTTCATTTTGATCATTATAAGGTATCGTTATTGGAAAAATATCATTGGTGAGTGTGAACTTGTGCTCTTTAGGCGTATAATCTTTTTCCGACAAATCCTTGATTTTAAACAACTCAATATTTAGTTTTTCCGGGATGGATTTCATTGGTGGTAAGATGATGTTTCTAGTCATAGATGCCTTGCCATCCTTCAACTCTTTAATGGCACCACCAAATCCGCTCATTCCTCCCAAGAGTGTCTTATTTTCATCATAAATCATAAAATCGATATCGTTGATTTCTTTTTTAGGTGCCTTAACTTTAATATTAATGACACTGGATGCAGGTGTGAACCGTACTTCTTCTACGACTGCTTTGACTTCTTGCCAATCAACGGCCGTCATCGGAGAAAACTTAGCCGATTTAGCTGCAACATTTTTCATTTTTATAGGGAGATTAAAATTCCATTTGCCAGGCTGACCATGAACCTTTGTTACTTTTAAATTTAAAGAAAGCTGTTCTTGAAGGTTGGTTCCATCGAATACTTCCATAGAAATAATTCCTTTGTATTGACCATCACTATCTAGTTTTTCTTCTGCCTCTGATATAAAATTGAATTCCTTATTATTTAATAATGCCTGAAATTCAAACGGGGATTCATGCGACGGAAGGTCACTAGGCATCTCCAGATTATAAGCTAAGGCTAATTTTGTACCATCGTAAAACATATCCGTAAACGTTAGCATAATTCCCTTATCAGTAGCAGATTTTTGTACAGAACTAACAAGTCCTTTCTTATTCATTTCTACTAAAATAGGATCTGCTGACTTTTCAAAAAAGGAGCCCACAACTGGAATTTCACTTAAGACGGCTGCCATTGTAGGAGAAACAAATCCTGATCCTATGACCAAAAAGAATGCTGCTGCAATCGCCCCAACAGAGAAAAGAACTCTCTTCTTTATCGAAGGTTTTACCTTGTGCCTTGTTTGCCTGTCTGGTAATGAGCTTAATATGTCATCAATACCCTCACTAAAAAACTCAGGCACTTCTTCATGTTGTTTATTCTTGCCCCATTGCTTCAATAATTCATTGATATCATTACTCATAGCTGAACTCTCCCTTCTTCATGATCAACATCTAAAAGTGTCCCCAGCTTTTTGCGTGCACGATTTAAGCGTGACTTGACTGTGCCTTCTGGTATGCCTAACATAGTGGAAATTTCTTGGATGGAGAGATCATTTATGTAATGAAGTGTAATAACAACTTTGTAATTTTCTTCTAATAATTCCATGGCATTTTCTAAATCAACGAAATCACCCATTTTATGTTCGATGGCTTGCTCTCGTATATCATCCATCATGACAATCTTCTTGTTTTTTCTTAAGATATTATGACACTCATTAATAAGAATTCTGGTGATCCAGGTTTTAAAATACTTGGGTTCTTTTAAAGCAGCAATTGGCTGATATGCCTTTAAAATAGCCTCCTGTGCAGCATCCATACAGTCAGAATCTGCGGTTAACATTGATTTGGCAACATAATACAGGGATTTCTCAACAGATTTAATGATTCGAATGAATGCCTTTTTATCGCCCTGTTGAGCTAATACAACATCATTTTCCATTCTTAACACCCTCTTTCAATTACTTAGAGTAAAAAGAATCCATTTAAGTTCCCTTTATTGGAAATAAAAAAAACCCTATTAAAATGTATCCATTTAGTAAACACATTTCAATAAGGTTTTTTCATGTTATTTTATCATGGCCCCGCTTGGTCCAAGCTTGTAGCCGCCGATTTTGGTGTTGTAGGCCATGGCGCCGCTGCTGTAGAAGTAATACCAGGCTTTACCGATTTGTACCCAGCCGGTTTTCATCGCGCCGCCGCCATCAAAGTAATACCAAGTCTTACCAGATAGCAGCCATCCCGTCTTCATTGCTCCGCTGCTAGTGAAATAATACCAAGTCTTTCCTAGTTGCAGCCAGCCGGTTTTCATCATTCCATTTCCATTAAAGTAGTACCAGGTCGTTCCTAATTTCAACCAACCTGTTTTCATTGCTCCGCTGCCTTCAAAATAGTACCATACATTATTAATTTTTTCCCAGCCAGTTTGCATTTCGCCTTCGTTATCAAAATAGTACTTCACTCCAGCAATGGTTTTCCAGCCTGTTACATAATCACCGATTTCAGGATCGTAATAGTACCACTTTCCATCATATTTCTCCCAGTTAGAGGCTGTCTTGAACTTAATGACCATATCATGTGCCAGAGGTTGTCCTTCCGTGCCAGATATCGCGTCCTTTTTTATGGTGAGGGTGTAAGTTGTGCTGCCTTTTAGAAAGCCCTTAGAGACATATAATACATCGTCTTCCGTCCAGCCGGCAGCTGCAACTGCTCCCTCAGGTCCAGTAATAGAAATTTTCGTATCATCGATTAGATCAATGCTTTGATCAAACTGAAAACCAAAAAAGCTATCTAACTCTACATCTTGCACTCCATCATAGAAGTCGTCATAGTAATCAAATTCCGCAGTTTCTTCATTCCATGAGAGTGATGCTGCTTGAAGCAATTCCACCGCTTTCGCCGGTACCGGTGTGCTTGGTGTGCCTGGGTCACTTGGCGTTCCCGGATCACTCGGTGTGCCTGGATCGGTAGGCGTTCCTGGGTCACTAAGTGTGCCTGTTGTATTGGCTTCTATGCTTTCAATAAAATACCGGCCATTATTATCAAGACAAATAGCCGCCAATTTCCCATTTTGATAGTGAAGTTTTTGAACTTTAAGATCCGTTCTTATCGTGTTAATAAGTTGATTTGTATTATATTGATAAACATCAATTCCACCGCTCGCTTTTGCCGCGAAGGTTAATTGGTTTTGTAAATTAAACTCGAAATCGTTGTAACTTTTACCTAGACCAACGGAAAAGGACAGATCATGGAATTGATCATTGGCTAAACGAAAAACATATCCGTTATTATTGTATAAACTTAAACCATCGGAAGAGACTTTTCCAAAAGATGAGATCGGATAATCTTTCCCATACTGAGCAGAGCTATAGTGATTTTTTATTACGCCATTATCCACTTCGTAAGCAACCATATCTCTTGGGCTCAAATCCGTTGAAATCGAATAAACCCTAGAAGTTTCTGGACTGTAATAGAGATAGGACTTTTCACGAATGGTATTGTGAGATGAATTTAGAATTTCTTCTCCTCTGGCTAGGGAGTATACCTTCAAATCCTGCCACTGGCCAGATCCAGGTGCAATATAAGCATAACCGTTTTTATCAATGACCATATCGTAAGGATCCGTGTTAATGTCCAGGATTTTCGCAACCGTAAATGATTGTGTATCAATTTCGGCAATAGCTCCTGAAAAAGTACCAAACGTAGATGAGGTATGACTCATTTTCTGCTGCGTCACATACAGCTTGTCTTTATATACCTCCAACCGCTCTGCAGGGTAAGGCAAGGTCAGTGATTTCACTTCTCCCGTGGAAAGATTGGCCGCATAGATCGTCTTACTGCCAAGGCGCGACATATAGGCAACAGGTTTATTCGGATCGATTGCCGTATCATTAGGCTTAAACCAAATGTTGCTAATGGTGCCTTTTGGAGCTGGAGCAACCACGGTCCCCGATGACGGCTGTGTATCTTCAGCAATCGTTTCAATGAAATAATTGCCGTTGTTATCCAAATTGATGGTCACTAGATTCCCGTTTTGATAATGAAGCTTTTGAACATTTAGATCTTTTCTCAGCGAGTAAAAATACCTATTCGTGTCGTATTGGTAAACATCGATTCCACCCGTGGTGCTCGCTGCATAGGTTAAATCGTGTTCCAGACTGAACTCAAAATCGTTATACTTTTTACCTAAAGCAAAACGGAAATCCATATCTCCAGATTTAAAGGTGGTAAGGTCGTAAACCTTCCCATTAGTGTTGTACATGCTTACCCCATCAGGAGAGATTTTCAAATTGTCGCCTAATGAACTATCAGACGGAGCATCATACTGTGTTTGTATGACTCCATTAACCACTTCATAAGCCGAAAGGGATGGACTATCACCGTTATCAATTGAGTAAATCTTTGAAGTCCCAGCACTATAAAAGATTTTATTTTTTTCATACATTCGGGTATCCCCTTTTTGAGGAATTTCTTTTTTGTCCTTCATCGAAAATACCCTTACGTTATCCCATTGGCCGGAGCCGGCAGAAATATAAATATACCCCTTTTCATCCACCGCAATATCATATGGATCCTGGTCAATATCTAATGTGTTGCTGACGGTAAAACTATCAGGATCCACCTCGACAATTGTGCCAGAATAAGGACCAAAATTATACGTATCATGGTTCATTTTCTGCTGCGTCACATAAAGCTTATTATCATTAAAGTCTAATCTTTCCGCTGGATATGGCAGGTCTAGCCTTTTAATCTCACTCGAGGAAAAATTAATCGCATAAATCGTTTTGCTTCCCAGCTCTGTCGCATAAATGACAGGTTTGATAGGATCCACTACCGTGTCATAAGGCTTAAACCCTAGGTTAATCGGCCCGTTATTTTCCTCTGCCTGTACTGTTTTCCCGTGCACGAAAGGGCTTACAGTCGAAAATATCAATAAAAAAATCAAAACATACCGGCTAAAAGTCTTCAAAAACTAATCCTCCTAAACTACTAAATTAATACATTTATATTAGCATTTGGAGTTTAATTAAACTATTACCAAATTATTGGATATAATAAATAATTCCCGTAAACAAATAGGGATCAAAATAAAAGAGAATTTAATACAAATAAAACACCAGCATTTCACTGGTGTTTCTTTTTATTAGAGAGTTATTCCTCTTAAATCCGTGCTCCGTCTTCGCCAATTTGGTACCCATCAATCATGGTGTTCGTTGCCATATGCCCGTCGTTGTAGAAGTAGTACCATTTTTCCTCGCTTTCTACCCAGCCGGTTGCCATTGCTCCATCCTGGTTAAGGTAATACTTTTTCCCTTCTAACTCCAGCCATCCCGTCAGCATTGCGCCAGTCGTATCAAAGTAATACCATTTTCCTTTAACAGGAGCCCAGCCAGTTCGCATCACACCACTTGCATCGAGGTAATGCCATTTTCCGCCGGATGCCAGCCAGCCTGTTTTCATCGTACCGTTTTTATCAAAGTAATAGTTTTTCCCTTTAACTGTTTGCCAGCCTATTTTCATGGCGCCAGACTGGTCGAAATAGTACCAGTTTCCTTCATTCCATAACCAGCCGGTTTTCATTTCACCGTTAGACTGTAAGTAATACCAGCTGCCACCCTTACTTAACCAACCGGTTTTCATCGTACCATTTGTGTTCAAATAGTACCAGGCTGTACCTTGTTTCAACCACCCCGTTTTCATGAGTCCGTTTCCATCGAAATAATACCAGTCATTGCCTGATTTTAACCATCCCGTCCTCATGATACCTTTAGAATCTAAATAATACCAGTTGTTTACCAAGTGAAGCCAACCTGTTTTCTTGACGCCATTATCATCCAAGAAGGTCCATTTATTATTCGTATTCACCCAGCCCGCTTTAGAAGAAGCATCAGCTAACAACTCTTTAAATCGGGAGATCG
The DNA here is from genome assembly GCF_036965425.1 of Neobacillus drentensis. Taxonomy (GTDB): domain Bacteria; phylum Bacillota; class Bacilli; order Bacillales; family Cytobacillaceae; genus Neobacillus; species Neobacillus drentensis_F. Next base: position 136,714 of record NZ_JBALPP010000034.1, on the reverse strand, counting down.
TGATTGAAGGAGTGATTCCCTTTCTGCCAATTTGGAACGGATCGCTCCCGATCATGGCATTCTTGAACACAGTGGTAAAGGCTAATTTATAGCCGGTCGATTGTAACATCGCGATGGTCCGCTGATTATAGGCACCAAATGGATAGGCAAAATACTCTGTGTTATTAAGCAGGCTTCTGCTAGTCTGAAAATCTTTTAATATAACTGGTTCAGACTCGCTTAATAAGGCTGCTACTCCGTTGGTTGAGTAATGAAGCCCATTCGTATGGCTGCCAAACTGAAAAACATCCTTCATTTGTCTAACCTCAGGCCAGCTTAAAAACTGTAAAGCATCAGGATCAAAGCTAACGGGAGTATCGGATACACGGTTTGTAATCAAGAAAGCCGTGGCTTTAAATCCATATTTTTTTAAGACGGGATAAGCGTATAAATAATTGGTTTTATGCCCATCATCAAAGGTAATGACCACTGTTTTTGCCGGAAGTTTTTTCGTGCCTCTCATGTACGCATCAAATTCCGACATACTGGCAGTATAATAGCCCTGATCCTTTAAATATTTCATTTGTTCTTCAAATGCTTCTAGGTTAATAATACTAGGATTATCAGGGGAATGATTCTCGCTCTTTTTTAAAATATGATGATAAAGAAGAATGGGGGTACCGCCACTTGAGGCATGGGCCGTAATGTCATTAGAAACTAAAATAGCGCTCGTCAAAATGAAAAATAGTAAAATAGTTTTTCCGAATTTCATGATATGAACCTCTCATTATGTAATTATAAAGTAACAGTGCTTTATTACTATATCACCACTGCCAAAAATAGTAAATTAATAAAACACTATTCTTATATTAATATCTATTTTCACTTAAGGAATAATATGCAGAGTTGCTTTTGATGCGAAAGGAATGAAGAAAAAGAAAAAACCACGATTCAAATTTCAATCGTGGTTTTTGAAGAGCTCTTATTTTAATTACAGGTCCCATACGGGCTGGGGCAGCCATTGGCTGCTTTCTCTACTTGAATGGTGCTGTGTTCAATGTGAAACTCATCGTGAAGGATGCGCTGGGATTGGGAAAGAATATCATCATGAACTCCATCATCGGAGATGGTGATATGACAGCTCAAAACAGGATAGCCGGACGTAATCGTCCAAATATGCAAATCATGAACCTCCTTAACAAGAGGAATCTTCCTTAGTGCCTCCTTCACCTGCTTGATATCAATTTGCTCTGGAGCGCCTTCCATTAAGATATGGAAGGAATCCTTTGTCACGCGGTACCCGCTGACAAGAATCAACGCAGCAACGATGACACTCGCGATGGGATCAGCGATGCCCCAGCCAAAAAACATAATCAGGAGAGCAGCGACGATGGCCCCGACCGAACCAAGCATATCGCCAAGCACATGTAAGAAAGCGCTCCTGACATTCAGGTTTTCTTCCTTGTCGCCCTTCATTAAAATCCAAGCAGCGACAATGTTCACCACCAAACCAGTAATAGAAATCATCAGCATCCCTTTACTTTGAACCTCCGGCGGAGCGAGGAAACGTCCGATTGCTTCATAAAAAATATACACCGAAATGATGATTAAGGTTAATCCATTTAAGGCTGCGGCGATAATTTCAAAGCGTTTATATCCATAGGTTTTTTCCTGCGACCCCTGCTTTTCTCCAAGTTTTATGGCGTAAAAGCTTAATCCCAGTGCAGCCGCATCACTGAGCATATGACCAGCGTCCGATAATAGCGCCAAGCTGTTTGTCACGATGCCTCCGATCACTTCGACGATCATAAAGGCCGCTATTAATAGGAAGGAACTTAATAAAGCTTTTTTGTTGCTTGTATGTGCATGGCCATGTGAGTGACCGTGTGAATGACTATGATGATGGTGATGATGTCCCATGTTTATCCCCCCAGCTCTCATTGTAGAGTAGCTCTTTCTATTTCTAATGCTCTTTTCGTTAACTTTATTGATTTTAGAACTTATTAAGGATCATTTACAAAGTTTCTAGGCAATTTTCGCTAATGTTCCTACGAAAATATGCCACGAAGAATCATGTAATACGGTTGATGAACCTATACGAAAAACAACAACCTTTGCGAAAATAGCCACTTCTAAAACGAAAGAGTTACGATTAAGGTTATTGTCTCCTTTTTTTCAATCCATACGCTATTCTTTCACATTCAAATGTTCGTTTGATTATATCTTATTCAAATGGGGGTTTGAATGTCAATGAATTTTTCTTTTTTTGATGGGAATGGCCTCATTTAGCAATCTTCACAATTTCAACACTTAAAATCCATTTTTTCTGCAAATTTTAGCGTTACGATAGGCTGATAAAAGAAAGGAGTTGGAGAAAAAATGAAAAAGTTTGCGGTGGGAATTTTAAGTGCGGCTTTTATTCTTGGAGCAGGAACGGCTGTATTGGCAGCAGGAACAAACAACTCAGCCACTGGGTTTAGCTTTGAAAAAATGCTCCCCTTTATGCAAAAAATGCATCCTGATTCAACTAAGCAGGAATTAAAGGATATGTACAAAGCATGCCATGGTAAAGGCGATATGATGGATGACAGCACTCAAAAGGAAATGGGCAGTAAAAATATGATGAGCAACTTTTAATTTTATGATATGAGAAACTATTTAATCAGGTTCGGTCACAATTCTCTTCTTATTGTGACCGATGAACTCACTTATTTCTTGTAATGTGCACCATGAACATTCTATGAGGACAGTTTTTGTTTTTCTACAGAATTTTTATGTCCTCATGAACGATTTCAAAAACCGTTTCCTAACAAAAAAACAACGAGAACTCGTTGTTTTTTGTATTTATAAAGACCAATAGGCTATCGTATCAAAGATTCCTAATAGTAACATCAATATCCCAGCAAGCCTTCCAACCACGGTGCCGAACTTTCTGCTTTTCTTCATTAGAACACCACTGCCGCCAAGATACCAAATGATTGCAATAACGATTAATAGTGGAATGGCTGTCCCGAGTGCAAATATTGGCGGAAGAATAAACCTATAGGGACTGGACAACACCAAAGGCATTAAGGTAATAAAAAATAAAACAAACATGGTTGGGCAAAAAGCAAGGGAAAAACTAAATCCAAGCATAAAGGATCCAAACGGATTTTCATGTTTGTACTCTTTTAACCCTTTAAATACGTTCCTTTTAATTTAATAACCCCAATCATAAACAACCCAACGACTATCAGTAATGGCCCCATCAATTTTCGCAGCCATGGAAAATAGAATACTAGATTTTGTTCTATTCCCTTTCCGAGCTGCCACACTAAAATACCTAATAAAGAAAAGGCAGCAATTTTACCAAACGTGAACCAGATAACATCCTTCCAAACAATATTCTTTTGAACGGAGCGGTTCCCATATAACGTAACAGCACTAATATTTCCAGTTAACTGGCACGGAGCCAAGGAACCCACAAGGCCCAAAATAAAGGCAAAGATAATGGGCCAGGATTCCAGACTATTTGCCATATTAAAAAATGGTTCGCTTAATACTGCACTAATTTTACTTAATATGCCGTACATGTAATCACCCTATTGATTTTTACAAAAGACACCGTCAAACATCGTAACAGTGCCTTCTATAATACAATTATAATTAAACCCTGTGCATCATAGGTAGTGAAAATAAGTATTGGAGAATATACGGCATGCTTCCCACATTTCATATTTGTTCATACATTTGTAAATTCCCATTCACGATTAGGCTTAAAACTCTCAAGGCCTTCTGCACAGATTCTGCACAAATATGTCGTACTATGAATGAATCACAAAGCTTAAGGAGGCAGCAAAAGTGAAAATAATACGAACTACCCTATTTCTTCTTACCCTGGTCCTTGCCGTATTTTTAGCAGCTTGTTCCAATGGTGATACGGAAAACCAACATGCAAATATGAGTCAGGGTAGTAACTCTGAAAAAGGAAAAAATTCCAGCACAATGGACCATGAAAGTATGGAAGGCATGAATCATTCTGGTTCAGGTGAGGTTCCAAAAGGTTTAAGACAGGCCGAAAGCCCAACCTTTAAAGTTGGCAGTAAAGCTATTATTAATGCGGATCATATGGAAGGGATGAACGCAGCTGAAGCAACAATTGTTGGTGCATTCGATACTACTGTGTATACAATTTCTTATAATCCAACCACTGGTGGGAAAAGAGTTACAAATCACAAATGGATTATTCATGAAGAAATTAAAGATGCCAGTGAAAAACCGTATAATCCAGGTGATGAGGTTATTGTAGAGGCAGATCATATGGAAGGGATGCAGGGTGCAACGGCAGTAATCGATTCAGCCGAACAAACAACAGTCTATATGGTTGATTACACGCCAACCAATGGCGGGGAAAAAGTGACTAATCATAAATGGGTTACAGAAAGTGAGCTTTCAGCGAAATTAGAAAAATAATAAAATGCAGTAAAAAGCTCTGCTCTGACATCATTTCTCAATGGTCAGAGCTTTTTCATGTAATTTAGTCACCTATTTCATCAAGAATGCGAGTATAGTTTAAGGCTTGCATATCTTACGAATACAAGCGGTATGAAGAATGCTAGGAAGCTAAGAATAAAATCGAAAACTAAATGATTAGTTTGAATGATACCAGTATTTTTTAAAACGAAATAATAAACAATAAACACAGCCATCATAACAAAATTCCATATTTGTCGGGCATTCACCATACCTATCAAAGCGAGTATCGAGCTAAATATTATCGCATTTATACTATTAACCGCTGCACTGTCCCGGTTTAACTGTTCAATCCATTCAACATGAAACGTTTTCGTTCTAAGTAGTCCATAAAGAAGGATATTTAATTGAACATATATGGCAATACATAATGAAAACAAAGTTCCATAGGTTAGCCATTTTCCCGGGGCATTCGTTAGCCTCCTCCACCATACTTTAATGACTGGAAAATAAAAAATAAGGATGCTAAATGTATACCCTATCTTCCACCAGTTCGGTTTATATACACCCCACTTTGTAAACAACCATTCAACCCCTGCAAAAAAGCCTGCCAAAATAATACTCCAATACCATTTACCATTACGGGCTGAATACAAAAGGGCAAATGCCGGCAGGATCAAGCCATTAACTATGGCTCCAAGATGTGTATCATACCGATTATTGACAATTCCAGGGTGATAAATATAAGCCTTTCCCCACACATAAATCAGGTAGTCGAAAAACATCGTTACTCCAGAAACGGCAAAAAAGAGGATAAAGATGAGAGGACTTCTGGATTTCCAATAGGCAGAACCTACCGCAAAAATAGTTAATATAAGAAGAGTAAAATAAGACCACATTCCGATACTCAAATAGATTCCCCCGTCGTCCTTTAGAAATATTTTCAGTATCTGAAATTGGTTTTATACCACAGTTCTTCATATTAACTTATTATCTGCAATAGTGAACCGCCCACTGCTCCTACGATTACAATTACCCAAGGTGGAAGCTTCCAATAAACCAACATAAAAAACAATATGGCAGCAAAAGCAAAATCATTAGGTGCTTGGATTGAATTAGTCCAAATCGGATTATAGAAGGCGGCAATTAAAATTCCAACAACGGCGGCATTTACACCCATTAAAGCTCCTTTAATTTTGGGATTACGTCTTAACGTGTTCCAAAAAGGCAAGGTACCAAAAATAAGAAGGAAGGCAGGTAAGAAAATGGCCGCTGTCGCAAGGATTCCACCTTTCCATCCATTGATTATTGTCCCTATGTAGGCAGCAAAGGTAAACAGAGGTCCCGGTACGGCTTGGGCTGCCCCGTATCCAGCAAGGAATTCTTCTTTAGATAACCAATGGGTGGGTACAAATTCTTTTTCCAGTAATGGCAGTACGACATGACCGCCTCCAAAAACTAATGAACCCGATCGATAGAAACTATCAAATAAAACAATCCAATTTGATGATGTAATCGAGCGTACAATTGGTAATACAATCAGCAAACAAAAAAACAGTGATAAACATATTAAGGCAAAACGGTTTGACAGTGGGAAATGAATTGTATTTGGCTCCTCATCATCATCGTGTTGCTTATAGATAACAAAACCAGCTATTGCAGCTAATACAATAATACCTACCTGCATGTAAGCAGTCTGCCATAATAACGTACTCACTAGGGCAAATAAGGCAATGGTCTTTCTATGAATATCAGGAGTTAATTTAGATGCCATCCCAATTATGGCTTGGGCAACGACAGCCACGGCCACAATTTTTAAACCATGGAGCCAGCCTGTGTCATTTATTTGCAAGCCTTGAAGGATGATGGCAAAGAGTATTAAGGCGATCATTGAAGGAGCGGTAAATCCAATGAATGCGAATATGCCGCCTAGAAGGCCGCCACGGATAACCCCGACTCCAATCCCAACTTGACTGCTCGCCGGTCCGGGGAGAAATTGACACAAAGCCACTAAATCCGCATAACTTTTTTCATCGAGCCATTTTTTCCGCTTAACATATTCTTCATAAAAATAACCTAAATGCGCGACGGGACCGCCAAAAGAGGTTAAACCGAGTCTCGTTGATACCAAAAGGATTTCAAGGAGCGATTTAAAATTTTGGTTGTGGTTCACTATTTTTATCTCCTTTTTTAGATTCGCCGATAAATAGCTCAAAATCGCCGATAAAATGAAAAATTCGCCGATAAACTATTTAAATTCGCCGATAAGTTGCGATTTTTCGCCGATAAAGCTCTAATAGAGTGCCTAATGTAAAAGATTTACTTTGATTATATTAGAATAAAGTAAGAAATCATAAAAATTTAATAAATTTTTTAGAAAAATAGCTACTTTAAAGAAAAAGAAGAACCTCCAAGGCTCTTCTTTTTCAAATCAAACTATTTTTTCAATGCGTCATCTTTCCCTGCAAGCCAAAAACCTGTTGTTATTGCCGCTATCACAATGATAAATGGAGCATAAAAGATGAAAAAGTTAGTCAGCATTCAAAATTCTCCTCACGCATGATCATCCCTTTTTCCTTGCACATACTCTTTGTTAAACAAAAACAGCTTCAAAAGGAGATACAACGATGGCAATAGCAAGCCCAATCCAGCTACAAACGCGATAACTAAGGCAATCGCCATCGATTCATTTGTGAAGCTGTCATAAATGGTCAAATACGGATACATTAAATATGGATAATGGGAAATCCCATAGGCTAAAAAGGCGGAGGTAAATTGCCCGACCATTAACCAGAAGGCTAATCCATAAGCCTGCCGCTTCCAAATGAAATATACCGAGCCGGCGAAGAAAATAACAGACAAAGCGAACAGCCACCATAGGCTGATCAATCCCTTGTAATGCTCAGGATTATGAGTCCGCATTTCCACAATAATCCCGGCGGCGGTAATAATCGCTGGTCCCGCCCAAATTAACGCATATTTTCGCAGCAGGTTTGTGGCCTCTTCGTCCTTGGCCTTATGAGCATACCAGGTCAAAAATACCGCTGAAATATACAAAACGGCAGTCAGGCTGAGCACTACAATACTCCATGATAAAGGACTCGTGAACAAGCGCCAATAGTCTAGTACCGGCCGCGCTCCCTCCATCCTCACGAAGCTGCCCTCGGAAATGGTCAAAACTATCGATAAAGAGGCGGGAATAAATAATCCGGTCAGGCCATACAAAATGGTGTACCTTTTATGTTTGAGTCCTCCATAAGTAGAAAACGCATAATACGAGCCGCGTATCGCCAGCAGAACGATCGCAATGCTGGCTGGTACCAGCAAGGTTGAACCGTAATAGAAAGCGGTTTTTGGAAAAAAACCCACAATCCCGACAAAGAAAAACACTAAAAAGACATTGGTCACTTCCCAAACAGGTGATAAATAGCGCTGGATGACCTTAGTCAAAATATGCTGCTTACCTGTGACTGTACTAAAGGCGTTAAAAAAGCCGGCGCCAAAATCTATCGAGGCCACGATAATATAGCCAAAGAGAAACATCCCCAACACGGTGATTCCAAGGATTTCAAGCGTCATACCGCTCACCTGCCTTTAAGGAAGCCCGATCGGCCAATTCCTGTTCCACCGTATTTTTGCGGAACATCCTTAGCAGAACGACTACGCTGCCAATTCCCAAAATCAAATATAGTCCGGCAAACAATAGCAGCATGAGATCGACTTGACCACTTGAGGTTGCTGCCTCTTTTGTCCGCATAATTCCCCGTAAAATCCATGGCTGCCGCCCCACTTCATCAAGCCACCAGCCCGTTTCAATCGCTAGAACTGAAAGCGGACCGCCAAGGACAAGGAGCCTGCGGAACCATTTCGAAACAATAAACTGCCACCTAAGCCAAGTCCCCAGTAAATAGATCAATGATAAGCCAGTCAGCACCATTCCAATTGTCACCATAGAATCAAACAAATAATGGATATAAAGCGGCGGCACCTCATCTTTAGGAAACTGATCCAGACCAATTACTTCTGCCTTCGGAAGATCTCTAGCTAAAATACTGAGTGCATATGGCACTTTTATCGCATATTTTACTTTTCCATTATCAAGAACCCCAAACAAAATAAGCGGGGCTCCTTCCTCCGTTTCAAAGTGCCATTCGGCAGCGGCTAATTTTTCAGGCTGATACTCCGCTAAATATTTTCCAGAAAAATCGCCAATTAAAGCGGATGCTACTGAAAAAACAAACCCAAGTTTTAAGGTTAAAAATAACGCTTTTTTATGGTACAAATGATCGGAACCTTTCAGCAGACGGGAGGCTCCAATGGAAGCAAGCACGAACGCCGAGGTCATATAAGCTGTTACCAGCACATGCGCAACCTTAGTTGGCATGGCTGGATTAAACATCGCAACGATCGGGCTGACATTCACAAGCTGTCCGCCTACGAGATCAAACCCCTGAGGTGCATTCATAAAGGCATTGACAATGGTAATAAAAACGGCGGAAAAAGAAGCCCCGATGGCAACAGGAATCAACAGCAAGAGATGCTTTTTCTGATTCTCAAACCGGTCCCAGGTATAGATATAGATGCCTAGGAAAATGGCTTCAAAGAAAAACGCAAAGGTTTCCATGAATAAAGGCAGGGCGATAACGTTGCCCGCCAGCTCCATAAAATGCGGCCACAATAGCGATAGCTGAAGCCCAATCGCGGTTCCAGTTACAACCCCTACTGCCACGGAAATGACAAAGCCGCGTGTCCAGCGTCTTGCTAATAATATGTAATGTTCATCCTGTTTTTTAATCCCAACCCATTGAGCAATCATTATCATTAGCGGGATTCCGACTCCAATGGTTGCGTAGATAATATGAAAGGATAACGTTAATTCTGTGAGTATTCGGCTTAATAGAACTGAGTCTTGATTTCCCATTTTACGATTTCCTTTCTTAGCCTGAAACAATCCTTCCTATTATGGACAGGCCCAAAATAGCAGCGACAATAAAAGCAAGTAAACTTAGCCTTTGTTCTTGTTTTTTGTAAATATAAGGTCCCTCCTTTGCTGCCCTTTGTTTATCTTTTCCAATATTTATGTAATTAACAAAAAAAGAAGACCATCAATTGGCCTTCTTTTTTACCCATAGTCTGCTTTCTATTTTTTCATAGAACTCAATTAGTAAATTCACAACTCTGTTTAGTTTCTCGATACGGAGTAGGTTATGCACTGCAAACGCTGTGCAGGCCCCAATGATCATCCCAGCCGTTACATCTAAAGGATAATGGACCCCTGTCCACACTCGTGATAGGGCAATACCTGCCGATAAAAGCAGCCACAGCCAGCCATCTCTTTCTCGCCAAATCCAGATAGCAGTCGTAATCACGAAAGCCGCCGTGGCATGGTCGCTAGGAAAAGAGGCATTTTTCACATGGGGAATCAGCCAGTTTACATGATGACTGACAAAAGGACGGTCCCGGTAAAAAAAGTGACCAATCAGGACGTTCATCCCAAGGGCAACACATGCGGCCATAATGGCTTCTGCCACCATTCTTCGATTTTGTGTTTGATTCCGAGGGAAAAGCCAATAAAAAATGATTCCCGCAAAGAATAAATACTCTGCTTTTTCCGCTAAAAACACCATGAATGGATTTAAAACTCGCTCGCTTACCGCGAGATGATTTATGAATTGAAAGGCTTCAAAGTCAAAATGAAACATGATCGTGACCTCCTTTAATTGGCACGAATCTAACTATAAAGCCACAAGCTGAATTTTGACTTAATGTTTTATTAAAAATGAATTAAGATTTCGGCAAAATTAATTCAACTTCCGTTCCCATACCTTCGGAACTTTTCACTTTAATTTCCCCGTGATGTTGTTTTATGATATTTTTGGCAATCGCAAGGCCAAGTCCTGTTCCGCCAGTCTCACGACTCCGAGCCTTGTCCACCCGGTAAAACCGTTCGAAGATATTATCCATTTCATACTCTGGTATCCCAATCCCATAATCCTTCACCTTAATCAAGGTAAATTGATCGGTATCTGTTAGATAAACATCTATTTTATCTGTACTGTATTTGATGGCATTATCTATTAAAATAATGACAGCCTGTTTCAGCTTGAGTTCATCCGCTGTGGTGGAAAGGGCATCATCCTGGTAATGAAGGTCAATTTCTCGCTTATAAGCACTTGCAATTTGTTTGAGAATATTCCCGCAAAAATGGACTAAATTGATTTCTTTCATTTCTAAAAGATTGCCTGATTCAGTATCGGCTAAATCAAGGAATCTTTCCGTCATTTTTTGAATCCTTGTTGCTTCCGAATGGATTGATTCAATGGCATCATGGGCAACTACTTCATTTTGCAATCCACGTCTCAGCAATAAATCGGCATAGCTTTTGATCACGGTCAGCGGGGTTTTGAGTTCATGAGAGGCATCTGAAATGAATTGCCTTTGTTTTTCAAGATTGTCCTCTAATCTTCCTATCATTCGATTGAACGTGACGGCCATTTTTTGCAGCTCATCCTTCGTTTCATGCTGGATGACGATTTTTTTGGGAATCCCGCTTTGTTCAATATCCTCCATCGTATTAATCATATTGGAGATCGGTCGCATAATCAGATTCGAAAGCCATCTGCCGCCAAGCAGCGATAAAAGCGCACCTAAAAACGTGCAAAAGGCTAAAATCGATAGGAGGACGTCTTTCGCTAATTCCAGTCCTGATAACTTTTCCGCGACTTCAAGTGTTCCTCCGCCAGATGGTATTGGCACCCTGACAATTAAGATTTGTTCCTCCTTATCGTTTCGAATAATCGTCCTGCGTTCCGTCTCTTTTTTGCTGACGAATTTCGGTTTTATTTTTCCGGCCAAGAACTTATCATTTGTTGCCTGATAGGCAATTCGGGAATCGGGCTTTATCGTTCTAATAAAAGAATGGTTGGTTAAATAAGGAGTGAAAATACTCTTCAACTCGGAAGGAGAATCACCTATTTCCATTTCCTTTAACAAATTATTTGCTTTTTGAAGCAGTTCAGTATTCTCCATATTGACTGTTATTTTCATAAAAGAAAAAAAGACAACCGCATTTACTGCTAGTAAGACACAGAGGATCCAAGCGGTCGTCATCAGATTAATTTTCGTTGTAATCTTCATTTTGTTAATTCTCCCTTACGGTGTACCCTATTCCTCTAACAGTCTGAATAATCGTTGGATCCGAAAAGCCTTCCTCTATTTTCTTTCTTAAATGTCTGATAAACACATCAATGACATTGGTTTCTCCTTCGTATTCGTATTCCCATACATTAACTAAGATATTTTCCCTTGTGACGACTCTATTTTTATTTGTCAATAAATAGACGAGTAAATCGAATTCCTTTGGTGTTAAGGTAATAGAAGTTTCACCCCGTGTTACCTCTCTTGTATCAAGATTGACAGTTAAATCCTTAAAGGATAAAAGGGGATTTTCCGGCTGTGCAGCTTTAGCAGCAAGCGAATTCTGCCTTAGGCATGCCCGAACTCTTGCTAGTAATTCCTCGATTTCAAAGGGCTTTGTAATATAATCGTTCGCTCCTTGATCAAGCCCTGCAACTTTATCCATCGTCATGTTTCTGGCCGTTAATAAAATGACCGGAAGCATAGTATTTTCTTTCCGAATTCTTCTTAGGACCTCTATGCCATTCATTTCTGGCAGCATGACATCCAGTAAAATCAAATCTAGTTTATCATTCAGGGCTGCCTGCAAGCCTGCCTTTCCATCATAGGCAACGTCGACCTGATACCCTTCATACTCGAGTTCGAGCTTTAAGATCTTAGCGATTTGCTTTTCGTCCTCTACTACCAAAATGCACTGTTTCATAGAATCCCTTCTTTTTTCGAAATGGCCTGTAAATTGCTCCCCTACAATTTAGCACTTTTTTCTCTTATATTTCATTTTTTCATTGAATTTTAATCAAACATTAAAAAACTCCCTCTTTAGTCAGAAGGAGTTTTCAGGGTGTCAGGCACTCTATCAAATTCTTGTAAGGAATGCCGTCTAATCGATAAAGCGAGATCGGCAAGGAAGTAGAGGCCCACTGCGCCCCAAATCCAAGCCCAATAGGGTTCAAAGACTCCGTATACAGAGGCAACCAAGGGATGAATCCATTTTAAGCAAAGAAATGACAGCACTACCCAGCAGGCCGAGAAAGGCAGACAAATATGTCCATGGACCTGGAGCGGGGTATCGGAGTAATCCCACCACTGCCGCTTGAAGAACTTCAACAGCAGCGCCCCGGTCAAGTACTCTACTAAGGTAGGAATGACAAAGCACAGCAGCAGGGTAACTCCCCAATCTGTTTCTGGCCTAATTAAATAAACTAATAGTACAGGTGCTAACCCATACATTGGTTTAAATGGCCCATATAAAAAGTTCTCTTTTAAAAAACGTTTTTTGGTTAGAAAGTTATAACTGTTCTCCAAGAGCCAGCCAAATAGTGCGTAGAACGTAAAATAAAATAGGATAGCCGCAGCTCCTTCAATATTAAAGATCCCAGGATTTTGAACCTCGAAACCATTCAATAAGCTAATTATCATGGCTAAATCACCTTCCATGGATAAGAATTTTCCCACTTTAGGATTAACCGTAGAAATTTCAAATATGCACAAAAACTTCCAATTTTTTTATTGGAATGTATTTTACTATTTTGGCCTTTTTATGGTAAATACTTCACCAATTTTGGCATAATTATCGCCTGCAAGCCTGCTGACTGCACCCAATTTTTCTTGATTAATTCTTCCCTTTTCATACAACTCCGGCTCAATATGGTATTGAACAATTCGGCCAATAATGAAGTCGCATGACGGCTCACTGTTCGTTCCTCCTAATTCTAAGGAATGTTCAAGGATACATTCAAAACGGATCTGAGCTTCCCTTATCCCTGGGACAGCTATCTTCTCGCTGGATGTTGGTGATAATCCAGCCAATTCGATTTCACTTTCATTTGCTGGCAGAGTGGCAGAAGTGATATTAATTTTTTCCACATTCTTTTCATCGGTAATATGCACGACAAATTCTCGATGATGAAAGATGTTCCTTGCTGTGTCCTTTCGCTTCACACCGTTTCTTTGGATAGAAATCGAAAGAAGCGGCGGGTTCGCTGAAACGATATTAAAGTAACTAAATGGCGCTCCATTTAAAACGCCTTCTTCTGATAAAGAAGTAACAAAAGCTATGGGCCTCGGAATAATGCTGCCAATTAAAAATTTATAATTTTCCTTTGCTGGCAAAGTAGAAGGATCGATTGAAAGCATTGGTATTACTCCTATCCAATTTGTTTTTCTATGAAAGAGAAGGGATGGCCTATGTTTTGCCATCCCTTTTTTAACTTGCCCTTTTTTTATTAAAATTTACCAGATAGTAAATGTCCAGCATTGGGAACTTCTGCTTTTAATCCAAGCCCTTTTAAAATTTTATAAACAGTAGAAGTGGCTGCAGATAATACCGGAATACCTAAACGGTCCTGAACTTGTTGAATAGCAGGAAGGGATGGCATTTGGACGCAGGCTGACAATACGACAGCATCAGCACCCTCAATATTCAAACGGTCTGCATGACCAATTAGATTCATAGGATCTAATCTGCCAACCTCAAGGTTATCTGCCACTTCAAGACTAATTGAATCAATGACTTCAATACCCGCTGTATTTAAATACTCAATCACCATATTCGTTAATGGCTTCATATATGGTGTGATAATCGATACCTTTTTGGCGCCAATCGTCCGAATTCCTTCGATTAAAGCTCCTGCGCTGCTCACAATAGGTGTTGGTGCACCATTTTCAGCCGTGGCATTTCCTAAACGCTCTTCCGAAATCTGATGGTAGCCTGGACCCTGACACATGATAGCGACTAAACAAGCATACGTCAACACATCACAACGGGCGTCTGATAATTCCACAGCACAACGGTCGCTTTCCACATCCATCTTTTTTAACTCCTCCGGATTGACATGCATCATTCTCATTCTGGAGGAATGAAAAGTAAAGGTTTCTTCCTTAAATAGCTGTTGTCTTGCATGCAGCATGGCCGGAATTTCTGTTTCCATAGTAGTATTTGAACTTGGGACAATTAATCCCACACGATAATTTTTAGTCATTATTGTTCCCCCTTAATATGATTTACTGGTTTTTACTTTGTGAAGATGGCCGGTTAAATTTCGGTTTGTAAATGGCTTAACGATTTCGATGCAGGCGAGGAGCTGATCCATGTCGATCCCCGTATCAATACCCATTTCGTGCATCATGAAAATAATATCCTCCGTTGCCGCATTCCCGGCCGCACCCGGAGCAAACGGGCATCCGCCAAGTCCGCCGATGGAAGCATCAAATCGTGTCACACCTGCCTGCAAGGCGGCCATTACATTGGACATCGCCATTCCATATGTATCATGGAAATGAGCCGTAATCATCGCTTCGGATTTTAAAGAAACAGCCTCCTTAAACAAGTTCAATACTTGCTTTGGATTCGCCCTTCCAATAGTGTCGCAAAGGACAATTTCGTCTACCCCAAGCTGCTCCATTCTTTCTACCATGCTCAGAACTAGTTTGGAATCTACAATTCCATCAAACGGGCACCAAAAAGAAGTCGCAATATTATAGCGGATAAGAATATCGTTGGCCTTTGCTTTTTCAATCACCGCTTCAAAACTTTCCATGGACTGTTCACGTGTCATTTTGACATTTTTCAAATTAAAGCTGTCGCTTGCACCTACAACAAGTGAAAGGGCCTTGATGCCGCTTTCGAGCGCCCGTTCATACCCTTTTTCATTTGGAATAAGTGCCATGTATTGAATGGAAGGGTTTTGTTCGATTCCATCAAGAACTTCTTTGGCATCCCTCATTTGCGGTACATATTTCGGATGGACAAAGGAAGTGGCTTCCATTCGTTTAATACCTGTTTTGTTCAATGCATTAATGAGCTCGATTTTCTTTTCTGTCGGGATAAAATTGGCTTCATTCTGTATTCCGTCCCGTGGTCCTACCTCTATAATTTCAACTTTTTCCGGAAGGTTCATATGATAACCCCTTTTCCATTTTAGGAAATTCCTAGTTTTTTAGCTAAATAGGGCTCTAGTCCCCCAAGCTTAACCATTTCTATTAAATGCTCCGGCAATTTCGTTCCAGTGTACTCTTTTTCTTGTGTATGATTAATGATTTTACCTGCCAACAGATCAATTTCGATTTCATCGCCTTCCTGAATCAAGGAAATATCTGCCATCTCTACTACAGGAAGGCCAACATTAATGGAGTTCCGGTAAAAAATGCGCGCAAAGGAGTTTGCCACAATGGCTCCAATCTGATGATGCTTCAGAACCATTTGCGCCGTTTCCCGGCTGGATCCTGACCCAAAATTATCCCCAGCGACGATAATATCACCCGGCTGTACCTTTTGATAGAAGGTTGGATCAATCGCTTCCATTGCATGCTTTGCTTGCTGCTCAATTGGCAGGCTCATATATTGGCCGGGAGAGATAATGTCTGTATTAATGTTGTTTCCGTATTTCCATACCCGTCCCTTGATAATAAACGACATTTACATCACTCCCTGCAAAAGATATTTTCGGGGATCGGTTATTTTCCCTTCCAGCGCCGTGGCCGCGACTGTAGCAGGAGAGCCCAGATAAACCTCACCCTTTGGACTTCCCATTCGCCCTCTGAAATTCCGGTTGGAGGACGACATCACCACTTCACCAGCGCCGATTACGCCGCTCGTAAATCCGCCGCAGGCCCCGCAGGATGGCATATTGACAATACAGCCTGCTTCCGTGAGGACTTCCAAAAGACCCTCTTTATTCGCCTGCATCCAAATATGCTGGGAAGCAGGCACCACTAAACAACGAATGCTTTTGGCAATTTTTTTTCCCTTTAAAATTTGCGCAGCAATTCTAAGGTCGCTGATCCGCCCATTTGTACATGAACCTAAATACACCTGATCAACCGGTTTCCCTTCTACACTGCCAACAGGATGTACATTATCCACTTCGTGCGGGCAGGCTACCTGTGGTTGTAATTCTGATACATTATAGTGGAGGGTTCGGATATATGTGGCATCTTCATCACTTGCCAGCATCTCTATCTCTTCTGTCACGCCCTTGGTCCGCAAATATTCCACGACTTTTTCGTCTGTTTCAATCAGTCCTGTCTTAGCTCCTGCTTCTACAGCCATATTGGATAGGACAAGGCGTTCATCAATCGATAAATTCCGGATGGCACTGCCTGAAAACTCTAAGGCATGATAGGTAGCACCTGCATGTCCCAGGTCTTTAATTGTTTTGAGCACCATATCCTTGGCAAACACACCCTCCGGCAACTCGCCATCCCAAATGACTTTTATTGTTTCAGGGACCTTAAGCCATGTTTCACCGGTTAAGAGAACCCCAATCATTTCTGTAGACCCAATCCCAGTAGCAAAGGCACCAAGTCCGCCTGCCATACAGGTGTGGGAGTCTGTACCGAGAATCAATCTTCCTGGGCGGACATGTCCATGTTCAGCGATCACTTGATGACATGGTCCTTCAAACTCATAATAATAGGAAAGATCCTGCTCTCTTGCCCAGTCACGCGTGAATTTTAAAATATCTGCTTGCTGGACAGTCGCAGGAGGTGTACAGTGATCTGAAACGACCACTACTTTTTCTTTATTAAAAAGTTTGCCGCCGAGGCGCTTAAAGCCGCCATCTACCAGCCATGGTCCCAGCAGGTCATGCATGAGAGCAATATCCACGTTTACCCAAACAATATCCCCTGCTTTCACACTGGCCTGCCCGGAAGCTTTGGCAAGGATTTTTTCTGACATAGTCATTCCCATGAAAAATACACGCCCTTCCTAAATGATTCCTTTTTCTTTCAAATCGCTAATTTGCTCTTCGGTTAGGCGGAGCTTCTCCTCCAATACATCTTCTGTATGCTGGCCCAATTTTGGACCTGCCCATTCAATCCCGCCAGGAGTTGCACTCATTTTTGGAACGATGCCTGGCATCTTCAGCATTCCTAAGCCTTCCACCGCTACTTCTTGAATCATTTGCCGAGCTTGATAATGTGGGTCATTCATAATATCTTCCACCGAATAAATGGACCCTGCAGGAACCTTCGCTTTATCCAAATATTCCATTACCTCCAAGAATGGAAGACTCTTTGTCCATCCTTCAATAAGACCATCTAAATATTCAGCGTGTTCAGATCGATTCGCGTTATTTTCAAAGCGCGGATCCTCTGCTATGTCCTCTCGTCCCATTGCATACATTAATCGTTTAAAAATGGCATCTCCATTGGCGCCAATAACAACATACTTCCCATCAGAACACATATACGTGTTAGATGGTGTAATACCGGGGAGTGTGCTGCCTGTTCTTTCCCGGATTAATCTGGCACGATCAAATTCAGGAACCATGCTCTCCATTAAGCTGAATACTGATTCATACAAGGCAACATCGATGACCTGTCCTTCGCCTGTTCCATTCACATCACGGTGATAGACAGCCATCAACGCACCGATGACCGAATAAAGTGCAGATAAAGAGTCTCCGATACTAATTCCTACTCTTGTTGGCGGACGGTCAGGGTATCCCGTAATATAGCGGAGCCCCCCCATTGCTTCCCCAATCGAACCAAAACCAGCTTTGTCCTTGTAAGGTCCGTCCTGTCCATAGCCTGAAACACGAATCATAATTAAGCGAGGGTTAATTATCTTTAATTCCTCAAAACTAAGCCCCCATTTTTCCATGGTGCCCGGACGAAAATTCTCAATTAAAATATCAATTTCTTTTACAAGCTTTTTTATGATATCCTGGCCTTCAGCTTGTCTTAGATCAATGGTCACCGATTTTTTATTTCTTGACTGGACATACCACCAAAGGCTGGTCCCGTTTTCGACTACACGCCATGATCGGATCGCATCGCCTGTGAGAGGGGATTCCACCTTAATGACCTCAGCGCCAAATTCGGCCAATAATCTTGATGCAAATGGCCCTGCAATCAGTTGGCCCATTTCCAACACCTTTAATCCTTCGAGTGCTTTTTTCCCCATTTTAAGTTCATCTCCTAGTTAGTTCATTTCCTGATTAAACCGAATAAACTTCTCTTCCCATAAATAACGGGAAGAGAAGTAATGCTGTCATTGTTTTTTCAATTAATTGCCGCTTGTCAGCTCCACACCTTTTGTTTCTGGAATCGCCAAAACAAGGAATGCGGCGATGAAGTATGAAACGGCTGCAAGGGTAATAACGACTGGGTATGTAAAACCTGATGCAAGAAGGACGGGTACAATCAGAATTCCAGCAATCGCGCCGACTCGTCCAAAGTTAAAACAGAAACCAGCTGCTGTCGCACGGATACTTGTCGGGAATAATTCCGAATACCATGCGCCGAAACCGCTGAAATAGCCGGTAAAGAAACCTAGTAAAGAAGAAATAATACCTAAGGTGAAAACATTGGATCCATTTAATAAAAGTTTTCCATCAGTCAATGGCATATGACTTGAAACATAGGTGAATATTGGCACCATGATTGTCATACCCAGAAAAAAGACCATGAACGAAAATCTGCGGCCGATTTTATCAGCAAGATAGCCGTATACGATATAACCGACCATTGCTCCAACGCCTGTCCAAATAAGGAATACAGGTGCCTGGTCAATTCGGATGCCAAGTACTTTTTGAAGATAGGTTGGAACGAAAGTAAAAATAATCCAATAGCCTAACATTCCAAGAACGGATACAAGTAGTGCTAGAATGGTAACTTTTAAGAATTTAGGTTTAAAAATGGTGCCGATGCTGGCTTTTTTTGCGTTCTTCTTAATGAAGTCACGGTTTGCGAGCCAGACTGGTGATTCCTTTACAAATAAAACAATGTACAGAACAGTAGCAAAGGCAGGAATACTAGCAATCATAAATAGATTTCTCCATGATTCCGGATCTTGTGGATTTAAAATCGACCAGGCAAAGATAGCCGCTAAAAGGTTACCGCCTGCCCAGCCTGTTTGCATGAAAGAAATTGCTTTTGCCCGTTTTTCCGGCTTCCAAACCTCTGAAATCAAGGCTGCTGCTGCCGACCAAAGGCCGCCGACTGCTACCCCTACTACAAAGCGGTAAATATTTAATTCTATTACACTATTAGCGAAACCACACAACAATGTCCCAATACCATAGGCTAGGACCGAAATGACGAGAGTCTTTTTTCTTCCTATACGGTCGGAAATGTTCCCTAAGAAATATCCGCCAATACCAGTGGCAAGAAGGAACCAAGCTACAGTGGAAACAACAGCACTAATTTCTACTTTAAAAGACGCTGCAATAGCAAGGATCACGAAACCAAAAATCCCCGCATCTAAAGCATCGAAAAGCCATCCAAGCCAAGAACCAATAAGAGTATGATATGCACCTTTTTGTGATATTGCTGGTTGATTTGCTATCAGAACCTTTTGTGGCATCGCCATATTGTGTTACCCCCTATGTTTTGTAAAGTGATACGAGTGCAAGTAAATCTTGCTCGATGTGACCATGCATTTCCTTTTCCGCTTTATCCCCATTCCGTTCTTTAATTGCTGCGGCGATGCGCTCATGCTCCCCTATAAAACTCCCATCACGAACGCTTCCTTTAAAACCGAAATTACGCAGATAGGTAACCTTATCCCGAATCATATTGGTTAACGAAATAAGCTGGCGATTTCCTGATGCCTCGAGAATAATTTCGTGAAATTGAATGTTTAATTCCACCACTCGTTTCATGTCTTTTTTAATCCAAACGTCATTTGTTTCTTCTATAATCATTTCCAATAATTCTAATTTAGCTGGATTAATATTGACTGCAGCTAGCTTAGCCGCAAGCGCTTCCATTCGCTGCCTGCATTGATAAATATCAATCATGTCTCTTAGTGTGGGCTCAAACACATGCAGCGCGCTTCCTTTTTGTACAAGCAGTTCGTCTTGAACAAGCATTCTAAGCGCTTCCCGCACTGGTGCCCGGCTGACGCCAAATTCTTCGGCAAGCCTTACTTCTACTAATCTTTCACCAGGATTATAGTAACCATCTATTAAACGCTTTTTTATTAATTGATACATTTGAGCATGCAATGGCTCGGTTTTTACGACTGATAACACTGAAAACCACTCCTTTCTTTTAGTATTCAGAATCTAGCAAGCGGTTTCATGTTGTGATTCTAATATATTCTATTTCCTGTCGACAGTCAACAGTCAACAATTAGATTTTTTAGAAAATTTGATTCATTTCGACAAAAAAAGAGCCCTCGGGCTCTTCTATTCTAATCATTAAGATTTTTGACATCAGGAATTGAGGTCAATTTGTGTTTCGGTTCCCTTTTTAATCCCTGGCTTTGCAATTGAAGCAAAAATAACAACCATACTCACCAACCCAATCCAACCTATAACTGAAGTCGGGTGGTTCCAGCTTATACCTTTGCCAAAGAAGAATAATTCACGTAGTCCGTCGACCATGAATCGCATTGGGAGCCACGAATGGATCCAGTCACGATAAAACGAAGACATAAATTCTGGTGCCATTGCAAGCAGCGGCGCGCCGAAGAATAGAATCAGAACAAAGATTGGGATACCTTTAATACCAGTCCATGACAGGACTGCCGAAATCATTAGGAAAAAGCTGAAGCAAGTGAGTGATAAGAATAATGCAATATCACCGAATTGAGGAATATCAACACCGATTGTCTCCGCCATCCATGTTAATCCAAAACCGGCAACAAGGGCAATAACTGCTCCCATCAGTATTTGTGCAACGAGGGCAGCGAGTTTTTCCTTCCGATTTGCAAATGGTAATTTACTTACCATAAGAAAAAGAATAGCAGCCCCTGCGATGCTTGCCATCCAGAGCGGCTGGAATAAAGAGACCGGTGCATTGCCATTCATGCTCGCCGTCCCTACTTCATTGACATTCGTTACTTTCTTTGTAATCGGTGATACTAACGCTGCGGCTTGTTTCGTGGTCACAGTGCCGCCTTGTTTTTCAAAGCCGGCGAGTAACTGGGCCCGGACATTATTATTGATATTGTCGACCATTCCATTTAACACATTGCTTACCATCGTCGAAGCAATCGTGTTCATCCCTTGATTGACCAATAGCTTAATTTCCGGTGAAGTTGGTGAAGGGCTCATTAAGGATGCTTGTTTTTGTGAGAAATCCTTAGGAATGACGATCGCTCCGTAATACTCACGGTTGTTTAATCCCTTCCTTGCCTCATCATTGCTTTTTATAAAAATAAACTTAATAGGCGACTCTTTTTCAGTTTTTGCCTGAATCATTTCAGTAATCGTTTGTCCCATATTCAAATGGCCCTGATTCGGAATTTCCACGCCTTGATCCTCGTTGACAAAGGCAATTGGTACGTTTTTTGGAGTGGGCTTGACCGATGGCACAAGTGTTAGGCCAAAAATAAGCACCACGATTAAAACAATAACAGGCGATAAAATGACCAATTTATTTTTAAACAAACTCATATTTGAACACTCCCCTTTTATTGAACAAGCTGTTGATTATTGTTCACACTGTTAATTATAATGGGTCTATCGGGTATAGCAATAAACAATATTTGACGCAATGTCGAGTAATTAACAGAAATGACTAGAATGTTGATTTTTTCAAAAATAAATCTTTTGGAGGGCTAAAAAATGTCCGATAAAGCAGCAGATAGACGGGTCATCCGCACCAAACGAATGATCCGGGATGCTCTCACCGAGTTGATGGAGGAAAAGGGCTTTGAAGGAATAACGGTACGCGATTTAACGGAAAAAGCGAGTATTAACCGTGGCACCTTTTATTTGCATTACCGGGATAAGTACGATCTCTTAGAACAAAGTGAAGAAGAGATTATTTCAGGAATTAGGCAGCTAGTAAATAATATCAAGCCGAAAGAGGCGGTAAGCTTTACCAGTCAAGACGAACCATTTCCCATCATTTTGAAGCTTTTTGAATACTTCCAAGAAAATGCGAGTTTCATGAAGGTCATTTTAGGCCCTAAGGGGGATGCCTCCTTTCAAGGGAAAATGAAGGAATTAATCAAAAAAACCTTTTTTCAAAAAATAGCGGAAGATTTAAAAGTCGAAGAAATGCTCGTTCCAGTAGATTATTTGATTTCCTATGTCAGTTCCGCCCACCTTGGGGTCATTCAGCATTGGCTGCAAAGCGGAATGGAAAAATCACCGCGGGAAATGACCTTAATTTTAACAAAAATGACCCTTTATGGGCCGGGACATGTGGCAGGGCTAAAAAAATAAGGTAATTTTCTTAAGATTTGTTGGGTTTAAACCCCAAAATAAATTTTATCGGCGAATTTTTAGGTTTTATCAGCGAATTTCCGGGTTTTATCGGCGAATATTTGGATTTATCGGCGAATCCATGCCTTTTATCAGCGAATCAAAGAAAACAGCAATTTTTCGGAGTCTAAGCCAGTAACAATGAACACTTTCCTCATTATTGTTCATTGTAATTCTTGCTATGGCATTTTAATATTAAGGTATAGATGGTCAACACGGTGTTCATTACAGTGTTTGATTAGGAGGCGTTTTTTGATGAATCCAACCATTAAAGTGGAGCAGGTTAGCAAGAGCTTTGGAAAAAAGCCTGTTTTAAATGACGTCAATTTGACGATCGAAAAGGGGCAATTATACGGTCTAATCGGTCCATCGGGGGCAGGGAAAACCACATTAGTTAAAATGATCGTTGGCATGGAAAAAGCAGATACCGGTTCGATTCATGTATTAGATGTAGGGATGCCAAATCTTGCCCTATTGCAGGAAATAGGTTATATGGCTCAATCCGATGCCTTGTATGTAGAGCTTACTGGGGAGGAAAATCTTAAATTTTTTGCTTCTTTATATAAGCTTAATAAAGAAGAGCAGAAGAAGCGAATTGCATATGCTGCGAACTTAGTCAACCTGACTGGTGATCTCAAGAAACGGGTGGCGGCTTATTCTGGCGGGATGAAGCGTCGGCTTTCCCTGGCGATAGCGCTCATCCAAGATCCGAAAATTTTAATCTTGGATGAACCAACTGTAGGGATTGATCCCGAATTAAAGCTGTCGATTTGGAATGAACTATTACGCTTAAAAAATGAAGATGAAAAAACGATTATTGTGACCACCCACGTGATGGATGAGGCGGTTAAATGTGATTATATCGCCATGGTACGCGACGGCCGCATTTTAACAAGCGGCACCCCAAATGAGTTAAAAGCATTATACGGTACAGATGATTTCGATGAGGTATTCCGGAAAGCCGGGGTGAAGCAGTCATGAGAACGATGGCGCTAATCAAAAGAATTATAAAGCAAATGGTTCGTGACAAACGAACGTTAGCCTTAATGTTTGTTGCACCGCTGTTAATTTTGACCTTGATGTACTTTTTATTTAATGGGAATACAGTTGAACCGAAATTAGGCGTATCGGGTGTGGATACTAGTCTTGTAAAAGCTCTAAAGAATGCCGATATAAAGGTAAAAGAATTTGAGAATGTAACAAAAAATACAGTGGTGGATGATGATCTGAACGGGCTGCTGGTCCAGAAAGACGGGCAAATAAAATTGACACTCCAAAATGATGATCCTACGTCAGCTAGAGGCTTGCAGGCAAAGGTTAATCAAACCGTTGTGGCCATTGCAGAGTCCCAGCTGATACAGCAAAATCCGGCACTCGCAGGCATGATGCCCAAAAAGATTGAAACAAACTACGTTTATGGAAATAAAGATACGGTCTTTTTTGATGTGCTAAGCCCGATTTTAGTTGGATTCTTTGTCTTCTTCTTTGTATTCATCATTTCAGGAATTGGTTTATTGCGCGAGCGGACGACCGGAACCTTGGAACGGCTATTGTCGACTCCAATTCGCAGGGGAGAAATTGTTACAGCCTACCTAGCCGGTTATGGCATGTTTGCGGTGATTCAAACATGTATCGTCGTTTTTTATGCGATAAATGTTTTGGATATCGTGCTGATCGGATCGATTTGGAATGTCCTGCTGATTAATCTGCTGTTAGCATTGGTCGCTCTTTCATTAGGAACCTTCTTATCAACTTTTGCTGCTTCTGAATTTCAAATGATGCAGTTTATCCCCGTCGCGGTCGTTCCACAAATCTTTTTTGCCGGGATATTCCCGCTTGAAGGAATGGCCGATTGGCTGCAGGTAATTGCGAAGCTGTTCCCCATGTTTTATGCCGGGGACGCTTTAAGGGGCGTTATGTATAAGGGATTGGGTTTTAGTGAAATCAGCGGTGATCTTTTGGCTTTGGTCATTTTCGCATTGATTTTTGTCATTTTAAATATCTTATCTATGAAAAAATACCGGAAATTATAATAAAGAGAGGGGATGATTAATATAATCATCCCCTCAAGTTTTTTATCGGATTGTTTTTAATGCGCCGCTCCAAGAAACGACTTCGTCAAGCATAGCCGTTACATTTGTAAGGTGTAATTCAGCTGGCTTGAATTCACTTCCGTTTACGAAATCAGTGAATAATGACAATGTTGGATGTGTACGAACATCAGCCACTTTTAATTCTCCTAGGATGCCGCGTAAGTGTTCAGCCGCACGCGCTCCTCCAGTTGATCCATAGCTGACGATTCCTGCGGCTTTGTTATTCCAAGCTTCACGAGCAAAATCAAGGGCATTCTTTAATGCACCTGTGATGCTGTGGTTGTATTCTTGAACGATGAATACAAAACCATCAAGTTCAGCAAGCTTTTGGTTCCATGCAGCAATGCCTGGTTCAGAACCGTCTGTTGTGCCTAAGAATGGTAAATTGAAATCTGCGATATCGACGATTTCGTAATTAGCATCGCCGCGTTTGTCAGCAATTCCTTTAACCCATTCTCCCACTTGTGGACTTACGCGTCCTTGACGAGTGCTTCCTAAAATAATACCAATGTTTAATTTTTCCACAGTTTTTTCCTCCTCGGATGTTTTTCCAAATAATTTATCTAATAATCCCATTATTAGCACCACCTAAAAGTGAAAATCTCAAACTAAGATATTTTAATTTATCTCATCTCAAATTTAAATATCTTTAATTCGAAATAATAATATAATACATTTCACACTTTGTCAACTATTTTTATCTTATAACAATACTCGGGATTCGCTCCAAAGAATGTCAGTAAATATGTTAGGTCAATCAAGAGCAATCTATTATAAATGATTAATTTACGAAAAGGAGAAGTTCATGTGGAAGCCAACGTAATGAATATTGTCCAACGGGAGTTATATATGCTTACCATGGTTTTTCTGTCCGGTTTATTGGCGATGAAATTAGCTGAACGAATTAAAATTCCCGATGTAGCACTTTTTATGATTGTTGGGATTTTAATTGGCCCATCCGTCTTCCATCTCATAACAGTACCTAATGATTCAGTAGCATATCAATTCATTATTGTCTTAGGATCCATTTTGATTCTGTTTGAAGGAGGAATAGCGATTCACTTTTCTGTTCTGAAGAAGGTTTGGATTACGATTTCTCTTTTATCTATATTAGGTGTCATTATTACAGCAACGGTTACGGCAGTAACTGCTTTCTATTTTTTAAAGATACCTATTATGTATGCCTTGCTTTTGGCATCAGTTATTGCATCAACCGACCCTGCAACCTTGATGCCAGTATTTAAACAAATTACAATACAAGAGAAAGTAAGACGGACGGTAGAAAGTGAATCCGCCTTTAACGACGCGACAGGTTCCATCTTAACTTTTACCTTACTCAGCGTCTTAATGGGTGAAACAAAACTATCTGTATCTGCTAGTATTTGGAGTTTTATCCGTGAAGCTGGCGGCGGGATATTAGCTGGGGCAGTGATTGGTTTTATCGCAAGTCTGTTAACCTCAGAACACAGGTGGGGCATTTTTAGAAAATATAGCACAGTGGTCAGCTTGCTTGCAGCCATTAGTTCTTATTTAGCTGCTGGGTTTATTCATGCCAGTGGTTTTATGGCTACTTTTACAGCTGGACTTATAATAGGAAACTCTAAGATTTTTCGTTTACACATTGCAGAAGAAACGCATTCAACCGTTTTTGAATTTTCCGGAACCCTTACCCTTATTATGAGAACGCTTATTTTTATGCTGTTGGGGACACAGGTGGATTTCAGGACGTTAGGTCAGTATTGGGTCCAGGGAATTTTGGTTGTTTTGGTTTTCATGTTGATCGCAAGACCTCTTGCTGTCCTAGTTTGTACATTGCCTGATCGTAAAGCGAAATGGAAATGGAATGAAATTGTGTTTATGTTCTGGGTACGGGAAACGGGTGTAATTCCTGCAGCCCTATCTGGGATGATTATGGCAGCAAAAGTGGATTATGCAAATCAAATTGCAGCTGTAACATTTATAGCGATATTGGTTACTATATTGATTCAAGCAAGTACGACTGGATATGTGGCGAAAAAGTTAGGAATTACGTTAGATTCTGTTAAGGGTGTTTAAAAATATAAGGCAGAATCACTGATCGTGAATTCTGCCTTATATTTTTGAGTCATTCCTTTTTTAAATTAACTATCCAATTAATATCTTTTCTTCTGCATATCTTACTTTTGCCTCATTCTTTTTCACCATAAGGGCAAATGCCATTGTTAACGGTCCAAGCCTTCCAATAAACATCATGATTGTGATTAAAACCCTCCCTAATGGTGTTAAATCTCCGGTTAATCCTGTTGATAGACCCACTGTTCCGAATGCAGAAATCGTTTCAAAAAGGATTGCACTCATTTCAGCTTTTTCCGTATAGGTAAGCAAAAAGAAAATCGTAAAGATAAAAATAATAGCAGTAACGCCTATGGATAAGGATTTATTCACCAAATGCCATGAAATCCTTCTTCTAAAAATATTGACATCATCTCTATTTGTAAGGACCGTCCAAAATGCAAAGATGATAATAGCGAAGGTCGTTACTTTTATTCCTCCCCCGGTGGAGCCTGACGAGGCGCCAATAAACATTAACACCATTGTAAAAACCTTTGAAGATAGTGTCATATGTCCAATATCAATCGTATTAAAACCGGCAGTGCGAGGAACAACACCTTGAAAATAAGAGGCCCATAATTTATCGTCTAACTCAAACTTCCCAATCGTAGCTGGATTATGAAATTCTGATAACAAAATAATCAATGTACCGACAATATTAAGTATGAGGGTTACCAGCAAAGCTATTTTCGAATGAAGTGAAAGCTTACTTATGGACTTTTTTTGCCAAATATCCAATATAACGGTAAATCCGATTCCGCCAGTGATAAATAGAAATGTAATCACTATGTTAATAATCGGATCACCCACCCACTTACTCAGGCTGTCAGATTCTAGTCCAAAACCAGCATTATTAAAAGAAGAAATGGAATGAAAGATACCGTAATAGATGGCTTTCCCAAATGGCATATCAAAGGACCAGCGTACCGCTAAAATGATTGCACAAACACTTTCAACAATCAAGGTTATTCGGATGATGCGTAATACAAGGTGAACGACTCCAGATAAATTATTAACATTTAACGAATCTTGCAGCAGCAGTCTTTCCTTTAATCCAATTTTCTTACCCAGAATTATAAACATAAATATCGCTAGGGTCATAATTCCCCAACCGCCAAATTGAATTAAAAACAAAAGGACTATTTGCCCAAATAAGGTAAAGGTTGACCCCGTATCCACAACAGCAAGTCCTGTTACGCAAACCGCAGATGTCGCCTCAAATAAGGCATCAATGAAATTGAGCCCGCGTCCTTCTTCAACTGTTGAAATAGGCAGCATTATCAAAAGTGTGCCAATTAATATTAGACTGGCAAATCCGATCACAAGGATTTGCGCAGGATGCAATTTTATTAGATTACCTTTTCTTCTTATTGCACTCACTAGATATTCTCCCCTTACTAGGACCAAAGGTTCAGCCCCTAATCTTTAATAGATAAGGTTAATGGGCAGCAGCGTTAATCGATTTGGGAGAATTTTTGTAAATCTTCATTTTCCCCAATAACAATCAAGATATCATCAGATTTTAATGCCTGTTCCGGGTGTGGTAAAATTTCCATTTTATCGTTATTTTTAATGGCTATTACCGTAACATTATAATTGGCTCTCAAATTCAAATCACGGAGATTTTGTCCTTTCATGCTTGCAGGCACTTTGATTTCTTCCATGCTGTAATCTTCAGCAAGTTCAATTAAATTCAGTACATTAGGGGAGGCCATTAACTGGTTCGCAACCCTTTCACCCATATCTTTTTCAGGATAAATGACTCGGTCGGCTCCAACCTTATGTAAAACTTGTCCATGACTTTTATTGATTGCTTTAGCAACTACATACTTTACTCCCAATTCTTTCAGTATAAGAACAGTTAATATACTTGCTTGGATATCATCCCCAATTGCTACAATCACCGTATCGAAATTTCTGATCCCAATCACCTTTAGCGTTTGTTCATCAGTAGTATCACCAATTACTGCATGTGTCACTGAATCTTGAATATTTTCGATGTTCTCTTCTTTTTTATCAATAGCCAGCACTTCATTACCTTCTTTAAAAAGAGAGGCAGCAACACTAGAGCCAAATCTCCCCATCCCAATAACAGCATATTGTTTATGCATCTTTCATTCCTCCTACAGAGCTTCGCTAGAAAGCTATAAATCCAATGCTCTTTTTTCCTTCCCTAATGTAAATAATATTTTTATTAGGTTTTACTTAAGTTAGTAAATTAACCTCTGGAAAAATTTTTTGATTATCTCCTCAAAAAAAACCACCAAAATTTAGGTGGTTTTATGACTCCTTAAATTAAGCTTTTTGGTTAATTCGCATTTTGAATTTGTACAGGATGACTCAGTTTAATACTTTTAGAGCTTACTAGAACAATCCTAATTATAAGACTATATCGAAAAGAGTCTGGATTATTTCTAATTTCCTCCGGGACATAAAATAAAAAAGGAATAGTCTGTGTCTTATTAGGGACACAGTCATGGGAGCATAAAACCGTATGACTATTTAACGTTTCCTCTCGATTAGATTTTGTATCCTTACCGATTAAATCAATATCATATCTCTTTATTTTATTTTTAAAAAAACTACCCTTCACCTCTATAGTCCCGTTAATATTGCTTCCAGCCTTATAAACTTCTTTATCTAAATGTATAGTTGTTTTGGGTAAAACAATATTCATTTTCATCATATAATCATTTAACATTACTTTTTTCCCCTATTTTAGTTATTTTTATGAGGCAGGCAACTCGTCAGAATGGAATCTGAAACAAAAATAGACCTATGTTTACTTTTCCCATAATTGAAAACAAAGAGCTGTTTACGGCAATAACCATAAATTAGACAGCAAAAAATCCTTTGATAATCAATGTAATAAGAGAAAAAGTAAACATGGTCTACCTAACACCCAGCTAAGCTTTATAGCCCTCTTTGTGTTCTGTCTTCCAAGCAGCTTCTTCAAAAAATAGGCACAATAAAAGACCTACTTTATTATTCAGGCTGCTTTCTTGCTGCATACTGTGCTATGTGACAAAAAAGCCCCCTGAAACAGGTGGTCTTAGACCTCCTTCGCTTTAGCCGACGAAGTTAGCTGACGGGTAGGATGGCGAAAGAGT
>NZ_JBALPP010000034.1:45874-106641 GCF_036965425.1 Neobacillus drentensis | reverse complement strand
TGGTTCCTCCGTTCCCGAATACTCAGGATTTGGCCGAAATATTAAATTCGATATTATTCTGAGGCTTATTTTAGCGCCATTCAGAATAGCTGTAAAGAGCTAATTTCATTCAAATAACAGGTACAATGACCATTTTTTCGATAAAAGTGACCTTTTTCTTTAGATTTCTCACGAAAATAAGGAATCTCATAATAACTTTCACCAACAAATGTCTAGCGTAACTGTTGTAATCGATATGCGTATTTATTTGAATGGTTCCGAATGATTCGATACCAAAACACTCTTTGCACAATATTCTATAATTTCTCTTCTTCTGATAATGCCAATAAAAATTTGATTATCATCAACAACTGGAACAAAGTTTTGTTCCATTGACTTTAAGATAATATCTTCCATTTCTGAGTTAATCGATATTGCTTCAAAATTTTTGTGAAGAGGTATATCTTTAAGCCAAATTTTTTCGGTACTTTCAAAATTAAAATTTGGTGTATTTTTTAATTTGGATAATAAATCACCATCAGTAAGGGTACCCATATACTTTCCTTCATAATTTATTAATGGTACAGCTGAGTATCCGTGATACTCCATTTTCTCTAAAGCTTGCCTCATAGTTGATTCATATTTTATAAAAGCTACTTCTTTCTTTGGTATAAGAAAAAATGCTATATTCATGTTCTTTTGTTATCCTCCCGATTGCATACTTTACATTATTTGTATATTTGCAGAATATCTCAAGGGTACAATGATTTTTTCTTAATTTTTCTCCAATTAATTATTGTTTTTGTTGGTCTGCGACCACCAAAACATCCATATGCCTGACCTCTCTTAATAACTTTTGGGTAACGGAACCCTTTGTTATCTCTTCCAAGCGGGAACGGGCAGATTGGCCAATAATTACTTGTGTGGCTTTTTTTTCGTTCATTTCACTTACCAGCTTTCTAAACACATTGCGGCGATCTTTGGTTTCGTACATTTCAAATATTCCGCCAAGCCGTTCTGTCAGTTGGCGTACTTTATTTAATACTTGCGCCTCTTCTTCTTTTAAAGGGTGATGGTCTTTTACATATGCAACATACCATGTCGCTTTTAAGCGATAGGCAATCCGAAATCCCCGGCGGATGAGCCTTTCGCTATCAGCTCTTAAATTGGTACAAACAAAAATAACCTCTTCCTGTCTCCATGGACCTCTTAATGTCCGCTTTCGCTCCCAAGCTTCCAGCCGCTCATCCACATCATCTGCGACTTCACGTAAGGCTAACTCCCTAAGGGCAATAAGATTTCCGGTCTTAAAAAAGTTATTTAATGCCTGCTCTACTTTTACCGGTGCATAAATACGACCTTCCCTCATCCGTTCGCGCAATGCCTTTGGAGAAATATCAATCAATTCTATTTCCTCTGCTCTTCGTAAAATGTGATCAGGAACTGTTTCCCGAACCCTCACACCAGTAATTTGTTCTACACTATCATTTAAACTTTCTAAATGTTGAATATTCATTGTTGAAATAACGGAGATCCCTGCATCTAAAATTTCATTTACATCTTGATATCGTTTGTGATTCCGGCTTCCAGGCACATTTGTATGTGCTAATTCATCGACTAACACAACCTCAGGATTACGCTTAATAATTGATTCTGTATCCATTTCTTCTAATGTTGTTCCTTTATAGGCTATATTTCTTCGCGGTATAATTTCTAATGATCCAACTTGTTCAAGCGTTTCCTCCCGCCCGTGGGTTTCTAATAACCCAATGCCGATATCAATTCCCTTTTTCTTCAGTTCATTCGCTTCTCGCAGCATTGTGTAAGTTTTTCCTACACCAGGTGCAGCACCAATATAAACTTTCAAAGTTCCTCGTTTGATTTTATTCATTTCGCGTTCTAGTTCTTGACTAGTAAGTCGTCGATAAGGGCTTTTTGCTTCTTCTTTCTTACTCTGTTTTGTTGGGATGACACGTTCTCCATCTTTTTTGGCGCGATCTGCGACAATAAAGACATCCATATTTCTCGTTTTCCTTAAGATTTTATTGATAATGGAGCCGTAAACAATTTCCTCCCAGCGGGTTCGCTTTGACTGCCCCATTACAATCCGGGTTATATTGTGCTCAGTTGCATATTTAACAATTTGATTGGCAACAGAATCTTGCTCAAGTTGTATCTCGTCAAACCCCCCACCGACTTTTTCCACTAATTTTATAATGGAACGTTTAAAAGTTTGTTCATTTTTAGTTAATTTATTATTGGGTGATTGAAAACAAACTACCAGTAACTCTCCGCCTAATCTTTTGGCGATTTGCTGACCTCTTCGAATAAGAATCGATCCATTCCAATGGTATTGAACGGTCACTAATATTTTCTCTGTCGCTCCTGATGGACCTATGATCCCATGTGATTCTCTATACTCATCTAGTGTTTCATTTACTTCCCCCGCTAAAAAGCGGAGAGCAAGTTCACGAAGAACAGCTAGATTGCCTCGATGAAAGAGATTATCTTTCCCTCGGTTCTCCTCGTGGTTAAGCTCAATCTCCCCTTCTTGTATTCTGCTTAGGATCACTTCTGGCGTGACGTCCAAAAGCTTAACTTCATCAGCCAGTGCTAACGTATCTTCTGGAACTATACAATTGACCTTAACCTTCCCGCCTGTTAATTTGTCTGCGATCCCTCTTATTCCTTCAAGCTCGTATACATTAATCGTGGTGATGACACTGATTTTCCTATTCAAGAGAAAGTTTATGTCATCTAATCGCGTTGGCCTGGGGGATTCGGGCCGATTTCGATGTGATAAGTCATCGACTAATACCACTTCAGGATTACGGGAAGTAATCGCCTCAACATCAAGATCGAATTTGCCTTCCCCCTTGTTCATCCATTCAATAGAAGGGATTATTTCTAAACAGCCCACTTGTTCCATTGTTTTGGGACGGTTTGAAGGACTTACGACTCCAATAACGACGTCTATCCCCCGTTTTTTTAAAAGATTTCCTTCCTGCAGCATATGATAGGTTTTGCCGGTACCACTTACAGCACCAAGAATAATTTTAAGATGGCCTTTTCCGATTTTTTGTATGGACTGCAGGATTTCCTCAGGTGTCTTTCTGCGGAACCCCTCTTCACTCATGAAAGCCCCCCCTTTCTTTCATTCATACAGAAAAAGGAGAGAAAGACTCTCCCCTTTTTATTTTATTTGTTGTAATGCCATGTTTAGTTCTAAAACATTTACACGCGGCTCGCCAAAAATCCCCAATTGACGTCCTTTCGTATGCTCCTTTATAAGTTTTTCTAATCGATCTTCAGAAACGCTCATTGCTTTTGCAATTCTAGGTACCTGAGCCTTTGCAGCTTCCGGAGATAAATCCGGATCAAAACCTGAACCAGAAGTTGTCACTAAATCTGCAGGAATTGTATTGCCCATATTTCCGTTTTCCTTTTTCAATTGCTTCACATTATCTTTCACAGTATTTATATAATCCTTTGATGCAACAGCAGCGTTTGTAGCTGCAGAAGCGGTTGGATTATACTTTGCCGCGGAAGCTCGTGGATGAAACCATTGCGGCCCCTTAAATTCTTGTGCCAAAAGCTCTGAACCTTGAACTTTTCCGTTTTGCGTTACAAGACTTCCTTCTGCTTGCTTATGAAACAATACCTGGGCAACAGCAGTTGTTGCCAAAGGATAGATTAAACCACAAAGTATCATTAAGAACAAAGAGGCTCGAAGTGCAACCATAAATGACCTCATCAAAAATCTCCTCCACTTTCAAAAATTAAGCTAAATGTAAAGCAGTTACAATTAAATCTATGATTTTAATCCCGATAAAAGGTACCACCACTCCGCCAAACCCATAGATTAGAAGGTTACGAGAAAGGAGTTTATTCGCTGTCATCGGTTTGTATTTTGCTCCCTTCATCGCAATTGGAATGAGGAGAGGAATAATGATGGCATTAAAAATCAAAGCGGAAAGAATCGCTGATTTTGGCGATGCCAATCCCATTATATTGAGCGATTGCAGTTGCGGTATTACCGTAATAAATAACGCCGGAATGATCGCAAAATACTTGGCAATATCGTTTGAAATTGAGAATGTTGTTAATGCACCACGAGTAATCAATAATTGTTTTCCGATCGCAATTACAGATAATAGTTTAGTTGGATCTGAGTCCAAATCGATCATGTTGGCTGCTTCTTTTGCTGCCATTGTTCCCGAATTCATCGCTAAACCAACATCTGCTTGTGCCAATGCTGGGGCATCATTGGTTCCATCGCCTGTCATGGCAACAAGTCTTCCTTCTGCTTGTTCCTTCTTAATAGCGGCAATCTTATCCTCAGGTTTTGCTTCTGCGATAAATTCATCGACACCTGCTTCTTTAGCGATCGTGGATGCAGTCAATGGGTTATCACCAGTACACATAACAGTTTTGATTCCCATCGCTCTTAATTCTGCAAAGCGTTCCTTTAGTCCGGGCTTAACGGTATCCTTCAGATAGATAACTCCATATATCTTATTATTAATCGCAACTGCAAGTGGAGTTCCTCCTGCCTTCGCAATGGTTTTGGCTTTCTCGTCCAGGGCAGCCGGAACGCTTCCATTATTCGCAACCACATATTTTTTAATGGCGTCTACAGCACCTTTTCTAATTTCCGTCCCATCTTCTAAGGTTAGCCCTGACATCCTTGTTTCTGCCGTAAATTCAATAACTTCTGCGTTTTCGTATTCCTTTTCATTCCATTTGACTCCCAGTTTATGGGCAAGCTCCACAACGGAACGCCCTTCAGGTGTTTCATCTTTTAACGATGCCTTTAAAGCGGCAAACGTAACATCTTGGCCAGAAACATTTTCTACTGGAATAAACTCGCTTGCCATCCGGTTTCCAAAGGTAATGGTCCCCGTTTTATCCAAAATCATCGTATCAATGTCTCCGGCAGCTTCAACCGCTTTACCTGACATCGCTAAAACGTTAAATCGCGTTACGCGGTTCATCCCGGCAATCCCAATAGCTGAAAGCAATCCTCCGATTGTAGTTGGAATTAAACAAACGAGAAGGGCTATGAGTGTTGCCACATCTATACTAACCTTTAAATAATCGGCCATAGGTACCAGTGTCATAATGACAAATAGGAAAATGAGTGTTAATACAGCCAAAAGAGTAGTTAAAGCAATTTCATTCGGCGTTTTTTGACGTTTTGCTCCTTCGACCAATGAAATCATTCGATCAAGGAATGATTCACCTGGATCCGTCATGATTTTAACAATGATATAATCCGAAACAACTCTCGTTCCTCCTGTAACAGATGAAAAGTCCCCGCCTGCCTCTTTAATGACAGGAGCAGATTCACCTGTGATTGCTGATTCATCAATCGAAGCCAATCCTTCAATAATTTCCCCATCAGAAGGAATCAGTTCTCCAGTTTCAACACGAACAATATCACCTTTGCGTAACGAAGTAGATGGAAGTACTTTGAATGAACCATCTCTTTGTCTAACCTTAGCCATCGTTTCCGATTTTGTTTTCCGGAGTGTTTCTGCCTGTGCCTTCCCCCGCCACTCTGCAATAGCTTCAGCAAAGTTAGCGAAGAGCACCGTAATGAGAAGGATGATAAATACAGTTACATTATAGCCCCTTCCGACATTGCTAACCCCAAAAATGTCTGGTTTTATCGAAAGAATCAGTGTTATGAGTGTCCCAACTTCCACCACAAACATAACTGGATTCTTAATCATTACAAGCGGGTTTAACTTTTTAAATGAATCGATAATGGCTTGAAAGACCATGTCTTTTGTTATCCCTGTATTTTCTCTTGCCATAAGAAATCCTCCTTCATAATCCCGTTCCCTTTTAATGAAACATTCCAAGATGTTCCGCGATCGGACCTAATGCCAGTGCTGGGAAGAACGTTAGTGCACCAATTACCAAAATAATCACGACCAAGATACCAGTGAATAATGGTGTATCTGTATGAAATGTTCCTGACGATGAAGCTACGATTCTCTTCGTAGCAAAAGATCCAGCTATTGCTAACATGGCAATAATAGAAATAAATCGTCCCAATAACATGACTAAACCAATCATGATATTATAGAAGTCGGTGTTCGCTGTCAGACCTCCAAAAGCTGAACCGTTGTTGGCTGCCCCTGATGTAAAAGCGTATAAGACCTCTGAAATTCCATGATATCCTGGGTTTAAAATAGACGAAATCGCTCCAGGTGTAATCAATGCAATAGCGGTCGGAACTAGAATAATAACAGGATGGGTTAGCAGTGCAATTGAAGCCAGTTTCACTTCTTTAGCTTCAATTTTCTTTCCTAAAAATTCCGGTGTTCGCCCTACCATTAATCCGCAAATAAAAACTGTTAAAATGACGTATAGTAACCCGTTTAACAACCCGACCCCTTTACCGCCAAACACGTTATTTAACATCATTTCCCCAAGAGGTACAAGTCCGCCAATCGGAGTTAATGAATCATGCATATTGTTAACGGATCCAGTAGTAGCCGCTGTCGTCACAGCCGTAAATAATGCTGATTCTGATAAACCAAAGCGAACCTCTTTCCCTTCCATATTCCCATGAATACCAAGTGCATTTAATGCAGGTGTACCTTTATATTCAGCGAAAAAGACTACTGCAAGAAACACTAAAAACATAATTCCCATAGTTGCAAAAACTGTCCAGCCTTGACGTTTATTCCGAATCATAACCCCAAATGCATACACCAAAGCAGTAGGCAGCAACAGCATACATAGAATATGAATTAGATTTGTTAATGGCGTTGGATTTTCAAATGGATGTGCCGCATTAGTACCAAAATATCCGCCGCCGTTTGTTCCAATGTGCTTAATTGATTCTAGTGATGCAACAGGACCTCTTGTAATCGTTTGTTTAATGCCTTCAACTGTTGTGGCGTCCGTTGCACTATGAAGTGTCTGAGGTACACCTTGAAATACCAAGAAAAGTGCAACAACAAAAGATAATGGCAAGAATACACGTGTAATACAGCGAACTAAATCAACATAGAAGTTTCCAAGATTATTCTGTCGGGCCACTAAGCCGCGAATAAAAGCTATCGCCACTGCAAATCCTGTGGCAGCTGAAGTAACCATCGGGAATGTAATAGCAATCATTTGTGATAAGTAAGAAAGTGAATTCTCTCCGCTATATGCCTGCCAGTTTGTATTTGTAATAAACGAAACTGCCGTATTAAAGGCTAAAGCAGGCGGCATATTATCAATCTTATCTGGATTTAAAGGCAGATACTTTTGAATCCTAAAAACGATGTACATTAACATCATCATGATAAAATTAGTGAGCAGCATGAAAAATACATATTTTTTCCAGCCCATTGACTCTTTTTCTTTAACTCCTATGATTCGGTAGATCATCCTCTCCACTGGTCCAAAAACCCGGTCTAAACCAGTTTTTTCATATTCGAAAACTTTCACAAGGTAGCCACCAACCGGTTTTACTAATAATCCGGCAATTAGTAAGGTAACCGCTACCTGTATTAACCCCATAGTCATTTCGTTTTCCCCCTGTTTGATATTTCGATGTTAAAGTCCATTAAAACTTTTCAGGTTTAATTAGGACGTATGATAGATAAATAATTAAAGCTACATCAATAATTCCCGGTATGAGCATACCTGATTTCCTCCCTAGGCTTTTTCACTAAATTGTATAAATCCCCAAAAAAGGGCAAAGGCTAAATTTAAAAGTCCAATTGTAACAAAATCATTATTCATATCCGTCCCCCCTCACTCATTTAGCCGATTTAATACCTTTTGATAAAATTGAATTTTGAAAAACACATAAAAATAGACCACGCTTACTCATTCCCCAGTTAATCCATTCCAAACAATACCCAAAATAGCCATATCTATCAATGATATCTATTAGTGGGTTTTGCAGAAATTGTGATTAACATATTGGAGAAAAAGTATGCGTGGTCTACTTAACGCCCAGCCAAGCATTATCGCTCTCTTTGCGTTCTGTCTTCCATGTTCCTTTTTCTATAAAGATAGGCATAATAAAAAGACCTACTTATTTCCTCAAGCTGCCCTTTTGCTAAAAACAAAAAAGCCCCCTGAATAGGCGGTCTTGTGACCTCCTTCGCTTTAGCCGACGAAGTTAGCTGACGGGTAGGATGGCGAAAGAGTATCTCATCCCTTCTGGTTCCCCAGAATTAACCCCAATAAATTGGTTCCTCCGTTCCTGAGCTGCCTCAGGATTAGGCCGATCTATAAAGTTATTGTTTCATTTGTGGCTATTTTATTCCTGTGAAGTATTTTTGTAAATGGTTATATTTCATCAAAAACAGTTAAATTCTAATATTTCACTATGAAATCAGTATGTTTTCTCCTTATTTCTCTTATTTCCTCTTTTTTTTACAATTAGATTTCCTATTTGCACCATGAAAAAAGAGCAAGTATTATCGCAAAAAAACACTTTACTTTTTCTTGCACCGGGCGTAGTATTACTTTCATATGTATGTTTGCGGAACCATTTTCGCTTAATCTCCTAACTGGAGAACGGGGGAACCAATTGCGGCTATTAACTGCCAAATGGGGTGAATCTCATTTTTGAGTAGGGCTACTCTCATGCCCGAATCCGACAGCTAACCTCGTAAGCGTTTAGAGAGGACACTTATTTTGTCGCGTAGTTTTGCACAGTTTATTTAACTGTGTTTAAAACCACGGGAAGAGTCCTTCTTCCCGTGGTTTTTTATTTGTAAACATTATTCGGGGGTTATGGGATGGTTGGTTCTAAAAAGAAACTGGAAGCTGAGATCAGTTCAGCATTCATAAAATTTCAACGGGAATTGCTTGGCCGCGGTCCACAAGAAGCGAAGACCTACATTGTTGAAGATATGGTTATTACTCGCTTCAAAGGAGTATTGACTACTGAGGAGAAGCATCTTGTGAATCATGATACAGGGAGACGACTAGTAAAAAAAATGAGACAAGTCCTCCGAGAAATGTACAGTTCAGATTTTGAAAAAATTGTCGAGGATCTCACTAATTGTAAAGTTCTTTCGAGTCACAGTGACATCAGCACTAAGATGGGAGAGCGGATAGAGGTTTTTATTGTTGATAAAAATTTAGAAAAGTCGGTAGATGATTAATTTTATTTAAAAAGAAGGCTAGGTGGAATCGAATAAAAAAATAGAAGGGCTGCCGGAAGCAGCCCCTTCTCTATCCAATTTTCTCATCATACTTACGTTCATCATGTACAAATAGAATCCCAAGCTCGTGGTGATCCCCCTCAAATAAAACACGCTGAACGAAACGAATTTCGCCATTTGTATCGAGTACATCGAGTTTGCAATGGGCACGATTTTTTTGCAGGGCTTCGTAAAACACTTTTTCATCAAGTACTAGTACACCATTTACTTTTGCGATGATTTCTCCGGCCTGAAGTCCCATTTTATCGGCAGGTGATTCCGGAATAATCCCGATAATCATCAGGCCTTGATTTTTTTTCGAAAAATAAAATGGCAGCCCTTCATCCTTCAAATAAGCAAGTAATGCTAAAGCCTCACGGCCAATGATAGCCAGCGAAGCAATCACGATGGCTAAAAGCGGATTCCAATAGCCGGCAGCGGAAAGGATCGTAACGAGGCTTCCAAGGAAGATGACTCTTCGGCCATGAAGCTGGACCGCTTCTTTTGGCAGCATCCCTTTAATTTGTTGGTGAAAGCCAATCGCAAAAGGAACTAGGATAAGCGAAAATTCCTTAGCACCGATATGAAAAACTGGCCACCAATCGAATGGAAGATGAAGAGCATCACCTGGAATCAGCAAAAACATTGGGAGCATCCAGATTCGCTTCACTTCATGGACACCGATGCTTTGGCCCCGCTTGCTTTTAGCGAGTTTTGGAGAGGTCCCAATACTGCCATTTTTAACAATCATCATCCCTTCCGCGATTAACAAAAGCCCCAATAGGATGACCATGGAAGGATATATCTTGTCACCAATGGAATGGAAGGCATCCGTAAACGGGGGAATGGACCAGTTATTTTCCGCAAACAAAATGATGGCAAAAAAGGCTGCGCCTACCGTATAGGCTGGTGAAACCCAGCGAACATTTGTTGTAAGAGACCACAAAAACGTAAACCCAGCGATTAACAAGATTGCGGCAAAAGGAACGGCAA
This sequence comes from Neobacillus drentensis, assembly GCF_036965425.1. Lineage (GTDB taxonomy): Bacteria > Bacillota > Bacilli > Bacillales > Cytobacillaceae > Neobacillus > Neobacillus drentensis_F. The sequence continues at coordinate 96,502 of NZ_JBALPP010000034.1, read as the reverse complement.
TCCCTGACGCAACTACAATAATGGAAAGCACAAGACCAATTAAAAGGCCAGTTGGAAACAACTGCCGAAGTTCGAAATAGGCATCATATGCCCGAATATGGAAATTTTTCCTTTCACGTTTCACCCTCATGATGCCTAATATCCCTGCAAGGAAAACGAGATAGTATAAAACAGGATGAAGAAATAACTTGCCTGTCCCTTTAAGAAGCTCCACAAGCCATATTTGCACCAATTCCTGTCACCTGCCTCTATTAAATTTCTAGCATTCTATAAAAAATCTCTTAAAGATTATTTTACCAAATAACAACCATAAAACATATTGCTAGTTTCTAGAAAAATGAAAAAATGTCTTTCTTACTAAATTCGCTAAGCCTTCTTGTGTCTTTGCGAGCATCTGTCCCTAATTTCCGCGGACTTTTGCCGGAATTCCGCGGAATTTTAGATTTATTCCGCGAACTTAGCTGCTATTTCCGTGGAAATTCTCGCTAATTCCGCAAAAAAAGCAGTTTATTCCGCGAATCCACTTAGATATTAGAAAAAAATGACAAAAAAACAGAGGCCAAAAGCCCCTGTTTCCTATTTTGTAATCAGCCTTAACGCCGTCTGAAGCTGGAGGTCATTTTTCTCTTTTTTCATTTCTTTAATAGCGATTTCTTCCAATTTAGCAGCTGTTTTACTGTCAATTTTTCCTGTTGGTGTCTGATTATATTGCTGTTGGAATCCTTTTACAGCAATTTTTGTTTCGGAACTAAAGTATCCGTCTGTCCGTCCTGGAGCAAATCCAAGGGCGTCGAGAATTTCTTGGGCGCTCTTTACTTGCTCATTGTTCATGTCCTCCACAAGCGGCTTCTCAACCTGAAGCGGATGGGTTCCAAAAATGGCCGGCTGCTTGATGGCGACATCCGGTTTAATCCCTTTTTTATGAATCCAATTTCCATTTGGGGTTAGCCATTTAGCTAACGTTAATTTAATATTACTTCCATCCCCCATTGGTACAGCCTGCTGCACTGTTCCTTTGCCAAAGGTAGTTTCACCGACCAACTGGTAACCAGCTGCCTCCTTAAGGGATCCTGCCAGGATTTCCGAAGCTGATGCACTGCCCTTGTTTACCAAAACAATTACTGGATAATCCTTCTTTTTAGAAATAGTAGAGAAATAGCGTCTCTTATCACCGTTTCGTTCCTGAATTTGCACATATGGCTTATCCTTCGGCACAAATTCTTTCAAGATTTCACCGACGCTCTCCAAAAATCCACCCGGATTTCCCCGGACATCGATAATCAGACCTTTGATATGATCGTTCTCCAAAGCCTTTAAATCCTTTTTAAAATCCGCTGCTGTATCTTCTGAAAATGAAGTCACTTCAATATAACCGACCTTTTTGCCATCTTGCTTTTTAACCGAAGCATGGACGGTTTCAAGGGGAATTTCATCACGTTTCACCTCAATAGTGAGCGGTTCTTTTAATCCATTACGGGCTATTTCCAGCTTTACAGTGGTGCCCTTTTTGCCGCGGATTTTTAACGTCGCCTTATTTAGGTCAAGTCCTTCCACACTCTTGCCGTCTACCTTTAGAATTTGATCGTTTGGCTTAATGCCTGCTTTTTCAGCTGGGGAGTCTTTAAAAGGAGAGACGATAACAATTTTGCCATCCACCATGCCGACCTCAGCGCCGATTCCTTCAAAAGATGATTCTAACGATTGGGTGAATTGCTGGGCTGTCTCCTTGTTCATATAAACCGAATAAGGGTCCTTTAAAACAGAAAGCATCCCTTGAATGGCCCCTTCAACCAGCTTGTCATTGTCAACTTTTTCAACGTATCGGCTTGAAATTAACTCATAGGCTTGTTCGACTTTTCCCAGGTCGGCTGTTTCCGCTGCAGAATTTACGGCTTTATTTTTTGGAGATAATGCTTGCTCGAGAGCGGAGCTTGATTGTTTATTTTCAAAAATCTGCATTCCTGCATATGTGCCCCCTGCTCCCGTGAGAAGCGAACCCGTCATTAACAGGGCAATCCATTTTCGATTCATTGAGATCCTCCTCAGCTAAAATGCCAATTTCCTATCTATTTTTATATAAAGGCATCATTTTCCTGCCCGATTATTAACATATATGAAAGAAATGGACGAGTTATGAATAGAAATGTGGACGAACCCTTTGATGAATTAATAAAGAATATAAAAAAAGAAGAAGCATTAAAGCTTCTCCTGTTTTTATTATGGCAGTGGAACAATTCCTCTTGGATCGATAGCATTATGCTTATCCTGTGTCCACGGACCTTTATGAAGTTCAAAATGTAAATGCTGTCCACGAGAATCACCAGTGTTACCCATGACACCGATTTGCTGGCCCTTTTTCACAACAGCTCCATTACCAACCATCCGAGAGCTCATATGAGCATAGACAGTGGTATAAACTTGTCCATTAATGGAGTGCGAAACGAAAATACAGTTTCCATAACTGCTGGACAGATAGGATCGAATAACGACACCGTCAGCCGCAGCCACAATTGGAACCTGAGTTCGATTCGCAATATCTACACCATAATGGAATTCTGAACCGCGTCCGCCGAATCCGGAAGTGAATGTACCGACAGCTGGTTGCGTCCAATAGCCGCTAGAAACGCCTGGTACAGCTCCAGAACTCGCTCCGCCGCCGCTGCTTGAACTTGAAGAGTTGTTTTTATTGGCTGCTGCCCTTGCTGCTGCCCTTGCTTGTTCTTCTTGTGCTAATTGAATGGCCTTTTGAACCGCTGCCTCTTGTGCTGCCAAGATTTCTTCCTGCTCTTTTAAATCCATTACATGTTCGTGTTCTTCTTGTTCCTGCTCGACTAGACTGGCTAATAATTTATCTTTTTCCGCCTTTTGAGCAGCCAGCTGCTTGTTCAATTCTTCTAAGTTTGCCACCATGGTTTGCAGACTGGCAAGGTCTTTTTCCACTTGTGCTTGCTTTGTTTCAAGTTCCTTTTTATCGGCTTCATGCTGCTTTAAAATATCCCGGTCCGCTTGCATGATGGTGGCGACTGCATTGGCACGGTCAATGAAATCACTAAAGCTTTCGGAGCCCATTAAGACATCGAGATAGTTGACCATTCCGCCATTTTCCTGATAGCTGCGCGCACGGTCCTTTAAGAGTACATTTCTCTTTTTAATTCGATCCTTTAAAACCTTTGTTTCTTCTTCAAGTTTAGTAATTTCAACTTTGGTTTTTTCTATTTTAGCCGTCTCATTATTAATCTTATTGGTTGCGTCTGTGATGGCATAGTCCAGGCGCTTCATTTCGTCCTTTACGCCTGCCTGCTGATTTTGCAGGTTACTGATTTTATCATTTGACGCATTTATTCCTGATTTCACATCGGAACGCTGCTCTTGGATTTTATTTTGGTCGCCTTTTAATTTAGAGATGGATTCTGCGTTTGTCTTTGCCGGAACTCCCGCAAAAATGGTTCCAAACCCCACTGCGGCAACGGTGACGAGAGTTATAAATGTTTTCCTCATCTCGATTTCTCCTCCCATTTCTCTATGTACAGGTAAATCGTTCTTTATCTGTTTGTTTTTTTACACGAAGAAATCAGGAAGGACTACGTAATAAGCCCTCCCTGATGATTTTTAAACCTTTAAAAACTTCCTAACGGACATGACGCTTCCCCAAACTCCAATCAATGCCCCCATTAAAATGAGAATGCCGGAAACCTGATAGACGAATGGATCGAATGGCAGAACTTTAATAAACGTTCCCTGAAGCTTTGGTCCGATATAGTCATAAGCACGATAGTAGGCAATTGCGATGAGAATAATCGGTAATATTGAACCAAGTATTCCAAGCCATAGTCCTTCAAGGAAGAATGGCCAGCGAATAAAATTATTGGTAGCCCCTACTAATCTCATAATCTTAATTTCTCTGCGTCTAGCAATAATCGTAATTTTAATGGTGTTAGATATTAAGAATATCGCAGTAAAGAATAAGCCGATAATCAATACAACCCCAACATTTCGGCTTGCCTTGATAAATTTAAATAATTTTTCAACCTTGCCCTGCCCGTATTTTACTTTTGCTACGAAATTGTCTTTTTCAATTTGTTTCGCAACCTTCATGGTATCTGTCGGCTTTTTCGTTTTTACGATAAATACATCGTTTAGCGGATTATCCTGTTCAAATAGCTTAAAGGCCTTTCCTTCTTCACCAAGGCTTTGCACTAATTCTTTTAATTCTTGTTCCTTCGGCGAGAATTTGACACTTTTGACTTCAGGTATCTTTTCAATCTCACTTTTTAAAGCTTGCTGATCTTGTTTGTTGGCAGCAACGTCGATGTGAACGCGGATTTGCACGTCCTCTTCAATAGTCTCAGCTACTCTATTAAGATTCATCATAATAACGAAAAAGACGCCGACTAAAATTAATGTAACGGTAACGGCACTAACGGATGCAAAGGTCATCCAGCCATTTCTGCCAATGCTTTTTAAGCTTTCGCGGGCGTGACGGCCAATTGTTCTAATTTTCATAACCGTAATCACCTTTCTGCTCATCACGTACGATTTTTCCGCCTTCAATAGCGATCACGCGATGCCTTAATGTATTAACGATTTCCCTGTTATGGGTTGCCATCACAACTGTTGTTCCTCTTTCATTGATCTCTTCAAAAATCTTCATAATTTCCCATGACGTATCAGGATCCAGGTTTCCAGTAGGCTCGTCTGCAATAACCACTTTCGGTGAGTTGACGATGGAGCGAGCGATGGAAACACGCTGCTGCTCACCACCGGAAAGCTCGGAAGGCAGCATTTTAATCTTATGCTTTAGGTTCACAAGGTCAAGAACTTCCATAACTCGTTTTTTAATATACTTCGGCTGTGCTTCAATTACTTCTAATGCAAACGCAACATTTTCATAGACTGTTAGAGTAGGAAGCAGCTTGAAGTCTTGGAAAACAACACCTAGATTCCGTCTGAAAAGAGGAACCTTTTTCATCTTTAATTTTGCTAAGTTTACACCGTTCATCATGATGGTTCCTGAGGTTGGTACCTCCTCACGGTACATCATTTTAATGAAGGTCGATTTCCCGGCTCCACTTGGGCCAACGACATAAACAAATTCGCCTTGGTTGATCCGGACATCTATTCCATTTACGGCCGTTACGCCGTTCGGGTACTTTTTATATACCTCTTGCAGTTCTATCATTTATATCACCTAGTTTTAGAGTTTATTTTAGAAAATTCGACAAAATTCTTCTTTTGTTTTCAAAAAAGGCCAAAATCCAAGACAATGTGTGCAAAATTGCGCATGATATTATTATAACATCATAAATCGCCAAAAAAAGCGGTAAAAATATTACAGTTTCTTTTCAAAGAATACAAAATCCGCCATGATCACCCAATATTAATGTCATTTTTTAAAAAGACTGCCACGGTTTTGTCGATTTTTTTCGCTTGCATATTTATTCGGTAGGCAAGAAGGACTATTCATTTTATGGGGATTCGGGGATTTCGCGGAATTGTTGGTTTATTTCGCGGGTTTTCATTTTTATTCCGCTTTAAATTGGAATTTATTTCGCCAACTACACATTTCAGATAAAATAAAAAAACGCTCTGGCGATTTCACAGAACGTTTTGCAATCCTTTTATTTTTTTTCAGCAAGCCATGCAGCTACTGTTTCAGCGTCATCGCCTTCCACTACGTTCGCTGGCATTCCGCCTGACTTGCCATTTTTAAGAATGTCTAAAATTTCATCCTTAGAGTATTTAGATCCAATCTTAGTTAAGTCTGGACCCATTGCCCCTTTTAAATCCCCGCCATGGCAGCCCGAGCATTTTTGATCAACAATCTTTGCTGCCTCACCGCCAGAAGCAGTATCCTTGCCATTGTCATCGTCTGAGCCGCCGCACGCAGCAAGTCCCATTACTAAAGATGTCCCCATTAATAGCATTAGTAGTTTTTTTTTCATTATTTTTCCCCCTACAGAAAAAAATTCCATTACTATAATAGTATAAACTAGTACTAGGCCCGTTTGAAACCCTCACCTAGCACCTCTGCAGCATCCATAACAACGACAAATGCAGATGGATCAAGGGATTTAACCAATTGTTTCAATTTTGTGAACTCCGATTGATCGACCACACACATTAACACGGGACGTTCATTATCAGTAAATCCCCCATGTGCAGAAAGCTTGGTCACTCCCCGGTCAACTTTTTTCAAAATACCTTCTCGGACTTCCTCCTGCTTATTGGTAATGATCATCGCCATTTTCGACCGGCCAAATCCAACTTGTATCAAATCAATTGTTTTACTTGTCACATAGAGAGCGATTAAAGCATACAGCCCTTTTTCGATATCGAATACGATGGCAGCACTCAGAACAATAATTCCATCAATCATAACTACACATCTACCCAACGTAAATCCTGTGTATTTATTAATAATTTGGGCGGCTAGATCCGTTCCTCCAGTCGATGCTTTCCCTCTAAAAACAATGCCAAGGCCGAGACCGACACCAATTCCACCAAACAAAGCTCCAAGCAGCGCGTCATGTGTCCATGGTTCTACATTTTTTGTAGCAAATACAACCATCGGCAGAAAAATCGTACCAACTAAGGTTTTTACCCCAAATTGCTTTCCTAATAGAATAACACCGGCAATAAATAGAGGAATATTAAATGCCCACTGTACATATGCCGGCTCCCAGCCAAGGACCGTTTTCAGAATCGTACTTATGCCGCTGACACCCCCAGAGGCGATTTGGTTCGGCAGCAGGAACAAATTAAAGGCAACCGCAATGATTGCAGAGCCGATTAAGACAAATACATAATCAATTGCCACTCTCGTTTTCGGATATGTATCGGTAATATTGCTTAAAATATTCATGATTGCTTTCTCCTCTAAAATTCTTCATTTCACTAACCGAGAGTGAGTATAGCACGACCCAATTAGGCTGTAAATGGCATTAGGCTGACGTATTAAAGGATTAAATTTTTTATTAGCATTTACTATTGCAATAGTTTTCATGAAAAATAAATAAGCCTTTGCCGAACCTATCGACAAAGGCCATAACATTTGTTATGAAATTCTCGAACGCAAATAAGCGTTTATAAACTGATCTAATTCCCCGTCCATTACAGCCTGAACGTTACCACTTTCCGTACTGGTTCGGTGATCCTTTACCATCGAATAAGGATGGAAGACATAAGATCGTATTTGGCTCCCCCAGCCAATTTCCTTTTGTTCACCGCGAATTTCCAATAGCTCTTGTTCCTGTCGCTCAATTTCCCGTTGATAGAGCTTGGCTTTTAGCATTTTCATGGCAGCTTCACGGTTTTTAATTTGCGAGCGCTCTGACTGGCATTGCACTACCACACCAGTTGGAAGATGAGTAATCCTCACCGCTGAATCCGTCGTGTTGATATGCTGTCCGCCCGCACCGGTCGCACGATACGTATCAATTTTTAAATCCTCTGTCCGGACTTCGATTTGAATATCATCATTCAATTCAGGCATTACTTCACAGGAGACAAAAGAAGTATGGCGGCGGCCTGAGGCATCAAACGGAGAAATCCGCACAAGCCGGTGAACCCCTTTCTCTGCTTTTAAATAGCCATAAGCATTATGACCTTTAATCGCCAACGTCACACTTTTTATCCCCGCTTCATCGCCGGGAAGGTAATCCAATGTCTCCACCTTAAAGCCCTTCTTTTCGGCCCAGCGTGTATACATCCTTAATAGCATTGATCCCCAGTCCTGTGATTCTGTTCCACCGGCTCCAGGATGAAGCTCTAAAATCGCATTATTTTTATCATACTCTTCACTTAAAAGAAGCTGCAGTTCAAATTGATTTAAGCGGCCGGTTAACTGCAGAAGCTCGTCTTCCATCTCTGCAAACAGTTCGGCATCATTTTCTTCTTTGACCAGTTCATAGGTCAGTTCCAAGTTTTCTAATGAGTCATTTAATTCATTGAACTCATTCACCTGATCTTTTAAACCGTTAGCTTCACTAATAACAGTTTGTGCAGCCTGCTGATCATTCCAAAAATCAGGATGCAGCATAGCATCCTCTAGCTCAGCGATTCTGGCTTCTTTATTTTCAAGGTCAAAGAGACCCCCTAAAGTCCGCTAATTTCTTAGCTGTTTTTTCCAGTTCATTACGAATTTCTGCTAATTCCATTTTCGTCACCTCTATAAAAGTAAAAATCATACCCTGTATTTTAGTATATTCTGAAGTCATCGCTCAGTTCTTATCCATTATAGCGTGATTGCCGTATAAAATTCAAAACTTGACCGTTTGATAGAAAAAATACTTCGTATATTTCATCTACCATCCTGTCAAAAATGGTACTATTAAATATGAACAAACTGGACAAAATGCACATAAATTCTTTTAGTTTTCTACATAACATTCTCACAAAAATCAGGAGATAAAGGAGCGGAGTGAGTTGGAGAAAATAAACCGTAATGACCCTTGTCCTTGCGGCAGCGGGAAAAAGTATAAAAAGTGCTGCGGCGCAAATGAAGCTATTTCTATCTCGCAAATCCTTGAAGGGGAAATTGATGACCTGCAAAAGCAGCTGATTCATTTTGCTGTCTATCACTATGGACATGACATTCAAGAGGATTTTGAAGCCTTCGAGACTTTCACGGACATTGATAATGAACAGGAATTGCATTTTTATGAATTGATCCATACCATTTGGTTTTCGCTTTTTGAAGAATTAGAAGACGGAGAGACAATCATCAAGAAATTTATTGCTTCGGAAACTGGCAAAATGAAGCGTCCGAAACTAAAGCAAATTTTACAAACCTGGACGAACGCCAGAGCCATTGCCGGACAGGTCATTACCCTGGAAAATAACAAAATGACCATTGAAGACGGGTTTACTGGCGAACAAATGGATGCGGTCGTTACAGGCATGCCGGTTACCATTGAGGAAGGCTCCTTCTTCGTTGGAATTTTGATGCCCTACGAACAAAACTATGTCTTTTTCCCATCCCCATTTGATTTGCCGGACATAGAGCCCGAACATGCCTTCCAATATATTAAGGATGGCAGCAAAGACGAAGATTATGATTCTCCACAAGAGTACCTGACTGATTTTTTCATGGAGATTTTGAGTGGACTTCCGATGATTGGCGGCTTGCTTGATATTGACGAAATGGATTGGCCAGCACCGATTTATAAAGAAGTCGCGGATATTTTCAAAAATAGGCTAGATGCCTTTGGCGTGCCGACCCCGATTGTCGATACAGGCGTTATTCTTTGGCTGAATTTTTGCCTAAAAAAACAAAAACGCATCCAAAATCCGTACCTTTATGCAGCTGCCCTTCATTATTTACTTTCTACCATCGCTCCTATGGAAAAAGTGTTTACTCAAAAGGAATTAGCTGAACTTTATGAAGTTTCTCCAGGAGGTATCAGCTCAATTTATTCAGAGCTGGAATCTGCACTATCATCAGAAATTGCTGAGCTGATGGGGCTCGTATTCAATGACGGCGAAGATCCGCCATTTGAGGAAGCAACCGTGATTGAGTTTCCTAAAAGCCGGAGTATAAATGTGGTTGAATCCAATGTGCTGACATTGCCAAGTGCTGAAAAGGCTGCGAAAAAAGGAAAAAGCCCTTCGAAAAAGATATCGAGAAGCGCTCAAGAACGAGCTAGAAATATGATCTACGATGCCATGCAGACAGAAGGAAAACATCGATATAAACTAGCTGAAGAAGCACTAAAGCTTAATCCAGATTGTGCCGATGCCTACGTCATTCTCGCAGAAAAAACAAAGAGTCTTGAAGAAGCGATTCTTCTCTATGAAAAAGGAATTCAAGCCGGTGAGAGAGAACTAGGCAAAGCGTTTTTCAAAGAAAACTCCGGCTACTTCTGGGGGCTAGTCGAAACAAGACCGTTTATGCGGGCAAAACTCCATTATGCTGAGTCCCTATCTCTCTTAGGAAAAATCCCTGAGGCAGCCAAGCAGTATGAAGAATTGCTCGAGTTAAACCCTATGGATAATCAAGGTGTTCGTTACTCTTTGTTTGTAGCCTATATCGATTTGGGTGAAATGAATAAGGCAAGGGCTTTGCTCGAACAGTACGAAGAGGAATCTGCCCAATATTATTACAATAAGCTGTTGCTCGAACTGCACGATAATGGTTTTACAGCGAATGCAGCTAAGCTCTTAAAGGCTGCAAAAAAAGAGAACAATCATGTCATTGCCTATCTAACGGGACGAAAACGTCTTCCAGCATACACCCCAGAATTTTACGGGTTTGGAGATGAAAATGAAGCGATTGTATATGCCGATATGCATTTGCATTTGTGGAGGAAGATTGAGGGGCTGAAAGAGTGGTTAAAAGGTATTAAATAAGTTAAAAAGAGCGGAAAAGTTCCGCTCTTTTTTATGGAGTAATCCTTTTAGGTGCATGTGCAGTATCAATAAATGATTTGCTATCGCTGTGACATTCTGAGCATGCTGTTGTACTATTTCTATTATGTTCAACAGTAGTTGTCAGGCTTATCCCTGTTTCTTTAATATAGATGGTTTTTCCTGTTTCACCATATAATACGGTTTGACCATTGTGGCACGATAAGCAAAATTTACGCTGCGAATCGATGTCCCAATCACCATCTGTTTTACTAAACCAATTATCTTCAAGCTGATCAGTCTTAGGTTTTTCACCCTGCAGCTTTGTGTTTCCTAACTCTGTTCTGAGCATGTTCAAATTAGCTGCACCGTGTGTTTCATGGCAATCTGCACATGGAAGCTGCCCATTTAACGAGCTTCCGCTGTCAATTGTTGCTTGAATATTATGTCCGGATTGGCTCTTAAAGGTCCCGTCTGTATAATACTTTTCAATATTTTTTGCTTTGCTTCCATTGTGACAGCTAAAACATAATGAGAAGTCCATTGAATCCCCTGCAGCTGTTGCTGCTTTTTTGTAGCTATATGGAGGACCATTCCCACTCGCCATTCGGTAAATGCTATTTGGATTTTCTTTTGTCCCCGGGTTATGAGGATCATGACAACTGGAACATGAAACACTTGTACTCTCAAAATGTTTACTATGCTGACTATTATCCTCAATCTTTGGCGAACCAGTACCATCGTGACACGCCATGCACATATCATTTTCATTTGTACCATTTTTACCATTTATGAGAAATTCATTAGTACCATTGTGTGTACTATGGCAATATGAACATGCATTTGTAACAACCGAAAACGGTCCATGAACATAGTCGTTATCCCTGTAATTATCCGAATTGTCCCCTTTGTCAGCAGGAAAATGATATTCTTCATATTTACTAACTGTAGTGAATTTTAGGAACCTAGGAATAATAGGAATTTGTGATTCGGTAGTAAATTTCGGATTTAAATAAACATTATAAATAGTTCTTGGTAAAAAATTATTATCTGGTGTAAATGAATATACATAGGATTTAAGATCATTCGATAAGGCGGTCGTTTTTACCAACCTTTCAACTCCTGTAATATCACCAAAAGAAGTTAACAATGGCTGAGTTTTAATATCGATTAATGGTTCGGTGCTTCTGATATCTATTAATATCTTATAATCCAAAGGGACACGAGTCATATCCTCTACTGGTAAATAGGAGCTGGGAACATCTCCATCTGGTACATATTCCTCTGAAGCATCTTTTGGAATCAGATACATTTTTGCCAGGTAAGGTCTTTTTCCTAGGGTGTCTGCAGCTAGAACACTGATTACGTTAGATAGTTGGCCAGTATTCGATTCTGTAGGTGTTGAAGTTTGTCCTGTATCGGCAGCCTGATTTTCAGCCCCTATTTCAGTGCCTGTCGTCTCCTCGGATCGAGACTGATTTACAGTAAAGGTCCGTTCAATCGGCGAACTGCTAATGCCATCCTTATCTGTGACTATAATGGATACCGTATGATTTCCCACACTAAAATCATTCTTCACATAAGTGAAATCAGCAGAAGGACCGTTTGGTTTAATCGTCAGCGTTCCTTTATTTGTAATCTCTCTCGGCTGCTGGGTAGCGCTTTGCTGATCAAATACTTTTACAAGAAGGCTTTCAGGCGGAGTATCATCATCTGTAATAGTGCCGGTAACTTCGACCGCTGGATCATCAAATACCGATTCCTCTGCCGGGGCAATGATACTGATTTCCGGTACACCCCCAGCCGATAGAACATGGGTATCAGGAGAATAGGAAAGGAGGGAACCAATAATTACGCCCCATATGACAATGCATGAAATTATTTTTCGTTTGTAGTTCATCCTTTTCACGGTATTCATCCTTTTCTAATTGCCTTTTCAAATAGTAAAGGCTTTTTATTTAATTATATCAACTGATTAAACATTAATTTTCATGGTTAAGTTAAATATTTTTGACAGTTTCTAGTCCAGATGCAATAATAAAAACAAGGTAACAATAGTGATATTGTCCCTTGTTTACTATGATATTGATCAGTGCTAACAAATAGTGAGGCTATTTGTTAGCATTTTTTTATTTTATTAAGTTCTTACCAGAGTAATCTCCACCAGGAACAAAGTACTTGCTAGCATCTGTAGTATTAGGATAATTTGTTGTTCCCGGAGTATTGGCGATTTGGTGTGTAGATTGGTGACAAGCCCAACATACAGCCATATTTGTGAATCTCTTTAAGGAAGAACCTTTTTTACTTACATCTTTCATATAAGCTTTAGCTTGTGCTTCAGTCCAGCCTTTTTTAGTTTGTAAATCAGTAATTGTGTTACCAGCTGTATCTCTTAATGTTGTAATATCTGTACCATGTGCATAGTGACATGCCACGCAGCTTCTGCCTTGCTTAGTGCTGTTTGTCGTATGTGTATAGTGTACTCCGTCAGCTCTAGGGCCATTTTCTCTATTTTTTAGATAATCGTCATGGCAGCTTGCACAGAATTCAGAGTAGTTCAATTTGTAATCATAAACCTGCGCTTGTGTTAATCCATCAGCAGGTTTATTATAGATACCATTTGACTTGTAAATCTTTAAGCCTGATAGACCTGTAGCGCTATTAATAGCAGCGTATGCAGGATCTTCTACTAAGTTAAGCTTAATAGCTTTTGTTCCGATTGGAACCTGATTCAATTTCGTAATGGTTTCAGTGTAGCCAACGATAGTGACATTATAGTTGTTACCGTATTGCTTACCGGCAACGGCTTCATTTAATAAACGGTCATTAGCTGATCCGTGTGGATTATGACAGCTTGAGCATTCAAATACAGCAGTAGATTTATTGTTTAATGCACCAGGGGCTGCACTGACTGCTAAATCTGAATCTACATTGTGCATAGAAGCACTTTCTTCATGAGAACCTATTACACCAGCTTCGCTAGCGACTTTAACGTTATAGAAGCCCATTGTTCCATCATGGCAGGACATACAGAGCTCATATTCACCACTCTTCATTAACAGGTATTCGTCTTCCCCGTTGTGCGTACTGTGACAGTTTGCACACGAGTTTGTGTTATTTTGGAAATTACCATGTGTTCTGTGTGTATTGTTGTTTCCAAAGTTATCCACTGTTCCAACATTAGATGGTAGTTTCACTTCTTCTGCAGAAGCAAGAGCGCCGAACATGCTTAGTAAAATAAGCATGAATAGTGCAGACACACTGATTTTTAACTTACTCACTCTAAAAACCTCCCTAAAATCTCTCTCTGTTTGTTTTTCTCTCTCTTTTTTGTTTGGCGAACTGACTTATAGACTCTCTTTTCTTCACCACCCCCTCATGGTAAATATCCTATATCCATATCAAAAAACTAGCCGTGTGGGAGGTAATCCTGGCCGTTTTCTGTCCTTATTCGAGTTCAGCAATTTTTCTTTCAGCTTAAAATCATTTAAAACAAGGTAACAATACTAAAATTGCTACCTTGTTCTGAAATCAACTTTCCCTGCCAATAAATTGCTAAATTATTATCTGATTAGTCCTCTTCCAATGAAACGGCCGTCCGGACCGATGTATTTCGGATCAATTTGATTTGTAATACTTGTTGCGTGACAAGCAAAACAGATTGCCATGTTCGTGTATTTCTTTAATGAAGAGCCTTTAACGCTCACATCTTTCATGTATGCTTCAGCTTTTTCTTCTGTCCAGCCATATTTTCCGCCATCCGCAACCGGCTTAGTAAGGTCAGCAACCTTTTGTCCTAATGCATCTGTTAAAGTTGTTACGTCTGTACCATGTGCATAGTGACAGGCAGCACAGTTTCTTCCTTGAGACGTAGAATTTGTAGTATGTGAGAACAGATAATCATGTGTATCTGTTTTCGTTGCATTGCTAGGTCTGCCTGATGATCTCTTTCCATAGTAATCATCATGACAGGCAGAGCAAAATTGAGAATAGTATTGTTTATCAAGAGAATCTTTTGGACCGATTGATTTTGTGATTTTTAATCCGCCACCTGTAAGTGTGTTGATAGCCACATAGTCAGGATCCTCTGTCAAGGCAAGATTAATCGTTTTAGTGCCGACTGGAACCGATACTAATGTGGTAGGATTGTAAGCGAAAGGTGTAGTTCCGATCACTGTTTCTTTTAATAATCTGTCATTAGCTGAACCATGTGGATTATGACAGCTAGAGCATTCTAAAATATCTGTTGATGTATTCTTTACTGCACCAGGTGCTTGTTTCACTAATAAGTCTGAATCAACATTGTGCATAGATGAACTTAAATGGGAATCATCAAAAGTTCCTGCACCGCTGCCTTTTGTAACATCATAAAAGCCCATTGTTCCATCATGGCAGGACATGCAAAGCTCATATTCTCCATCTTTCATTAATAACATTTCGTCTTCACCGTTGTGCGTACTGTGACAGTTTGCACAAGAGTTCGTGTTGTTTTGGAAATTACCATGTGTTCTGTGAGTACTTTGATTACCAAAGTTATCAACATCACCAACATGAATTCCAGGTGCAGGGTTTGTAGAAGTAGGCGGTACGCCATCCTCCGCAAAAGCAACTGCACTGAATATGCTCAATAACATAAGCATAAAGACAGTTGATAACCCAATTCTTAACTTACTCATTTCTAAAACCTCCCAAATTTCTCTCTCTCTTTATTTAATGGTATAATGCTAGAATTTTACTTTTTCCGGCTCACCTCCTTTACCAGGAAGGGGAATTTTAATAGAAAACGGATACTCTTTGATTGATAGTATCGGTCACAAACAAGGTGTCTCGATCGTCAATAAACAGCCCATTTGGAAGATAGAGTTTATCATTTTCAGTTCCCATTCCACCTAATTCATATAATTCTTTTCCATCCTTATCGAAAGCATAAATATTATGTGCTAGATTGTTTACCACATAAACATTTCCCTTAGAATCGACGGCAACCCCTCTTGGATTTAAGAAGGTAGGATCACCTTTTCCGTCTTTAGATCCATTGATAATTTTGATGAATTTACCAGATTTATCAAAAACTTGGACTCTATTATTTCCTGAATCTGTAACGTATATATGGTTATCATTATCGACGGCTACCGCATTCGGTGCTATGAATTTACCTTCTTCCAAACCGGCGCCGCCGATTTCCAGTAGTTTCTCTCCGCTTAAATTAAAAACAAACAATTTATTTGCTTTAATGTCAGTAACATAGAGCTTTTTATCAATAATCCGCAGCCCGCCAGGTGATTTTAGAAGTTTTTCTTTATCATTAAAGTATTTGAGAAACTTACCTTTTGAATCGAAAATAGAAATATTGGCATTGTATAAATCTGCTACGTAAACATTGCCATCTTTATCTCCAGCTATTCCATATGGGAATTTAAATTCGCCTTCTTTTGTACCTTCTTTCCCGAACTTAAAGACCGAAGTACCTGACTGGTCAAACACTTGAACTTGTTTGTTATTTGTATCACTTACATAAACAAATTCCCCAATTTTTGTTACATCCATTGGTTTATTTAGGGGTGCATTAAACTCCCCGTATAAGGCATTCGTAAATACCGGCGGTCCGCTCGGATCTACTTTTGCAACAATCGGTTTGATCGTCGATTCTAAATTAAAGAAATAGATTGCTGCAAAAAAGGCGACGGAAAGTGCGACAATACTACTCATCAATATATAAACAGTTCTCTTTTTCAAGTGTGGTCAGCTCCTTCTATTTGTTGTCTTTTCCTTTTGCAGCGATTCTTTCCAGGCCATCAGAGGCAGGTTTATAGAGCGGATCATAGGTTAAAGCCTCTTTGAAAAACTTCTCAGCTTCCTTCTTTTTGCCTTGATCCTCTGCCACTCGTCCAATTTCCGTGATGATATCTGTATTAGTCGGCATTAACTTTAGGGCTTCTTTGAGAGATTTATTCGCTTCGTCATACATTTTCAAATTGCGATAAACCATTCCGGATAACAGATGTGCTTTAAAATTACGTGGTCCTAACTCTACCGCCTTTTGAGCCTGCTTTAATGCATCGTTGTATCTTTCTTCCTTTATATAAACAAGACCTAAGTTAAAATAGGCACCAAAGTATTTGCTATCTAGGTCGGTTGCCACCTTCAATTGTTTAATGGCATTGTCGTTATCACCTTTTACAAAGTAGGAGTAGCCTAAATTCACCCGATTTTCAGCATTATTTGGCTTATCCTCCACTAATGTTTGATAATAATCGATTTGTTTTTCAAGGCGGCTTTGGTCTGAATTGGACCATAAATATTTTTCGCTTACAAAATAGGCTCCGCCTACACTAACGATTAAAGTAGCAAATAAAAGCATAAAAGCTTGTAATTTAGTAAAATACTTACTTTTTTCCTTCAACTTTTTTCTTTCGTTTATTTCTTTTTCTGGATTGATTGGCAGCTCTCTAGCTTCCATAATATCCACCTCAAATTTCACTAGTATTTTCTGATTAGCCCTGATCGACTTGTTGATAATATCAGAACCTATATCGCTCCAAATCACAGGTACCGACTGTTTTCACGGGTTTAAAACTGCTCTATTGCTTATGGCATTCTGTACACTTTGGTTTAGAATGGCACGTATAGCATACTGCTGAAGGTCTCTTAACTCCCTCTAACGGAATAGGATGGTTTTCTTTGTAATTCTTTTGACTATGTTTGCTCGGATGACAGCTTGAGCAATTCACTTGATTTCCAGTTGCGGTACTAGACTTTTTCACATCATGGCATGCGACACAAGATTGTTGATTTTTGCTTGCAATCGATCCATGACTGCTGAAAAAGCTGCTATCATGGCTAGCCGGACGCTTGCTATGGCAGTCCTTGCAAAATGTATTCTCTTTTGCATAGTCGTATTGGTTCTTTTGTTTTGCGAGAGTATTATCCTTATTTAGGAAACTATCAATTACAGATGGATCATCATACCCTTTTAAAGGCTCCTTCGACATATCATTATGACACTGTTGGCATTTCTTTAAATTTTCTGCCGCCAGCTTCCCATGCGTTTTTGTTTTAAAATCAGCTTTTTTATGGCTTTTAGGGAGCATGCCCGTTTTGTGACAAGCTGAGCATTCAGTGGTTACTTTACGAGCCTTATGGCATTCCACACAGGTGTCCATATCTGGACGGATAAATTTGAAATCCGCCATCGCAGAAACACCGGTTATAGAATCCCATTTATCATAGTCGGTTTGGAACGTCATTTTCCGATCGGCAATTTTACCGTGAGCAACACCGTTATGGCATTGGATACATTCAATATCTTTGTTTTTGTGTCTATCATGGGGGATGATTATATCCCCGGATGCTGTGACATCACGTTTGGATACATCATGGCAGCTTTCACAGGCACTATCAGGTATTTCCTTAGGCATTCGAATAGGCGCGGTGTATGTTTGTGTCGCTTTCTTGTATACCTGGAGAAGACCATTTGCTTTCGCTTGAGCATATTCTTTTGTACCTGAGCCTATATGACATTTAACGCAATCTACTTCGCTATGTGTGGACGCCTTCCACGTGTAATACTCCGGCTTCATCTCATGGCACGAGGAGCAGAATTTTGAACTCGAAGTAGATTCCACTCCTATCAATCCCAATGCGAAAAAGACGACGATAACTAACAGTGCTACTGTTAAATATTTATATAATTTGTAGCGAGTCCGTGGAGGGGAGGTCTGATTCATGTGTTCTTCTTCCACTATTTTCTCTCCTCTTAAACATTTTCACCTTAATTCTTATCATCTTTAAAACCGGTTCTATGGCAATATTTGCAATAAACATCTGTTGGTGCTTTCGCTGCGGTAGAATCCGCTTTTGGCTTATCTTGGTCATGACAGACGAAACATTCTGCTTTCTGATCACTTGTTTTGGCTTTAGAAGCGTGACCCGTCAACCATTGATTACTTTCGCCATGTCCATCCGGACGATCGGCGTGACAGGCTGCGCAAAATTTATTGGTTCGCGCTTGATCTTTTGCGAGAGTCATATTTGGTGTGTACTTAATCTTTTGATTTCCCATTTTAAGAAGCGAAATGATATCCTCTTTTGGAATTTCCCTTACCCATTTGGAATCTTGGTGACAGTTCATACATTTATCAAGCTGTTGGACAGCAGTTTGGCCGTGTTTTTGGTTCCAATCCACTTTTTTATGTGTCTTAGGTATCACGGTTTGTTTATGACAAGTCTTACATTCCATTGAGATTTTCACATTTTTCTTCTGCTTTCCAATTGCCTGCAAAATGATATCTTGTGTTTTTTGCTCATGCTCTAAAGAGGCGGCTTCGGTCTTTTCCCCTTCAGTTGTTGCTTCAACGGAGGTGTCTTTTACAGCTTCTTGTTTGTTCTCTTCAAGCTTTTTTTCTAGTTCTTCTGGATTTGGAGGAACAATGTAAGCAACATCCTTCCAAGGTTCTTTCCCGTTATTTACCTTGTTATGGCAATCAATACAGGTTCCCATGTTTGGTCTTAAGTATTTTTTCTCAATTAATTTTTCAGCATTTTCTTTTGTCCATTCGCCGCGTGCTTCTTCAACGTTAATACCTCGTCCGGCAATTTTGGCATGAACGACACCAGCGTGACAGGTGACACATGGGATATCTTTTTCAATATGTTGTTTGTGATTTACCTTTAAATCCCCTGACGCTGTAACCAACCGGTTCTTGGAGTGACATTGTAAACAGTTTTCGTTCGAAACAGCCTCTTCCTCTGTTTGCACAATTTGTTTTGGTACGCCTGTAACGTGGTAGTACACTTCCTTCATAGATTTCATTTTGTGTGTGATCATGTTGGTGAACCCTGGCTTGATATGACACTGAACACAGGAAATCTGATTGTGCGCGCTTGCCGTATAGGTTGAATACTCTGGTGCCATCTCATGACAGCTGGCACAGAAGGTTGGCGAGTTGGTTAAGGAAAGAACTCCATATCCCCCGCCAAAAACAACAATACAGCCGATCAGTGAGACAAAAAGTAATTTCCATCTGTTCACTGGATTCTTCCAATCTATATTTCGAAACTTTTGCCAAAGTTTGCGAATAGGGCCAACTTTTTTTCTATCTTCTCTGGTTTCGGGCTTTTTCTCTTTATTTTTTTTCCCCCAAAAGGCCACATCTCTCACCCTCCCATATTGGATTCATTATCTATTTATTTTCCATTTAAACCTCTCTAAAGGTAGTATCTAACATTGCGAAAGGTTATTCCAATGTACAATTTGTGAATATTTTTTCATACCACTCAGATGGTCCATTATCTCTAAAAACACTGTTAATATGTTGTTTTCAAAGAAAAAGTTAGCACCATGATGATAGTGTAATATTGTATAAAAATTCATCATTCGTTCTTTTTATTCAAAAATTTGGTTGGTTATTGCGTTTTTAATCTTGCTTACATTGTATTTTCCATAAAAAGCCATCGGTCTGTCATATTTGACGAAAAAACGAACTTATCTTTCAGGGAGAATTGGTTATAATAGGAGGCTGACAATATTTGCTTCTACACCATCAATGTTGTCACTGCATAGAGGAAATGGTAAGATGAAAAGGGAAATTATCGAAAAAGTTTGATATGATTTTTTTTGAAAAATGTTCTTGTAGTCTCGATAAAAAGGAGCGTTCATCACATGATGGGGATTTTAAATAAAGTATTTGATCTTAATAAGCGAGAGCTGAAGCGTCTGGAAAAGCTTGCTATACAAATTGACGCATTAGCGGCAGAAACTGAAAAGCTGACAGACGATCAGCTTCGTGAAAAAACGGAGGCATTTAAAGCCCGCTATCAAAATGGCGAAACCCTTGATGACCTCCTTGTAGAAGCCTTTGCAGTTGTTCGTGAAGGTGCTCGCCGCGTGCTTGGCCTGTATCCTTACCATGTTCAGCTGATGGGGGGTATTTCACTCCACGAAGGGAACATTTCGGAGATGAAGACCGGGGAAGGTAAAACGCTAACAGCGACGATGCCGGTTTATTTAAATGCACTTTCCGGTAAAGGCGTGCACGTTGTTACAGTCAACGAATACTTAGCTAGTCGTGACGCGAACGAAATGGGTCAGCTTTACCAATTTTTAGGATTAACAGTTGGACTTAACTTAAACAGCATGGATAAAGATGAAAAACAGGCAGCCTATGCCTGTGATATCACATACGGTACAAATAACGAATTCGGATTTGACTACCTTCGTGACAACATGGTTCTTTATAAAGAGCAAAAAGTGCAGCGCCCGCTTTTTTATGCGGTCATTGACGAGGTTGACTCCATTTTAATCGACGAAGCGCGGACACCATTAATTATCTCTGGCTCCGCACAAAAATCCGCTGCGCTATATATTCAAGCCAATGCTTTTGTCCGCATGTTAACAAAGGACCAGGATTATACCTATGATGAAAAAACGAAGGGTGTTATGCTGACTGAAGAAGGAATCAGCAAAGCGGAAAAAGCGTTCGGCATTGAAAACCTTTTTGATATGTCGCATGTAACCTTAAACCATCATATTAACCAAGCGTTAAAAGCAAAT
Organism: Neobacillus drentensis; assembly: GCF_036965425.1. Taxonomy (GTDB): domain Bacteria; phylum Bacillota; class Bacilli; order Bacillales; family Cytobacillaceae; genus Neobacillus; species Neobacillus drentensis_F. The sequence goes on along the minus strand of NZ_JBALPP010000034.1, from coordinate 75,606 downwards.
GTCAGTATGCACCTCGATGTTGATTACGTTGTGCAAGAAGGCGAAATTGTCATCGTTGACCAATTCACCGGCCGTTTAATGAAGGGCCGCCGTTACAGCGAAGGCTTGCACCAGGCGATTGAGGCAAAAGAAGGCCTTGAAGTCCAAAATGAAAGCATGACAATGGCAACTATTACGTTCCAGAACTACTTCCGTATGTATGAAAAATTGGCCGGTATGACAGGTACGGCTAAAACGGAAGAAGAAGAATTCCGTAACATTTATAATATGAACGTTATCGTGATTCCAACCAATAAACCAATTGCCCGTGATGACCGGCCGGATTTAATTTATGCATCGATGGACGGCAAGTTTAGAGCTGTGGTCGAGGATATTGCCGAACGCCATGAAAAGGGACAGCCCGTTCTAGTTGGTACGGTAGCGATTGAAACGTCTGAGCTCATTTCCACTTATTTATTCAAAAAGCGTATTCATCATAATGTCTTGAATGCGAAAAACCATGAACGTGAAGCGGAAATTATCGCAGAAGCGGGTCACAAAGGCGCAGTTACAATTGCGACAAACATGGCAGGACGCGGTACCGACATTAAGCTTGGCGAGGGAGTAATTGAATTAGGAGGTCTGGCTGTAATCGGTACAGAGCGCCATGAGAGCCGCCGTATCGATAATCAGCTCCGCGGACGTTCTGGACGTCAAGGGGATCCGGGGATAACCCAGTTCTATTTATCCATGGAAGATGAATTGATGCGCCGCTTTGGATCAGATAATATGAAGACCATGATGCAGCGCCTTGGCATGGATGATACCCAGCCAATTCAGAGTAAAATGGTATCCAGGGCTGTTGAATCCGCGCAAAAACGTGTTGAAGGCAACAACTTTGATGCCCGTAAACAGCTTCTGCAATATGACGATGTTCTTCGTCAGCAGCGTGAAATTATTTACACTCAGCGTGACGAAGTGTTAGAATCAGAAAACCTTCAGGAAATTGTTCAAAAGATGATCTTAAGCACCATTCAACGTACAGTCGATGCCCATGCATCTCACCATGAGGATGAAGAAGAATGGAACCTCCAGGGAATTGTGGATTACGTACATGCCAACCTGCTTCAGGAAGGTGATATCACGCTAGAGGATTTAAAAGGCAAGGATCCAGAAGAAATGGTCAATGCCATATATGCAAAAGTGAAGGAGCGCTACGAGGAAAAGGAACAAATTCTTTTCCCTGAGCAAATGCGCGAGTTTGAAAAAGTGGTTACTCTTCGAGCGGTTGATTCCAAATGGATTGACCATATCGACGCGATGGATCAGCTTCGCCAAGGTATCCATTTACGTGCATATGGCCAAATCGACCCGCTTCGTGAATACCAGCATGAAGGCTTCGCGATGTTCGAAGCGATGATTCAAGCAATTGAGGAAGAAGCAGCCATGTATATCATGAAGGCTGAAATCCGCAACAATTTGGAGCGCCAAGAGGTAGCGAAAGGCCAAGCTGTGAATCCAAAGGAAGACGGAGAAGCTGTTAAGAAGAAGCCTAAAGTAAACCAAATAGAAGTCGGCCGCAATGATCCATGTATTTGCGGCAGCGGCAAGAAATATAAGAACTGCTGTGGAGCAGCGAAATAAATTATCGTAATACTAAGAGCTGGCATAGAAATCGCCGGCTCTTTTCATATTTTGGGGATGGTTTTTGTGGATTTGTAGATAAGTGATGTGAAATTGTAGATAACTCTCTGAATTTTGTGGATATTCAGCCTAAGTTTGTAGATATCCACATGGGGATAACTTTCTGAAATAAACGACCATTTTATTTGATGGTCGCACTTTGTCCTCCTTAGGCGGAAAACTTATTATTCGAATCATAGTTTGAATCCTTGCCAATATGTTTGAACAAGTTAATTGTGAATAAAATAACGCCAACTACAACAACGATGGATCCGATAATTGCAACTGGAAGTGCCGCATTGCTTCCGGTAATGACTTGCACCGCAATTCCTCCCAACATAACCGGAACGCCAATGTTATGAAACCAGAACTGTGTTCTTGCAAGCTTCGAATTTGCCGCCTGTGGATAAAAATGATAGATTAACCCAAACAGAGCCATGGACACCCAGCCTAATAGATTGATATGGGCGTGCACGGATGCAAGTCGGAAGTCATGAATGATCCCCATTATGATTCCAGCCAAAACCCCAATTGTTAAATAAACGCTTGCTACCTTTAAATACTTTTTCCCCACTTTGCTCTTACCTCCATAGTCCTAAATTCTCAAAAAGATTATGTACTTTTACAATTTAATAGATTTTTCCTATATTTTCAATAGTTTATCCTATCAAAACAGCGCAAAATACCCAGTATATTTTTCATAATCAAAAAAGAAAGAGTGCACCATTTTTTGGCTGCACCCTTTGGTATGATTATAAAATTAATGATTACCTTTTCCGTTACCTTGCCCAAGCTGATTATCTTCATTATTTTGCTTTTTTTCTTCAGATTTTTTAGCCGCTCCTTGCTGCTTTACTTGGACTTTACTTGCTGCCTCTTGTTGTTTATCTTCTGCTTTTTTCACTGCTGCTTGTTGCTTTTCTACCGGTTTATTTGCTGCTTCAGCCTTGTTAGCAGCCGCTTGTACTTGCTGTTCTTTAGCTTGGTCTTTAGCGACATTCGTTGTTTCTTGTTCGGTTTTCTCTACTTCTGTTGCTTCTTCTTCCTGCTTATGCTCTTTTTGAAGCTTATGCTTTGCCTTTACGGCTTCATCACTTGAAACCTCTCCACTTGAAACCTCTCCACTTGCAACCTTGTCTTCAATTTCGCCCATTTTTTCAGCAAATTTGGCATCTCTTTCTTCCAGTTTAGTTGCCTTTTTTGCTAATTTAGCAAATGATTTTTGCACGTTTTTCATAATCGCTTGCTGTGCAGTTGGATTCTTTACGTGTGCCAATGCCGCACATAAAGCATCGATGTTATGGGCAAGCTTTGTTTCTACTTTGCCTTCTTCAGCACTTTGAGAATCATCCGTAGAATCTGCTTTGGTTCCTGCTTCAGTTGCCGGTAATGTTTGACTAGCTTCCTCTTGTGTGGCAATGGCTTCTTTTAAAAGCGCTGCCGCCTCTTCCGTTTTGCCTTCTGCAAATAATGCATTGGCCTCTGCAATACGTTCAGACGCAAAATCCGCTAAAAGTTTTGCTTGTTTATAATCATCAAAAGTGAATGCAAGCTGGATTTTTTCAGTCATTGTTTTTACAAAATAGAAGAAATCCCCAGGAACTAAGGAAGGAGTCTCTACTTTCTCTTGTTCTGGTGCTGTTTCTCCTTTAACTTGATCCGTTCCGTTTTGTTCGGTTAAGGTTTCAGTTTGGTCTGTTCCATTTTGAACTTGATCGGTTGTCACCGTTGAATCCGTTGTGGCTTCTGTGCCATCGCCATTTGCGGATGCACTGCCTGCACCAAATGAAAAAATTAAAGTTGAAGCAAGCATACCACTTGTTACTAAACTACTAATTTTTCTGTTTTTCATATGACATTTGTCCCCCTGATAAAAGTCTACTAAAGATTACGATAATCAATTTGAATTTACGGCGGTACTATTAAAAAAGTTTGTCTATATTTGACAGAACTTTGAATTTGAAATTTTCCACGGAAAATTATCCCTTCCTAAATTTTAGGGGGGCATTTTTTTAGCACTCTTTTTCCTTTACCGGAAAAGAGTGTTATCATTGGGCAGGCGGGGTACAGAGGATTCAGAATTAGTGCACCTATTTCAATTATGTAAGCGGGGTCCTTTATTGAAAAAAACGCCGCTCCGACGATCCGGTGCGACGTTCATATTCATATTAATGGGCTTCAATTAAGCCATAGCGGCCATCTTTACGCTTGTATACTACATTAGTACGGTTAGTATCTGAGTTCGTGAAAACGTAAAAGCTGTGACCCAGCATGTTCATCTGCAGGATCGCTTCTTCGCTATCCATTGGTTTAAGGTCGAAGCGTTTTGTACGCACTAACTCTAAATCTTCTTCATCTAATTCATGTACTTCGGTATTTTCTGAAGTTGCAAAGGTAATAGGAAAATCACCTTTTTCACGGAATTTACGGTTTACTTTTGTTTTGTGCTTGCGGATTTGACGTTCAAGCTTGTCAGAAATTAAATCAATTCCTGCGTACATATCAACATTTGTTTCTTCAGCACGTAAAACTAAATGTGGCAGCGGGATGGTTACCTCTACTTTAGAAGTTTTATCCTGATTGAATCTAAGATTCACATTTACTTTTGCGTCGGGAGCTTCCGTAAAATAGCGCTCCAATTTTGAAATTTTCTTTTCTACATACTCTCTAATTGCTGGAGTAACCTCAATGTTTTCGCCACGAACGTTATATTTCATGTGGACTCCTCCTTTAGTTAAGGCTATGTAATAACATTTCTATTTTACCCTATGATAATCCTGCTAAATCAGAACAAAAATTTTGTCGAATTATTGACAAAAACAATGGGTAAATAGTGACAATGTTTGGCACACCCTTTGACATTGATAGGAAACATTTACTAAAATGAATAGTTATTCATCTTAATATTAATTTTAATTTTTATTGGGACAATTTGCCACAATTATGCTTTGGGTGTCAGGCACCATAAAAAGACATTTCCCTACCATTGTCCACTGGAGGCGTACACTAACTAATGTCCACCCCACATGGACAATTGTTAGTATTTGTCCACGAAGGGTGTCAGGCACTTATCTCGCTATCGTTAATGATTGAATGACTGCAGCCCCTGCACCTTTTAAAAGCTTTGCGGCATGCCTTAGGGTTGAGCCTGTTGTATAGACATCATCGATGAGGATGATTCTTTTTCCTTGGAGGTGAAGGTCTGGTTTAATCTTGAAAACCTGAGGAAGATGAATCCGCTCTGATCTAGATTTTTTTGATTGTTTTTCTGAGTGGATCCGAGTTAGAATGTCAGTTGGTGTAAAGCCCGATTCAATGATGACAGCTGCCGCTTGATTAAACCCTCGCTCATAAAGGCGCTGGTCACTTAATGGGATGGGAATAAGAAGGTCGGGCTCCATGTCTGTGAGTTTTTCTTTAATAAATTCGACGAAAACCTTTGCCAAAGCATAATCGCCGCGGAATTTAAACCTCGCTAGTGTTTCTTTTAAAAAGTCATTATAGAGGAATAGGGAGATATTCTTATCAAGAAAACCTTGCCATTCCGAGTCCTCCTCCCAACGCTTACAATCATGGCACAGATCTCCATGAAGAAATTTTTCATCCAGTAATCTAATTGGCCGGTAGCAAATACGGCATGTTTCCCCTTCTATTTTTTCTAGCTTGCTTTCACATGTTGTGCAAATAGAATGTTCTTTTTCTACTGAAATCATGGCTCGCCAGCTGTTGCTGGGGCGGATTAGTTCGTGGCATATTAAACAGCGGTCTTGCAGGAATAAATTCATTCTTCTCATCCTTTTTCTTACAAATCAATTAATCCCCTTTTTACGCCTTCACGATTCATTCCGATAATTTGTTTTTTGGCTTTCAGCATTTCTTCCGTTTTACCGTAATGAAAGAAGGCCACTACTCCTTCCGGGTGATCCTTGCTCCTCCCCGCTCTTCCGGCAATTTGAACTAAGGCACTCTCTGTAAAAATATCATCCTCAGCCCCAATAACGGCAACGTCGATATTTGGAAATGTTACGCCTCGTTCAAGGATTGTCGTTGTGAGAAGGAGAGGAATTTCTTTAGCACGCATTTTTTGAACCTTTTCTTTCCTGCCAGGATCTTCTGCATGGACAGCCTCAGTATTCGGGGCAAGCCTACGTATGATTGGAAGTGCTTTTTCCATAAGCGGGATGTGTGGAAAGAAGAGCAAGGCTTGTTTGTTTGAGTCGGTCCTGTCTTTTATCCATTTGAGGACATTCGGGGGTAATTTATTTTTGTGAAGTTGCTTTTGCCAGTTGCCGCACCAAATGAATTCAGGGACAGGAAGTGGGTGGCGGTGAAAGCGGGCAGGTATCGTTGTAAAGGCTCTTTTTCCAGTCCGGCTTTCTCTTTGCCATTTTTGATTGGGTGTGGCGGTTAGATAGATCATGGCCGAGTTTGGTTTCCGCGCCTGAATGGCAGCATACTGGAGTGATTCCTCTACCGTGTAGGGAAAGGCATCGACTTCATCTAAAATGATTGCATCAAAGGCATGGTAAAAACGGAGCAGCTGATGAGTGGTTGCAATCGTGAGCGGGGCGAATAAATGTCGGTCTTCGCTGCCGCCGTAAAGAGAGGCTATGGTGATTTCAGGAAATGCTGCCTTTAATCGAGGGGTGAGCTCAAGAACCACATCCGTTCTTGGTGTGGCGATGCAGATTCTTTTTAGGGCGGCCAAGGCGGCTTCAATTCCCGCGAACAGCACTTCGGTTTTTCCTGCCCCACAAACAGCCCAGACTAAATGCTCTTTATTTTGTTGGATGGCGTCCACCACATGGTCGGATGCGACTTGCTGTCCCTCTGAAAGTCTCCCCTGCCAAGCCATAATTTTTTGGTCGAGTGCGGTGTCAGGCACTGGGCCATTCCAGCCAAGCAGCGGGGTACATTCGCTTATCCGCCCCATCATGATACAGTGCCGGCAATAGAGGCAGATTTCACCGCATCTTTTGCAAGGGTAGGCTGAAAACCACTGTGGATCCTTATTTCCGCACCGTGTGCAGCAAGTCTTTTTACCGTTGTATTGGATTCCAGGTCGGTAAGTAATAAATCCATTTTCATAATGTGTGTGAATTTCGTTGAGGGGGAATGGGATATCGTCAAGAAGAAGCTGTTTTCCGGTAAGAAGCTGCTGCAGGTCTTTGTTGTAAGGAAAGTTTTGATTTAGCTGTGGCTGTGGGATAAGTGGGATTTGGGAAATTCTAAAAGATTCTTCATGTGGAAATTTAACTGGTGTTAACTGCTGATTTTTTAAGGTAAAACGCATAGGGAATCTCCTTTGGGGTGAAGTGGTATTTGCGATTTTTGGTTGTGCCGGTGGATGGTAAGTGCAAATTAATAAGGATTTTTTTAGCAACATCCTTGGTGGGAATATGGAAGAAACTTCAAAATTTTGAGCTTGATACGCAAGGTTGGATTAAGTAAAAATAGTCATTAAGTCCTACGATGAGAGCATCTTTTGAGGACATATGACAGGTGGGGCAAAACCATTTTCCCTTCTTGTAAATCATCGGTATGTAGAAGCAATTAGAGCAATGTACTCCGCTTCGAATATCTTCCTTTGAAATATTGTACTCTGCTAATATGTTTATTTGTTTAGGGCAATGTTGACTTACAAGTAACTCCACTAGTCTATTAATAGTCTCTTTATCAACTCTTATTTGATGATACCTGTTATCTTGACTCTCTATTTTATTAAAAAAGTCTCTCCCTTTGCATATTTTACTAAAATCAACTTTATCATCACGATCAGCTTTTAATATCGTTTTCACACTCTTTAAGAAAATGAGATAATTCATTGGAAACAAATTTAGGCCATTCTTTACATGCCAGCCTCCCAGTAGGTATTGAAGCCGTTGACATTGGACACGGGGATCTTCGAAGGATTCCTCTGTTCCATCATCATTAATTCGAATTAACTGTTTGAATACATTATCAAATAACAGGGTAACATTAATATTTTTTGCTTCAATGATGAGAATGTAATATTGAGTTATAAGAAGTGTATCGATTTGAAAGTGGACACCATTGTGTTGTAAATGAAGGTTGTGGAAGATGTAGTATTTTTCTTGAGGAAGTTCTTTTACATAGTGGGCTAATGCAATTTCACCCCAGTACCCCGCCCATCTTTTCGCAAGGTCTTTTTCAATTTCCGGATGTTTTATATGACGAATTCTGAGTCTTCTTTTCAAAACATAGTTAATATAAGTCTTAACGGGACAGTCAAGTCTTTTAAAATCAATTTATAATCACTCCCTCTTCCTTTTTAGAAGGAATTCTAGATAAACTTTGTTGTTTCCTGCCTATTATTGTCGAAAAAATAGGGGTTTTTTTGAAATTTTTTTGTCAAGGATGAAGTTATTGTTAACTCTTTTTGTAATTGAAAATAATTTCGCGGCAAAATAAGTTTATTTCGTGGATATTTAATTTTATTTCGCGGATTTACCGGTCTGTTCCGCTGATTTACCATGTAATTTCGCACACTCTCCCAATTATTTCGCGCGCACCCAAAATAAAAACCATTCCGGCCCAGCGACCGAAATGGCAGGTATCTAATCTTATAGTTTTTTCATCCAGCCCAATCCCATGGCGCCTTCGCCGAGGTGGGTGCCGATGACGGCGCCGAAGTAGCTAATAGAGAATTCTACGTTGGGGTACAGAGCAGTCAGCTCCTGACGCCACTCCTCAGCTTCCTGCCCGCGATTGGCGTGGATGATGACGGCCCGCCAATTGCCACCGCTCAAGGCATCCTCGCCAAGCAAACCGGTAATCCGCTTCATCGCTTTCCGGCGGGTACGGATTTTTTCAAACGGAGCAATTACCTTGTCCACAAAATGCAGCAGTGGTTTCACCTGCAAGAGGCTGCCGATGAAAGCTTGGGCGCTTGAAAGGCGGCCGCCGCGCTGCAAATGTGCCAGATCATCGACCATAAAATAAGCACGTGCCGTCTTCTTTAATTCCGAAAGCCTTGCCAAAATGGCATCTGCATCCGCTCCCGAAGATGCCATCTCAGCGGCTTCCAAGGCATAAAACCCCTGCACCATACAGCTGATTTCCGAATCAAATGGGTACACCTTTATTCCCTCAACCATTGTACCAGCGGTAACCGCCCCTTGATAGGTGCCGCTGATTCCACTGGATAAATGAATACTGATAACAGCTTCGTAACCTGCTGATGCAAGCTGCTCAAACAATTCAACAAATCCCCCAATCGGCGGCTGGGAGGTCGTTGGGAGCGCCTTGATCCGAACCTCCTCGTAGAACTGGCTCCATGTGAGATCGATTTCCTCCTGATAAACCTCATTCCCGAAAATGATATTTAACGGGATCATATGTATATTAAGTTTTTCTCGCAATTCTTTCGTTATGTACGCAGTGCTATCCGTGACAACTGCCGTTTTCATATATGTTTACCATCCTTGTCTATAAATACAGTATGACTATTTTATATGAAAATCCTAAAAAATGCACCACAAAAAAGAGCATGCCCATTTAGAGCATGCTCTTGACACAAATATTAACGTACTTCCACCCAGCCATTTTTGATTGCAACAACAACAGCCTGTGTACGGTCGTTGACGTTCATTTTTTGCAAAATGTTGGATACGTGGTTTTTGACCGTTTTTTCACTGATAAATAAAGCTTCACCAATACCGCGGTTGCTTTTTCCATCTGCAAGCATTTGCAGCACTTCACACTCACGGCGAGTTAACAAATGCAATGGACGACGAATTTCGATTGTCTGCACGTAGGAACCTGCACGGACCACACCAGCAGCCAGCTTGCGATATTCGTTGACCAAGTTGTGAGTGACCTTTGGATGCAAGTAGGAACCGCCATCGGCCACGACACGTACTGCTTCGATTAAAGCATCAGCGTCCATTTCTTTTAACAGATAGCCGCAGGCACCGGTTTGTAGTGCATGGGTCACATAGTTTTCATCATCATGAATCGATAAAATGATTACCTTTGTTTCAGGGTATTTCTCGACTAATTCACGTGTCGCTTCGACACCATTCTTTTCTGGCATATTGATATCCATGATGACAACATCCGGACGATATTCTTGTACAAGGTTTAACGCTTCACTGCCGTCGTCGCCTTCTGCCACGACTTGAAACGATTTTTCAAATTCTAGTATTCTTTTAACGCCTTCTCTGAATAGTTGGTGATCGTCAATAATGACAATTTTAGTAGTCATTTGCTACGCCCCCTCATTTAGTTGATTAATGGAACATGAATTAATACTGCTGTTCCTTTTCCAATTTTTGAATCAAATGTAATTTCACCATCGAGCAGGTCGACCCGCTCCCTCATCCCAATCATTCCAAAAGACTCAGGCTTCTTTTGGGTAATATCGAAACCTACGCCATTGTCTTTGATCAAAACGCTAATTGACGAATTGGTTATTTCCAGTCTTACTTTTATTTCACAGGCATTCGCATGCTTAAGTGCATTTTGCACTGATTCCTGAATCATGCGAAACAATGCGACTTCATACTTAGTCGGAAGCCGACGTTCTAGGCCAATGTTCTCAAAACTAATTTTCGAGTGGTTATGATATTCTTCGATAGTACGAAGATATTTTCTGAGGGTAGGCACGAGACCTAAATCATCCAGCGCCATAGGACGTAAGTCGTAAATAATTCGCCGTACCTCGTATAGGGCTGAACGGACCATTTTTTTGAAACTATCTATTTCTAAAAATGCCTCTTCAACACCCCTATCACGATAAACCCGTTCGATTAAATCGGAACGGACGATAACGTTGGCGAGCATTTGCGCAGGTCCATCGTGAATCTCACGAGAGAGCCGCTTCCGCTCTTCCTCCTGTGCCTCAATAATTTTCAGACCAAAATCCTGCTTCGCTTTAGCTACCTCGCCGACTTGTTTTAAATCACTCTGCAAGTAGTTCATGACGACAGAAATTTGTGAAATGAGCTGGTCAGCCCGATCAATTGTATCAACTAATCCAAATAGCCGGCGTTCGAGATCATCGCGTTTATCCAAAAGCTGCTTTTTATACTGCCAATTTATAGAAAGATCCATTTGCAACTGATGCGCTTTTTCATATGCATCACGGACCTCTTCCTCCGAATACTTTTTAATATTCATACTCACTTCAGACAGCATGACTCTCGCGTGGTGCACTTGCTTTTCAAGCTGATCTCCTTCATCATTAAGCTTGACCATCATTTGTTTAATATTGTCTAATTCTGTTGTCATGTTGTCGTAATCTTGACGGCATTTTTCACTAATGCGAAAGATGTCACTCTTACTGCAGGTTACTGTCTCAATCATTTCTTCGCGGATTTCATCAATAGACTTCATATTAATCTGTTTAATTTTCATTTTCATTCCTCCAGGGATTGCATATTTTTCCCTTTAGGCCTTCTAACATATATTACCTATAAATGGAGCGTTTTGCTATTTTGAAGGCACTATCTAAAGACTTAACCCTCAAAGTTCAGTAAAAAGTAGTATAATGATAATATTATTCTACTACTTTCATCCTATAACACATATTAACATCACTGAACTATGATTATTATATCATTCGAATTTTACTATCATATTAAAGGTATATTACAACCATATTTTTTATTTTTTAAAAATAGAAAGGAGTTTAACATGCTCGCAAGTTATTTTACAGTAAAAGAAACAGGAGAACACGAAATTGTAATCCAGAAATCCCGGTTTATCGCTCATATAAAAAGAGTCGAAACGGAACAGGAAGCCCAGGAATTTATTCAAGTTATTAAGAAAAAGCATTGGGACGCCACCCACAATTGTTCTGCCTATCTGATTGGCGAGCAGGATCAGATTCAAAAAGCCAATGATGACGGGGAACCAAGCGGAACGGCCGGTGTCCCGATCCTTGAAGTATTGAAAAAGAGAAAGCTAAAGGATAGTGCCGTGGTAGTTACCCGTTATTTTGGCGGAATCAAATTAGGCGCCGGCGGTCTCATTCGCGCTTATGGCAAAGCTACCTCTGAAGGTATTGATACCGTTGGAATCGTTGAAAGAAAACTTGCCCAAGTCATCCAAGTAAAAATTGACTACACTTGGCTCGGGAAGTTAGAAAAAGAACTCAGGGCGTCGGAATATAAACTGAAAGAAATTCACTACCTAGATAACGTCATCATTGATACGTTTGTAGAGGAAAGCAGTGTCGAAACCTTTGTCGAATGGATGGTCGAACTGACGAATGGCCAATGCACCATCGAAAAAGGTGAAACAGTATATCTTGAGGAAGATTATATTAGGTCTTGAGATAGATTACAATTGGGAAAATTTAAAGGGGCTCAAAGTATGAGTCCCTTTTGTCATGAGCGGTCTTTTGCAGTGGTTGTTTTTAGCGTCTGGACGATATTGAGTAATGGGCGGTAGTCTCGTCCCATAAGACCGATTTTTTCGGCAATGATTTCAATAAGAAGAATAACTACAGCGATTAAAAATAAGGCGCCACCAATACGGGCTTGTGAATAAATGACAGCAACCAGTCCAAAAAACGCTGCCATTGCATAAATAAGCAGAACAGTCTGGCGGTGTGAATAGCCCATGCGCAGCATACAATGATGCAAATGAGATTTGTCAGGTGCGGACAAAGGCTTTTTGTTAATAATACGCCGAAGTATTGCGAAAAATGTATCCGAAATCGGCACTCCAAGAATGATTACAGGAATTACAAAGGAAATAAAGGTGACATTTTTAAAACCAAGAAGGGACAAAACTGAGATGATAAACCCTAAAAACAATGCCCCGGTATCCCCCATAAAAATACTGGCCGGATGGAAATTGTAAAATAAAAATCCTAGTGTACTTGCCAGTACAATTAACCCAACCGCAACAACATATAAATTCCCCTGAATAATTGCCATCCCCGAAATCGTTATTAACGCAATTGACGATACCCCAGCAGCTAATCCATCCAATCCATCAATGAGATTAATGGCATTGGTGATTCCAACAATCCAAAGAATTGTAATCGGAATACTTAAAAAACCAAATTGCAGCTGACCGCCAAACGGCAGATTAATAAAGACAACTTGCAGGTTTCCAAAAAAAACAACGGTACCGGCGGCTACCAGTTGGCCAATTAGTTTATATTTTGCGGGCAGCTCAAACAAATCGTCACAAAGACCGGTAAGGATAATAATCAAACAGCCGATAAGTATCGCAGGCGAATAGGGGTTTCCAGGCCTTAAGAGGAGCATTCCAGCCATAAAGCTGATAAATATTGCTAAGCCTCCAAGTCTTGGCATAATCGATTGATGGACCTTTCGCTGGTTTGGCCTATCAGTGGCTCCAATAAGGAAGGCTAATTTTTTTATGAGTGGAGTAATAAGTATTGATACGAAAAAACATACTATCAAGGTAAGAAAAAGCATAAAAAAATCCTCCTTAATAGTCAGTTTGTCCATTAAACAGAAATCAAAAACAAACAAATCATAGTAAAAATCGGAAAAAATAAAAAGAGGCAATCCCTGAAGGAATTGCCTCTTAATCAAGACAGATTACTTAATCCAAGCTCCATCTTTACCTACTTTGTATTTGCCAATAGTAGTATTAGCAGCCATTTTACCATCATTATATAAATAGTACCACTTATTGCTAACCTGTACCCAGCCTGTTAACATAGCACCGCTGTTTGCTAGGTAATACCAGTTCTTCCCAGATAGCAGCCAGCCCGTTTTCATAACACCAGTAGTAGTATCAAGGAAGTACCACTTCTTGTTCACAAGTACCCAACCGGTTTTCATAACACCGTGAATGTCAAAGAAGTACCACTTGCCATTTATTTGTGCCCAGTTAACTTTCATATCGCCGTTAACTGCATCTAAATAGTACTTTTTGTTACCTTCTTTAATCCAGCCAGTTTGCATAGCACCGGCAGTGTCTTCATCTTCGCTAAAGAAGTACCACTTGCCATTTACTTTCACCCAGCCAGTTTCCATGATGCCTTCTTTGTTGAAGTGATACCATATACCATCTTCATCGTGAAGCCACTTATTAGTGTAAAGCTCTTCCGTTTCAGGATCAACATAAGACCATACGTCGTTTCCATCTTCATCCTGGGAATAGATCCAGCCTGTTTGTGCTTCAACTGTGATATCAAATGGAGCAAGATTTCCTGTTCTGTCAGTAATGTCTAAACGAATCACTGTACCTTTTGCAAATGTTTGTCCCATTGGAATTTCAAAGTAACCTTGGTCATCAGCAGTTGCAGTACCTAAAACTTTTCCGTCAACTTTTGCTACAACTTTTGCACCTGGCTCAGTTGTACCATAAACTGTATCGTCATAGTTTGTTACTGAAACTTGAGGCTCTTCAACAAAGTTATCGATTAAGATACGGCCTTCAATTTGTGCACTTACCGGCTGCGGTAAAGATTTGAAGTACTGAATGAATCCGTCTAAATCCACCACGTTTGTTACACGATTTTTACCAGACTTAAGGACTGAGAAACCATCTCCGCCATCTGCCATGAAGTTGTTTACAGTTATTGTGTATTCAGCTTCTGGATCGATTAATGAACCATCTTCAAGATAAATATCAAGAACTTTGCTGCCATAAGGCTGTGAATCGGTCCAAGTATAACGAAGACCAGAGACTGCCATGATTTTGTTATAGCTTGGCGGTGCTTGGAATTGTTGATTTAATAAAGTTCTGATTTGGTCACCAGTAACAGTCATTGTTACTAGGTCATTACCAAATGGTTGAACCTTGAATAAATCGCCCCAAGTGATGGTTCCGCCTGGAAGTGGGTTACGGATACCGCCTGAATTCATAAATCCTAATTCAGTTCCAGTAACTTTACGCATACCATCAGCAATTAAATTACCAAGTGCGGATTCACCAGAAGCATTTGCTACGTTTGTGATTGGAGCTGAAGTAGAACCAACTACTTGGCTGACAATCGGTTTGATGTCTTCTTGGTAGCCGTCAAGTTCCGCTTTGATTTTTGCATCAGCAGTAATTTTGCTGTGAAGTGTATCTACCACTTCTGCTTTGCGGTCAATAATATCACCAGTAACGGCATCAATAGTTAAGTCAATATCTGAGAATGCTGTACCATATGACCATGATTGTACTAAAGTCTTGCTGTCAACAGTTGTATTTAGATATTTATGGTCATGCGCACCGTAAATAACGTCAACTGAAGGATCAATTGCTTTAGCCATGTCAACAACTTTTCCAGTTGCTGCTGTACCGTCTGTTTTTGAAGTTCCTGGATCGTGTGCAAGAACGACAATTGTTTTTACACCTTTATCAGTTAATTCTTTTGCGTATTTATTAATAGCAGTTACTTCATCTGTGAATTTGACGCCTGCAACACCGCTTGGAGTAACGATTAATGGAGTTTCAGTTGTTACAACACCGATAAAGCCGATTTTCACGCCATCAACTTCTTTTACCACGTATGGAGGTAAAATATTTTCATTAGTCTTTTCATCGACAACGTTTGCTACTACGTAATCCATAGTTGAGCCTGTGAATTTACCGTATTTCGCTTCGTATTTTTCTGTTTTCGGATTGCTGCCGCCATGGATTAAACGCTTCATTTCGGCAACGCCTTCGTCAAATTCATGGTTACCGATTGTACCAACGTCCATCCCGATTTCATTCATCATGCGGATAGTTGGCTCGTCCTGCATTAATGCAGAAACTGGGGGACTTGCTCCAACAAGGTCACCGGCTTGAAGCATTAAGGTATTCGCAGGGTTTGTTGCTTCTCTGTCTTTTAAGTAAGCAGCAAGCCATTCGATACCGCCTGAGTAATCAACTACTTTACCAGAAGAATCTTTAATGGATCTCCAAGTGTCAAGCTGACCATGGAAATCGTTGATGCCTAATAATTGAATGTGTACGTTTTGATCTAAAGTGTATTGCTCAAATCCATCTGCTAATGGCGCAGCATCTTTCACATTTGGTGCAGATGCTAAAACATCTTTCGCAGCTGGAGAAGATTTAAATGTTAAAGTTTTCGCTACGCCGCCAACAGGAGCGATTTTCCAGTTGTTGTCTGCTGCAGGATTGACAACACCTTGCTCTTTAATATAATCCATTAAAATCTGACGGTTTTCATATGGTGAATCAACCACAACTTTGGCATTGCCGCCCTTTGTTCCAGGGAAGTTACCGCCGCCGCTTGCACGATAGTTATTAGTCGCCACAATGAATTTTTGATTTGGATCAATTGGATTTCCATTCATATCTGTAAAGTTGATGATACGGTGGGAATCAGCATTGACCACATCACCAGTAGTGAAATTGTAACGAGCTGGCTTCGTAATATCGACTTGGTATTTAACACCATCGATCACATCAAAGTTATATGGTTGGAAGCCATAATTGATTAATTCCTGTGCATTCGCATTGTTAGGGTCAATTTGATTAAATTGAGATGCAGACATTTCTAACCATTCTTTAACTTCTGCACCTGTTAACTCAACAGCTTTTAAAGTGTTGTTATACAAATAAAGGTCATTTGCACTCTTAATAGAAAGATCGCCTTTTACGATATTCGTATAATCAGTTGCACCTTGACGGCCAGCTTTGAATGGAGCACCAGCAGAAATGACTGGAATATCCTTTAATTCCGGTTTATTCGTTGCAATCCACTTTTTAACATAATCGGTTTGTGCATTGTTTACGATTTGGATTGTTGGATCATCCATTACACGTGAAAAATAGCTGTGCATTTGTGAAGTGGTTTCACCAATTTTTCCGCGTACGTAGGCAAGTGTTGCATCATGTTCCGGTTTTACGGCATCAACAATTGTTTGATCAACTGCAGTTGCAGCCGTAACAGGCATGTCGACAGATTTTGAGGCAGTTTTATCTGCTGTCCACTTTCCATTTTCATCTTGTACTAACGCTAAGTCTAGTACTCCAAGGTTATTGCCCCAGAAGCCTGCTTCTACTGCAGGTGTTCCGTTGATTGTACCCTGCTTTGTGTCAAGTCCTGGTAAATCTGGGTTCGCTAAATTGCTTCCTGAGTGGAACTCTTTACCAGCAGGGAAAGCATAGTGAGCATGTCCAAATAGAAGGGCATCTATGCCAGTAACTTTACTTAATGAGAAAACAGCGTTTTCAGCATCTTGCTGACCATCATTTGTAACGTCACAGCCGGAGTGGGCAATCGCAACAATAACGTCTGCACCCTTAGACTTCATTTCTGCTACATATTTTTCTGCTGTTTTAACAATATCTTTTACGATTACTTTACCTTGAAGGTTATCTTTATCCCACTGTAGGATTTGTGGCGGTGCAAAACCAACAACACCAACGTTTATTGTATGTTCAACACCATTAGCATCCTTAATCGTTTTAGGGATAATTTGATATGGAGTAAAATAATTTTGATCATTTGTTGGATCACTATCATGATCATCCTTGTAAATGTTAGCGTTTACAATTGGATACGGTGCATTTTTCATCGCAGTGTTTAGGAAGTCTAGGCCATAGTTGAACTCATGGTTTCCTACGATACCGCCATCATATTTTAATAGCTTCATAGCTTTAAACATTGGATGTGTTTCATCAGCAGTTAAAGGCTTTACTTTTGCTACATAGTCTGCCATTGGATTTCCTTGTAGTAAATCACCGGCATCAAATAACATCGAGTTGCTTGGGTCTACCTCTGATCTTGCTTGTTGAATTAAGCTGGCAGTTTTCGCCAAACCGTAGTTTATACCCTTATCTGTATCTTGGTAATAGTCGTACGCCATGACTGCATCATGCAAGTCAGTTGTTTCTAAGATACGTAGTTTAGCTGTGTTTCCTGTTACTGCAGCTTTCGCAGTATGTGGGAAAATATTCATAGGAACTGTTGTAAGCGCTAACGCAACAGCTAGAGAACTATTAAGCATGCGTCTCTTCATGCTTCTCTTTATCTTTCTCTTCACACTTTTTCCGCCCTTCGACAAAAAATATTTGTATTGCAAGACTATTCTACTAATTTTTCAAATAGATTCATAGTCTTTTTTGTAAAATAATTGTTGGTATTTTGTTGAATGTTCGTAAATTATTTTTAGCGTGAATATTTAGAATTTTCAAGGGTTCAAGTGGCTTATTATTTTAAAATTATATGTAACATTTCCAATCTGACAAACGTCTATTTTGGGAAAGTTTTCTGCAGGAAAGGTGGAAAAATGGAAGAATTATATTTTTCAAATTTCGACACTAAACTACAGTTTACGTAGCTGTAAAAAAAGGGTAAAATGTAAATTGGTCTTTTATACTTTTAAAAAATGAATCATGATGATATTGATATAAAGGAGAAAATATATGTCCGAAATTCAACGCTCACAGCGTAAAGCGCAGAAGAAGAAAAAGATCCGGAAAAAGCGGGTTTTTATGTGGATTTTCGTTCCGTTTTTAATTGTTGCCCTATGTAGTGCCGCATATGCAACATTTTTGCTTAAAAAAGCGGAATCAGTCGTCAATAAATCATATAAACCCGTACAGACCGTATCAAAAAGAACGGTCAAGGCTAATCCCGATATGGATAATATCTCAATCCTCTTGATTGGGGTAGATGAAAGTAAGAGCCGGAAGAAGCAATATGGCGATGCGGTCCGATCTGATGCCCTTTTGGTGGCAACCTTAAACAAAAAAGAAAAGTCCGTCAAGCTGTTGAGTATACCGCGTGATTCGTATGTGTATATTCCCGACAAAGATAAATATGATAAAATCACCCATGCTCATGCATACGGCGGTCCGAAGTATACAATCGATACGGTACAAAACCTGCTAGATATTCCTATTGACTATTATGTTAAGGTAAACTTTTATGCCTTTATTGATGTGGTTAATGCTTTAGATGGAATTGATGTCGATGTCCCATATGCTATTTCAGAAAAGGACTCAGAAGACCATCACAATGCTATCAACTTAAAACCTGGCTTCCAAACGCTGAATGGCGAGCAGGCGCTGGCCCTTGCAAGAACGCGTCATAAGGATACCGATGTAATGCGCGGGATGAGACAGCAGGAAATTATTAAAGCGATTTTCAAAAAAGCACTATCTCTTGGTTCCATTACCAAGCATGCTAACATGATTGAAGCAGTTGGCGACAATATGCAGACGAATATGTCCTTTAATGATATGAAGTCGTTGATGGATTATGGCCTTGCAGGCAGCGGCTTAAAAATCGACACCTTGAACTTAAAGGGTGCGGACGATTATATTAACCGGGTTTACTACTACAAGCTTGATGAAGCATCGCTCGAAGAGACGAAATCTATCTTAAAAGCCCATTTAGCTGCCGATTCAACTGCTGATGACGCCAGCACAACAGACAGCACAAATGGTAGCAGTGATTCTGATTCAAATTCTACTGATACAAACTCAAGCGAAAATAACAATTAGCAAAAAAAGCCGTATCATAATTCGTGATGCGGCTTTTTTTTATTGAATGTCCATTTTTGATTTAAGAAAAAATTTACGAACATGCCTAGGAAAGTCGAAATAACTTGAGCTCCTGCAGAATGGATATTTAATTGATCCACCAATAGGAATAGAGATAAAGTGTTAAATCCAAGCGTAATAAGATTAACGACAACAAATTTTAGAAATAGTATCAGCGTGCCTGATTTTTCTTGAAACACCCAGTTTTTATTCCAAAAAAAACTGTTAACGGTTCCCAAGCCATAGGCAATGACGTTCGCTATTAAATAATTTATTCCTAGATAAACGAACAGAGTAAAACTCCCTATCGTAATGAGAGTATTGAAGATACCAACAGCACCAAACTTTAAAAACTTCGTCATATTGATAATTCCACCATTTTTTAGGAACATTATACATTTTTTTATAACGAAGAAAAAGCCTGACCGCTTTGGTCAGGCATTACATCTTATCTATTTCGTACTGTGGTAACTAGTAAAACGCGCATCATTTTAATTAATGGACGGTAGTTCTTGCCGACAAGCCCAACGGTTTCCGCAATCAATTCTATTAGAATCAATAAAACGAGAATGAGGAAGAATCCTCCCATTAGCTTTGCCTGTGAAAAGATAATCGCCGCAAGACCGAAGAAAGCTGCCATTGCATAAATGATTAACACTGTTTGACGATGGGTAAAGCCAGTACGGAGCAGACAGTGGTGTAAATGCGACTTATCTGGTGCAGATAATGGCTTCTTATTCACAATTCGGCGAATAATCGCAAAGAAAGTATCGGAGATCGGTACGCCGAGAATAATAACAGGAACGATAAAGGAAATCAGTGTTACGTTTTTAAAACCTAACAAAGATAAAACGGAAATCATATAGCCCAAAAATAAGGCACCTGTATCACCCATAAAGATTTTGGCTGGGTGGAAATTGTAAAGCAAAAATCCAAGCGTACTTGCTAGAACGATAGAAGCAACAGCTGTTACATAGCCATCACCCATGATAATCGCCATTCCAGAAATAGTAATCAAGGCAATGGAAGAAACACCGGCAGCTAGTCCGTCTAAACCGTCAATTAGATTGATAGCATTGGTTATCCCGACGATCCAGATAATTGTCAGCGGGATACTTAAATAACCGAATTCAATTTGGCCTCCAAATGGCAGGTTGATAAATTGAACATGAACGCCGCCCCAGATAACCACAATGGCTGCTGCAGCAATCTGAGCAACAAATTTAATTTTCGCCGAAAGCTCTAACATGTCATCAAGAATTCCGGTAATGACAATGATAATACTACCTATGATAATCGGCAGCGCATAGGGCCCTCCAGGACGCATTACTAACAATCCGACGATAAAGCTTAGGTATATGGCTAATCCACCAAGACGCGGCATGATTTTTTGATGCACTTTTCGTTGATTTGGTTTATCAGTAGCCCCAATTTTGAAGGCAAGTTTTTTTACTAAAGGCGTAAGAAGAATAGAACTAAAAAAACATAATATCAGGGTGATGTAGATCATCATGATCCTCCTCATATAGTTGGCCGTAACCATCTAGGTTACTAGAAAGTTAGTTATCTATTTAACAATCAATTACATAACAACTTAACGAATGTACCATGTGGATTATAACACAGCTAAAATTTATTTTAAATAGATTTTCCTTTTCAAGCAAATGACTAATTATTTCATATTTTCCATAAACTTCATAGTTACTATATTAATAGATGAAATTCAATAAAAAGGGCATTAGCTTAGGCCCCTTACATCTTCCACTTGGTACAGCTGAATGACGCGGTCTGTCATAATGTCTTGATCGTTTTCCTTCGCCATTTCTAAACCGTTTCGAATAAGCTCCTGTTTCACTTCTGTCGATTCAAGGACCGTTATAATTCCTTTTTTTAGAGAATCGGTGTTATTTACTTCTACCAAAATTCCGTTGCCTTCATCGAGAAGATACTTAAGCCCGCCCACATTAGTTCCAACCACTGGCGTTCCACAAGCCATCGCCTCGAGGGCCACAAGCCCGAACCCTTCAATATGTGAGGGCAGAATAAACACTTCTGCAGCGGCCATCCATAAAGCAACCTCTGCTTGGTTTTTAGTACCAAGAAAATGAATACTTTCTGTAAGCCCTTCTTTTGCTATCATCGTCTTGATTTTTTGAAAATAGCCTTGATCCTTATTTGAACCAAGTATGTACAGTTCATAATCTGGATAATCATTTTTGAGAAGGCTGTAAGCCTCAATCAATTCATTAACACCTTTTTGTTCAATGATATTTCCCACAAACAATAATGGAGTCTTCCCCTCTGGAATTCCGCATTGCTTCCGAGCCTGCACTTTATCAACCTGCTTAAAAACATTCAGGTTTACACCCATATTAATGAGAGAAAGTTTTGGCCTCGGCACCCCAAAGTCTTTTTCAAGGGTGGCAAATAATTCTTGGCCAACCGCAATGACGTGGTCGGCATCTGCTAAAATGTTTCTTGTCATAGTTTGAATGCGTCCGCTTTTCTTCACCATTTTATCAATATCACCGCCATGTGCAGTGACGATAAAACGGGCTCCGAAAAGCTTTTTGTACCACTTCGCAAGCCAGCCACTTGGGAACACATAATGGGCATGAACAACGGATGTTTTGCTCCCTTTAAAAAGCAGATGAACTCCAAACTTGAGCATCCATTTCCCATATTTCTTCAGCAAATTCAGCTTACCTTTGTTCGGATTGTCAATCGCAAGGACATCCACATCCAAACCCTTGCTGCGCAGTGCTTCTACTTGATTTTTCACAAAGATTCCAAAGCTCTTATGCTCGCTCGTCGGATACATGTTTGAAATGACGGTTACTTTATTTTTCATGAAATCTCCTGTTGGACATACATAGTTCTTATTAATATACCATGAATTTTGACGAATTACACAAACTAAAAGTTACATATTCGTTTCAATTTCTTATCATTTGACATTTTTCAACAATATGTGTGGATTTTCTACTATATGTTATAATATCATCATTGTTTATTATCTTAAGGAGGTACGCAATTTGTTATTTAATTCCTACATATTCATCTTCGTGTTCTTTCCAATAGTATTCGTAGCTTACTATTTGCTTTTGAACTTAAAAAACAAAAGTATCGCGAAGATCTTTTTCGTTATTGCCAACCTTTATTTTTACAGTTATTGGAATATTAAGTATTTACCGATTATTCTTTCATCGATTGCAATAAATTTCACCTTGGCAACCATACTTAACAAAATTCAAAAGCTGGTTATAAAAAGAACCGTCTTAACAATTGGCATTCTGTTTAATATTGGCTTACTTGGTTACTACAAGTATTACGATTTCTTTATGACCAACGTTAATGCTGTTTTCAAGACGGACCTTTCGCTGTTACATCTGGCTCTGCCGTTAGCCATTAGCTTCTTCACCTTTCAGCAAATTGCTTACTTAGTTGACACCTTCCGTGAAGGAACGAAGGAATATTCCTTGCTTGATTATGCATTCTTTGTTACCTTCTTCCCTCACTTGATTGCTGGACCGATTGTCCATCATCGGGAAATTATCGACCAACTAAGAGACGGAACAAATTATAAGATTAAATTGAATAATATCGCTTCAGGGCTGTATATTTTTTCAATTGGACTTTTTAAAAAGGTTATCATTGCAGATACACTGGCTGGATGGGCCAATACAGGGTACACCAATATTGCAACATTAACATTGTTTGATAGCTGGGTTACTACCTTAGCTTATACGTTCCAATTATATTTTGATTTTAGCGGGTATTGTGACATGGCAATTGGATTAGGTTTATTTTTTAATATCAAGCTGCCGGTTAACTTTAACTCACCTTATAAATCACTTGATATTCAAGATTTCTGGCGCAGATGGCATATGACTTTAGGCCGCTTCTTCACCCACTATCTTTATATTCCGCTAGGTGGAAGCAGAAAAGGCAATGTCCGCACTTATATTAACTTATTTATCATCTTTTTTGTCAGCGGTATTTGGCACGGAGCCGGATGGACGTTTGTCATTTGGGGAATCTTGCATGGGGTTGCAAGCGTCATTTACAGATTTTGGTCCACATTAAATATCAGGCTGCCAAAGCTTGTCGCTTGGTTTATCACTTTTTTATTTGTTCATATTGCCTGGGTATTTTTCCGTTCGCCTGATCTAACGACTGTTAAATTAATGCTGACAAAAATGTTCAGTCTTCAAGGGTTTCATTTCCCAGACCGTCTGACAGCGTTCTTTAATGAAACACTTGGAACTCATTTTATAGCGGCGACGTATTATTTTGATTTAAAACTAATCCTTCTCTTTGCTTTTATTCTTGGTATTGTTGTATTTGCCAAGAACTCAATCGAACGCTTGAATACCTTTAAACCTAATTATCGGACTGCAGCATTCATTAGTCTTATTGCAGTGATTTCTTTGCTATATTTGAGCAGAGTCAGCGAATTTTTATATTTTAAATTTTAAGGGGTTTACCATCATGTCATATAAAAAATTCCTTGCCATTTCTGCCATTATGGCATCCTTTTTCATTTTTTTAGTTTCGGTCGTAATGTATAAACTTGACCCGTTATTTTATTTTAGAAAACCTGATCTGTACAGACCGCAATATATTGCGACAGAACGTTATCAAATGCCAGGATTTTTGAAAAATCAAGATTACGATACCGTTTTTACTGCTACCTCAATGGGGCGTAATTTCCGCGAAAGCTACGTAAATGAAAGGCTTGGCGTTAAATCTTTTAACGCCTCTTTACCAGCATCGACTGCCAAGGAACAATCGATGGTTGCGGAAGCCGCGTTTCGAGACAAGCCCCATTTAAAACGTGTCATCTGGGAGCTCAATTATTTTTCCTTTGCAGGTGACCCTGACTGGGTAACGGGACCTCCAAGCGATTTCCCTACCTATATGTACGATAAATGGAGATTCAATGATATTCGATATTTGTTTAGTTCTTATTCGATTGAGGTCCTTTATAATAATCTAATGGCGAACAAAGCAGGGGACGAGCGCCGAAGGGATATTGAATCACTTTACAAATTTGGTCAGGTTGCCCCGATCGAATCAATCGACCATATTAAAACTACGCTTAAGAATGTAGAGCCTTTGGAACAGTTACCGAGCTATGAAAAGTCATCGATCCAAATCGAATCCTTTAAGGAAAATGTGATTTCTCTTGTAAAAGCACATCCGAATACGAAATTCACCTTGTTCTATGCGCCATACCCAATCTATAATCACGTTACCTTTTATAAAAAAAATCCGAAATATTTAACTGAAAGAATAAGGTTTAAAAATGAAGTTTATAAGCTTGCCCAAAAATATCCCAATGTAGAGCTTTATGATTTTCAGGATATGAGGAATATTACATTTAATATTGGAAATTACCAGGGCGACCAAACCCATTACTACAACTTTATCAATAATTGGATTATCGATTATTTTGCAAAAAATAAACCGGTTCAATCGGAAAAAGAATACGCTGTAAAGCTTCAAAATTTCGAAAAGCAAATAACCAATTTTAACGTTAAACAACTACAAAAAGTTAGCTCCATAAAAGAGCAGTATGTCTTAGATAACTAGTGTTTTCGACTGCAATGAAAATAAGAAGGGCATGATTCTTTATAAAAGAATCATGCCCTTTACCTTCATTAAGGTGTTTGCTCATCATTTGCTTGAACTTCAGTTTCATTGATTGGAACTTCTTGTACTCCTTCAGGGGTTTCTGTAACAGGCTCTCCTGCTGTTCCTTCTGGATTACCGCCTGCAGGGTTTCCAACTGCTCCGTTAGGATTAGCGCTTACAGACCGAGTAGTTACTGCTTCGGATTTGTTGCCTTCTGGTGCAACGGTCATGGAAGTATCTTGAGCAATTATAGCTCCACCCGCGCTTGTATCATTAGCTGGAGATGTGGCTTGCGCTTCTATTAAAACTCCATCATCACCAAACGTATATTCTACCCCATCAATGGTTTGTTTTCCTGTAACCATCACACCATCGGCATTAAGATAGTAAGTCTTCCCGTTATCTTGAACCCAGCCAACGGCCATTTCTCCATTAGTGTTAAAGAAATACCATTTCGAGTCCAATTTAAGCCAGCCTGTTCTCATCGAACCGTCACTCATTAAATAATATTTTTTATTATTAATTTCTAGCCAGCCCTTTTGCATAACTCCATTATCGCTAAGGTAATACCATTTGTCTTTAACTTTCACCCAGCCTGTCTGCATGACTCCATTAGCATTAAGAAAGTACCATTTGTCTTGTACTTTCACCCAGCCCGTTTGCATAACTCCATCGGTATTTAGGAAATACCACAACCCCTTGACTCTAGTCCATCCGGTATTCATCAGTCCGGTTGCATCAAGAAAATACCATTTTCCATTTTGATTTAGCCAGCCAGTTTGTTTTATACCATCTTTATAAAAGAACCATTGGGTGCCCTTTTTAACCCAACCATCATTTGTACCTTGGAGACGTTTAATAAAACTCTCCCACTGTGGCAATAAATTTCTAGGGCAGTTCTTACCCGTCCAATGTTTATGAGGAACTACATGATCAATCGATATATTGAATCTGCTCATCAAATATTGGACGAGTTCAACTGTATTCGTTACAGTTTGTTTATAATTTCCGTCAACATTAACACACATTTCAATATGAATGGATGTCCTGTTCCCCGGACCATTTCGTCCGTCTCCAGCGGCCCATGCTACTTCATCAAAGGGAATGGACTGAATGATTTCGTGTTCATCTACCTGTAAATGCCACGAGGCTGTCCGGCTATTCCCCCGTTCCTGTAAACTTGCGTGCGCCACTGCGTCTGCACCTCTCGCTGTATTATCTGTTTCGTGTATAGTAATGTATTTTGGAACCATTTTAATACCCGGTCGGGTTTCAGTATGAGAAACAGGAATTAGTCGTTGAATAATATTCATGGCTTATCCTCTCCTTTACTTTTATTTATGCAAAAGAGGAGCATTTGGTCAGGGCTTAGGCTGAAATTAGGTCAAAAGTACTTTAATATAAAAACTCAGTTAGGAAATGATAATATTTCACCCACTTCTTTCACTTAAGAATTAATTAAGCTACAAAATCTATAATCATAAACAATTACAAATTCAATTGTTGTGAGGTAGAGGTATGTTAAAAACCATTTTATCGATTGGTTTGATGGTCTCAGGAATCATTGGACCCGCATTTCAAACGGTACAAGCCAGCACTAATCCAAATTTACAAGTTGCCGTTATAAGTGATACTCATATTGATCCAAATATCCCCAAACTGACAAAGAAATTTGAAAAGGCAATGGATGACTTAAATACCATCGCCCCAAGTTATGATGCTATTGCCGTTAATGGTGATATGACCAATTATGGAAGAACAAAAGAGTATGATTTGTTTAACTCGGTTTTCAAGACTAAGAAAAATAGCAGGGCTGAGGAATTTATGGCGATCGGAAATCATGAATGGCTTGACTCGCAAGGAGATGCCTCCGTCACAGATGAGGAGTTAAAAAATCGATTTCTAAGTAACATGAACGTTTCAAATCTTTATTATGATAAATGGATAAAGGGGTATCATTTTATTACAATTGGCGGAGAAAAATCAGAGAAAACGATGCTCGCTCAATATGGATCGAAAGAAAGGGATTCAGCGTATATTTCTGACGTACAATTTCAATGGCTTGAGAATACTTTGTCTATTAATGCCGATAGCAATAAACCAATCTTTGTTTTCTTTCACCAGCCCATTACCAATACTGTTTACGGCAGCGAATGGGGTGCTGGTCTAGAAGATCAAAAGATTCTTGCACTGTTAAAAAAGTATCCTCAGGTTATTCTTTTTACAGGGCATTCTCATTACCCTATTAATAATCCGAAAAGTATTGTAACTGATGGCATTACCATGGTTAACACCAGCTCCGTTGCCTACACCTATACACCTAAAGGAAAAGAAAACTATACTCAATCCCAAGGATATGTCGTTAATGTATATGATGATAAAGTAGAATTGAAAGCAAGAGAATTTAGTAATGGTACTTGGATTAAGACGGTTACCATTCCACTAGGGAAATCCAAGTCCACTCAAACCGAATGGGTCAACTATCAAGGTGATTGGTACTATAATGATTCAAAAGGGAATCTAAAAAAGGGTTGGTTTCATTCGAAGGGACACTGGTATTATCTTGATAAATCAACTGGGAAGATGGAAACCGGCTGGGTACAAATAGACTATGAATGGTATTACTTTAATGATAAAGGCGAAATGCAAACCGGCTGGCAAAAATTAAGCGGCAAGTGGTACAATTTCAATGCAATTGGCAGTATGCGGACAGGCTGGTACTACGAAAACGAACAATGGTACTTTCTCAGAGATAATGGGACTATGACAACCACTAATACCTTTGTTTTCGGCAAATTAGAGCACTTTAATCAGCATGGACAAAACATAGGATAATTCGACAGAATTTTATATCCCCTTCGAATTAAGGTATAATGATACCATTATTATATAAAGGGGCATAAAAATGTCAGTTAAACATGTAATCCGGAAGAGTTTAAAATCCATTCAGCAAAATGGATTGCAGCCTACTTTCCAAAAAGTGCAAAGAAGATTGTTTACGAAAATAGGAGTTAACAAAATTTTCAATCGTAATAATCTCCAGCTTCATGATGTTTATCTTAAAATTGCGGAATTGAATAGAAGTAAAGAAATCAAAGGCTTTGCCATTCTAACCTCCGGGCGTGAATTTGAAGAATTGTATAATCAAAGAACGATTAATCTTGCCAAGTATTTATCTGACCAGGGATTTGCTGTACTATTTGTCGCATGGCAATGGGATGATCAGGAAAAGCTTGAAAAGAGCTATCAGATGGTTTATAAGAATATCTTCGAAGTTCCTGTTTACGATTTCATCTATGGGATCGAGAAATTAAAAATGCTAGATGAAATAGCAAATAAAACCTATATAACAACATTCCCAGCAAAGCTTTTCTACGGATGTGTAAATCAATTAAATCAATCTAATTATCAAATTGTTTATGACATCATGGATGAGTGGGAAGAATTCTATAAGACAGGGGATGCACCTTGGTATAACCGGAGCATTGAGGAAGCATTTGTGAAGGATTCTAATTTGGTTTCAGTTGTTTCCCAGCCATTAAAAGACAAATTTGCCTCCATTAGAAATGATATTTATGTGATTGGAAATGGATATAACGCCGCCTTATCCGGGAAAAGAAATGTATCTCTTAGAAAAGAATCACCTGATCAAAAAATTCATATCGGTTATTTTGGCCATTTGACACCTTCATGGTTTGATTGGGATCTTATTTTTTCCTTAGCCAAAAATGAGAACTTTTTTTTCCATTTTATCGGTCATGGCGCCCCTGATGATATTTTAGCTAAAATTGAAGCATCCCCCAACTGTAAATTTTATGGAAAAGTACATCCGAGTCAGCTGCAGCAATTTGTTGAGAAATGGCATATTGGCATCATTCCGTTTAAATCGAGTAAACTCTCCGATGCGGTTGACCCAATAAAAATTTATGAATACTTATATTTTGGGCTGCCAACGATATCCACCGGTATTCCTCATATCGGAAAATATCCGCTCGTTACCCATTGTGAAGGTGAAGCGGCAGTAAAATCAGCCATCTTACAAGATTATGAACAATTGATTCATTCCAAGCTGCCATATGAAGAGTTGGATGACTTTTTGGCAAAAACCACATGGGACGAGCGTTTCAAGGAAATTTTAAACCTGCTTGCAGACAAATAAAGGAAGAGTGGTTTTTGTAAGCCACTCTTCCTTATTATTTTAAAGTAATGATTTGTATAACTGTTTATAATGACTGATCATAATTTGATTACTAAATTTTTCTGTAAAGTCCTTTTTGGCTTGTTGTTCCAGTTCGGATCGTTTATCAGGATTTTCAATAAATCTGCTAAGCCGCTCAACAAATGCGGAAACATCCTTTTTTTCGACAATAAAGCCATTCACATTGTCCTGAATCACTTCAGCCGTATTTCCAACGTTTGTAACAACCACAGCTTTTCCATACGCCATCGCTTCTAATAACGTAAGTGGGGCGCCTTCCCATAATGACGTCATCGCAAAAACGTCCATTACCTTAAACAATTCATTCACTTTGGAAACATGACCGATAAATTTTATATTGCTGACACCTTCAGCTTTTTCTCTTAAGGACTGGCTATACTGTTCGCCGCCTTCTCCTGGAATTAAAAAGACGAGATGCTTATATTTTTGATTTAAAGTCTTGGCTGCTTCAATAAAATATTCTAACCCCTTTTGAACATCTAGTCTTGAAAGAGTACTGACCACAAACGAGTCTTCAGGCAATCCGAATTCCTTTTTCAATTCTGCTTTTGTCCGTTCAGTAGGGATAATTCTTTCTGAATCAATGGAATTTCTTATAACTGTATATTTCCGATTATTCATAACTTTAAAGTTTGCCAAATTAAACTTTTCGACTGCCTTTGAAACTGAAACGACAGAGTCCACAAGGTTAAGATAAAAGCTATATTTTGTCCTTCCCCATGGATTTTCGAAAAAGTGATATGTATTATGTGTGGTCTCGATTACTTTAACA
>NZ_JBALPP010000034.1:41580-45817 GCF_036965425.1 Neobacillus drentensis | reverse complement strand
CTTTAACACCTGCAAGTTTGGCAGCCAAGATGCCATGAAAACAAAAGTGGGCTTGTACGATATCAAACTTTCCTTCTTTTATATATTTAGAA
The DNA here is from genome assembly GCF_036965425.1 of Neobacillus drentensis. Lineage (GTDB taxonomy): Bacteria > Bacillota > Bacilli > Bacillales > Cytobacillaceae > Neobacillus > Neobacillus drentensis_F. Next base: position 45,725 of record NZ_JBALPP010000034.1, on the reverse strand, counting down.
AGCTTATTTATTCGGGAAATTTTACTTGATTCGTTAATTTCCTTGCAGGAGAATCCCTTCTCTTTAAGCCGGTTTGCCACCGTCCCTCCTCTAAAGTAGGCAACACCTGTCTCAAATTCCTGGTCACTCGTATTTTTTACGAGATTATAGATTACTTCCTCTAAACCACCTTTATCTAGTGTATCGCAAACATGGAGAACTTTTATTTTTTTCATTCTTTTACCTCTTTACTTTTAATCAGGAGATCAATCCAATTTATAAACGGAGTTCCTTTAACTTCTCTTCCATATATTGAATCAAACCATCCTTGATTTCCTCATTCTGAAGTGCAAACTCAATGGTTGTTTCGATAAAGCCTAATTTTTCACCAACGTCATATCGTTTCCCTTCAAATTCATAGGCAAAAACTCGTTGGATTTCATTTAGCTTTTGAATCGCATCTGTTAACTGGATTTCTCCACCTGCTCCAATTTCCTGTCTATCTAAAAACATGAAAATCTCAGGGTTTAAAATGTACCTTCCAATAATGGCAAGATTAGACGGTGCAGTGCCAGGTTTAGGTTTTTCAACAAATTGACGAACTTGGTATCTCCTGTCATTCTGAGCTAATGGATCAATTACCCCGTAGCGGTGTGTTTCTGTTTCAGCCACTTTCATAACACCAATCACAGAGGAAAGTGTTTTTTCATATTCATTTATAAGCTGACGTAAGCAAGGCGTTTCTGCCTGAACAATATCATCCCCTAAGAGGACGGCAAAAGGTTCGTTTCCAATGAAATTCCTTGCACACCAAACGGCATGCCCTAACCCCCGGGGCTCTTTTTGGCGAATATAATGAATATCTACAAGGTTAGAGGATGCTTGAACTTTCTCTAGCAGTTCAAACTTTTCTTTTTCAAATAAGGTTTGTTCCAATTCAAATGCATGGTCAAAATGATCTTCAATCGCCCGTTTGCCTTTACCTGTTACAATAATTATATCTTCAATGCCTGATTCAATCGCTTCTTCCACGATATATTGAATAGTAGGCTTATCTACAATTGGAAGCATTTCTTTTGGCATTGCCTTCGTTGCTGGTAAAAACCGTGTCCCTAAACCTGCAGCAGGAATAATGGCTTTTCTAACTCGTTTCATAAATGATTCTCCTTTTACATTAATAAAACCTTATAAAGGAAGTAAAACTCTACAAATTAACTTTATTATTTCACAACCCCTAATTTTTGACAAGAATCGCCAAAAACAAAGGGGTCCCCCCCCATAATTAATGGAAATGGTCCCCCCTCTTTTTTATACATACAGTTTCTCTATTTTTTATAAAACGTATCGCATAACCCAGAATGATGAAATAATACATCGTGAAAGCATCCATTTCGAGAATATTATAGACCGCACCACTCACGACGGCAGCTACAATGAAATAAATCAAAAGTGGTGATAGATCTTGTTTCTTTCTGAGGTCCCAAGTTATTTTCATGAGGAAAATAACAAATGCTGCAAGAAGGATAATCCCTATTACCCCTGTTTCAGCAATAATTTGGGTATATTGGTTGTCCGAATAAAAGTTTCCATTAATCCCAAAGTGTTTATATATTGGTGATGAGTAAATAAGGGTCGCGGAGCCTCCGAACGTTCCAAACCCATATCCGATGATAGGGCTAGTTTTTAACACTTCGAGCGATTTTTTAAAATAATACGCGCGGCCATCCGCATTACTTAATGCCCTATTTTCCGCGGAAAAAGCATCAGAGAATCGATTAACTTCTTTTTCATCATAGTTATCCGTTTCATCTACGGATTGGTCTCCGTTAATTTCCTTAGCGTGTTGAATTTGATATTTTTCAACAACATGGGTAACTTTTTCAACTGAGAAAAATAATATTCCTGCCGTAATACCGATGATAGCTAAAGGCACCAAAAATTTTACTCTTCTAGTAATGACAAGGTAGACAGGTAAAAAGGCGATGACCGTTAACAAAGCTCCACGGGAATAGGTAAGAAGAAAAGCCGTTGCAATTAGAATAAGACTGGCAATAATTAATGACTTGCCCTTTCCTTTATCCTTCCGAATGGATAACAAATAAAATCCAATTAAAAAGGAGATGAGCAGGAACATCCCGGTTTCATTTGGTCCTCCCATTAAACCATAAATACGTTGTTTATTGGTATAGGATAGTTCCATCCTTTGCCAAACCTCAGGAAGAAATAAGGTTCTAACGGAAATTTTTTCTACTAACCCCTGCACGGAAAGCACTACCCCAAAAATGAGGGTCGTGAAGGAAAAATCCTTTATATCCTGAGGCGAAACCTTCATCCGTTTTATGATATAAAATAACAAATAAAAAAGACCAAAAGCACGCAGCTGAATAATGATTGCTTTAAGTGAAACGCCTGTAATTAAGGCAGATATTGCTCCGAGAATTAAAAACGCGAAGAAAGCATATTCAAATGGATGAAAGCGAAAGAGTTCGCGAAGATTCTTCCGATTATGATAGAAGGTTTTCACCAAAAGCAGTAGAAGAATCATATCTCCAATCAGCTTAAACCCTGTATTATAGACGGTTAAAAACGGACGAATTGGAACAAAGATAATCATGAATAATATGCCTATTTTTTCATCATAAAAAACAAATAATGCCAATAACAACGATATTCCAAATCCAATAATAGGTTGATGAATAAATAGACCAACAGCAACTAAAACGATTGCTGTTAAAAGCAGATATAGCCTCTGAATTGTGAAACCTGACATATACTTTACCTCTTAGTTTTTATTTTTAAATAATTAAGTGCTTTTTACATTTTATTAGTATACCAAGCTATAGAGCAGAAATCTAATAAAAAAGGTCCATTTGTATTTTATTACAAATTGCAACTCTTTACTCATGCTCTTTTCATTAAAATTACCACTCCCTTATGACAGGATTGGAATGGATGAGAAGGTAGGTTCATGATTGAATTGCAAGCTTTATTTGTGTAGAATCAAAAGTTAGGAGTAAATTTATTCATATGATTGGTTTTAGTAGGAGGTAAATGAAATTGGCAGTAGAATTGGAACAGAATAGTCCGTTAAGGCGTGCTCAGCATACGATGCTAGAGATGTTGTTAGCCGTTGATCATATTTGTAAAACAGAAAATATCCCATACTGGATAACAGATGGTACCTTACTTGGATCGGAAAGGCACAAAGGATTTATTCCTTGGGATGATGATGCCGATATCGGTATGTTAAGAAAAGATTATTCAAGATTTAAACGAGTCGTCGAAACGATGCTGCCCCCTAAATTCAAAGTGGAATCAGAAAATGTCCACACACACGGTAAGCACAATTGGTTAAAAATTCTTTTTCTTGAAGATTTTGATTGGGTTGATTGGCATGGGATTAAAAGACGGGGGATTTCCATTGATATCTTTCCATATGATTTCGTGTCCCATCCGAATAAAATGTCGGCCACGGAGAAAATAGTCCATCGAGTTGCCAGCATTAAATATCCTTCAGAAGCAAATAATATAAAAAATAAACTGCGAAGAGTAATTAATAAACTGCAATTACATGAAGCTTATTCTTATATTAACTCAAAGTCTGACTATGTTACTTATGGGATTGAAACACCTTATTTTGGCCATACCTATTATAATATTCATGATATCTTCCCGTTGAAAGAAGGTATTTTTGAAAACGAGTGGTTTAACGTGCCTCAGCACCCTAATCATTACTTAACAGCCTTATACGGGGAAGATTATATGGAGATGCCAGAGGAAAGCAAACGGCAAAGCCATATGTCAGATCTCACATCAATAAATGACTAATCAAGTTTTTGTCATTCGCACTTTTAATATAAGAAAGGCTACGCGGGTGTTTTATGCAAAAATCGTCAATCATTAAAAATGTAATTTACAAAATATTACTGAATCTGTTTAATATCATCATCCCTATCTTAGTAGGACCCTATGTATATCGTACTCTTGGGCCAAATTCTATCGGGATGGTACAGCGTTCTGAAACGATCTTTAATTACTTTTTCATTTTTGCGGTGTTTGGTGTTTATCAGTATGGCCTGAGAGAGATGAGCCGGATTAAGGATGATCAGACAAAGGTAAACCAATTCTTTACAAGTATGTTGACCATTAGTATGGGTACAAGTGTA